>DATFHH010000116.1:0-103202 GCA_035248565.1 Pyrinomonadaceae bacterium | reverse complement strand
CTGAAACTTCTGTCGTCGGCAGAACAGTCGATAATAGAACGCTCAATGATCTTCCAATTCTCGCAGGCGCGGGCGGACGCAATCCGCTACAGTTGGCGCCATTGCAGGCAGGCGTGATGCCCGCCGGACAAGTTGGTCCATTCTCAGTAAATGGTCAACGCGCTCAATCAAACAACTTCTTGCTTGATGGCGGCGACAGTAACGACCTCGCCATCAACGTTCCTGACACCGTGCAGGGATTCAGTCCCGACGCGTTGCAGGAATTCCGCATCCTGACAAACACCTATTCGGCTGACTACGGACGTAACTCCGGCGCCATTGTTGCGCTCATCAGCAAGTCAGGAACCAACGAGTATCACGGAGACCTTTTCGAATTCTTCCGCAATAACGTGCTCAACGCGACGCCGTTCTTTAATAACGCGGCGCCGTCATTCGTCGGACTGCGCAAGCCCCAGTTCAACGTTAATGAATTCGGTGGCACGATCGGTGGCCCATTGAACCTGCCACGATTCGGTGAAGGTGGACCCTCGATCATTAGCGGCAAGGATCGGACCTTCTTTTTCTTCAGCTACCTGGGCTTCCGTCGCCGTCAAGGCGTATCGCAAACAGCAACGGTTCCCACACAAGCGCAGAGAAATATCATCAACGCTGTGGGCACGCCCGAGGCAAAAGCGTTGCTGGCGTTGATCCCAGCGGCCAACTCCGGCAGCACGTTGTTCTCTTCGGCCGGGAACACTTTGGATCGCGATCAGTTTTCGGTCCGCGGCGATCACCGGTTCTCCGATAAGAACAGCATGTTCGTTACCTTCTTCAACGAAGATCAGACATTCACGGATCCGTTCGCGTTTGGTGGTTCCACCATTCCCGGATTCGGAACGAGCGGCACTCTTCGCTTTACGAATGTAATCGTGAGTGACTTCCATACCTTCAGTGCGAAAAGCGTAAACGAGTTTCGATTCTCGTGGCACCAGCGCGACACCCTCAGCGTTGTCCCGGTGAATAAAACATCTCCGGCTGCACTGGGAATCCAGGGTATTGTTCCGGATGATCCGAACGCCGCTGGTCCACCGCGAGTGGATATCACCGGCTTCTCGACATTTGGTAACACGATTCAAGGACCGCAAGGTCGTGACGACAATACGTTCCAGTTTGTCGACAACTTTTCGCACAACCGCGGTAATCACCACTTCAAATGGGGCGGTGAGTATCGCAACTACTACCAAAACCAGACCTTCGACTTCATCAACAGTGGTCTGTACATCTTCACTGGCGATATGACGGACATTTTGGGCAAGCCGGTCATTCCAGGCTTGACCGCCGCTTTGAGCGATTTCGCTCGTGGCGACGTGCTCGAATATATCCAGAACAGCGCGGGAACTCCGCGATACGAAACTCAAAATTACACGCTCTTCGTCCAGGATGATTGGAAAGTTCGTCCGACCTTCACACTCAACTTGGGTCTGCGCTATGAGTTAGATACACCACTTGTAGACAGTCATGACCGTGTCAACACTTTCCGTCCAGGCCAGCAATCGACTGTCTTCCCGACAGCTCCAGTAGGTATCGTATTCCCGGGGGATGCCGGTATTACGCGTTCAACCTATCAAACGGACAAGAATAACTTTGGTCCAAGAGTTGGATTTGCCTGGGACCTGATGGGCAATGGACGTTTGAGCTTGAGAGCAGGCTACGGATTGTATTACGACACCGTGATTTCCGAGACGACCTTGCAGTTCCTGACGGCGCCACCGTTTGCGATTCAGCCGTTCTCGGATTGCACGACTATCAACAATCCGTTTGCGAACGCACTCTGCACGACGCCGATTGCACAACCATTCCCATTCCATCCAGTAGCGCCAGGTGAGAGCTTTGACTTCGCGAGCGTTGCTCCTATCTCGATGACGATCAACGATCCTGATTTCAAGACCCCTTACTCTCATCAGTACAACATGAACATCCAATGGGAGTTCATGAAGAACTACCTGCTCGAAGTGGGATATGTTGGAACAACCGGTGTCAACTTGTTAACGCGACGGGAAATCAATCCGTCAATCGTGAGGCTGACCGGAACAAACACGACCGGTAATACCTCTGTGCGCCGCATCTTCAATATCAACAATCCGCAAGATGCAGCATTTGGCGGTGCGGTTTTCAGCAACATAACCAACCAGGAGACGTCAGCAAACTCCAACTACAACAGTCTTCAGGTCACGCTTTCGAAGCGCTTCTCGGAAGGATTTTATTTCCAGAACGCTTATACCTGGAGCCACTGTATCGACAACTCTTCCGGATTGCGGTCCAATACCCGCTTCAACGATCCAAGAGCGGATCGTGGAAACTGCGATCAGGATATTCGCCAACGTAACGTCCTGAGCTACATCTACGAACTCCCACTGTTCAAAGATCAGAAGGGGTTCGCGGGCAAAACCTTGGGCGGTTGGCAATTGAGCGGTGTAACGGTTCTGCAAACTGGAACACCATTCAACATCACCGAGCCTACTGATCGCTCGCTCTCAGGCGCCGGTAGTGACCGACCTGATTTCACCGGTACTGAGGTCGTGTTCCACGATCCTCGTAACACAGACACGTCTCTTGGTGGTCCAAACCGCGCCTTCAACGGGACGGGTGGTGGTAGCGGAACGGCTTCTACCAATCCATCTTTTAGACGTGTTGGCGGTTCGGCCTACTTTTGCGCAGCACTCTGCGGAATAAATCCAAACACCGGCCTGCCTAATCCGGTAGATACACGCGCTGGCCGGTTCGGCAGCCTCGGTCGCAACGTGTTCCACGGACCGGGCAAGATCAACTTCGACGTGACGCTGATGAAGAGAACCAGAATCGGTGAGAACAAGATCATCGAATTCCGATCTGAATTCTTCAATATCTTCAATCACGCGAACTTCGGTAACCCAAACGGAAACATCGGTAGTGTGAACTTTGGACGTATTACCACGACCGACGATCCCAGGGTGGTTCAGTTTGGTTTGAAGCTCCACTTCTAAACTGATACCTATTTAACCTGAAAGGGGCGGCGAGAGTCGCCCCTTTCCCTTTTGGTACTTGAGGAATACGCGCTGTAAGTTTATTCTGAAAGAGTTCTTACCCGCGTATATCTGAGAGAATTCTGTCATGAATGTTTGCCTTTTGTTTCGACGCCGCCTGTCTCCTCTGTTCTATTCCACATTTTTAGTTCTGATAGTCAGCTTTCCTATCGCTGCCCAGGACGCCACAAAAAACACCATTCAGGGCGACATAATCACGCCAAACGGAACGAGACTGGACCATCCGGTAATGGTGTGGCTGACTACCAACCGAGGCGAACTCTCCACGACTTCAAACGGCAATGGCTCATTTGTTTTTCGACAGCTTGGTGGCGGCCGATTCGTAGTCAGAGTTGACGCTGGCGACCCGTACGAGCAGGCCACCGAGGTAGTAGATGTCGCAGACTCCGGATCGGCCGGCAACGTCAGCCGCATGGGACAGATCTATAGCGTGCAGATTCATCTGCGCCCGAAGTTGGGAGCGGCCATTACGAAAGGCGTCGTCTCAGCTAACGATCCCCCCAAAGCTGCGCTCGATCTCTACAACAAGGCTCTTGAATCGGTTAAAGAAGGCCATCGCGATAAGGCGATCGAACAGCTAAAAGCTGCGATTGCGATTCACCCACCGTTCGTCGCCGCACTAAACGGTCTCGGCGTGCAATACATGAAGCTCGGGAATTATCAAGCGGCCGTCGACGCGTTTAGTAATGCTCTCAAACTTTCGCCTGATAGTTTTATTCTTCATCTTAATTGCGGCGTCACGCTGCTTCAGTTGAATCGGCCCACCGAAGCTGAAACTCAATTGTCTGCCGCGTTGAGCAAGAACGAGGCCTCAGGAACGGCCCATTTATACAGAGCGAGAGCTTTGATTGCGCAAAACCGGCTCGACGATGCGATGAAAGACTTGAACCGCGCTGTTGAGATTGGTGGAGACGATGTGAAGATCGCACACCGTTTTCTTGCCGGTATTCATATGGAAAAAGGCGAGAACGTCGAGGCTGTAAAGGAATTGGAACTCTATCTAAAAGACTTCCCCAACGCGAAGGAAACAGATCAGATAAAGAATCTGATCAAAGAGCTGAACAAGAAAGCCGGACGCGAATAGACCAAACCTCCCAAAAGCCTGGTTCGCGCCACGAAATCTCAATGAACTTACGTCACAATAATAATAGTTGTTAACAAGAAGATCTGGTAATCTATCGCTTCCCTCCCTCGCACGTGCATAAACATTTTCAGCCAGGTGGGTCTTGGACCATCTGGCGCGGTCGGAGTTACCTCGCCCCCGTGAAGCTAATGACGCTTTGTGAAAAACGAGTCGTCAAGAGGAGGATCCATCATGACTTCACGACTTATCTCACGTTTTATCGTCGTAATCACCATCGTCGCTTTTATGAGCGGACTGTTCTTTAGCAGATCGGTAACTTCCGCCGGCAAGGGCGATCGATCGGCGCCGACAGCGCCTACCCACCTGGTGGTAACCGCGGTAACAGATACTGCCGTTAGTTTGAGCTGGGGGCCTTCAACAGACAATTCCGGAAAATTTTCTTACAGGGTCCGGATCAGTAGGTCAAACAACTCCGCTTACAACTCACTGGCGACGGTCGGACAGACCAACACCAGCTACACGGCACAATTTTTAGCAACCAACACTTCTTACCGCTTCTCGGTCTATGCCGTTGATGCAAACGGTAATCAATCCGCCGACAGCAACATCGTAAGCGCAACCACCCTGGCTGATACGACTCCGCCGACTACTCCGGTGCTTGAAGCAACGGTGCTCTCCCCATCGGAGATCCAGCTAACGTGGACCCAGTCTACAGACGACGTCCCAAACAACTGCTGCAACTATACCTTCGACATGAATGGAAATCCGCTCACCCAAAACATCAACTGGGCATACGCACCGTCGGGCAAGTTATCTGCAATCATTCGCCATTTGACGCCAGGCACGGACTACTCTTTCAGAGTTAGCGTCTCGGACTGGTCTGGCGGTGGCAACGTTGCGGACAGTAATATTGTTGATGCCGTAACAGACTCCAGTACTGACACCACACCACCTACTGTTCCAACTAACCTGCATCTGGTTCGTGATGGTGGTTGTGGCGAAGTGTGGATAGGCTGGACTGAAGCAACCGACAATAAAGATGATTCGGCATACATCGAATACGAAATATACGTTAACGGCGCGTTGAGCCCGCTTCCGGTCTCAGCCGGTGTGGACGTTGATTTCGTCTACGCCACTGCTTTTGGTGACAATATCTTCACTGTGAAAGCTGTCGATCGATCGGGTAATTCATCCGCGGCAAGCAGTCCACTCAAATTGTATCTCTGGCCATGCTAGAATTGTGCGCCTGATGGATCTGAAGCCGTCTGGTCCGTTTACGTGTAAGTACCTCCCTTAAGCTTCACGTTACTTTAGTCAACTTGCGCTGACCTCCCGCTCGTCTTCAGACGCCGTCTGAAGCGGTGTTTGTTATGAAACCTCAAGTACCTGATTTAGCCGGCCTGCTGGCGCGCGAACAGGCCATCCGCCAGGAAAGTGAAATTCTGCGTGATGCCAACATCGCTCTGACTGAGAATCTCAGTCTCGAGAGAGTGTTGGAAACGCTGCTCGACTATCTAAGCAAACTGATTCCTTACGACAGCGCAAACGTGATGTTGCTCAACGAAGATTCACGGTTCGTTGTCAGCGCATTACGTCGTTACGAAGGATTTCAGGACGTCGAGACCACTCGATCGATCGTGTTTGACGCAAATACGAACCCGTTGTTGCAGCGTATCCGTTCGACAAAACAGACTGTGGTTGTGCACGACACGCGACTGGAACCGGAATGGCAAAAGGTCAGCGGCGCCGATCACGTTCGCAATTGGATGGGCGTGCCACTAGTGACATCGGGCAAGGTCATCGGTCTCTATTCTGTAGATAAAGTACAACCATTTTTCTTCCAGCCAGAGCACGCACGTCTCGCCGAGACGTTGGCGGCACGTGCAGCCAGTGCAATTCAAAACGCTCAATTATTCGAACAAAGCCAGCATTACGTGGCGGAACTCGAGGAGCGTATCGCGGAACGCAAACGTGCGGAAGTCGCATTGCGCCAGAGCGAAGAACGTTATCGAGAGTTATTTGAGAATGCCCGCGATGCGATCTACGTTCACGATCTCGAAGGAAATTACATTCGAGTAAACCGGGCGGCAGAAAAACTGTCAGGCTACACGCGTGATGAGATTGTTGGTCACAACTTTGTTGAGTTTCTTTCCGCCGAGCACGTCTTTCACGTGCGCGACAGATTTTGCGCAAAACTCGCCAGACAAGGTGAAACTACTTACGAATGTGACGTGATCACAAAGGACGGCCGGCGCATTCCCATCGAAGTCAGCAGTCGGGCGATCTATGAAAACGGTGTGATCGTCGGCGTTCAAGGAACAGCTCGTGACATCACGGAACGCAAAGTCGCGCAGGATGCGTTGCAAATGTTTTCACGCCACTTGATCGACGCACAGGAAGACGAGCGACGGCGAATCGCGCGTGAGCTGCACGATCAGATAGGTCAGGTACTGACGGCAGTAAAGATGAATCTCCACACAGTGCAGCGGGTCTGTGGCGTCTCAGAAGCAGGTTCCTACATCAGAGACAATATTGAAGCTGTTGACGAGGCGCTTCGAATGGTGCGCGATCTCTCTGTGGATCTGCGTCCTCCGATACTCGATGATCTGGGGTTGGTAACCGCGTTGCGGTGGTACGTCGAGCGTTATCGAAAACGCACTGGCCTTGAAGTCCAGGTAAGTATTGAGTTAACAGATCAAGACGAGCGTCTTCCAAGAGATCTCGAGACCGCATGCTTTCGCATTGCACAGGAAGCACTGACTAACATCGTGCGTCATGCGCGAGCCACTCAAGTATCATTGCAGCTCGCGAAAGACGGAAATGTTCTGATGTTGTCTGTAAAGGATAACGGCGTTGGCTTCGATCCGAAGAGCTTAAGGACACGTGCCCCGCGCGTCGCCACACTCGGACTCATCAGTATGCAGGAGCGAGCACATACGGCGGGCGGAACAATCGAGATCGAATCGGCAGTTTCCAGGGGAACTGAGGTTCGATTCAGGCTTCCGCTTGCACCTTAACCAGGCAATCTTCACAAAAGAAATAGTCCATCTTCTCTTCAACCGCCCTCACCGGTTTGTAGTGCGCACCGGGGTAAGGCTCGGTATTGTCAACGAACCAATCGTTACGTTCAGCCGCACTCAAGATTGAGGGATCGTAACCAAAGAGTTGGATAATATCGATTCCTAGTCGCTTCATTGCGCTGACCCATTTGTTGTAGACAAAGCGCTGCGCTTTTGGCGATATCCGGTGGATGCTTTCGTTTTGCTCCTGCCCGCTTTCGCACAATTCCAGATAAAGACGCGCCTGGACCAGCGCTGCCAATAACCCACCTGTCTCCAGTTGAACTATCCGTGTTGGAACCGCCTCCACGTCACGTGAGACGAAGTTATACGGATATCCGAGATAAGCAATATGAATTGTACCTGATGGTCCATTCTCGGAGGTGATGTCCCACGTATCCGGTGCTACTGTGAAACCCGATCTCTGTCGCAGATCGCGGATTATTGGACCAAACTCCTGATCACCGCCGGAAGCACTGAGCAGCTTTACACCCGCTTTGTGATTCAACGGCCACTTGTCCTGAAATGGATTACGGCCGGAACACCCAAGCACGAAATCACAACTGGTCAGCAACTCCTCGAGCGAATCGAGACGAGTGACTCGGTCGCGCAGCATTTTAGGAACGTGCAATTCTGAGTGCGGATCGTAAAAGAGCAGTTGATTGCCTTGCCTTCCCGCCAGGTTCGCCACTCCCCTGCCGATACTTCCCAGTCCGATAACGCCGAGTTGTTTACCTTCCAATGAAGCGCCACGAAGAAACTCTGTATTTAGTTTTTCCATAAAGCATTGAGAGAAGATCGGACCACCAATCTCCAACTTCACCGCTGATCTGGCCCAGGAGATCACTGCAAAGCGCGGCGGCTTCTCTTCGAAGACGAACATACCAAGCGATGTTTGCTCGACGCCGCAGATCATGTATTGCCGCAGAATGTCCTCGGGTACATTAGTAATGCACACTCCGCCATCGTCCAAAACCAGGAGCCGCTTGATCCTGCGTTCGGCCAGAGCTTCGCGGACAATTTTCCAAAGCTTGTCGATATCTCGTTCGAAGTAAGAGTGAAACTCACCCGGCTCAGGTACGGTAGTTTCGACGACTGTTACTCCCATGTCGCGCAGCGTTTTGATCACCGGCAAACTGTTTGAATAAATTTTTCCGAGTGCGAAGATGTTTTTTGATCTAAGCCCCATGTCGCCGGCGGTTTTAAACAGATCCACAGTCTGCTCCAACATATGCTGAACGGCCACCATCGCCGTGTATTCACCGAAATCAAATCCGTGCGCTTTGACGCGAGAGAGCAGTGCTTGAGTTACTTCGAGAGGGAATGGTTGTGAGCGTGACATACGAATGCCTTTACATATGTTAAGTTTAGATGTCGCTGGGAGGACTCAAGTATTACAAATATATGAGGTTTATACTGTCTGGGCTTAGCTGGGCTCTTGCAGGTTCTTATACCTTTTCCTGGCAGGAAGATACTGTCTGCACCTTGACACTCCTAAAGGTAGATTGTTAAAGTACGCGGTCTTTTTCTGCACTGAATTCGACACTGTATACACATAAAGGAGTTGTTTTGACTAGCGAATCCGGTTACCTGTTTACCTCCGAGTCAGTCACAGAAGGTCATCCCGATAAAATTTCCGATCAGATTTCGGACGCCGTGCTTGACGCAGCACTGAGCGCCGATCCTACCGCTCGCGTGGCCTGTGAAACGCTGGTCACCACCGGTCTCGTAGTTGTCGCCGGCGAGATCACAACCGATGCCGTCATCGATTATTCGAGAGTCGCTCGCGACACAATCCGCGACATTGGCTACACGCGCGCGAAGTATGGCTTTGACTGCGACACCTGCGCCGTGTTGTCCGCTCTCGATCGACAGTCACCTGACATCGCAATGGGCGTCGACACCGGTGGCGCAGGCGACCAGGGACTGATGTTTGGTTTTGCCTGCAACGAAACTCCCGAGCTGATGCCGTTGCCAATCCAGTTGGCGCATCTTCTTGCGCGTCGTCTTTCCGAAACTCGCAAGTCGGGTGAACTGCCTTATCTTCGTCCGGACGGAAAATCTCAAGTAACGGTTGAGTATCGTGACGGTCGTCCGTTCCGTCTTGAAGCGGTTGTGATCTCTTCGCAGCACGATCCAAATGTCACCAATGAACAACTGCGCGCTGAGATCGAAGAAAAAGTCATCAAGCACACCGTCTCTTCCGAACTGCTCGACAAAGACACAAAATACCACATTAATCCAACCGGCCGCTTCGTTACTGGTGGTCCACAAGGCGACGCTGGTGTAACCGGTCGTAAGATCATCGTCGACACGTATGGCGGCTACGCGCCGCACGGTGGTGGTGCTTTCTCAGGCAAGGACCCGACGAAAGTCGATCGTTCTGCCGCTTACATGGCGCGTTATGTAGCGAAGAATATCGTCGCTGCCGGACTCGCGGAGCGATGTCTGGTCCAACTCGCTTATGCCATCGGAGTCGCCGATCCGGTCTCAGTGCTGGTTGATACAGCGGGCACTGGACGAATCAGCGAGGTAGCGTTGGCGAAATTGGTGCGCGACAATTTTGAACTGACGCCGCGCGGCATTATTGAATCATTGAACCTGCGCCGGCCGATATACAAAGCCACTGCGGCTTACGGACATTTTGGTCGCAGTGAAGACGGCTTTACCTGGGAAAAGACCGACAAAGCCGAAACTTTACGCGCGAGCGCCGGTATCTAACTGATCATCGACTAATTCACATAGAGGAATAATAAAATATGAGTGCTACACCCACGGTCGAATTCGACGTGAAAGACATCAACTTGTCAGCGCATGGCAAGCAGCGCATCGAGTGGGCCGAACGCGAAATGCCCGTGCTGCGACTTATCCGCGAAAGGTTTGCGGAAGAGAAGCCGCTTACTGGAGTCAAGCTGGTTGCATGTGCCCACATCACAACAGAAACTGCAAATCTCGCGCGCGCACTGCAAGCGGGTGGCGCGGAAGCGATCCTTATCGCCTCCAATCCCCTTTCCACTCAGGACGACGTAGCAGCATCACTGGTCGCCGATTGGGGCATTCCTGTTTACGCGATCAAAGGCGAGTCGACAGACACTTACAATCGTCACGTGCGTACCGCGCTCGATTCACATCCAGACATCATCATCGACGATGGCTCTGATGTTGTCGCTACTCTTCTGAAAGAACGCGCCAGCCAAATCAAAGAGATCGTCGGTTCGACTGAAGAGACAACCACCGGCATTCAGCGTCTAAAGGCAATGGAAACTGCCGGTGTGCTGTCGTTTCCTTCAATCGCAGTAAACAACGCGCAAACGAAGCACTTCTTCGATAACCGTTACGGCACTGGCCAGTCGACTCTCGACGGCATCATCCGTGCGACAAACATACTGCTTGCCGGTCGCACGCTCGTGGTGGTTGGTTATGGTTGGTGCGGCAAGGGCATCGCTTTGCGCGCGCGCGGCATGGGCGCGAACGTCGTCGTCACAGAAGTCGAGCCGATCAAGGCCGTTGAAGCGGTGATGGATGGATTCCGTGTAATGCCGATTGGCGAGGCCTCATCAATCGGCGACATCTTCGTTACGGTGACTGGAAACCGTCACGTGATCGATGGCGAACATTTTGCACGTATGAAGGATGGAGCGATCGTTTGTAATAGCGGCCACTTCGATCTCGAACTGAATCTGGTCGCGCTGCGCGAGATGTCGTCAGGCGAGGCGGTGACGATTCGTCCGTTCGTGGAGGAATACAAGCTGCAATCAAACGGCCGGCGCATCATCGTGCTCGGTGAAGGGCGTTTGATCAATCTCGCCGCTGCCGAGGGACATCCGGCCAGCGTGATGGACATGAGCTTCGCGAACCAGGCGCTGTCGGTTGAATATCTCGTGAAGAATAAAGGAAAGCTCGATCCTGGCGTTCATCTACTGCCGGCCGAAGTTGATACTGAGATCGCGAGTTTGAAGTTGCGCGCGCTCGGTATCTCGATCGATACGTTGACTGCAGAACAACTCGAGTACATCTCAAGCTGGGAAACTGGTACCTAGCCACAAAGAGTTTAGTCGCCACAAAAAGGCACAATTTTTTGTGCTTTTTCGTGGCTAAGTTCTAACGCGGGAGAGGAAGTATGTCCCGGCTGCTGCAAAGATCAGCAGTGGCGACCAACCGGCAACAGATGGCCGCAGCATCCCGTGATTTCCGAGCTGCTGAAATCCGCCTCCCACGGCCCAATAGGCAATACCCACCACCACCGCCGCGCACAGCGCGATCACGGTTCCCTTCCGTCCAAAGGACACAGCCAGCGGCATGCCGATAAAAGCCATGATGACGATACCGAATGGCGCAGCGTACTTGCGTTGCAACGCCACCGCCAAAGCAGAGACATCGATGTCTCGCTGCTTCGCTGCATCCACATAACTCTTCAAGTCCCGCGCGCTGAGCTGCGACGGTTTGTCGATACTCGGCTTGAACACCGCCGGTGAATCAACGTTTGCGAAAGTCGTTTCTGCGTCAGTTCGACGCTCCACCTCCATGCCTTTCAGCGAAAGCGTTTCAGCATCGGTGATCTTGAGATGACTTGGATCTGACCATGTCGCGCTCTTGCCCGTGACGACCTGCGCGAGATGCACGGCTTCGGGATCCAATTCATAAACCGTTGGCTCAATAAGTTGTCCATCCTCACCAAACTCGTATGAGTAAAACCTGTGTGTTTCCGTCGAGGCCAGCCACTGCCGTCCAGTGCGCGTCGTCGCACGAGCCTCGCCACCACGAATCCTCGCGCGCAACGCATCTTGTTTCAGATTCGTGCCGGGCATCACATGTTCCTGGACCAACCAGGCCCCAAACGCCATTGCGAGCGCGAAGAAAAATCCCGGCAACATCAAACGGTAGACGCTCTGCCCCGAAGCCCACCACGCGATCGCTTCATGTCGTCTGGCAAGCAACGCATACGTGACGAGCACCGAGATCAACATCGTCGCCGGAAAGAGTTCCACGGTGATCAGCGGCAACAAAAACAGTAGATATCTCGCTACAAGACTGAAGCCCGCCTGAGTGACAACAATGAAGCGCCACAACTCAAACAACGTGAAGATATTGAAGATCGCCGCGAGCGCAACAAAACATACGATGAAACTTACAGCCAATGAACGAAAGAGCGTAGCGTCCATCAAGTTTGGAAAACCCCAGGGCGAGAAGCCGCGATGCAACTTCTGTTGAGGTGCGGAAGTCTTCTCTGAACCTTTTGATCCCCTCGAGGACAACGAACCCGACGACAGAAACGGAATGCGATCGAGAAATAGAAACACTAAACTGAAGACGAAAATAAAGAGCGTCGCTAACCATGGTCCAACATACGGCGACATCGTTCCCACACGTGACAGCGACTCTCCCAAAAGCGAGATCAGGTAATAGATGATTACAACCAGGAGCGATAGCAGCACACCGACACTGCGGCCGCCGCGCCGCACTCGTAAACCGAGGGCCACAGCCATTAACGAAAAGAAAAATGGCGCCACTGAAAGCGCCGCCCTCCGATTGAGTATTCTGATGGCTTCCCTTTGTTGTACCGGTGTTCCGGATGAAACTCGCTCGCGAAGATCATTCAAGTCCATCGTGTCGGCGTTCGTGTCGCGCTGGTTTAATCGCTGCACGATGTCGGATCGTCCGGTGTTGATTGCGATCCGCAACTGATCCGAGCGCTCCACGACGTAAGATTTTTGATCTTGCGTGGTGGTAGCAGCGTTAGGCTGCTGAGTCGCGGTCGCGCTCGGAAACTTCGTCGCGAGCACGTCAGTCAAAACCAGCTCTGACTGGTCACCTGATGAATCGATTCGTCCCGCGCGTGCAGTGAAAACTTCCGTGGTCTGGTCCGAGCGTTGCCCAAAGATAAAAACGCGGCCCCAGGTGCCCCGCTCTTTGTCACCGTCGCGCACGTAGATCACGTAATGCGGCAAGGTGCTGAACGTGCGCGGCTCGACAGGTGAATCCAGCTTGGCCAGTGCACCTTGCAGTGCGACTCGTTCGAGATCTCTCGCAGCTTCAGGCGCCTCTTTCAAATGAAGATATGCAGTGGCGCCAGTGAAGATCAGTCCGACGAGAAGTGCAGGCCAGATCATGGTCCATGAGCCAACGCCTGCGGCACGCATAGCGACGATTTCGCTATCACTTCCCATGCGCGAGAAGCCGATAATGATGCCGGCAAGTGTCGCGAGAGGGATGGAGAAGATGAGCACTCCGGGCAGCAACGCTGCGCCGATCCCGCCAAGCAGCGAGAATGGAAGATCGGCATAAATGATCAACTCAGCAAGACGTGCAGCTTGTTGAGCGAAGAGAACTGCGGTGAGCATCAAGAGGGAGAGGAGGATGTACGGCGCTATCGCACCGAGGATGTACTTCGGGATGAGAAAGCTCTTGAACTTAAAGTTCTT
Organism: Pyrinomonadaceae bacterium; assembly: GCA_035248565.1. Taxonomy (GTDB): domain Bacteria; phylum Acidobacteriota; class Blastocatellia; order Pyrinomonadales; family Pyrinomonadaceae; genus PSRF01. The sequence continues at coordinate 89,575 of DATFHH010000116.1, read as the reverse complement.
CCTTAACATATCCACAAGCCATCCACAGATTACACAGATTTTTCTGCGTAATCTGTGAATGGTTTTGGTCGAACGCGCGGCATGCGTTCAAGCACTCGCCCGATAATTTGAAAGGTTAACTCCGCCATCTCTCGCTTAGTCGTCTTCGACGCTTCCCTCGCCTCCTCTGCAAACTTCGCCGGCGACAACTTCTCCGCTGTTCTCAAACGCGTATGAAGACGTTTCGAAACTGCACCACCACGACCTTCACTGCACTTCAAACAACGAAGAGATAAATCTGGTCCGAGGTAAATTGCTTCTTCACTAGTGAACGCCTTGTGGCAGTTCGCACACGCGCGCAAATCAGGCAGAAAGCCCTCGAGCTTGAGCAGCCAGATCTCGAAGTAACGCAGCACTGCTTCGAGATCTTCAGGCGTTTCCGACACCGCTTCAAAGCACGCCAGCGCCATGCGAAAGAGATTGTCGTTTGCCTGATGCGGAGGCGAGAAATCAATGAGCAGATCGCCCATGTAAGAAAAGCCCGTCAGCACCGAAGGATTAGACGAAAGGTTAAAGCGCGACTTTAAGATCTCGGTTTGTCGAAACGATACGAGCTCGCGCTGCTCGTTTTCGTAGTAAGTGAGATTGATGAAGGTGAACGGCTCGAGCGAGGCGCCGAAACGATTCTTCAGTTTTCTACAACCCTTGGCGACGCCTCTGATCAGTCCTGCTGACCGACTCAAACAAACGACAATCTTATCAGCTTCTGCCAGATTGTAAGTCCGTAAGATCAGGGCCTCGGTTTCGAATAAAGCCATTTCTTAACGGTCAGGGGACGAAGTAGAGGATCCAGCTCAGCACGAGACCGATTAACATGAATTCGGCAAAAACCTTCAGACTATAAAGCCATCGTTCGCGCGTCGTGTCTTTCCCCATCGATCCCAACACGACGGAAGCCAGCGCCGCAAACAGCATCATCACGAGGAAATGTCTCAAGACTTCCTCCCTGCGGCGATATCAAAAGCGTCGAGCATCGTTAGATAATTCAGCAGTCCGGCGATGATGAGAAATATGTAGCCGTATTCATATGTTGCGCGCGCTGCTTGCTGCGGATCGTCGGCGAAGCCGACGCCGAGCAACCACGACACGATGTAAAGAGCGCCTGTTCCCAGATTGCCAACCATCGGCGGAATCTGAAAGAGAACCGACGAACCGGGGCTTGGATTGAGGTCAAACATGTGTCCGCCCATGGCAAAGCCGGAGAAGAAGCAGATCCAAACTGCGCCACCCATTAGAAGTGCTCGCCACCACTTCTTGAGCAGCAGATGACCGAGTCCCGGAATAAACCAGGCAGCGGCTCCGATGAGCCACGCAGAACCGGGTGTTGGCTCCACGTCCTCGGCGTGCAAGCGTTCAGTCTTAACCAAGCTTTGTCCTCCACCTCCGATTAAGGTTTTACCTTAAGAGAAACTTTACCGCAAAGGCGCGCCGCCGCCGAAAGTTAAGCATTCACGTTAGCCGTCGGCAACGCGACTTCTAATGTCTCCCATTAACTATCTGTAAAGCAAATACGACTTTCGCAACTCTCTGAACTCATCAACGCCGGCCTTCGTGTCTTCAACGATCACTTGAAGATCAATTCCCTTTTCAAACGCTTCTCTGATCTTTGCGGTTCCGCTGATCACATCAAACGGGTTCTTGTCGTAAACGTACTCGTAAGGCGGCTCCTTCCACCGAAAGTCGGACGCGTACATGTCGTAGATCAACTTCACCATCGCAATTCCAACTGACCATGGTTCGAACAAGTTACGATCAAGCACGTGTATCTGCACGCCGCCGCAACTAACGCGCGCATGCTTCTGAAATGTCGGCTGAAACCCACAACTCCTAAAGAAGACTCCGTCGAAACCGAGATCATTCAGTCGCTCGGCATAAGCATCAGGATCGATGTAAGGCGCACCAATGAGTTCAAATGGTCTCGTCGTTCCGCGTCCTTCCGAAACCTGCGTGCCTTCGAAATGCACAGCGCCTGGAAACACCGTTGCGGAATCGAGCGTCGGCATATTTGGCGACGGCAGCACCCAAGGCGCATCCGTGTCGTCGTGCCAAAACTCGCGCTTCCATCCATCCATCGCAATCACTTCCAGATCGCAACTGATCTCGAAATGATCGTTGAACATTTGGGCCAACTCGCCGACAGTCATTCCATGACGCGTCGGCAACGGAAACTGACCGACAAATGACGCGTATTCTGGTTCAAGAATATTTCCTGCGACATGAGTGCCGTTGATTGGATTGGGACGATCGCAAACGATCACTCTCTTCCCTAACCGCCGCGCGGCTCGCATGCAGTTCGCCAGAGTGTAAACAAAGGTGTAGATGCGACAACCGACGTCCTGCATATCGAAGACCAGCACATCAACGTCCTCAAGCATCGCGTCAGTCGGTTCTCGCGTTTCGCTGTAAAGCGAATGGACCGGCAGCCCTGTCTTTCGATCGACGCCGTGACCTGTCTCGATCATGTTGTCTTGAACATCACCGCGGATTCCGTGTTGTGGACCAAACAGCGCTCGCAGCTCAATGCCCGGATGACTGTGCAAGAGATCCGCGGCATGTTGATAACCATGATCGACAGAGGCTTGATTGCAGATGAGTCCCACTCGGCTGTGCAGTGAACTTTCTTTAAGTAACTTCTCAAGTCCCAGCTCGACGTGCGCCAATGATTTCTTCATCGTTTCTCGTTCGAGAGTTAAAGTCATACGTGAGCTTCTCCCGTGAATCCAGTTAGCCACACAGAACTGATCCGCCGTTTATGTTAAGCACCTCGCCGGTGATGTGACTCGCCCATTCACTACACAAAAAGACGATCGGTCCAGCGATCTCTTCCGGCGCCGCGACTCGCCCTAGAGGAATCATCTTGTTGACCGACTCGAGCGTCGCAGCATCCGCAAGTGCGTCTATCGTCATTTCAGTTTCAACCCACCCAGGTGCGACACAGTTTACGTTGATGCCAGACGCCGCGAGTTCAGGCGCCAGCGACTTTGCGAAAGAGATCTGGCCACCTTTTGATGCGGCGTAGTTGGAAACGTTAGCTTCGCCACGCTGCCCTGCTGTAGAACTGACGATCACGATTCGTCCGAACCGCTGCTTCTTCATCAACGGAACTGCCGCGCGGCAGACAGACCACGTTCCCTTTAAATTGATCGCCAGCGTTTTGTCCCACAGTTCTTCTGACAGCGACTCAACCGAACCACCTTCCCAAATGCCGGCGTTGCAAATGAGAAAGTCGATACGTCCGAAACGTTCGATTGTTTCGCGCACGAGTCGATCCGCCTCAGGAATCTGCGAAACATCCGCTTGAATCGCCAACGACTGAACGCCATGTGCTCGGGCCATCGCAGCGGTAGCTGCCGCAGCCTCTTCGTCTTTGACGTAATTGACGACGACGTGCGCGCCCAAAGAGGCGAGAAGATCGACGACGGCTTGGCCGATGCCTCGAGAGCCTCCGGTGACAAGCGCAACTCGATCTGTCAAACCCAGGTTAATGTTTGCTTGACTCATGCGGGCGTGGAGAGCGACTCAAGCTCTGATTGGCGCGTGCGCAAAGCCTCGTTCACAAACGACTTGAAGAGTCGTTGAGAAAGCGCATCATGCTGCCAACCGAGTTCGGGGTGCCACTGAATTGCCATGACGAAACGATCTGGACGTGGATCTTCGAATGCTTCGATCAGACCGTCTGTGCTCCAGGCAGTTGCAACCAGATTAGCGCCGACTGATTCGATTGCCTGGTGGTGATGACTGTTGACAATCGTGTCGAGCGTTTCCGCGATGTGCGACAGCTTCGTGTTCTCCTGTAACCTGACGCGGTGAGACGGCCGGTCACGAGGCGCACCTTGCTCGTGTTTGATCGCTTCCGGAATCTGCGATCTGATGTCCTGGATCAACGTTCCGCCGCGATAGACGTTCAGGATCTGCATGCCGAAACAGATTCCGAACAGTGGTAGTCCCCTTCTCTCTGCGGCGTCGATGACCAGCAAGTCAGTTTCGTCTTTGATCGGGTGGACCGAGCCGAGATTCGGATGAGGCTGTTGCCCGTAACGCAACGGATCGACATCGGAATCACTGCCGGGCAGAAGGATTCCATCCAAGCCGTCGACAACTGAATCAACATAGCCTAAGTTTGGAATCAGACTGATGTGGACAGGCGCGCCACCCGCGGCTTCGACAGCCTCGCTGTAATGACGCGAAAGATAGAAACGATCGGTTGTGTATTCAATGCGCATCGGAATGCCGATGCGAGGTCGTGTTTGCATAGTTCGTTCGGGACTCTTCCCTCCTCGGGTATCATAACTCATTAAGCCATCCACAGATTACGCAGATTCTATAAAACAATCTGCGTAATCTGTGGATAACTATGCTTCCTTGACTTAACTCGAAACCAGTTCCTATAGTCTCAACAAAGAAAGCATGCAAACAGACAAAAATAGAGTGCGCAGCACTACGGTCCTGCTCGTGCGGAAAGACACTCACGTTGCACTCGCCGGAGACGGGCAGGTAACGATGGGCGAAACCGTCATGAAAGCCAGCGCGAGAAAGGTCCGGCGCCTCTACAACGACCAGATCGTAGCCGGCTTCGCGGGTGCAACCGGAGACGCTTTTGCCCTCCTGACGCGGTTTGAAAGCAAGCTCGAACAGTATCACGGCAACCTCGAGCGGGCTGCAATCGAGCTCAGCAAAGAATGGCGTACCGATAAAATGTTGCGCCATCTCGAAGCGTTACTGGTCGTAGCTGATAAAAAAACTTCTTTTCTTCTTTCCGGAAATGGCGATGTGATCGCACCCGATGAAGGTGTGCTGGCAATCGGCTCCGGGGGTTCGTATGCACTCGCCGCCGCGCGTGCACTAATCAAAAACACGGATCTAACTGCTCGTGAGATCGCTGTCGAAGCTTTACGCATCGCGGGTGAGATTTGTATTTATTCCAATCAAAACATCATAGTAGAAGAACTCTAAAGCACTTATAGGAATATCATGGTTATTTATCTGGCTGGAGAAGTAGACGAGGAAGCACGGCTCGACGAGATGACACCTCGTCAGATCGTGGCCGAACTCGACAAGCACGTCGTTGGTCAGCGAAATGCAAAACGCGCAGTAGCAATTGCTCTACGAAATCGCGTGAGGCGTCAGAAGCTCGCGCCTGAAATGGCGGTCGACGTGATGCCGAAAAACATCATCATGATCGGCTCGACGGGCGTTGGTAAAACTGAGATTGCACGCCGGCTCGCGCGTATGTCCAACTCGCCCTTTTTGAAAGTTGAAGCTTCGAAGTTTACTGAAGTCGGGTACGTCGGCCGCGATGTCGAAAGCATGATCCGCGATCTGACGGAGATTTCCGTCGAGATGACGCGCCAGGAAAAGATCGAAGAGGTAGCCGAAAAAGCAGAGCTGAACGTGGAGGAACGTATCCTCGATCTGCTGCTTCCGCCGCCACGCTCGGCTTCAAGCTTCTATGACTTCGATGCTGACACCAGCGAAGAACAAACCACGGAGCTCGACAACACAGCGCGCGATGAGCAGTTTCAACGAACGCGCGAAAAGCTGCGCACGCAACTACGCAGCGGCAAACTTGACAATCGTTTGGTCGAACTCGAAGTCAGGGAGAAGAATTTTCCGGTAATCGAGTTGGCCGGCCCGCAAGGGATCGAAGAGATGGGCATCAACATGAAAGACATGTTGGGCAATCTGTTTCAAGGCCGCACCAAGCGACGAAAGATGCGCGTCGACGAGGCGATGGAATATCTGATGCAGGAAGAAGAGGAGCGCCTCATCGATATGGACCAGGTCGCTCGCGCGGCAATTGAGCGAGTTGAGAATTCCGGCATCATTTTTCTCGACGAGATCGACAAGATTGCCGGCAGAGAGTCGGGACACGGTCCTGATGTTTCTCGCGAAGGCGTGCAGCGCGACATTCTTCCGATCGTTGAAGGAACGACCGTCAACAGTCGTTATGGAATGGTCCGCACGGATCACATTCTCTTCATCGCCGCCGGTGCGTTTCACGTGTCGAAACCTTCTGACTTGATTCCGGAGCTTCAAGGCCGCTTTCCAATCCGCGTCGAGCTCGAGTCGCTCACGATCGAAGACTTCAAACGAATTCTGACTGAGCCGCGGAATGCGTTAATCAAACAGTATCAGGCGATGATGGAGACTGAAGGCGTGACGGTCGAGTTTACTGGCGACGCCATCGATGCGATCGCCAACTTCGCCGCGCAGGTTAATCAACAAACAGAGGACATCGGCGCGCGTCGCCTCCAAACAATCATGGAAAAGCTTCTGGAAGAGATCAGTTTTGAAGGTCCCGATCTCGATCCCAAGCACCAGCGTATCGATGCGGCTTATGTCTCGGGTATGCTCTCCGAAACTGTTAAAGATCAGGATCTCAGTCGCTATATTCTCTAAAGACACACAAAAAGTTCGACAAACTCACTTAAGGCTTTTGTGCCTTTTTTGTCTTTTGTGCCTCTTGGTGGCTGCGTGCGGCAAACGCCGGCCACCGCTTCCTCCAGTCGAACGCGTGCAGCAACGCACGGAATCTCTTTCCGGTGTCCAACAAGGCAACGAAGTGATCCTTAGTTGGCCTGCGCCGCAACGAAATGCGCCTAACAGCAGCGTGCAGAGCATCCGTCGCATCGATGTTTATCGACTCGCCGAAAAACCAGGCACGCCGCTCGCGCTGACCGAAGATGAATTCTCTGCGCGCGCGACGGTTGTTGGCTCTGTCACCTACGAACAGATTCAAACCGCAGGCGACACGCTGACTTACAGAGACGTTCTCGAACTTGCAGGACAGCCGACGCGACTTCGCTACGCACTGCGTTACGTCAATGCTTCAGGTCAACGCGCATCGTTTTCGAATTTCCTTACAATTGAACCTGCAGCCCGCATCGCTCAAGCGCCGGCAATCTCAGGTCCACCGAAAGTCGCGGAAGATGCAATCACGATTTCCTGGTTACCGCCGACCACGAACATCGATGGCTCAACGCCCGTGAATCTTCTCGGCTACAACCTCTATCGAACGGATCAAGCGCAGACGGAGGTCGGCAATCAGCCAATTAATTCAGAGCTGATCGCAGGAACCGAATATGCGGACAAGAATTTTCAGTTTGGCAAAGACTATCGATACATCGTGCGTGCCGTCTCACTCGGAACCGGAGGCGCGCAGGTAGAGAGTCTTAATTCGAATGCCGTATCAGTTTCGCCGAAGGATATTTTTCCGCCTGCTGCACCTGAGAGACCGAGTATCGCAGCGCCGGAGCCATCCTCCGCGCGATTGGCGATCTTCTTTGCGGCGAACAAAGAGTCAGATATCGCTGGTTACAACATCTATCGCTCAACCGATCCAGATCAACCGAAGCAAAATTGGACCAAGCTGAATCAAACGTTGTTGACGCGCACGACTTACCAGGACGACAAGGTTGAGTCAGGCAAGACGTATTACTATTACGTGACGGCGGTCGACAAAGCAGGCAACGTTAGTCCACCATCGGAAGTTGCATCCGAGAAAGCTCCATAAACTGAAATGAAAGTCTGTCGCATTTCACATCAGAGTTTCGCGTCTGCTCGTTACGCTGTAATCCGGGAATCGAACGTCTTTCCTCTTCCGGCCGAATACAACCTCGAGGACGTCAATATTCCCAGTCAGGAGCACCCACTTGCACTTGATGAAGTGACGCTGCTAGCGCCTGTCGTGCCGTCGAAGATCGTTTGCGTCGGGAGAAACTATCGCGAACATGCGGCGGAGCTCGGCAACAAAATGCCCGATGAGCCGCTGCTGTTTTTGAAGGCGCCATCGGCAGTGATCGCCTCAGGTGAACAGATTGAGCTGCCGAGTGCTTCACAGCAGGTTGAGCACGAAGGTGAACTCGGCGTCGTAATCGGCCGTCTCGCACATAAGCTTTCGAACGACGAGGATCCGCTGAGTTATGTTTTTGGATACACTTGCGTGAACGACGTCACGGCGCGCGACCTGCAACGGAAAGACGTTCAATTCACGCGTGGCAAGTCGTTTGACACGTTTTGTCCTGTGGGTCCGTGGATTGAAACAGAACTCAACGCGAGCAATGTAGCTGTCGAAACGCGTCTCAATGGCGAAGTAAAACAAAAAGGTAACACGGCTGACATGGCCTTTCCGGTGGCCTTTCTTATAAGGTACATCTCTGAGATCATGACACTGTATCCCGGCGACTTGATCGCGACTGGAACGCCCGCGGGCGTGTCGCGCATGAAGCATGGTGATACAGTGGAAGTTGAAGTAGCGGGAATCGGTGTTCTGCGGAATCGAGTGTACGATCACCGCAGCTAGTCTTCTCGGTGTCTCTGTGACTCTGTGGTTTGACAGTAAAATAACCACAGAGACACAGAGGCACAGAGATAATTCAGGAGTCTTATTATGAAATTCTTTCTTGACACCGCGAATCTCAACGAGATCCGCGAAGCAGCAGCGTTTGGTATTGCCGACGGGGTGACGACCAATCCGTCATTGATCTCGAAGGAAGGCGGCGTCGACTTCAAGCAACACATCGCCGCAATTTGCGAGATTGTTCAAGGTCCTGTTTCGGCGGAAGTCACCAGTCAGGACCTGGATGGAATGGTCCGCGAAGGATTGGACTATTCGAAGATCGCTCCCAACGTCGTTATTAAATGTCCCCTGACACGTGAAGGCTTGAAAGCTACTCGTCGCCTGACCGACGAGGGCATTCGTGTGAACGTCACGCTCTGCTTCTCGCCAGCGCAGGCTATTCTTGCCGCTAAGGCAGGCGCAGCTTTTATCAGCCCGTTTCTCGGCCGTCTCGATGACATTGGCGAAAATGGACTGCTGCTGCTGCAAAGCATCATCGAGATCTATCAGAACTACAGTTGGAAGACGGAAGTGCTGGCGGCGAGTTTGCGCCATCCCGTTCACGTGATCGAAGCGGCGCGGATGGGTGCAGACATTGCGACACTGCCGTTTAAGGTGATCGATCAATTGTTCAATCATCCCTTGACCGACAAAGGACAGGCACAGTTTCTGGCTGATTGGGCCAAGAGTGGAAGAAAGGCGTGAAAGGCGTAATCGATCGAATCATCTGACACAATTATCGTCAGAGTGCTTAAGTATGATGGCCGCGAGCATCGTCGCTGGCCGGCCCACGTGGCGCAAGCCGATGGGCCATTGCTTGTTCTCGACGCCGTCTTTGATCAGGAGATCGAGCACGGCTTACTCGGTAGGATCGCAGCGGGAACTCTGAGCACGGAGTACTACTGGTTCGATCGTTGGTACAACGTTTTTCGCTTTAGCCATCCCGATCGAAAGCTGAAGAACTTTTATTGCAACGTCAACACGCCGCCGCAGTTTGACGGACGAGTTCTCAGCTACATCGATCTCGATATTGACGTATTAGTGGCGCCCGACCTCACTTACAAAATTCTGGACGTGGCCGACTTCGAAGAGAACGTCAAGCTCTATCACTATTCGGCGGAGGTTCAGGCCAAAGCTCGTCGCGCGTTGACAGAGTTGACCGGACTGATCGAATCAAGGTCCTTTCCGTTCGATCAGTAAATAAACTATGGCCTCGAAACAACAACCAAAACAGTCGAAATCCAAATTGCAGATCCTGCGCGAGCGAAGTTTACAGGCTGAGCAGGGCGGTGGCGTTGCTCGAGTCGAGAAGCAGCATAAAATCGGAAAGATGACGGCTCGCGAGCGCGTCGAATTCTTGCTCGACGAAGGCTCTTTTGAAGAGTTTGACAAGCTTGTCGTGCATCGCTCGAAAGATTTCGGACTGGATAAGCAGCTCTATCCCGGCGACGGTGTCGTCACTGGTCACGGCTTGATTGATGGGCGCAGCGTGTTTGTTTTCGCACAGGATTTCACTGTGTTTGGTGGATCACTTTCTGAGACTCACGCGGAAAAGATCTGCAAGGTGATGGATCTCGCGATGAAAGTCGGTGCTCCCATTATTGGTTTGAACGACTCCGGCGGCGCGCGTATTCAGGAAGGGGTCGTCAGTCTTGGCGGCTACGCAGACATTTTTCTGCGCAACACGCTGGCGAGCGGCGTGGTGCCGCAGATCAGTTGCATCATGGGACCATGCGCAGGCGGCGCCGTCTACAGTCCCGCAATCACCGACTTCAATATCATGGTTAAAGACACGTCTTACATGTTCATCACTGGACCAGACGTGATCAAGACCGTGACTCACGAGGAAGTGACGAAAGAAGCTCTTGGAGGTGCTGTCACCCACAACAGCGTTTCCGGCGTCGCACACTTCGCCGCAGATTCAGACGAGCATGCACTGCGAATCGTACGCGAACTGCTCTCATTCATACCTTCAAACAATCTCGAAGAGCCGCCGCGTGTCGAGGTGAGCGATCCGATCGACCGCGTTGAATCAAAGCTGAATGAGATTGTTCCGGAAGCCTCGAACCAACCTTACGACATTCGCGACGTCATCAATCACGTGGTTGACGACGGTTATTTCTTTGAGGTGCAGCAGATGTTTGCGCCGAACATCTGTGTTGGGTTTGCACGACTCGGCGGACGTGCAGTCGGTGTTGTCGCGAATCAACCCGCATATCTCGCCGGCGTGTTGGACATTGCTGCTTCAGTTAAGGGTGCGCGCTTCGTTCGTTTCTGCGACTGTTTCAACATTCCGCTCGTGACGTTTGAGGACGTGCCGGGTTTTCTTCCCGGAGTTTCACAAGAACACGGCGGCATCATCACGCACGGCGCAAAGCTTCTGTATGCGTTCGCTGAAGCGACCGTGCCGAAACTCACCGTCATCACGCGCAAAGCTTACGGCGGAGCGTACTGCGTGATGGCCTCAAAGCACATTCGCACGGATATTAACTTTGCCTGGCCAACCGCGGAGATCGCGGTGATGGGCGCTGAAGGTGCGGTAGGAATTCTTTACCGGCGCGAACTAAGTGAGACACAGGACAAAGAAGGCGCACGGAATGCGAAGATTTTGGAGTTAGAGGACAAGTTTGCCAATCCGTATGTCGCAGCTGAACGCGGATTTGTTGACGAGGTCATTGAGCCGTCGCAAACGAGACCAAAGCTGATCCGCGCCTTGGCGCTTTTGGAAAACAAACGCGACACAAACCCGCCGCGCAAACATGGAAACATTCCTTTGTGACGGCCTTTTTTGTGGCTAGTCCGCAGGTTCGATGGCGATGAGGCGAGAAACGGGATCGAAGGTGATCCGAAATGGGAAGAGCGCGCCGCGGCCGAGGATGATTGGTGTTCCCGGCGCTACGCCAGTCAACACTTCCGCAGGAACGCCATTCAAGACAAGCGCACCGATGTTGACTGTCTGTGGCGCAATCCGGTGAGACTGAATCATTCCTCCACCGAGATCGTGAACCGCGTTGCCCTCGCGTGCGTGGTTCGAGCCTGCGCCACCATTCACCGCAAATCCTAAACTCGAGCCTGTGTCGATCAATGCAAGCCGGCCGTCGCCCAAGCTAACAAACGGACGATCGCTGCCACCCTCGCGCACCCAACGCACGACCGCACCGTCTCTCGGCACGTCAGTCACTCGCAAGCGTCCATCGAAAACGCGCAACTCGAGATGCGGAAGATCAACCGAGTATCCTGACGGTTTGAAGACTTGCGTTGGATCCAGAATGCCGTCTATCGATGCGGGCAAGTTCGCGACCACCGCCGCTGAAAAGCTTCCGGGCAGATCGTTGTCACTCCTACCCAGCGCAAGACCGGCGATCTGCGTTTCCTCATCCGAAGAAATCGGCGATGTGCTGAGCCCCCCAACCAGTGGCCGGCGCGATTTCGTTACGCGCAGTACTGCTCGTTCGACAACATTGCGGCTGACAAGTGAAACGCCGGCGCCGGTGTCGACCGCAAAAACAAATGGACCGACTCCGTTAATCCATCCGTTGGCTAACAAACCGCGGCCACGTTCGTCACGAAGACGAATCGGCGCGACTCTCGCGTTCTCAGGTCGCTGAACATGTTGATGGGCGACTCCTGCACCAGGAATCGCCCATGCAACCATTGCAACACTGAGAGTACTGAGAGCGATAGCAAGTTTAGCTTTGCTCACTACTCCGGTCCTCTAAGTGGTTAGTAGTTCCGGTTTCGTTTGCGTAGCTTGTACGTGTACAGGGCCGAACCGCCGAGGCCCGACAGACCGCCGATGGCTGCGCCCTTCTTGCCACCAATCAAGCCACCGATAGCCGCGCCCGCGCCTGTACCAATCGCCATTGTCAGTTTGTCGCGGTGCTTGTTCCAGAAGCTACGCTGCCGCGGCTCGTAGTTGTAATAAACACGCTGGGACGAAGCTCTGCTACCGGCGTTGCGATAAACCACGCGACTCGTACCGCGTCTCGTCGTCACGACGGTGCGCTGGTCGGTTTGTGTAGCTGCGCTGTAGCCATCCGCAAACCCAGTCTTATAGGCTGTTTGCTCGCCTGCTGTATTGAACTCAGACGGGACGGCTTCGTTGTACGAAGCCTGTTGCGCAGTCGGAGTTGTTTGCGCTGCCGTTGTAGTTTCAGCCGTCGCTGGCTGACTCTTGTGCATTACCAATGCGCCGACCGAGCCACCAATGAGGGCGGCGATCAAGGCCACTGGAAGTAATTTGTTGGTCATAATCATCGCTCTGCTTTCTCCTTGCTAAAAATTCCAGTACTTCCCATGTAGTCCTGGAGTGCTGCAAGAGCCATTCCTCGTTTTCTGGATGCTACTCATTCTAGCAATCAACGGAGGGAAACTGGCGTTTGCAAGAATTTCACAAGCTAAAGCGAATGATTGGTTTACCCGATATGGAAGGAGGATATTCGATATCGGTGACAGAAAAAGCCGCGGATGAATGAGGATTATCTGTGTAATCCGTGTCATCCGCGGCTAATTCTCGATCAAATCTAGGCGGCGCGTTGGACTGGCTTGTCTTTCAACAGCTCGAGCGCTTTCTTCAACTGGAGATCTTCAACAGCCGGTTTGACCGCTGGAGCGGGTGCTGTTTCTTTCTTCTCATTACCCTGCTCCGGCTTCGCGATCTCATCATCGTCATTGCCGGTCAGATCGTCAGGATCAACCGTGTCTGCGAGGTCCGTTCCTTTGACTTCTACCGTTGGAGCGATACCGGAATGCGCACGATCTTCGCCGAGAAAAGTCTTACCGTTGGAACTCGCCCACTTCACGGTCGTCAACAGGAGTCCATCACCACCGCGCAAAGTGAAAAGCTGTTGTTCCGTGCCGGCGCCGAAACTTTTCTCACCGACTAACTGGCCTCGATTTCGTTCCGCCAAAGCTGAAGCAAGGACTTCCGCCGCTCCAGCCGTTCCCGAATCAATCAGCGCGACCACTGGTCCTGAAAAAATCTGCGCCTTCGGGTCAGCCGTGAATGTCTTCAAGGCTTTTCCTTCGCGGCCGACGGTTTCAGCAAGAACGCCGTCTTTAATGAAAAGGTTTGCAACTGTTACTGCTTCCGGCAACGAGCCACCAGCCGTGTCGCGAATATCTATAACGACTTTCTGCGCGCCCTGCTTAACGAGATCCTGAAGACGAGCGCGAATCTCGGCAGCCTCACCATCCGTCAGACTGTTAATCCTGAGAATGCCGACGCGTCCGGCTTCCATGCGAGCCTCGGCAGCCGGCGCTCGGGACGAGCCACGTTTCACTGTAACCGTCAACGGGCTTGTGTTCGCACGCAAAACTCTGAGCTTAACTTCAGTGCCCGGAGCTCCGTTGAGTAGCTGCTTGGCGTCGTACAACGAAATGTCGCGCGTCGCTTTGCTGTCGATGTACTCGATGATGTCGCCCGTTCGAAGACCAGCCTGATCTGCCGGAGAACCCTTCATCGGCGCGATTATGTAGAGATACGACGCGACCTGCGATAGCTCGGCGCCGATACCAACCTGATTGTCTTTGTTTCCGGCGTTGTATTCGCGTACCTGTTCGGGCGTGAGATAGGTCGAGTAAGGATCAAGTCCGTAGGCAAGGCCGCGCAGGGCGCCTGCCCGAACTTTCTCCATGTTTGGTTCATCTACATAATCATTCTGAATGTGCTGGAGCACGCTTTCAAAGATGCGCAACTGGGCATTTGGATCGTTTGCCGGCTGTTGCGCGCGAGTGGAAATCAGACCACCGAGAGCTGTGTAGAGAGTCAGCGTCGCGGACAGCAAAGTCAGGATGAACTTGGTACGAAATGACATTTACCTACCTCATAGATTACGTTAAAGCCGGACCGTATGATACAGGCGGCATTTATGTGGTGCAAGCTAATACAATCCACAGATTACGCAGATTACAGTTTTTCAATTTGTGTAATCTGTGTAATCTGTGGAAAGCATGATTAAAGTCGTCGGGCCAGTGCTCTCTCTCGATCTTGGTCAAAAATTCGTTGGTGTCGCGGTCTCGGACGAACGGCTCGTCACAACTAAACGACTGCCACCACTCCACCGTTCCAACTGGAAAAGACTGCTTCAAGACCTGCGGAACTTGGTCGAACGGTTTGACGCCCAAATGATAGTCATTGGTTTGCCGTTGAGACTCGATGGAACCGCCGGAGATGCCGCAAAAGACGTTCGTAGACTTGCCACGAATCTCGCAAGATCGATCGACTTGCCGGTCTATCTCCAGGACGAGCGCTTGACTTCCCGCGCCGCGGCGGAGAATTTAAGAGCAGAAGGTGTTAAGTCCGACGATATTCCAAAACTGATCGACGGCGAAGCGGCGGCTATGATCCTGCGAGATTTTCTCGAAACTGACCAAATGAGAATCCGCGTCAGGCCAACCGATACCGAGGCCATTACTGAGACTCAAGAATGAGGCGTCTACTACTTCTGATAATCGTGGTTTGCGTCATTGCAGCCGCAGCGCTCGGGGCCTGGACTTATTCCGACTTGCACAAACCCATCGCCCACGCGAAGTCTGGTCAATACATCGAGATTCCCAAAGGATCGTCGCCCGCTGCGATAGTCAGGAGGTTGGTGGCTGAAGGAGTTATCAGACACGAGTGGCCGTTAAAGCTTTACCTGAAGGCCACTGGAAAGGGTTCCACGCTCAAGGCTGGCGAGTATGACTTTCCTTCACCAATCACGCCACTCACGGTGCTGTCAAAACTGCAACAGGGCGAGCGACGTCTCAACCGTCTGACGATCATCGAAGGCTGGACTCGATGGGACATCGCACGCGCGATGGCGCAGGTTCCTGAGTTCCATCTTGCAAGTGATGCTGAAGCATTAGAGTTAATGAATAACGTGAGCCTCATCAGCGACCTCGATCCAACAGCCAAGAACCTTGAGGGCTATCTTTTTCCGGACACTTATGAATTCTCTCCCGAAACCACGCCGGCGCAGTTCATCGAGATAATGGTGAAGCGCTTTCTTGAAGTCTGGAAACCCGAATGGACCGAACGCGCGCGCAGCCTCAAGATGTCGCCGCATGAGATCGTCACAACCGCTTCAGTAATCGAGACTGAGGCTAAGCTCGCCGAAGAAAGACCGATCGTCGCGTCTGTCATCTACAACCGGCTGCAGAAGAATATTCCGCTGGCAGTCGACTCCAGTCTGATCTACGCGTCAAAACTCGAAGGCAAGTGGCGTAACGACGGCAAGGTTTATCTGAGTGATATTCAAAGACATTCGCCATACAACACGCGAATCTATACCGGACTTCCGCCTGGACCAGTTGCTTCACCAGGCGAGAGTTCATTGAAAGCTGCACTGTTTCCAGTGACGACGGATTATCTTTATTACGTTCGTAACCCGGCGCGTGATGATGGCGCGCACAACTTCTACAACAACAGCAGCGAGTTTGAGACTGGCGTGCAGGCGTTACGCAAATGGGAACGTGAGCGCGATGAGGAAGACGCGCGGCAGAAGCGGTAGACATCGACAGATTACACAGATTGAATCAGAAAATGTGTGTAATCTGAGGATGGAAGAACCGCTTGTGTTTGACTGGAGCTTAATCTATTCTCAGTTATGAATCCCCTTTTGAAGTTCATTGCAGTGAAACAAGAAGGTGTTGTCATGTTGCGCACTATCATGGGTCTGTTGCTGCTGATTGCCTGCTCCGCTCCGGCGTTTGCTCAGGCAGCAAAAGGTGTCGATAAACAGAACGAGCGCGTCAGAGACAGTGGTTCGGAGCGAACTCCTGCAAACAACGGTAATAAGACAGACGTCGGTACTGGCCGTGGTATCGACTTCGGCAGCGGTCGCACTCCTGAAGTGGTTCCGCTTCCCAATCCATATCGCTTGAGCGGACGTCGCGACGTGATCATCAACGCCGTGCAGGAGCTAATGCGAGATCGCAAGCTTGTCGTCGACGAAAGTGCATCAAGGATTTCGGAAGGGATCATCGTCAGCCTGCCTTTCACGTTCACGAAAGGCGCGGTGGTCGCGCAGTCTGATCTAAGTAGATATGCTGATGTCCCAACCTCGAGCGCGAGAGCATGGACACGCGGTCGCTACACGTTGACAGTTGAGATTCAACCGATCGATGGCTCAACGGCGAACGTGGCAGTTAATGCAAAGGTTGAAGGTCGCACTGATGGAGCTACCGGCGCGGAATGGACCACATTGAAAAGTACCGGAGTTGCAGAGGACCAGTTTCTTGACGGTCTTATCACGGCTGTTACGGGCGCTGCTCCTCCAGGCCGCACGCCACAGACGCCGTAGCTTGAGTTAACGTATTGCGTTAACATGCCTCCTTGGAGTGCGGCGGCCCGGCGCCGCTTTAGCCTCGATCGGGCGTGATCAATAACAAAGCGGCGCCAGACCGCCGCACTCCAAGGAGGCGCTCGCAATCGCAAATCGGCAATATGATTAACGATCCATTTCATCCGGAAGAAGCCATTGCCAGAGAACAGGAGTCGAGTAAGCGAAAGCTGCTGGCAGTGGTTTGCGCAGTCGCGGTTACCGCACTTCTCCTCGTAGGTTATGGGTATGTTCGCAAGTATCACGCGCAGAAAGTTCTCGCCAACAACACGCCACTGCCAGTCACTGATTCCGGTCCCAAAGGCCCGCCGCTGGCGCACGTCGTTGTTGACGAGCCAACACTTTCTAAAGGCATAACAACCATCGGCGGTGTCGTAAGAAATATTTCCAAGCAGGAACTAAGCAATCTTTCAATTGTGCTTGAACTGCGGCGACGAAAGGACGGCGGCCTCGAAGAGACCGCGCTGCCAGTCACGCCCGTGCAGCTTCAACCCGATCAGGAAGGTGTTTACACGATGCAAGCGCCAGCACAGGACTTCGCCTCGATACGTCTTGCAGGTGTTAAAGCGGATCCTCAATCGACATTGATTGCCTACAGTTCGTCACAAGGAAAAAAGCGGCCACCCGAACGGCTCGAGCCGAGGACGATCGTCGTTAAGCGCGCCGGAAAACCCGGAGAGTTTATTAACACGCCAGACAACCCTGCACGTGTTCCTTAGTCTCCCACTTTCACATCGGTTTGAAGTTTTTGTTTAGGGGTCGGCGTGCCGATGGTTAATGTGAAATGAGAGCTGTTGTAAAGAAGATACCTCAACTTGCCGCGTTCATCTTTAGCTGCTTGCTATACGCGAGCACCACATTCGCTCAAAGCCCTCCACCGCGACCGAGTCCACTCCCACCAAGGCCGAGCGATGCAACCACAAAAAACCCCGACTCGGATACCACTCCGCTAACTACTTTCGAAGAAGAGCTGCGCGCCAAACATGCGATCAAAATGGCTGAGAAAGATCATCAGGAGAACCTCGAGCGTGCAAAGGAGATCGCGCAGATCGGGAAAGAACTGCAGGACAGCGTCAAGAGTCAATCGAGCTTCGATCGTGATTGTCTGAAGAAGATCGATCGGCTGGAGAAACTTACCAAGAAAGTTCGCGGCGAAGCAGGTGGCGAAGATGAAGAGATAGAGATCGTCAATCCACCATCAGATCTTGCGGCCGCAGTCAAACAGGTTGCAGAAAGCGCTGACTCGTTATCGAAGAATGTGCAAAAGACTCCGAGACAAGTTGTGTCAGCTTCAGTAATCGGTAATGCTAACGCTTTACTTGAACTAATCAAACTGCTCCGTACATTTGTTCATCAGCCCTAATCACATGCGAAAGACAATTCCCTTCCTGCTCGCGATCCTGTGTCTGAACGCCGTCGTCGTCATGGCCCAGGATGATGACGTAGTCCGCGTCAACAGCGATTTGGTAGTACTGAACATCACTGTCACTGACAAAACGGGTCAGTACGTCAAAGGATTGAAGTCGTCTGACTTCAAAGTCTATGAAGACGGGGTTGAAGTTCAGCCCAAGATGATTTCGAGCTTTGCACTTCAAGAGTCACCCTACGCGGCGGTTGTTTTGTTGGATAGTTCCGGCAGTATGGAAGAGCGATTCTCGCTGGCGCGATCGGCGGCGATCAGGTTTCTCGATGGTCTAAGACCAGAAGATGTCGCGGCAGTCTACAAGTTTGATTCGAAGGTTGAGCGAGTGCAGGAGTTTTCTGGTGGTAGAGATCTCGCGCCTGTGGCGTATGCGATTCGCGCGAAAGGTATGACAACGCTCAACGACGCGATCGTCGAGGCTGCGAAGACCCTTGCGGATCGACCTGAGCCACGCAAAGCTATCGTGATCTTGTCGGATGGGATGGACACGTTCAGTAAAGCGTCCGCTGAAAAAGCCGTTGAGAGTGCACTGGCAGTTGGCGCGAGTATTTACGCGGTTGACATGTCGACTCTGGAGATTGCCGGGACTACTCGACGACAAAGTGCGGCTTCGTTAAAGAGCTTTGCGGAGAAGACTGGAGGAAGGTTTATCGAGACGCCTGGTGGACCAGCATTGCGGGATGCTTTCACCGGCATCGCTAACGAGCTGGGCCAGCAGTACACACTCGCGTATCGTCCGGTTAATCAGAATCGAGATGGGAAGTGGCGCAAGCTGGAAGTTAAAGTGTCACGTGAAGATCTGACCGTCCGCACACGCAAGGGGTACCGCGCGCCTAAGAGCTAAAGTTAGGCCACAAAGAAGTACTAAAGGATAAGCAATCTCGGCATTGAGCCTGCCACGTAAGTTAAGTTCACTGCAACGAGTGAAGGCAAATTTTTTTCGCCCAGTACTTTTGGATACGTGCGCGGGGCGGCGGTTTACGCTAACTTCTGAGATATTGCTGTAAGGGTAATCCTTTTGTCGCAGCACCCTTAAGATTCTTTAAAGTCTCTGTATAGTGTGCTAGACCGAATGAGATTATGCGTTGAATTTCTGGCTCACGCTTTCCAGATTCAGAATTTATTGATGCTTCCTGCTCAATAGTGGCAACATCATTGCTGCCATAAATAACTCCGACGACCTCTTTTGACCCAGTCTTAACCAACGGAGCGCCACTCAATCCTGCTGGCGTGGGCATATCTAATTCATATGACGGGGTTTGTCCATAGGTCTGGTGCTCATAATAAAACGAACGCATTATATACCCCTCCACATATCTACCATTTAACAAAAATTGAACCCCTCTATCTTGACTTCGTTTTCTGTCGGTTAAGGGATATCCAAATGACCATACGTTTGTTCCATAAGCAACGTCTCTATCGGGAATTGTCAAGTGAAGTGTGGAGGCACGAGCTATATTTGCAGTCGCCAAGTCTGTTCCGTTCGAATCTTGCTCAATATTGCTGAGGTAAACAGCTTCATATCTACCCCTTACGAATTCAACGACTGCCGCATAAGCCTGATCTGGTAGAAGAGATGACGCTACACAATGCCAACAAGATACTAATAGACCTTGTCCAATCAGAAAGCCCGTCCCTTCAAACGAAACAATTTCTACTGGTGTTGTCTTCTTTACAATGAATATTGGTAATACGTCTTTATCAATAATGAACCGATCAGGAGTGCCGATCATATGTCCGGTTCGCGCAGTATTAGCCGCTAGGCTGATCCTCGTCTGCGTAAGAGCAAGAGGAAATTATTAGAATCGATTTTCCAGATATTTAGGGTCCCGTTTCACGTGAAAGATGGCTAAGACGACGATCTGAAAATCTTCAGTCAAGAAATAAATGGAGTAAGGAAATCGCCGCAGCACTGCTCTACGAATTTCTCCTTTCACGCGAATAAACTGTTCTGGTGAGGAAGCGATTCTCTCTAAATTGTTTTCGATGGCGATGCTGAACTCCTGCCCGAGTCCTTCGCGCCTCTCTTCATACCACGATATTGCATCGTCGAGCTCACGCCTGGCGATGCGCCGGAAAACAACCACGGAACGACATTAGCTCCTTCCGAATCGGGAATCGAGCTCAGTCTTGATTGTTTCCCAATCAACTACATCATCAGGATTTTGCTTATGAGCCTTGAGCCTACGGTCGAGTTCTTCCTCCTGAGCTTTTGTCAACGGTGGATCGTAGCCATCTTCAATAATGCTCTCCCACAAAGCATCGAGCAGCTCGAGCCGTTCCAGTAAGGGTAGATTTTTTGCGGCTTCTATGACGCTGACGTTCATGACCGCAGTTTAGATTGAGCTATTGTCAAAGGCAAGTAATGATTTTCTTGGGATTAACCGGCGACAGGCTTGAGAATTCGGAATCCTGTCAAGAACTACCTCGATGTCTTAGCAAGCGAATGCTCTTTACACTTCTCGAATGCCAGGCTGACCTCGCTAGCGCAAAAGTGATTTCCTAATTAATTTTCAAAGTAGATCTCGGCATCTTGATCTCCATGTGAATGTTCACCAACTCACAAACGCCAGCTTTCGCGCGGAACGGTGAAAATTCAAATCTTCTGAAGCCCTCCTGCTCAGCGATAATTTTGTACTCTCCCGGAGGCAACTCGACTCGAAAACTGCCTTCGTAGTCTGTTTTCATAAGACGTCTAACTTTCTCGTTCTCAACTGTGACTGTTGCGCCACTATGCGTGCATCGTTCGCGTCAAGGACCACGCCGCTGATCGTGGTATGAGGCTCTTGGACCAATACAGTCGCAGACGGCTGCTCTGTGGAGCTGAGGTTAAAGATCATTATCACGAAACCAAGAAAAAGTACTCTGATTGAATGCATGTGAGTGTCCCTTTGGCAATGGTTTAAGTTCTTCATCCACAGATTACACAAATTCTATAAAACAATCTGCGTAATCTGTGGATAAAAAGTCGAAGAAGGTTACGTTATCGGCTGGTCTTGGTGAGCGACTTCTCTTTATGCCTCTCGAACGCGAGCTCGATCAACATCTCCAGCAATCGCGGGAACGGCAATCCTGAGGCTTCCCACATCTTCGGATAACCCGACATCTCCGTCAGCCCCGGCATCGTGTTCAGTTCGTTCACCACCAACTCACCGCCATCGCGCGTCAGGAAGAAATCGACGCGCGCCAATCCCGAACCATCCACCGCCTGAAACGCGCGAATCGCCATCTTCTGAATCTTCGTGGTCATCGACTTTGACAACGGTGCAGGCACGACAAAACTCACACGGCCCGTATTTGTATACTTCTCGGTGTAATCCAAAAATCTCGCAGCCTCATCGTAGACCATGTACTCGCCCGGCAAGCTCGCCCGCGGCTCATCATTGCCAAGCACTGCACACTCAATCTCGCGCGCTACAAGCTCTTCCTCGACAATTATTTTTCGATCGTACTCAGCAGCGAGATCGATCGCGCTACTCAAAGACTTCTTGTCGGTCGCGCGCGACACTCCAACCGAGGATCCAAGGTTTGCGGGCTTAACAAAACACGGCAGTCCGATCTCGCTATTAATTTTGCGCAGGATCTTCGCAGGATCTTTGCGCCACTGTGAACGCAGAAACCAAATGTACCTGCAGATCGGCAAACCCGCCTGAACAAAAAGCGATTTCATCGTCACCTTGTCCATGCCGCACGACGACGCGAGCACGCCACAACCGACGTAAGGGACGTCTGCCATTTCGAGCAATCCTTGCAGCGTGCCGTCTTCGCCGTGTGGACCATGCACTGCCGGAAAAACGACGTCGAGTTTCTCGCCAGCGACTGAGTCGCCTTCGAGTGAGATCAGGCCTTTGTGTGATGGATCGCCGAGAAGCGCGACGTCGGCAGTCGCGTTGTGAGTGTTTGCCGGTAACAATTCGTGAACAGCCGTCGGAAGCAGTTGTGCGGAGTGAGCCGGGGCGAGCCACTTCCCTTCCTTCGTGATCGCGATTGGAACTACTTCAAACTTTCGTCGATCGATAGCTTCAACAATGGCTCGCGCCGATCTAATCGAGACTTCGTGTTCACCCGATCGCCCGCCAAAGATCACTCCGACGCGCAGCTTTTTTGGCACTCTTGATGGTCCAACCTTTATAGAATTGTCTTGCCCAACGCCGACAGAATCAGCTCTACACCCAACTCCGCAGTCTTGTTATTCACATCGAGCGCGGTGTTTATCTCGACGATTTCCAACATGCGCATACCGCCTGCTTCGGCAATCTTTTCCATTCCCAGATGCGCCTCACGATAGGTCAATCCGCCGCGCACCAGCGTGCCCGATCCAGGCGCATCGCCGGGATCCAAAACATCGACGTCAAATGTCACTGCATAACCCGCGGTAGCCTGTGAAGCAATGGCGATCGCGTCGTCCATGCATGCTCGCATGCCGCGCTCGTCGATTTCTCTCATCGTGAAGAAACGCATTCCGAGTTTCTTGATCAATTCCCTTTCACCCGGATCTATGTCACGCGCGCCCACATGCGCACACAATTTCGGATCGAGTTTCGGTGCAAAGCCGGCAACGTCGGTGAGTTCAGGTGCGCCGTAACCCAGCAAGGCAGCCAATGGCATTCCGTGAATGTTACCGGAAGGAGTTGTGTCAGGCGTGTTCATGTCGGCGTGCGCGTCGAACCAAATCAAACCCAGCGATTGTTGCTGCTTCTTGTAGAACGATGCTGCGCCGCCAAACGATCCGATCGCGATCGAGTGATCGCCGCCAAGTATTAATGGCAGCTGATCGGCTTCAAGTATTGCTTCAACTGCACGCGCGAGATGTTGGCAGGCATTACTGATCTCACGAACATACTTCAGCTTCTCGCCTTCCTGCGGAAACGACTGCGGCCGCTCGAGCCGCATGTCGCCAAGATCCTCGACTGAATAGCCGAGACGCGAGATTCGCTGATTCAAACGCGCAACGCGCAACGCCGCCGGGCCGATGTCAACACCAGCCATGCTCGCGCCATAGCCGAGCGGCACGCCGAGTATGCTGACTGTTTTGTTTATTGCCGCTGCCATCAACCACCAAGATCGAAATTTATGCCACAAAAAGGCACAAAACTACGGTCGAATGCGATACAGCATCCTCGGAAACGGAATCGTCTCGCGAATATGTTCGATGCCACACATCCATGCCGTGCATCGCTCGATACCCATACCAAAACCACCATGCGGAACGCTGCCGTAGCGACGTAGGTCCAAATACCAATTAAACGCCTCTTCTGGCAGCCCGTGCAAAGCAATTTGCTCTTTTAAAAAATCGAGCGAAGTCGCGCGCTCGCCGCCGCCGATCACCTCACCATAGCCTTCGGGCGCAAGCACGTCGACTCCCAGCGCGAGTTCATTACGCTGAGGATCTCTAGCCATGTAGAACGCTTTCACCGCAGCAGGATAGTGATGGACCATAACCGGTTTTTCAAACTGGCTCGAGATGTACGTCTCATCAGGCGCGCCGAAATCGCCGCCCCATTCAAACTTAGTTTCCAACCCACCTTTTTCAAATCCTTCGTGAAGAATTTTTACCGCCTCGTCGTAGTGAATTCGCGGAAACGGCGGCACGATCGCTTCCAATTTCGAAGTGTCGCGCTCAAGCACTTTCAACTCTTCACCTCTCTGTTCGAGCACGCGCACAGCAATGTAAGAAAGCATGCGCTCCGAAAGACTCATGACATCATCGAGCGTCGCGTAGGCCATCTCCGGTTCAACCATCCAGAACTCTGTCAGATGACGTCGAGTCTTCGATTTCTCAGCCCTGAAAGTTGGACCAAAGCAGTAGACTTTGCCAAACGCCGCTGCCGTAGCTTCGTTGTAGAGTTGCCCCGATTGCGTGAGATACACCTTTTCGCCTTCGAAATAGTCAACTTCGAAGAGTGTCGTCGTCCCTTCACAGGCGGCGGGCGTGAAGATCGGCGTATCACAAAGCGTGAAGCCGTCGCTATCGAGAAAATTCCTGACCGCCTGGATCACCGTATGTCTGACTTTCAAAATCGCATGTTGCCGGCGAGACCGTAGCCACAGATGGCGGTGGTCCATGAGAAACTCGGTGCCGTGTTCCTTCGGCGTTATCGGATAATCGTGTGCTTCCTGAACAATCTCGGCGTCGATCATATCAATCTCGTATCCACCGGGTGCGCGACTATCGGCCCGCACGGTTCCCCTGATCACTAAAGCCGACTCCTGCCCAAGTGCTTTCAACGATTCCCACAGCTCAGGCGAGATCGCGTTTTTCAGAACGACGCACTGTACGACACCGGTGCCGTCGCGCAGTTGCGGAAAAAGGATCTTGCCGCTCGAGCGCATGTTGTAGAGCCATCCTTTAAGGACTACCTCAGCGCCCGCGTGTTTTGAGAGTTCGTTGATGTAAGTATGTTCGTCCGAAGCGATTGCGTGTAATGGCGTTGTCATTTAGAAAAACCGAGGGTTCAAGCAGTCAGTTGATACGTTCCTTTAACATGCGGCGAAGGGTGGGGAACCTTTCGAGCCAGTCGGCGGCCTGCAACACGATCTGAAGCGTGGGTTGAATGAAGTGCTGGTATGCCGCGGCGCGACCACAAACCGCGGTCTGATACGAGAACGTTCCGGTGGCTTTCAAGCCGCGCTGGATCGTCATGAGACGAAACTCTTGCGCAAAGTCATCAGGATCAATTGTGGCGAGACCGAGCAAACGTCGCTCTTCAAGAAAGAACAGACGATGGGCGCGCAGTTCAGCCAGTGACGGCGGGCAGGGCTGGCGATCCAGAAGAAATGAAACGAGATCATAACTCGCTGGTCCCATGCGCGCGTCCTGATGATCGACGATTCTGATCCGTCTCTTTTTGTCGATCATCAGATTCGAAGCGTGATAGTCGCGATGACAAAGCACGCGCGGCACAGCAGCTAACTCCGCTGCGATGTCGTTCAATTCCGCCTTCAGCTCAGCGACCTCGGCGTGGCGCAAGTTCTCGCCGCGCAAACTGCCGAAGTAGTGCTCAAAAAAGAAATCGAGTTCCCACGAAAGTTTCGCTTCGTCAAAAGCCAGACGGCTGGCGATTGAATGCGTCTTGTACGCGTGGTCCGTTGCCTTCTGAATCTTTGCGATTAGCGCAACTGCCTGTTCCTTATACTCGTCACACTCGTCGTCTGATTCTTCATCATAGACGTGAAACAGTTGTCGGTCGCCGAGATCTTCCTGCACGATGATCCCGGCGTTGCCGTCGACCGCATAAATCTCCGGCACTGGAATTTCACAGTCCAGAAACAGCCTGGTTACGTCGAGATAGGGATGGAATTCGGGATCAAACGGTTCGGGATAAACTGCGGCAACGGCGGTGCGCTTTTTCCAACCGATTCGATAATACTTGCGTGTTGAAGCGTCAGGCGTAAGCGGAATGATTTCCTTACTTGCGATTCCCTGTTGCGTGATGAATCGAGCAAGTCGATCTGACGCCGCGGATTCAAATACGTTTGAAATCACAGGTTTTGGAACACTCATGTGGTTCATTGCCGATTGCCAATTGCCTATTGATCAGATCATTTATTCCGGACATCAAGAAATCGGCAATCGGAAATTGGCAATCGGCGATGGTGGCCGGATTGTATCACAACGGAACGACAAAGTTTTCCCCCTGAAAATTGCCGGGAAGCGCCTTTTTCGGCGGGGTTTTACCTTCAACCAGCTGGCGTGGGACCACGACGGCGCTTTCTATTACCTCGCCTGCCTTGATGCTTACGTCGTCAGCGAGCACGGCCCGCGTGATCCGCGCACCATCGCCGACGTTCACATCGTCCCAGAGAATCGAGTCAACTACGCTCGCCGTCGTCGAAATCAGAGCATTTGAGCCAGCGGAGTACGACTCTCCGCGTTCCTTTAATAACTCGATACTGATTTCAAGATATCTTTCAAGCGTCGATAGCTCGCGCCACTTTCCCGAGGCGACATGAGCAGCAATGACTTCTCCATTCTGGATCGCCTGGGGATAAACGTCCGTTGTCGAGTGGGAAAAGACACCGCGCGGAATGTATTCGAAGATTCGCGGCTCGAGGATCTGTATTCCAGTGAACATCAACGGAACTGCTTCAGTGCCATTAGCGACTGGCATGCCGCCGAAGCCCTTGACTCTCCCGTCTTCCGTTTCAACGACGCTGAAGCGCTCACGACGAACGTTAGGAAGCAACACCAAAGTGACGATGGCATTTGTCTTTCGATGCGTTTCGAGCGCGGCGTTCAAGTCGATGTCGGTGATTATCTTGCCGTTGACCGCAACGAATGTTTCGTGTTCGAAAAACTCGCGCGTGTTGTCGAGCGCGCCGCTGGTGCCGAGGATCTCCGGTTCTTCAACGTAATGAAGTTTAACGCCGAAGCGACGACCGTCCCCCAGCGCTTCGCGCACTGACTCAGGCCGGTGATGAAGATTGACTACGATCTCGTCGATGCCATAACCGGCGAGATATTCAGCCACGTAGCCAACGAGTGGTTTTCCAAGAATCGGTATTGCAGGCTTGGTGCGGTCTTCTGTAAGTGGCCAGAGGCGAGTGCCGTAGCCGGCGGAAAGAACAATTGCGCGCATCAGGAAGCTTTTGAAGCGTCGCGCATGACGAGGTCAAATGTTCCAGGAGCGACTTTGCGAAATCGCGTATTGCGATTGAGGGAAACGGCTATGCTGATCGTTGGGTTTTGGCCGGTGAACTTGAAACCACCTTCGAGCAAACGGTTGTAGATCTCATTGACGTGAAGTGGTCTACCTTCTTCGCGCAGTAACAGGGTCACTGCCTGAGGGATCGTGCGGTCGATGAAACGGTCGCTGAGGGCCTCGACATTGTTACGAATCGTCGGGATCTGCGTTCGACGATCGACCGCTGCCGGAGCGTGCGGTCTTTGCGGTTGAGACTGGCGCATCGCCGCTTCGAGCTCAGCGTCTGAGGGTAGACCCAAAGACAGATTTCCTGAAGCCAAAACAGAAGACAACAGGCGATAAATGGCGGCCTCGGTCTGACTGGCCAGCGTGTCCATCTCCGCTAACTCGGCGCGGACGCTGTCAGCCTCGGCTTCCAATTCCCTGAGCCGCGCCGCCAGATGCATACGCGCCGCGCGTGATTGGCGCAGACTCTGTTCCAGGCGTGATAAGAGGTTCTCACTCATCAGCGGCAAATTTTGCCACAGATTGACACGGATTGAACAGATTTATTAACGATCCCGATTAAGGATGTAGGTGGGAAGCGACCGTAAAGAGTCGCAATAGTCGGAGTCTGGAAGAAGATCGAGGGCGGCGCGTGCCTCTTCCGCGTACTCGTCCGCGCGGGCGCGCGTCTTTTCCAGGGTGCCGATGCGCGTCATTGCGTCTCGCAGATCTTCCTGTCGGACAGTATCGTACCGTGCTTCGCGCAACACCGTTTGGATCATCTCCAGTGTCTGCGGCTCTGCGTCACGCAAATAAATCAGTGGCAACGTCACCTTGCCGCCTAATAGATCCGCGCCCGCGGCTTTGCCCAACGCATCTTCGCTCGACGTGAAATCGAGCAGGTCGTCAATCAACTGAAACGCGGTTCCGAGATTGAGGCCGTAATTGCGCAATGCAGTCTGTTGTTTTTCACTCGCGCCACCGAGAATCGCTCCAATCTCGCAACTCGCGCTGAAGAGATAAGCAGTCTTACGTTTGAGCACATCGAAATACTGCGCTTCAGTCACGTCAGCATGGCCCAACAGAGTTAACTGCAACAACTCGCCTTCCGTCATCTTGCGCGTGACGCTGGTCAGGATATCGAGTATCGGCAGCGATCTTTCCGCCAAGCTCGTTTCGAAGGCCGACATGTAAAGCCAGTCGCCCATGAGCACCGCAGTCTCATTTCCATAAAGCGCGTTGACTGTCGGCCGCTTGCGCCGCATGTCGGCTTTGTCGATCACGTCGTCATGGACCAGAGTTGCCGTGTGCAAAAACTCCATCACTGTCGCCATGCGAATCGAGTTGTAACGCGAACCATCACCGCCAACAGCGTAGTTTGAAAGAATCGTCAGCGCTGGTCGCACACGCTTTCCACCTGAGGCACGCAAGTATTCGCCGAGGTAATCGATCACCTGAACATTCGAACGCGCCTGGCGCTCGAACTCGAGCTCAACCTGCACAAGCTCGTTCGAGATGAGAGTGAAGATCCGTCGAGCCGAGATCCTCGCCTCTTCATCCAGCGTGAGTGTGTTGCCTGACGTAGTCATCAATGAAAATACGTTTCAGTTCGAACGATAGTTCGTAAACTGCATGTGAATGCCGAAATCTTTCTCCTTCAGCTTCGCGATGATGTCCTGAAGTGTATCGCGATCGCGGCCGGAGACGCGGACGACGTCGCCCTGAATCGAAGCCTGGGCCTTGGCTTTGCTGTCTTTGATGAACTTTACAACTTCTTTGGCCTTCTCCTGCGGAATCCCTTGTTGAATTTGCGCGCGCTGTCTGACTGTGCCTCCCGCAGCAGGTTCGATCTTGCCATAACTCAAAGCCTTGAGTGGAACGCCGCGACGTACCAGCTTCTGCTGAAGGATGTCGTTCATGTTGCGTAGTTTGGTTTCATCTTCTGCGGTTAGGACCAGTTCGGTCTTCTCGAGCAGCACGTTGGCTGCGCTGCCTTTGAAGTCGAAACGTTGGCGCACTTCTTTCAGCGTTTGGTTGAGAGCATTAACAATCTCGGCGGAGTCAACCTGCGAGACGATGTCAAAGGAGTTCTGCTGCGCCATTTGCTGGAGAATACCACCAAAAGCCTAGCATGTGAAAGTTGCCACAAACAGGCATAAAGTTAATTGCTGAGGCGGAAGAAGCGCCGAAAGTTCTCGCTGGTGACGCGTCCGATCTCTTCGAGTTCCATTCTGTGAAGTCCTGCGAGACAGCGCGCGACTTCAACAACATAAGCAGGCTCGTTGCGTTTGCCGCGATACGGAACGGGACTTAAATACGGGCAGTCAGTCTCGATCAATAACCGATCGAGTGGAACTTGCTTCGCGATCTCGCGCAAGTCGTCGGCCTTTTTGAAAGTAATAATTCCCGAAAACGAGATCATGAAACCGAGATCGAGCGCGCGTTGGGCCAGGTCCATGCTGCCACTGAAACAATGAAAGATGCCGCGGCGTTCCGCACCAGCGTACTCGCTCTCCAGAATCTGGATCGTTTCTGATTCAGCTTCGCGCGTGTGAATGATCACTGGCAGACCACACTCACGCGCGGCTCGAAGTTGTCGTTTGAAAACCGCGACCTGCACGTCGCGTGGAGAATTGTCGTAATGAAAGTCGAGACCGATCTCGCCCCAGGCAAGTACGCGCTCGTTTTGAACTAGAGTCTTGATCTTCTCTTCTGCACCGTCGTCGTAGAGGCGTGCGTCGTGAGGATGTGTGCCAATCGCAGTGTAAACAGAGTCGTGCGTTCTTCCTAACTCAACTGCTCTTTCAAACGCGCCACTGTGCGGGTCACCGGTTCCCACGTTCAAAATAACGGAAACGCCCGCAGTCTTCGCCCGCGCTAAAATCTCCTCGCGATCAATATCAAATTCAGGCCCATCGATATGCGCGTGCGAATCAACAAACATGGCCCTATTTTAGTCGGGCTCCATTGGGAACGTCCTCAGTGAACGTGGCGATCACCGGTTGGCCTTCTTCGCCATACGAAGCAGCCACCACCATTCCCTGCGATTCAAATCCTCGCAATTTGCGTGGCTTCAGATTCGCAACCACAACTACCTTGCGCCCAATCATCTTTTCCGGCTCATAGTACTGCGCAATGCCAGCTAACACTTGCCGCGGCTGCTCTTCTCCAATATCGATCTTCATCAGCAACAGCTTGTCAGCTTTCGGCACGCGCTCAGCCGACAGCACTTGGCCCACGCGCAAATCAACCTTCGCGAAATCATCAATCTCGATGAAGCTCGTTACACCAACTGCATCAGCTTCGGTCGCATGCTTCATTGGCGGCGCAGGCTGCGTCGCCTCCGCACCAACGCCCGCAGCAACCGCGTCTGCTTCCGTCGCGTGCACGCCTACAGGTTCTTCACCAGCATTGATCTGGGCCAGCGTCTTGGCTTTGTCGATACGTGGAAACACCGGCTGCACGTCGCCAATCGCCGACCCTTCCTTGAGCTCGCCCCACTTCAACTCCGACGGATTAATTTGCGCCGGCGAGCCTGCCTGACCCAACTGTTTCCATATCGCCTGACTCGAGCCCGGCATCACCGGATGCAGCAAAACACTCAACCAACGCAGCGACTCCGCCGCGCGATACAACACCACCCCCAAAGTCTGTTTTTGATTCTCGTCTTTCGCGAGATCCCACGGCTTTGCGTCGGTGATCATCTTGTCGACACGCGCAACAACAGACCACGCTGCTTCCAACGCGCGACTAAACGCGAGGTTCTCGAAATGCAACAGGAATTGATCGCGGGCATGTTCGATAAAACCAGCGACAGTGGTTTCGTCAGTGTCGACCCCGGTGCGTTTGGCGAACAGTAGCTTGTCTTCCGGAATCACACCTGACGGTACGCGCGAATCGCAGTAACGCGCGATCATCGTCAACGTGCGACTCGACAGATTCCCCAAACCACTCGCCAGGTCGCTGTTGGAGCGATCGATCAATGCTTCGTAACCGAAGCGTCCGTCCTGTCCAAACACCATTTCACGCAAACAGAAGTAGCGAACCGCATCGATCGAAAAGTATTTGTGCAGCACGTCGAGCTCGACCGTGTTGCCCAGTGTCTTCGACATCTTCCGGCCATTCGGATCGAGCCACATTCCGTGAGCGACGATCGCGCGCGGCAACTCGACTCCCGCAGCGAGGAGAAATGCCGGCCAGTAAACAGCGTGAAAACGCAGGATATCTTTGCCGACGAGATGCAGCGCCGGCCAAAACTTCTCGAAGCCCACGATTCGCTCGCGTTCTTCGTTTCCATAACCGATCGCGGTGATGTAATTGGTCAGCGCGTCAAACCACACATACATCGTGTGGTCAGGATCGTCAGGCACTGGAATGCCCCAACTCACGGAACTTTTCAAACGGCTGATAGAGAGATCCTGTAGACCGCCGCGCACGAAGCTGATTACTTCATTTCTTCTCGACTCAGGCCTCACGAAATCCGGTTGCGTCTCAAATACGTCGAGCAATGCCTCAGCGTAATCAGACAGCCGGAAGAAGTAGCTGTCTTCCGAAACGCGATCCAGCGGAGTGTCGTGGATCAGACAAGTCGGTGGTTCACCTTCGACTTTTGGTTTCGCGTACTCGTCTTCAGTCTTGTATTCCGCACATGCGGCGCAAAACCAACCTTCATAATGACCTTTATAGATCGCGTTGTTGCCTTTGGGAGTTTTCGCCTTTGCTACTTTGCGCCAGAGCTCACTCACACCTTGGCAATGAAACGGCGCAGTGGTGCGCATGAAGATGTCGTAACCGCCGTGTTCGGTATCGAGACCAAACTCACTGGTCATCTTTCTGTAGTAACTGACGACGTAATCGGCCTGTTCCTGCGGCGTTCGTCCTGCGCGCTCGGCAGCGCGTTCGATGTTGATGCCGTGTTCATCGGTGCCGGTGAGAAAGTAGGTTTCAATGCCGCGTTGTCGTTTTGCGCGCGCGATCGTATCGGCCACGATCATCGTGTAGAGATGGCCAAGATGCGGCAAGCTATTGGCGTAATAGATTGGCGTTGTGACGTAAAAGGTGTCCATCAATTTTGTGTTTTTTGTGCCTTTTTGCGGCTAAACTCGTCTCCCGGATTGAAGTGCGGCTTCTCTGGCATGTCCGCAATCCGGCGGCCGATTGCCAGCGCGATCTCCGCTTCCTGAATCATGCCGCGATAGTCCCACGAGTCACTCATCTCATCCGACGGCTGGTGATAGTGCGCGGTGTTATACGCGCGAAACTGTTGCTCGCCCCAATCCTTTGAGTGCCCAACGTAATCGTCTCCCTCTTTCAAACTGATCGACGGCACACCAACTTTCGCAAACGGAAAATGATCGGACCGGTAAAACGACCCTTGCTCGGGACGCGCATCGGGCGAGACACGCAATCCCATGTCGCGCGCCACAGCTTCAACCACTCCCTTCAGCGTCGAGCGTTCAGCGCCTAACGGAATGAAGTCCTGGGTTGGCCCAAGCACGTTCATCGAATCGAGGTTCACATCAGCCGCAGTTTTTTCGAGCGGGACGAGAGGATGTGTCGCGTACCACTCGGCGCCAAGCAGTCCCTGTTCTTCGGCAGTGGGAAATAGAAACAGACTGGATCGCTTAGGTCGTTCGGCCAGAGGCATGCGGGCGATGGTTTCAGCGATCGCCAGCACCGAAGCAACACCTGAAGCGTTATCGAGCGCGCCATTGTAGATCATGTCGCCATTCTTATCTGGCGCGCCAACTCCGAGGTGGTCCCAGTGTGCTGAATAAACGACATACTCGTTGCGCAACTGTGGATCGCTTCCTTCGATAATACCGACAACGTTCGGCGCAGCGACACGTTTCACTTCACTCTTTAAATTCAACTTGCCTTTCAATCCGAGGTTAATCGGCTGAAATTCTCGCGTCGCAGCCTGGGCGCGCAGCTTGTCGAGGTCCTGACCCGCCAGTTTCATAAAACGTCGCGCTGCATCGTCAGTCACCCATGAGCGAAACTGAAGAAACGGCGTGGTGTCGCCGGCTTCACGCGCGATATCAAAGCGCCAGGATCCATTCGAGGTGCGCACAACACTCCACGGATAACCGGCAGACTCATCCGTGTGCAGCAGGATCGCTCCCGCGGCGCCACGGCGAGCGGCCTCTTCATACTTGTACGTCCAGCGACCGTAATATGTGAGTGTTTTGCCGGCAAAGAGATTTGGTTCGGCCGCAGTCGCAGGCGGATCGTTGACCAGCATCACGAGAATTTTGCCGTGATAATCGATGTCACCTTTGTAATCGTTCCAGCGTTGTTCGGGAGCATTGATGCCGTAACCGACGAAGATCAGATCGGAGTCGACATTGACGTTTTCAGTTTGCGCTCCGGTGAACGCGACAAAGTCATCCGCGAATTTGAAAGTCTCACTTCCGCCCGAGCCCGAGATCGTCAACGTCGTACCAGGATCCGCTTTTACGCCGACGAGCGAAACGGGTTGAAAGAAACTGCCGTTCGCGCCGGCGCCCTTCGCACCGATAGCTTCGAGTTGCGACGCGATGTACTTCGCTGCAATCTCGCCGCCGCGCGCGCCTGTGCCGCGGCCTTCGAGCAGGTCGTCTGACAAAAATCTGATGTGGGCTTTCAGTGTTGCTTCATTTATTGCTGAAGACATGACTTTTCGTTGTTGAGGCAACGCGCTGCTTAACAAAATCATACCGAGCGCCACTATGAGAATAGCTCGAAACATAACTTCCCTTAGTCCTTTCCTTTAATGAGTGCCATCGCTTCGGCACGTGTTCGCGGATCCGAACGAAAGCCGCCGAGCACCGCCGACGTCACTGTCTTTGCATTGGCTTTTCTGACTCCGCGCAGGGTCATGCACGTGTGTTCCGCTTCAATCACAACCATCACGCCAAGCGGTTTGAGACCTTCGAAGAGTGTGTTCGCGATGTCGGTTGTCAGTCGTTCCTGAAGTTGCAGACGACGCGAGAACGTCTCAGCCAGTCGGGCCAACTTTGAAATACCGAGAATGCGTCCACCTTTAGGGATGTAAGCGATGTGACAACGCCCAACAAACGGCGCGAGGTGATGTTCGCACAACGAAGCGATGCTGATGTCTTTCACGATCACCATCTCATCGTGCTTGTCACCGGGCAAAGGCACGACATGTTGCGTAGGATCTTCGCGCATGCCGGAAGTCAGCTCCGCATACATCTCAGCCACGCGCTGCGGCGTCTCCTGCAAACCGGCACGGTCAAGATCCTCGCCAATGCCTTCGAGGATCATCCGCACGCCTTGCGCAATCAGTTCCAAATCTACTTGCTTATTCGTATTCATCTGTGTTCATCCGCGGCTCAATTTCGCAAACGCAACGCGCGCAGCATCCTCAACTCCTTTGACAGGCACACCCGCCTTGATCGCCGCTGCCCGGCACTGCTCAAACTCCGGCATCTCATTCACCACGCGCCCGTCGAGATGCGCTACTTTAACATCTATCGGTCCATACTGCGTTTCCACCCGCACCATGCTTCGTTCCAGCGCGCGTCGATTGACTTCATAACTCCGGACACCAAGCGTCGTCGTCTCCAAAAATAACAACTTCATCACCGCTTCTTTTTCGCCGAGTCCGCAAAGCACCGACAACAACACTCCGGGGCGATTCTTCTTCATCTGGACCGGCGTGAAAAAGCAGTCGAGCGCACCCAAGTCGAGCACGCGATCCATGACGTGACCGATAATCTGTGGTGACGCATCGTCCAGGTTAGTCTCGATCATCCACAGCCGTTCATCAATCGGCAGAGTCGATTCAGTCTCACCAAGCAACACACGCAACACGTTGGGAAAGTCTTGATATTCGCGCGTGCCGGCGCCGTAGCCCGTGCTCTCTGTCTTTATTTGGCGAATCGGTCCATATTCGCTGCAAACCGTGGTGATGATTGCGGCGCCCGTCGGCGTCAGGAGTTCACCTTCAACATCCGTCGAATAAAACGGCACGCCTTTGAGCAGTTCCGTCACAGCAGGCGGTGGAATCGGGAAACGGCCATGGGCCATTTGGACCATACCACTACCGACGTGCAATGGCGACGATACAAACCGATCGATCTGCAAAGCCTCGAAGCAGATCGCCGCGCCAACCACGTCAACGATAGCATCGAGCGCGCCCACTTCGTGAAAGTGAACACGATCGATCGGTTCGTTGTGCACTTGAGCCTCAGCCGCTGCGAGACGTGTGAAGATTTGCACTGCACGCTGCTTCACTCGATCCGCCAAACCCGAAGCTTCAATGATCTGTGTGATGTTGGCGAGATGACGATGTTTGTGCAGCTCAACCGTCTCGACTCGCGCGTATGTCGCCGACACACCAGACCGATTTACAGTTTCAAAGTTGATGTTGAACCCTTTGACATTAAGCAGCGCGAGTTGGCGCCGCAGGTAATCCGAATCCACACCGGCGGCGACCATCGCACCGAGTATCATGTCGCCGCTCGCACCGGCGAAACAGTCGAAGTAAAGAGTCTTCATATCAGAGGGATGGTAACAAATTTGAGCCGCGGATGAACGCGGATGAAAGCGGATCAAATCTGCGTTTATCCATATCATCCGCGTCATCCGCGGCTCAAATAAGGCGGCCAGGCAAGCTATACGATATACTCTCGCTTTTTGCTTCTATGACTCTGGTAAATCTTCAACAAAAACTCAGAGAGCGGATTCGCTCTGCTGCGCGGGAGACATTTGGTGTTGAATTGCAACAACTCAATGCCGAGGCGCCGCCGCGACCGGAGCTCGGCGATCTGGCCTTTCCCGTCTCTTTTGAACTCGCAAAATTGATCAAACAAGCGACCGGCGAGAAACAAGCGCCGCGCGCGATTGCAGAAAAACTCAAACCTCAACTCGAAGACATCGACGAAGTTTCGCGCGTTGAGATCGCGGGTGCGGGTTACATCAACGTCTTCCTCGATCGGGCCAAACTACTCAGCCTCTTTGCTGGTCCAACTCAGACGATCGCGTCTGACACGAGAGATCAACCGAAAAAGATGGTCGAGCATACAAGTATCAACCCCAACAAGGCCGCGCATATCGGTCACGTCCGCAACGCCGTGCTCGGCGACACGTTTGTGCGCATTCTGAAGGCCGCAGGCGATCGCGTCGAAGTACAAAACTACATCGACAACACAGGTGTCCAGGTCGCGGATGTTGTCGTCGGTTTTCTATATCTCGAGCATATGGATCTCAATCAGATCAAAGCTCTCGACGCGTCACTCAGCAAAGATTATCCCTTCGACTACTACTGTTGGGATCTCTACACGCGTGTGGGTCTGTTCTATCGCGATGGAAACCTCGGCGGTGAGATGAATCCCGAGAAGACAAAGCTGCGCAACGACGTGCTGCACGCAATCGAGGAAGGTTCTAACGCTACCGCAGAGCTTGCTGACTACGTCGCGACACGAAACGTCGAATGCATTCTCGACACGATGGAACGGCTGGGTATTCGTTACGATCTGCTGGCGCGCGAGTCAGACATTCTGCATCTGCATTTCTGGGAGCGAGCATTCGAACTGATGAAGAGCACCGGCGTGATCAGGTATGAAACCGAAGGTCGTCACGCAGGCTGCTGGGTCATGCCGTTTGAATCGCACACGGGCACTGACGAACACGAGTCAGACAAGATCATCGTGCGTTCAAATAAAACAGTAACGTACACCGGCAAGGACATCGCTTATCAACTCTGGAAGCTCGGCAAGCTCGGACTAGACTTCAATTACAAAATCTTTCGTAACTATTCGGACGGACACGTGCTCTGGGTAACAAAAACCGAGCCAGGCGGCGGGCGGCCGAAGTTTGGGGGTGGCGTAAAGGTCTACAACGTGATCGATTCGCGGCAGTCGTATCCGCAGGAGATCGTCGCGCGCGGTGTGGCGGCTGTAGTACCTGAAATCGGTGAGGATGCGAGCGTGCACTTCAGCTACGAGATGGTTGCATTGTCACCCGCAGCGTGCGAGCAACTGGGCATCGAGTTGAGCGAGGAAGATCGCTTGCGACCGTACATTGAGATGAGCGGGCGCAAAGGTCTCGGCGTCAAAGCCGACGATCTGATTAATCAACTCGAAGCCGGAGCGCTGACGGAAGTCGAGAAGAGGAATCCGGATCTGTCTGACGGAGAGAAAAAGGCCACAGCTCACGAGGTCGCAATCGCGGCGCTGCGTTACTTCCTGCTCAAATTTACGCGCAACACCGTGATCGCTTTTGACTTCAAAGAGGCATTGTCGTTCGAGGGAGAAACAGGACCTTACTGCCAGTATGCGGCTGTGCGAACAAACTCGATCTTTCGCAAACTCGGCGACGAAACTGTAGCGGCCGCTGATGCGTTAATAGAGAAAATGGTTGGTGACGTTGCGTTGCAATCGCGAGTCACCGAGGTGTTATCCGGCGAACGTGGCACGGAGATTTGGTCGCTGTTAATGCTTTCACAACAGCTTGATGAAGTGGTCGCACAGTGTCGCAATTCCGCTGAACCTGCTAATCTTGCGAAGTACACGTTCTCGCTGGCGAGGACGTTCAGCCGCTTCTATCACGATCATCGAATTCTTACCGAGCCTGATGAGGTCCGAAGAGCTGTACTGATCGCCGTAACAAGCGTGATTAGAAATCAATTGATTGCTGCGTTGGGCATTTTGGGAATCAATGTGCCTGAGCAGATGTAGAACATTTCAAAAATCGAGAGTATAAAAGCACCATGTTAATCGTAATGAAAGCCGACGCGACTGACAGCCAGGTCGAAGCTGTCCTGCGCGTCATCGAACAACTGGGCTTCAAGGGCCATCCGATGCCCGGCGCTACTCGCACCGCTATCGGCATTACCGGCAACCAGGGCGCTGTCGATCCCTCTCACTTCGAAAACCTCGCCGGCGTGGCAGAAGCCATTCGAGTCAGCAAACCTTACAAACTGATCACTCTCGATTTGCGGCCGGAAAAGACCGTGGTGCGCGTGGGTGATGCCACGATCGGCGGAGACGAACTGGCGATCATCGCTGGTCCATGTGCGATTGAAAGTCGTGCTCAGGCGTTTGCGATCGCGGAAGCAGTCAGGCGAAGTGGTGCGCGTTTCTTTCGCGGAGGTGCTTTCAAACCCAGAACGTCGCCGTACGCGTTTCAGGGACTCGGTGAAGAAGGACTTCGCATACTTGCAGACGTTCGCGACGCGTATGGTCTCAAGATCGTTACGGAAGCACTCGATGAAGCTGGTGTCGATCTCGTCGAGCGCTATGGCGATATGATTCAGAT
This sequence comes from Pyrinomonadaceae bacterium, assembly GCA_035248565.1. Classification (GTDB taxonomy): domain Bacteria; phylum Acidobacteriota; class Blastocatellia; order Pyrinomonadales; family Pyrinomonadaceae; genus PSRF01. Next base: position 51,556 of record DATFHH010000116.1, on the reverse strand, counting down.
CGGCGCACGCAACATGCAAAATTTCTCGTTGCTGCGACGGGCGGGCAAGGCACGTCTGCCAGTGCTGCTCAAACGTGGTCTATCGGCCACGCTCGACGAATGGTTACTCGCAGCCGAGTACATCATGGCAGAGGGCAACTATCAGCTTGTTCTCTGCGAGCGAGGCATTCGCACTTTTGCCGACCATACGCGCAACACTCTAGACCTCGCTGCCATTCCGGCAGTGCGACGTATTTCACACTTGCCGGTAATTGTCGATCCCTCACATGGCACGGGAAGGAATTTTATGGTCACGCCGCTGGCGCGCGCGGGAGTTGCGGTCGGCGCCGACGGATTAATAATCGAGGTTCACGATCAACCGGAACACGCGCTCTCAGACGGCGCCCAGGCTCTAACTCTCGATCAGTACGAAGAACTCGTAAGCGAAGTGCGCTCAATCTACGAGGTAATCGCACCCGCAACCGTAGGCTAATCAGCGTCATCCGCGGCTAATATCTTCTGTAAGTCTCGCGCGAAGACTGATCTCGGCATCACTTGATCGAAACCTGCTGCCAAAGCATTCCTCTGCAACTCCGTCTGCACGTGTGAAAAGAACCCAATCAAAGGAATCTCCCGCAGCTGCTCGTCAGATTTGAGTTCGAAGGCCAACGCACTCGCCTCGACTTTTTGATTATGTAAATCTACCAATATCAATCTAGGCGTTGCTGCACGCGCTTTCTGAACCAACGCCTCGCGCGTGCGCGGAAAGTTGATCTCAACACCCACCGCCTCCGCCACCGCACGAATTTTCGCCGCAAAAAACATGTCCTCGACAACTGCTATAATCACGCCACTCATGATAATTCCCCCTCTGACCGACTCAGAGAAACTCGAGCTGGGTGAAAGCACAAATCACCAGCCCGAAACACCTCACCGCGACAAGCTCATCGTCGCATCTTACAACATCCGTTACGCGCGCGGGCCGTATCTGATCTCTGGCGGCCTACGCCGCAAACTCGGATTGATGAGCCGAGCTCGACGCCCGCAACACGTCAGTCGCATGATCTCCGCCGCTGCTGAAGCATTTTCAAGTGGCAAACTCCTGCCGCGCGTCGACGTGCTGGCGTTACAGGAGGCAGACAAGCGAACTACGCGCACGGGTGGTCATCACGTCGCAAAAGAATTAGCGACGCAACTGGCCATGTACTGGGCCCACGCTCCGGCTGGAATTCCGCGCGGTCTTAAACCGGTGAAGCGTGAGTGGTGGTTAGACTTTGAAGAGCCAATTGATCTGCACGACCCTGGCGACACAGGCGTGGCCCTGTTGAGTCGTTTGCCTTTGGCGGACGTGACTCGGATCGATCTGCCTTGGCATCTGTGTCCCTGGCGGCCACGGCTCGCAATAGCCGCAACCAGCTCGGTTGGACCACAGCAGGTTCGCATATTCAACGCGCACGTCGATCCGCACGCGGCGAGTGGTGGACAGTTGGCCCAACTCGAAGTAATCACGGCACAAGCTGAGGCAACAAAGCTACCGACAATCATTCTCGGTGACTTCAATACGCTCTCGCGACAGAAGTGTCTCGACACGCGCGAGTTTCTCGAGTCGCGTGGATACCAGACGCCGATTCCGACGGGTACCGCGACGTGGCGCGGCGCGGGGTTGCGGATGCATGCCGATTGGATCTTCACGAAAGGCTTGAAGATTGAACGTTGGGGTGTGGCGCGGCCGTTGAATGTTTCGGATCATTGGCCTATTTGGGCAGAAATCAGCCACGGATTACACGGATGAAGATGGATCGAGTTACTAGTCGTGACAATACGCTGCTCCGGCAGGTGCGTGCAGTGCGCGATGGGAAGATGGGGGAGCTGGTTTTTGTTGAAGGGTTAAGACTGTGTGAGGAGGCGCATCGATCGCGACTGGAGATTGACGCGGTTGTCGTTTCTGAAGAGCTGTTGCGGAAGGAGAGGGCGGCAGTTCCGATTGCGGAGTTGTCGAGCGTGGCAAGGCGAGTTGTATCGGTCAGTGAGAAGCTGCTCGAATCAGTCTCTTACACGAAAACACCGCAGGGCATTATCGTTCTCGCGCGACGACCCGAGGCTTCAGAAGCGCGGCTCGCCACCAGTCTCGGCACGAGTTCGCTGCTGGTCGTATTGCATCAGATTAATAATCCAGTGAACGTCGGCGCGATTGTTCGTACCGCAGAAGCTGCAGGCGCAACAGGCGTGATCACTACGCGAAACACGAGCGATCCGTTCTCGCCGAAGTCTTTGCGTGGTGCGATGGGGTCGGCGTTCAGACTTCCCATGTGGAGCGGCGCGGATTACACGGAGGTGATCCAGTGGTGCCGGAAGCGCGCGATCGTGACGATTTGTGCGGATGTCGGGGCAAGCGATACGTATCTCGATTTAGACTGGACTGGACCACGCGCGCTGCTTCTCGGACCAGAGTCAACCGGTTTCACGCCTGAAGAGTTACAACAAGCCGATCGACGTGTTTCTATTCCGATGAAGGGTACGGCTGAAAGTCTAAACGTGTCGGTCGCCGCGGGAATCCTGTTGTTCGAGGCCGCGCGGCAAAGACTGTAGAGGCCCTACAAAGCTTTTATGCAAACTTCAGTGGCGGGAAATGCTTTGTCAGATCTGTTTTTGAGCCAGGCGACGATTGTGTAGATTCCCGGATCCTTCTCGTACAACTTTACCGGCGCTCTAAAACTTCCATCCAGCGAAACGTCGATCACGCCGCGGCTGCCGTCGACATAAGTGAGCGGCGGCGACACTTTTGGTCGCAGCACACGAGACTCCTTCGGCAGCGAATACGAACGCGGCTCGCGTAGCCAACTCAATTCCGGCGGCTTCGGCCACGGCTCGTAAAAGACTTCGACCTGGTCCAAAACGGATTCCCGGTTAAGCACCTTCCCTGAGAAAAAGATTTCAGCACCAGGCTTCGCTGTGCGACGAATCGGTTCGACCTGGACGTGCTTCGCTACAAATAGTTCCACGAGTCGGAGACGCAACTGCTCGACGGCGAGACCAAAACCGACGTGCGTATGTTGTGGTGCAAGGATCGTGCGGTGATGTCCATCGTACGGAGGTTTCTCCTGGTACAGTCGAACGTGCAGGTAAGCCGTGTCCTGCTTGAGGTCGGCGAGCTTTGTGGACCAGGTATTATCCGCTGCCGAAATATTCTCCTGCGTCGCGTGTGTTCCACCTGCAAACGAATAGCGGTGATACGGCTTGAGACCATCGCGATCCCAATGACTCGCAAACTCTCCCAACGCCATGTCGATTGCGTGTTTCGTCGCAACCTCAGTGGCGAGTTCGTCGATGGCAAGCGCTCGGACTTTCGCCACCGCGCGCTCTTCATTCACCATCTCGAGCAGATTCGCGCGAATCTCCGCAAAAGTCTTTTCGAGATCTCCGCTGGAACTTGAGAGCGGGTCTAATAATGCAACGCCAAGAGATGCACTTGCGGATTTCAGAAAGGCACGTCTGGAGGAGTGCATGATCGGTAATAACTTATTTCGATCAACCGAAAATCTGTTTGCTAGTATGGCTTCACCATGATCATCAAGAGGGAATCTCACCAGATTCTAGTCTGGCGATTCGCCACATTTCAGAGGCGGAGAATTGTATCAATTTCCTGTCTCAGTTTGGCTGAATCGAAAGCATTAGTTGTCAGATCAGCGAAGACCGGAAAGGCATTCGCCTCCGGATTTACTTAAGCATGCGGAGAGAATCGTTGCTAAGAATTTAATAGCAAGAATGATGATGTGTGAATAGGGTGAGAGCGGCAACCTCCCAAACTCTTAAGTTGCCGCTCTCCAGGCGAAGCACGTTGACAACCCGATTGCCTCTGGGCGACGCACTCCGCTAACATAAATGGAAATGATTAACTGGCGAACGAGAATCGCCTAAGATGCTCGCCGCCCGGATGCAAGGATTCCGGGTCCTTCCTAAAGCCAGCGACAGCGTATTTCTATTTAGAAAGTTTTGCAAGTGCAGCCGCGCCTCTTCGGGGAGGGCACGTTGATGGGGCGCGCTCACCGCTCGCGACCTAATCGATTAGGCGAAAAACTGCTACTGATTCGGACTCAACTCGGTCTGACTCAATCACAACTGATTGATAAGCTCGCAGTCAAAGGCGAAGCGCTTTATCCGTCCAGCATTTCCCTGTTCGAACAAAGCGGCCGTGAACCATCGTTGTTGGTTTTACTCGCTTACTCGAACCTCGCCGGTGTGACCATTAATCAGTTAGTTGATGACCAAGTGAGGCTCTCTGAGTTATCGATTAAGCGCCGGCGATAACTAAGCGCATGCGTTGCTGATTGCTCCTCGATATGCCGTCGCTAAGCCTTCCGCATTGTCGATGGAAACACCAAGATCACGGAGTAGTCCATTTTCCAAACCGTAGATCCAACCGTGCACTGTGAGTTCCTGCCGGCGCTGCCATGCACCTTGAATGATCGTAGTCCGGCCAACATTCAAAACCTGTTCGATCACATTCAACTCGCACAGCCGATCGAGACGTTTGTCTTCGTCGCTAATTCTCGACAGCACATCTTCGTGCTCGTGAAGCACGTCTTGAACGTGACGCAACCAGTTGTCGATCAGCCCGAGCTGAGCGTTGTCCATTGCCGCTTTGACGCCGCCACAACCGTGATGCCCACAAATGATGATGTCCTCCACTTTGAGCACGTCAACCGCGTACTGCATCACCGACAAGCAGTTGAAATCAGTATGGACCACCAAGTTTGCGACGTTGCGGTGCACGAACATCTCGCCCGGCACCATGCCGACAAGTTGCGTCGCAGGTACACGGCTATCAGCACAGCCTATCCACAGAAATTTTGGCGATTGTTGTTTGGCTAACTTCGGGAAGAATTCCGGATCGCTTGCCTTGATGCTCTCAGCCCATGCTCGGTTCTGATCGAGAAGCCGCTTTAGATCTTTCATAAACCATGCTTTGTGCTTTTTTTGTGGGCTCAGACTGCGGCCACGGCGCGCTTTGTGGGTTGCGGCATGTATTCCACCGGCATGTCGCCATTGTCGGCGCGTAGGTACTGCCAGTCCTTTGGCTTGAGTGACGCGATCAGTTCCCTGCGCGTCTTCACCTTGAGCGGTTTGCCGCGATAGATCTTGCCCATGCGCTGTAAATTCTTCTCTGAAATCGCGCCAGAGAACATCCACAGCGGCCAGGTGAAATTTGGACCATTAAGCTTCCGCAACTTGTAGAGCCACATACCAATCGACCCGACGCGCCACGCCATCGGCCCCCACCAACTGTACTGCCCCGGTCTCAAATTCATCTTCCAGCACTTCATCATCAGTTGCCACTGCAACGGTGTGAGTTGCTGCGTCTGTGTCACGCCTTTTTCTTTTTCCATGCGTGTATCGTGCAGTGGCGTGAAGATTGAAGGGACCAGGAAGGCAAACAATTTGCGCCGCTCCATTTCGTACACGAGATCGATCGTCTCCATCACGTCCTGATCGGTCTCGCCCGGGTTTCCGACGATCAAGGTCATTGCCGGAAACCAGTTGTTCTCGTTCAGCACGCGCAATCCCTCGAGTACGACGCTGGGCCAGTCCTCGATCGAAAATGGCACTCCCTTACTCGACATGATCTGCTTTGCCATCCGCACCGATCCGGTCTCCAGACCGATTAATGGCGCCAGCGCTTTTTTCTGTGGATGACTGCTCAATACGGGGAAATGGATCGGGCTCTTCGGCAACAGCAGATCGGAGAGTTGCTTGATCAGCAAAGGATCGACCACCGCCGGCGCGATCGTGCAGTGACTCAACACGTGTTGCTCGACGCCCGGAGTGTTTACGATCTCGGAATAGAGATCGAGGAGCGCTTCGCGATTTGGAAAGTAAAACGGAGTGTCAGTATGTACTTGCCCCCAAATGAACATGTCTTCCGTCGCGAGCGAGATCTGCTTGTTGCCGTTACGAACGTTAGCGCGCACCGCCTTCATAATCTTCTCTTTGGGCAGATCGATCTGCGGATTGAGATCCGGTACACAAAACTTGCAACGCCGGCCGCAGCCCGTCGTCATCTCGACAACGCCAAACGTGGTGCGCGTGTCGGGAAAGAGAATGCCTTCGCGATCGAGCGGGTGTTTGACTTCAACTCGTCGCGGCAGCTCTTCTCCTTGAATCGCCTTGCGAAACAGCTCGAGTGTGTCGACCGACTCGCTGCGTCCTTCGACGACGCAATCGACACTCAGCTCCTCATAAGTGTTCGTCTGAATGATCTGCCAACCACCTGAGCCGCCCACGATCACTTTGAAATTGTCGCGATACGGACTGCCTTTGATCGCCGCAAATAACTGGCGCGCGTAATGCGAGTTGATTGGCATCCTCGACGAGCCGAAGATCGAAGTGTAAACACCGGCGGCGAAGGTCACGCCCAGCGGATTGTGTGTGGAAACAGCTACGACACGTGTGCGTGGTCCAACGAATTTGTGAAGGTCATCAGGGAAACACGCGACCACGTCGTCGCTGCGATATTCGCGAAGCAAAGACTTCTCCACCAGTCGCACGCCGGCGGGCATGTAACGCGCCGAACCGTCAGTGTTGTGTTCGACCTCGCGCCATTTCGGATACTTCCGATTGATCACGCCTTCCATCCAGATTGGCAGCGAAGCCATCGCCATCTGAATAAAGTAGCCTGCGTGATCGATTGCTTCGGTCAAGGGAGCGGTTAAAACGATCATACGCCCGCCATCGGCGGGTGCTTCGGGTCTTTGAGATGAAACGGGCGAATCGCGTTGGGGGTGCTTACCGGGGACAGTCATGGGTGCTTACACTAATGAAAACATGCGAGGTTTACAAGTGGGAGTTGTACCTTGTTCTTTGTGTTTAGTTTTTCGTACTAAACAACAAAATACAAAGAACTAAGCACAAAGCTCAGGTCATATCCGTCGCCGCTATTGCCTCGATCTCGATCAAAAATTCGTAGTGAAGCTTCCCAACAGGGATGACCGCGCGCGCAGGGCGATTTTCCCCGAGAACTCTCGCACAGACGTTGTTCACTCCTTCCCAATCGCTGATATCAGCAACCGAAATGTTCAACTTGAGGACGCGATCCCAATCGCTGCCCGCTGCTTTCAGGATCTCGTGCACATTGTGCAACGCCTGTTCAGTCTGTTCTTCGATCGAACCAAACTTAAACTCACCATTCGGCAAGATCGACAATTGCCCAGCAACAAATACGAGGCCGTTGTAAACAGTTGCTTGTGAATAATGTCCGGCAGGCTTTGGCGCGTTCGGCGTGTTGATTCTTTTGATTTCCATACTCTAAATGCATCCGCAGATTACGCGGATTGATTAACAACTCTGTGTATCTGTGGATCCTGCACCGGAAAATCGGTTTCCTCGGTGACTCTCTTTGCTTGTTGAAAATGCCTCTGCTCGTGAACCACGATAATGCGATATGCATCCATCAAACTGTAAGTAATCGGCGACGCAACCGGTGAGCTGATGATGATCTTTTCGAGATCGAGGTTCTCAGTAGCTTTCATCTTCTCAGCTATCTTTGCTTGCTGATCGACGAAGTCGTCGATCACAGAACCACTGATGTCACTCTGCTCCGGTTGAAATTTTTTCGGCGCTTTGAGTTTGCGAGTTGATGATGGATCGAGCGATTTAATTAGCAGACTTCCCCACAGTCCCGGCAGAAACGGCAAGCGCTGCCAAACCGTGCGCTTCTGGCCGGCGAGGACGCTGTCGACGATTGGGAAGTAGCCTTTGTTTGTCGTGAGCAGATGATCGAAGCACTGCGCCACGCTCCAGCGATCTGCTGAAGGTTTCCAGTTCAGTTGTGCGACCGTCAACTGGCCAAAGGTAGCTGCGGTGTCGGTGGCGATACCGTTGATTTGAGCGATGAGCGTTGACAGATCGGCTTTCATGCGAAGAAGATTTCACGCAAAGGCGCAAAGCTAAACCTCGATCTTTGCGCCTTTGCGTGAAAAATTTATTAATTAAGTCCTGCAACTAACGGCACGGTGAGCTTCGTGTCGGCAAATTGCCACGCTTTCTCGAATTCCATCTGGACACTCTTTGCCGCACTGTCCTTGCCCTGCTTTCTCAAACTCTCGGCCAGTCCGAACAACGCGCGTCCGTTACGCGGCCGGCGCAGAATCTCGTCACGAAAGACCTTCTCCGCCGCCGCATAATCGCCGTTGGCCAATAGTGCGCCTCCGAGCACCTCGCGCACCGGCAGATCCCAGTCGGAAGGCTCAGCATAATTGGTTGCATCTTCAGCGGCGACCGCCTTGTTCAAGAGATCGAATCCGGCTTGCTTGTCACCACGAACCAGTGCGATCTTCCCTGCCAATTCGAGCTCAGCAACCTTCATCACGTCCGTGGCCGTGTTGTTGAACATGCGCAAGTCCTCCGGCATGCTCTGGATGACAGCGCGCAACGCCGCTAATTCCGCCTCAGCATTTGCTGTTTGTTTTGAGGCGGCATACGCACTGCCTCGCGCGAAGTGCAAGAAGCCATTCGTGATCTTTAGTGAAGCATCGGGTTTCGGCTCTTTCAAAATCTCATCCCACTTACCAAAACGCGTGAGAGAGACAATCGAATACGGTAAAAACATCTCGAGCATCGGCATGGCTTTCACCATTGGCTTCACATTAGCTTCGAGTTCGCGCGCCGATTTTATCGAGTCTGCAAAACGTCCATTCATGGCGCTTGCTGCCGCCAGGAAGTGGACGTTGTGATTGAAGTATATCGCCGGGTATAGACCATTATTGCCGCTCTTCGTGATGTACTCGCGGTCGACCGCGATGGCATCGACATTTGACTGGGCCGCGCGGTAATAATCACCCGTGCGGCTGTAAATGTGAGACGGCATATGGACCAGATGGCCCGCCTTGGGCGCGATCTGTCCGAGACGCGCCGCGCTCGGAAGTGCTCGCTCGGGCGTAGTCGAAGCTTCGACCGCGTGAATGTAGTAGTGATTTGCGCCACTGTGATTCGGATTCCGACGCAGCACACTCTCAAGCACCTCGACAAGCTCGAGTGTGCCTTCCGCGGGCTTGCCATCGAGTGTCCAGAGGTGCCACGGCCGAAGATTCATCATGCTCTCGGCATATAACGTCGCAGCATCCAGATCGTCAGGATACGCTTTCGCCAACTCGCCCATAGCCTTCTTGTAATCGACGGCGAGCTTCTGTTGATCGGCCTGAACGTCAGCGGAGTAGCGTTTGGACAAAGCATTAATATATGCCTGGTCCTGCTCAGACACTTTCGGCGCCAATTCGATCGCTTTCTGCAGATTCGAGTAAGCCTGTAAGAGGGCTGGGCCGTCAGCGGGTACGTTGTAGTTCGAACCCATGGCAAGGGCGATGCCCCAGTAAGCCATGGCCATTTGCGGATCGAGCTGCGCAGCTTGTTTGAACGAGCGCACAGCTTCTTCGTGATTGAACGCGTAGATGTACTCGAGTCCTTGATTGAAAAACTTTTGAGCTTCAGGGTTGCTGGTTGTTACGGGGTGATTGACGTCGCCAAGCCCTGTCGACAACGTGACGGGCGCGGGGTCTTTGGCGGGCGCATGGCCGTGTTGGCCAAACGCCACAACGGGAACGAGCAGCAGAATCACAAAGAACAGGTGTTTCATCTTGAAGTCTCCTCCACCGGCAAACCATGCCGGCAATGGTTGACACAGATCGGGTCTACAAAGGTCTAACGCGTAATTCGCGGGCGAATCAGACCGGCTTATTCCAGCCTGGCGGCGCTTCGGGCCAGACTTTGTCGGGACTGACAGCCTCTGGCTGATCTGGTCCGAGCCGATCAGGCTGGATCTCGGCCACGATGAAATTTTCCGGCGGCACTGGCGCACCGGCGAGGCGTCTTAGCAAAGCAAGTTGCCCTGCATGCGTCATGGCATCGGAAAACGGTCCTTGCAGCAAACGCTCTTCAGTCATGTCGTCCAATAGTGGATCGTTATTGCGCAGGTGTTGGGCCAAGATCCCAAGCATCTCGTGAAATCGCACGACTTCTTCGTCGAGCGATTCCAAAGGTTTCGGCCAATAACGACCGCCGATGAAATGCGTGCGAGCGTAGCCTAAAACACTCGTCATGTGACGCACCAATTCGGCCGGGGTACGCACGCCGTCCTGCGCGCGAAAAGAACCAAAATCGGGCGGTGCATCGCGCAGAGCTTTCTGCGTGCGATAAGCAAGCGCCGCCAGGAAATGATTCAATAGTTTACGCTTCGTTTCCATAAGTTGGCCACAAAAAGCCACACAAGAAGTTAGCCACGAAAAGGCACAAAATGCACAAATGATTGAGGAATGCTCATGATTGATGGTCAAACATTTTGTGCTTTTTGTGCCTTTTTGTGGCTAGCTTTCTTGTGCTTCTTTGTGGCTTCAATCGAATTCGGTGCGGTGTGTCGACTGTTGTGGTCCAACGCGGCCGGCTTCGATCTCAGCCTTGAAATAGTTCTCGCCCTTAATCGCGCTTCCGGCCATGCGTCGCAACATCGCAATCTGCCCAACATGTGTCAACGCATCGGCGATTGGACCTTGAAACAACTTTTCCTCCGGCGCGTTGAGAAGATTATCCGAAGCGAGATATGAATCGAAAGCCTCGAGCGCAGCGAAGAAACGCGCAACTTCGTCGTTCCATGGTAAGGGTTTCGAGTTGTGCCACGTCTGCTTTCCCGTCGCGATTGAAAGCGCCCAGTCGAGCAAGTCGCCGATGTGCGCAAGGATCTGCTCCGGCGTGCGACTTCCCTCTCGAACGCGAAAGCTGTTGAAACCGTCTGGCGCATTGACTATAGCTTTGCCTCCGCGATAAGCGAGTGTGGCTACAGTGTGTCTTAGAAGCTGGCGTTTATCGTTCATGACTCATCCCCCTCGAAGTTCTTTTCGCATTGGCACGAGCTCGAGCCTTACTCCGCCTGCGAGATCCAAATTGAAATCACCCTGCGCGGAAAAGCCGCAAGACTTGTAAAACTCGACGCCCGGCAGTGTCGCCATCAGCTCGAGGCTGCGAAAACCGCGCGCTCTCGCCTCCTCTTCACATCGCGCGAGGATCGCGCGTCCAATTCCCTTGCGCGCGTGATCGGGGTGAATAAAGAACGCGCGGATCTTCGCCGGTTCTGACTCCGGATCGAGATAACTTGTATCGCGCGTTGCATACTGGTCGCCGCCGAAAAGAGTCTTTCGCCGGCTCCAGCCACCACACCCAACCAACGCTCCGGAAATCTCGGCGACAAAGTAAGTACCGTCGTCGATCAGATCGGTGTCGACACCAAACACGCTCGCGATCGCTGCATCGACCTGTTGCTCGTTGTAATGTCCGCGGCTCAGATGCCGCGCCGACTCAGCAATTAGTTTAGTAATCGCCTCACGGTCATCGAGTGTCGCGCGGCGAATTATCATAAGTTGATCAACGTATTTACGATCTCGCCTGCAGAGTCGGGCCGTGCCATCTTTCGCGCGTTTGCCTGCATGGAAGCAACGCGTGCCGGGTCAGCCAACAGCTGATCCAATTTATAAGACAACGTTGGCAGGTTGTTACAACGAATGGCCACAGCATTCTCCAGCAGGTGATCCGAATTGCGTTCTTCCTGACCCGGAATCGGATTGACGATCACAAACACCAATCCTTTTGCGAGCGCTTCTGACGTTGTTAACCCGCCTGGTTTACCAAGCACGAGATCTGACGCCGTCATTAGTTCGTCCATCTCTTTCGTGTAGCCGAAAGGCTTCAGCAGAACGGTTGCGTCAGGTTTACTGCGCGCTGCGAGTCTGGTCAAACACTTCTTTAGCTCTTCGTTGCGACCGCAAATGGCGACGATCTGTGCGCGATGTTGCAACGGCAGCAGCGACGCGATCAGTGCATCAACTGAGCCAACGCCAAAACCACCGGCCGAAAGCAGAATCGTGGTCCGATCCGGCTCCAGGCCATGTTTCGCTCGCATTTCCTGCTTGTCTTTTTGCTTCGCGAAGATCGGATCGATTGGAATTCCACTGACAGTTATCTTCTGCGCCGGTATGCCCAGCACTTCGAGATAAGCACGCGCTTCGTCGAGCGCGACGAAGTAACGTTCGTAATGATGGACCAGCCACATCGCATGCACGTCGAAATCCGTGACGACGATCACCTGGCGGCTGGCAAGACGTTCTTTCGCTTTTAACCATGAGACGATCTCGGCCGGCAGAAAATGAGTGCAGACGATTAGATCAGGATGGTAATCACGCAGGAGTTTGACGAACGGACGCGTATTGAGTTTGTCGAGCGCGAGCCGGCGGCGTTCATTTTTCCAGGGCTTGTCAAGTTTGTCGTAGACCCAGCCCGGCACTTCGGGAATTTTGTTGACGAGATCGATGTAAGCCTTCGAATAGAGGTGACGGAAAAGTTTGTTCGTGTAGTTCAGCACATCGACGTGACGCACTTCTCTGCCGTCAGCGTCGTCGAGTTGGCTAAACGCCTTCTCGATCGCCTCCGCCGCGCGCACATGTCCTGCGCCAGCGGAGGCTGATAGGAGGAGAACTCTCTTTAGCATCTGCTGATTCAAATTAACGCCGAAGGCGTTACTACGGTCGTGTTGGACGCGTTGGTCGTGCTGCGGGCGCCGCTGCCGGTGTGACGCCGGTACCCGGATGCGTGCGGTTGTATTCGTTAATGAAATCTCGCGTGATGTCCAAACTCGAAGCCGCATAAATAATCGGCACTCGGTTGGCATCGATTAGCAACGTTATTCCTTTGGTTTGCGCGTATTGAGTCAACGCATTGCCAATATCCTTTTGCAACGGATCCAGCGCTGCAAGTGATTCCTTTTGATAACTCGTCTGGGCGTCTTCCGCCTTTCGTTTGATTTCAATTTCGAGGCGATCTGCTTCGTCGGCTTGTTGCGCGGTGGTTCTGGGGTCCTGTATCGCTCGTTTCTTCTGGATGTCTGCTCGCATCGTGGTCAAACGGTCGCGCATCGTGCGTATTTCGGTGCGCAGCGGCATGAACTTCGTCTCGATCTGCTGCATCGCATTCATCACACGCGTGATTCCCGTCTTTTCGTCGCTAAAAGCGGAGGAATCGATGATCGCAATGTTTGCCGGAGCAGCCGGCGACCGGGTTTGTGTTTGCGTCTGGGCCAAAATGGTGACTGCCGCAAATGCGAGCGCGGCTATAACTATGCGAAACACTTTCATTGCTCTTGCTCCTTGAGTGGTTTTGCTTATTAAACCAGTTTCTTTCGGAGCCCGCCACAAAGAGGCATAGAATGCAAAAGAAACTGAAAATCAGAGGGAAATCGCTCTTTAATACCCTTGTAATTTTTGTGCCTTTTGGTGGCCGCAGTTCCTTGCGGCCAGTATCCAAATTATGGTAGCGTGCTCCTGCTTCACGCCCCGTCGTGCAGGAATTACTAGCGACAATAGTATTCATCGTGACGGTCCTCGTTTGTCTCGGAACATATAACTTGGGAGGAAATTATAGATGCGAACCCGGCTGGTCATTCTGGTAACGGCAATTCTTGCCTTCAGTGCCCTGATAATGGTGCCGCGTATCATTGAGGCGAAGCGCGACAAGTCGCCGGCGATTGAAAACGGCGCTTTCGACAATCCCGGTCAAGGACGGCGGGAGATGACGGTTGGCGAGTCGATCCGTAACGATACCTCGGCACCCGTCCGCGAAATGAAGCAGCAGCCGGTCTTCAAACCGAAGAAGGAAGCAAACGAGAACCCGAAGATCGCGCATTTCCACAGAGACGCTCCCGATCGCGTCGTACAAAACACGATCACCGCAGACCCGTTCACCGCCGCCAACATGCCCACCACGGACCTGAACTTCAACGGTATCCAATACCCCGGCGTCGCCTGCAACTGTGCTCCACCGGACACAGACGGCGAAGTTGGCGCGACCCAATACGTGCAGATCGTAAACGAAGGCTTTCAGGTTTTTGATAAGACAACCGGCAGTTCCTTGTTGGGACCATCAGGAATCTCCACGATTTGGGGTGGTTTCGGTGGTGTATGTGAATCCAATGGCAACGGCGACCCGGTTGTTATGTACGACCAGTTGGCAGACCGCTGGGTAATCACTCAGTTCGCCGGCGTTTCAGTACCCACCGACGAATGCATCGCGGTTTCAACCACCGGCGACGCAACCGGCTCATATCATCGTTATGACTTTCATCTCGGCTCAAGCTTCTTCGATTACCCGCACTTGGGTGTTTGGCCGGATGGTTATTACATGAGCATGAACGTGTTCAACTCAACCGGCACGTTGTTCCTGGGCCCGCAAGCTTTCGCTTTTGATCGGACGAAGATGTTGTCCGGTGTTCCAGCCACGTTCATTACGCCCGGCACTAGTGGAGCTTCAGAAGAGACATATCTTCCAGCGGACCTTGACGGCGCTGCATTACCTCCGGCCGGCGCGCCAGCGACGTTTGTTGAATTCCCCGGCGGCGGTGGCTACAAGACTTTTCACTTTCACGCCGATTTTGCGACGCCGGCAAACTCTAGTTTTACAGTTTTCGCCAATCCGGCTGCGGCAGGCTTCACTCAGCTTTGCTCGGGTACCAGATCCTGCGTACCGCAGTCAGGCACGACATCGCGTCTGGATGGAATGGCCGACCGACTGATGTTCCGGCTTGCATACCGTAATTTTGGCACGCATGAATCAGTGGTCGGCAACTACACCGTCAGTGCGGGCAGCGTTGCCGGTATTCGCTGGTTCGAGCTGCGCAATGTGACTAATGGACCAGTAACGGTGGCTCAGGAGAGTACTTACCAACCTGACTCTACCTGGCGATGGATGGGCAGCGCCGCAATGGACCGTGACGGTAACATCGCGATCGGTTACAGCGCTTCAAGCTCAACGATCTTTCCGCAGTTGCGCTATGCTGGACGGCTTACCTCTGATCCGTTGAACACGCTGGGCCAGGGTGAGGCGATCTTGTTTTCGGGCACTGGAAGTCAAAGTGGTACTGGCAGTCGTTGGGGCGATTACAGCTCGCTGACTGTTGACCCGATTGACGACTGCACCTTCTGGTTTACGAGCGAGTACTACACGACGACAACCAGCTTTAATTGGCGTACACGGATCGGTTCGTTCAGATTCCCGACTTGCGGCGGCAACCCAACACCGACGCCGACGCCGACACCGACGCCGACACCGACGCCTACTCCGACGCCGACCCCGTCGCCAGTTCCTAATGCGCCGAGTAATCTGAACGGCACGGCGGTGTCAACGACTCAGATCAACCTGACGTGGACTGATAATTCAGGGAACGAGCAGGGATTCAGCATCGAACGGTGTACCGGCAACGGCTGCTCAAACTTTGCACAGATTGCAACGGTAGGAGCAAACGTCACGAGCTTTGCGAACACCGGCCTTACACCTAACGGTCGATACCGTTATCGCGTTCAAGCGTTCAACGCCTCGGGCAATTCAGCGTATTCGAATATCGTGACGGTGAAGACGCCTAATCGCTAATCGTTATCCACAAGAAGGCACAAGAGTACAAATCTTGTGCCTTTTTGTGATCCTAGTTGATTGTGAATCTATAATCGTCGGGAGTCTCAGACAGCTTCCGATCCGAGCTGTTGTAAGCCTCGATGGTCCACCTATAAGTTCCCTTCTCGAGTGGCTTGTTGATCTTGAACGAAGACCCATCAACACGCTCATTGATGTAAGGCGGCGTTATGCTGTGGTCATCCGGATAAAGCGTTAACTTGTAGTATGCAGCGTCCGGATAAGGTTCCCATTTCAGCTCGAGATTCTGCGCGCTCACAGTTGAACCAGCCTTCGGATCGATCGGTTTGAGGTCTCCTTTGAACAGATGAGTCGGAGCGACAAACAACGTCTTATCCGCGACGACGTTGTATTTCGTCGCACTGATTCCAGCAAGGCCGGTGGTTGCGAAGACGTATGAATCGGTGTCAAAAACGCGCACCGTTAAGCCTTCGTACTCTTTCGGAGGAACGTTCGTGATCACGAAGTCACCGTCTTTGTCAGTTTTTGCGGTATAGATCTTTCCGCCACAGCCACTGAGAAAACGGCTGAACGTCTCACATAACCGGACGTCAATGTTCTCTACCGGCTTACCGTTGTACAGCACCTTTCCTTGAACATTTCCGGTGCCGGGCGCAGGCTTGACCTTCTCGACTCCCTCGACCGGAGCCGCCTGGCCGTTTGATTCTGTTGCAGACTGTGGGCCGCTCTTCTTAATGCAACCGGTGAAAGTGACCGCTGCGAAACAGACAACCACAACCACGAATCTATTGAGCATCGCAAAAATGCACCTTTCGTTTTAGTATTGGGCAGCTGATTGTATCACTATGAAAAAGATAACTGGTCTATCTCTGCTTCTTCTAATAGCTGCGACTTCCTTTGCAGTCAACTCGCGACAAGCCACCGATCCTCTTGAAACGTTTTGGCAGGCTTTCAAAACCGCCGTCAGTAAGCGTGATGTCGAAGGTGTTGCGCGTCTTTCGAAGTTCCCGCTCGCAATGTCTTACGGCATATCAAGTATTAAAACAAAAACGCAACTGGGAAAGCGCTATAAGCAAGTGTTCAACGAACAGACGAATGCCGCCGCTTGTTTCGGCAAAGCAAAACCGGAGATCGATACGCAGAATCCGAAGCGATTTACAGTCGCTTGTCCGGACGCGGCAGGAAACGAAGTAGTTATTTATCACTTTGAGCAGACGAGGGCCGGCTGGAGATTCACTGGCCTCGATAATCTCAACGAATAGGGCCACAAGAAGGCATAAAGAAGGAGAAAATTGCATGATAAGGAACCTTGGAATGATCTTGCTCGGCATTTGGCTGATTCTGACGGGACTGTTACCGCTGCTCAGCGTAAGACTTAACGGAACAGCGTCGATAGCCTTGTCAGTGCTTGCGATTATCGCGGGTTTGCTGATTCTGCTACGACGTTGACATCTTCAGCCGGTTGGGTGAGTTCGGGCACGATCGGTGCGGGTTGTGGACTCGGTTGCTCGTGCTTCGCATACTTGTCGAGGCCGAACCCCAGAAAGATCGTCGCCATGATGAATGCAGATGAAAAGAAGTACGGCGACGACACTCCGAGCTTATCGAAGCACCAGCCAAAGAACAGCGGCGCGATGATTCGAGCTACTCCGCCGTATGTTTGCTGCATTCCCATGTAAAGTCCGCGTTCCCGCGCACTGATGACGCGCGACAAAAGCGCAGTCACGCACGGAAATGTAAACGCCGTCCCCAAAGGAATCAGCGCAACTGCGATTCCGAGCATCCATAAGTTTCGCGACAGCGGCATACCAACAACACCGGCAGCAAGCAACAACAGTCCCAATCGCGAAAGCTTTGCCTCGCCGAGCCAGTCGACCATACGGCCGAGAAGTAGCACGCGCGTAAACACGGATATCGAACCGACGTACATGAAGAAGTATCCGATCGTCTGCTCAGTCACTTGAAAGCGAGCGTTGAGGAAGAGGGCCAACACCGAAAAGCTACCCTGAAACGCGCCAATCGCGACAGCATAGATCCAGATCAAACGCGACGAAGGTTCACTTGAGTGAGATATGACGCGCCAAGCCGCTTCACGTGACGTGCGTCTGACTTCACCTTCGGCCGGCGCGTGTTCAGTCAGATCGCGCGACTCTTTTAAATACCGTGCAGCGAAGATAATGTTAATCAAGCAAAGCATCGCCGCGAGAATTCCGGGCGCAGCCTGGCTCATGTGCAATGTGCCCGAGCCTGGCAGGAGGTCGCGTTTACCCAGGCTTACTGCAAGCGATCCGAGCACTGGTCCAAGCGCGACGCCGAGATTTGTCGTCGCCGAAAGCCAACCGAGTGCACGTGCGCGGTCCTGCGGCTCGGTAGAGTCAGCCACGTAAGCCTGAATGACTCCGACTGTTCCACCGCCGGCGCCCTGCACCAATCGGGACAGAAACAACAGCGTCAGCGAATTAGCAAAACCAAAAATGAGGTAAGCGATGCCTGACGCGGTTAAAGCGATGAGCAGTGTGGGGCGGCGACCGACACGATCGGAAAAGCGACCCCACATCGGTGCGCTCAGCAACTGAGCAGCGGTGAAAGCAGCGACGATGATCGCGGTGATGAACCCGATGCCGAAATGGATTCCGAAAATATTGCTTCCGGAACCGCCCAGACTCTTTACATAGAACGGCAGGAGCGGAATGATCATCAGCAGTCCCACCATATCGATGAAAGCGGTTGCCATCAGAGTGAGCAGCTTCGGTGGGATCTTCCGCACCTCGCGCCACAGCACGTAGAGCAAACCGATTCCAATCGCAACCAGCAGGATGCGAATAATCATCGTGTTAATCCTGGCAATCTTGTAACGCTGTCAAAACCATAATACAACAGAGACGCCTCTTTGGAGTGCGGTGCCTTGGCGCCGCTTTGGCCAAAGCGCCGACAAGTCGGCGCACTCCAAGGAGACGCACAAAGCTCTGATCTTGTAATAGCGATGTGACAGTTGAATTTTATGATCGGCTGAAGGAGAGGGTTGAGCAATGAAATTAACTGAGTTTTTTCGTGAAGAACTGGACAGCGAAGTACAACGTTCGCGCAAAGCACTCGAGCAAGTTCCGGATGGGAAGTACCAGTGGAAACCTCACGAACGATCGATGATCTTTGGTTACCTTGCGGACATGGTGGCGACGATTCCAACGTGGGTCACAATGATTATCAACCGCGATGAGTTGGACGTGGCGCCGCCTGAGGGTCAGGGAACAAAGCGCGCGCAGAAAGAGACGCGGGCGGAACTGATCAAGGCCTTGGACGACTCTGCCGCTGAAGCGCGCAGCGCTCTCGAAAACACGAATGATGAGTATCTCGAAACGAATTGGAAGTTGTTAGCGCGGGGAAACGTCGTGTGGGAAGGACCACGCCGCGTGATGATCCGGGACACGATCAATCACTGGGCGCACCATCGCGGACAAATGACAGTTTACCTGCGCTTGATGGGCGCCAAAGTTCCGGCATTATATGGGCCATCGGCAGACGATCAGAGTTTTTAGCTTGTGCCTTTTGTGGCCTACACCGCGCGGGCGATGAGGTAGGTAATGGGACGGCGCTCGTTTCCCTTCAGGCGCCTGGCCCATGACGTATTGAATTCGGGCCATTCTGACGCGGAGATAATTCCGCGTTCGATGGTTTCGAATCCCGCTGCGGCGTAGTTTGGAATTAACTGATTGTCGATAAATTCGAGCGAGAGTGAAGTGAGACCAAGCCGCTCGATTTCTGCTCCATCACGCACCGGATCGAGACCGATTACGACTTCGAGGAGCGCTCCACGCGAACAGAGGCGACGCAGGTTCTCGAGCACCGCCACTTCACCAGTGGCCATTGCTCGCAACAAACTGCCCCACGGAAAGTGGACGTGGATCTCGTCAGCGACACCATCTAACTCACTCGGAAGATCCTCAACTGCCGCCTGAATGAAAAGGACATTCGGAGCGCCACCCTTCTCAGGCTTTCGAAAAATCTTCTCCGAGATCTTCTCGAGCGGCCGAACGTTCGGATCGATCCCGATGTAGAACTTGTTCCCGTTCTCGCGGGCAGACTGGTATACAAAGCGCCCGTCTCCCGTCCCAATGTCGATGATCACTCCTTCGCCGGTATGGTGCGATAAGTTCGTCGAAGGTGTTTTTGTCCAGTTATCAGGTGGTGCTGCCACGAATCATCTTAATCATAATGCGATTAGAGTAGAGACTTGATCCAGCCGCCGTCAACTTGTATCGACGTGCCGGTGATGTAACTGGCACGCTCCGAGACGAGAAACGCCGCAACACCCGCAAACTCACGCGGCTCGCCAAGACGGCCCATGGGAATCTCCTGCTCCCATTTCGCGCTGAATTCTTTCGCGCTGATTCCCTGCTTCTCGGCCATCATCTGCGCCAGCTCTTCCAGCCGTTCGGTGCGCGTGTAACCCGGAAGAATGTTGTTGACTGTAATGCCGTGGGCAGCGACTTCATTAGCGAGTGTGCGAGCAAATCCGGTGAGTCCTGCGCGCAAACTGTTTGACAACATCAGATTCTCAACAGGCTGCTTGACGGCGATCGAGGTGATATTCAGGATTCGTCCCCAACGGCGTTCTTTCATGCCAGGAAGTACCTGGCGCGCCAGTTCAATCGCGCTGAAAAGCGTTAACCGCGTCGCTTCTTCCCACTGTTCGCGCGTCAACTGTTCGAACGTTCCGGCAGGTGGTCCACCAGCATTGGTGACAAGAATATCGATACGACCAAACCGGTCAATCGCGCTGTCGGCGACTCGCTTGATTTGATCCACGACAGTCACGTCCGCCGGCACAGCCAGCAGGTGTGCGCCGCTACTGTCAGCGATCTGCGCCGCCGTTTCCGCCAACGTTTCGGCATCGCGCGCGCAGAGTATCAGCGACGCGCCTTCCGCAGCGAGTTCTTCAGCAACTGCGCGACCTAACCCACGGCTGCCGGCCGCAACCAGAGCCACTTTGTCTTTGAGTCCGAGGTCCATGACTACTTCTGCCTGAGATAGTCGTCTGTCTTATTGAGCCAGTCTTGCCGCGGTGGACTGAAGATGTCGACGTCGAGTGTGTCTTCCAGCGCCTCAGCTTTGTGTGGGACCAGCGAAGGAATGTGTAACACTTCACCGGGGCGCACGTCGATCACCTGCGACTCATCTTCGCCGATCCAAAACCGCAAGCCGCCTTCGAGGATGTAAGTGATCTGTTCGTTCTCGTGCGAGTGGCGTGGCACAAGTGCGCCCTTCTTGAGATAAACGTGCGCCAGCATAATACGGTCGCCCGTTATCAACCGGCGGTCGAACACTTCAGTCACGGTTTCCTTCGGCATTTCGTCCCAACGATAAAATGTAACGCTGCGTTCAGTCATCATTGTCTCCGTCCAAGAATTTTCTCAAGTCGTTCTTTCATACCAGGATATACGTCGGTTTTTGCACCCGCTGCAAGCAGCAGCTCGGCCACAGGAACAAAATCGATCTCCGGTTCTCCGTGTTCGCTGGACCACAACGCCTGGCC
The DNA here is from genome assembly GCA_035248565.1 of Pyrinomonadaceae bacterium. Lineage (GTDB taxonomy): Bacteria > Acidobacteriota > Blastocatellia > Pyrinomonadales > Pyrinomonadaceae > PSRF01. Next base: position 30,588 of record DATFHH010000116.1, on the reverse strand, counting down.
CAACACCGTTCCGCCATAGCAGTTGACTACTTCCAGCGGTGCGCCGCGATCGATTAGAAACTTCATAATATCTAACTGACCACGATGCGCGGCGAGATGCAATGCGGTCTGTCCAGTGTTCGCGCCTGCCGCCAGTTCGATTCCTTTGTCAAACAAGAAATCGACGACGTCGCGTCGACCATATTCACAGGCCCATCTAAAACCTTTTTGGACCTGACGTTGTGTGGCACCCTCTTTCAAAGTGCCGTCGTCATTGAAAAAGCTCTTCACAACTTCCAGATATCCGACTCCGGCTGCGCTCTCGAGATCTAATTTTGCGCCTCTGTCGGCGAGAAACCTCGCTGCTTCAGGCCGATCATTCTGAAGTGCAGCTAGCAAAGGATTCCAGTCGCCCGGTTCACCATCGACGGAAGCTCCATAGGTAAGCAGTGTTTCAAGAAGCGGGATTTGTACACGCGCTCGATGCGGATGAACACTTGTAGCGACGAGACCGAGCGTCGTACCAACTCCCATCGAACCTGACGTAACAGCATCAACCTCCGCGCCGCGTTGAAGCAAAAGCTTCGCAATCTCCACAGCATTCGGCGGTGATTTCTGGCGGTAACCTTCGAAACCGTTCGCGCCAACGTAATGAAGCAGAGTGCAACGATGCTCACGCGTGGAGCGCGCCTGGATCAACCCTGGGTCTTCGTCCAGAAGATCTTTAAGCGCACCGGCGTCTCCGTTTACAACGGCATCCGCTGCCTCTTCAAAACGCATGGTGCGCCACAGATTACACGAAATCCGTGTAATCCGTGGTTAGTTTTTGCTGGATTCGTTACGCGCTTTGAGGATCTTGCGCAACTTCATGCGGGCCTTGTGTAACTGAGACTTCGACGTTCCGACTGCAACACCGAGCATCTTCGCGATCTCTTCGTGTTCGTGACCTTCAACGTCATGCAACAGGAAGACGGTGCGATATCCCGGCGGTAGTTGAGTTAATGCATTATCGAGTGCGATGCGATCCATTATCGGCATCGAGTTTGGATTCTCAGTGCCACTGACGATCTGGACCGGTGTGTCGCCTTCCTCGGTGGTTTTCTCGAGTTTCACGCTTCGTTTGCGGAAGTGCATCAGACACTGATTTACCGTCAACCGGTGCAACCAGGTCGTAAACGCTGACTCACCGCGAAAGCTACCAATCTTACGAAATAACTGAATAAATGCTTCCTGCGCCAGGTCTTCGGCCTCGGCCGTGTTCTGTGTCATCCGCAGACACAATGAATACACGCGGCGGTTGTGACGTTCGTAGAGCTTTTCAAATGCCTCCATGTCGCCTTTACCGGCCGCGATTGCGAGCGCGAAGTCGGAGTTTGGTGCAGGCTCGGATTTTTTCGTGGCCACCAAGCCACCATGCACAACTGGGAAGACCTCTGTATTAGTCATAGTGTGACTACAGTGAGCAAACGCGGGGCCACTCAAGGGGCGGAAAAACGCCTGAAATTCACGAAATTGCTGAGGGTTGATGGAGATTTTTCCACGAAAGCGGGTTTGGGCAACGGAAACCGTGTACTGCTTCGCCGCTTCGCCACAAAGAAGCACACAAACAACAAAAGAGGCACATAACGCAACAATGTGCCTCTTTGTGGTTTTACCTTTGCGCCTTTTTGTGGCGTAGCTGTCTTTACGGTCGGGCAGACGATTGCTGGCTTAAACCACGATTAATAATCATTTTCACGTCCACACGTCGATTCTGCTGGCGTCCTTCCGCGGTCGTGTTGTCAGCTACCGCTTCTGTCTTGCCGTAGCCCATCGGCGTAACAAAACGGCGCAGCGGAATCTTGTGCGTCACTGCCAGATACTGCACAACTGCCTCAGCACGCTGTTGACTGAGTCGGAAATTCTTGGCATCACTGCCAGTGGAATCGGTATGCCCAGCAACTTCAATCATGTACGCTTTCGCAGCAGACGTTTTTGCAGCGAGTGCGTCAAGTTGTTGTTTGGCTTCAGGCGAAAGCACGGCGCTGTTGGTGCGGAATGTGACACTGACAGTTTCCTGCACGTCGTAGTCATCAAGCGCGGAAACACGGTCGTTTACCTGCTTCACTTCGGCACGTGCTTCGGCTGCCACTGCATAAAGCTCGTCCATCTGGCCTGCCATTCGTTCCTGATTGGCTTCGACCGGACTGACGCGCGCATCAGTGGTTTGCGCGGCGCGCATGTCAGATTCGTTGAAACGAATCTTGTCGGCGACCAGTTGGCCTTGGTTGTCACCACGTCCCTCAACCTCGACGATCAAACCGCGCAGAATGTCAGTTACGGGATATTTCTTTCCCGAACGAAGAAACCCACCATGGGTCTTAATACTCGTATCGTCAGTAATCAGAACTTGATAGTCGGTGCGCGTGCGGTCGCGAATTGTGAAGACGTCAGCATCGCGGCTGATCACCACACCTCTGAATTTCATCTTTGAGCCACTGGGAACGGACCGCAGCGTCGTGCTGGGATTCTGGTTCGTCTGAACAGTTTTTTGTGTGGTTGTTACCTGTCCCATTACCACGGGTGCCACCGACACCAAGACGGCCAGAATACAGCCCACAGTAAATGGGTAAAATCTTCTAAAGTTCATAGTTTTGCTCCTTTAATACCTGATCGGGAATGCATTCGAGCACTCCGGACGCGTCTTATATGTCGGGGCTAATTTTTGGTGGGGGTTCGAGAAAACAGAGTAGCAAAAGGATGTAAAAATTCAAAGCGAGTCGCGGTCGCGCACGTTGTAAAAATCTTGTAAATCCTCGCTAAAAGAGTGATCGCTGCTTTGGATCGCGCTTGTCGTCAAACACAGTGCGCCCATTAAGTGAACGCGAGATCGCCTTTTCGTGGCGAATAAGCGCCGGGAGATTCGCTTCTGGTATCAGACGCTCTTCAACCAAACGGACGAAACGTTCGAGACGACGAAAGCCGTCGAGTTTCTCTGTGTGTCCGAGCTTGGCTGCTTCAAGCGATGAACGAAGAAATCGCAGCGACTCATCGTAAGTTTTCAATGGAACCGGATGCGGATGCCCGTCCTTGCCGCCATGCGCAAAAGCAAAACGTGCCGGATCGTTGAAACGACTTGGCGCGCCGTGGACCACCTCCGCCACCAGCGCAAGCGACTGCAACGTGCGTGGGCCGAGTTTTTCCAACAGCAGGAGCTCGGTGAAATCGTTGAGACCTCGTTCGTAGGCAAGTGCGAGTACTGCTCCGAGACGTTTCAGATCGACATCCTTTTCGCGAACGTCGTGATGCGCAGGCATGCGCAAGTGACGCGCTTCGGTCAGCGTCTTGTCGGGATGTTCATTGGCGATTTCGAGTAGCGCTTTCTGTGCACGATCGGCCTTGGCATCGACTAGATTCATGATCGTGCCCTGGTTCTCACCGACGATACCGGTGTGAGGTTCGGCGACAAAGTCGCGGACAGACGCAGAGTGCCAGTGATACCTGCGGGCCATTCCGTTTTGATCGTTCAAGCCTTGCTGCACGACGGCCCATTCACCTTCTGACGTCAAAACAAAATTGTGTAAGTAGATCTGGAAACCATCGGCGATGGCGTTGTTATCGATTCGTGCGGTGAGTCGACTGGTGCGTACCAGCGCATCTGCGTCAAAGCCGTACCGGTCTGCGAGTAGGCGAAGTTCATTTGGTGTATTGCGCGAAAAGCGGCCACGACCTCCACAGATGTAAATACCGAGGTCATTTGCTTTCGGTGCGAGGCCGCGTTTCAAAGCACCCATGACGGAGGTGGTGATGCCGGACGAATGCCAGTCCATTCCCATCACCGCGCCGAACGCCTGAAACCAGAACGGATCGCTTAAGCGCGAGAGAAACGCTGAAGTGCCGTAGTTGTAGACGATTGTTTCGGTGATCGCGGAACCGAGTTTGGTCATGCGTTCCGCCAGCCACTGCGGCACGCGCCCGCCGTGTAAAGGAAGATCCGCAGTTCCCGACCGTTTCATAGATAACGCCACAGATTACACTGATTCACACGGATTATTCTCTCTTAGTTACTCGCCCGATGTAAAAACCCGCGCCAAAAATCATCGTCAGCAAAATAAATACCGGAATCAGTACGACGAAACTGTTCCACAGTTCTTCCAGCACGTTGAAGACCTCCGTTTACTGTGTGACGTGAGGTCAAGGGGCGTGATGATGCTAATTTAATTGATCGCAATCGCTGACGGCAAGATCCGTGTCATCCGTGCCTTATTTAAGCTAGAATCGGCACAAATACTGACGGAGAACCATGCGCGAGAAAACTCGTATTTGTTTTTCATGACGGATTCAGACGACCCAACTCCTAAGCTTAGCGAACTCGCGGCGAAGAAAAGACGCGAGGAAGCGCTGCCCGAACGCATCATGCGCCGGCTGCTCGAAGGAATGGGCAACGTCGTCGATCGCCGGTTGGGCCGTACCGTCGATCCAAGAAGCGGTCTCACCACCTCAAAGCTGATCGAACGCATGAAACGCCTGATCGATGAGCGCGTCAGAAACGAAGGCAACAAGGGACGAATTGCTCCTCATCATCTCGTGCTGAAAGTCGAATGGGGCACGCACTCGGAAGCACCGCCTGAGATTCTTCACGACCTGAAAAACGAAGTGCTCGCTGCTGCGATCGATCACATCAACGATCATCGTTATCGAACTCTCGCGCCAGTTGATATCGAAGCTGAAGTCGACATTTTTACCACCGGCATCTCGGTCGATCCGACTTTTGGCGAGTTTGAAGAGGACCTTAGACGACAAGACGAAGAGATGCGAGCAACAAAAACGGGTGTTGCGATTCCGACTGCAGCGCCGCCGATGCCGGATATCCAGGTGATCGCACGCATCACACAGCCAAGCGGAACTCGCGAGATACCTTTGATCTTCAAGCCCGGTGGCAAACGACTCAACGTCGGCCGAGCCTCCGATAACGAACTCACACTTAATGATGCAAGTGTTTCGAAGATCCATGCTGCATTGCTAATGACTGGCGAAGGCACACTGCTCGTAGCCGACACCGGTTCTACTAACGGCACATACATCAACGGCCGCCGCATCGCTTACGGCGAATCGCGCGTAATCGAAGACGGCGACGTGGTTGGCTTTGGAGACGTTGAAGTACGATTGCGTAAAAGTGAGTAGCGAAACTGGATGAACGTAGTCACAATACTTCTACTTCTCTTCCAAACTCCCTCAGGTTCTCCTCTTCCAACGCCGCATGTACCAGAAAGAATGCCGGCACTGTTCACGCTGATCTACGTGGGCGGCTTCACGCTGGTCATTTTGCTTCTCTTGCTCGGTCTGGTCCGAAATCGTCGACAAGCAACCCCAGCCATTCCTCAAGACCTGCCAAAGGAAGTCAAGAAGCGACTCGGTTCAACTTCAACCAATCGTGGACTGCGTGCGCTGCGCTGGTTGTTTCTGTTGATTTCACTCGGTCTGTTTGGGTTTCACATCTATTGGGCCAATTACGCGGCTGAACGAAACGAAAAATTTCAGGAGCTGAGCTACAAGGACCTGCGCGTACGACGTCTGTCTGAATCGACGTTGCGCGGTTGGATTTTCGATCGCAGCGGCCGTGTGGACCAGCCGCTTGCTTATTACAAGCGTGACTCGAGCGGCAACATTCGACGCGAGTACCCACTCGATAAGGCGTTGGCGCACATCTTCGGATCAGATCGTGGCGACCCCGGATTGGAACGTGCTTTGTTTGGCGTGCAGAGCGGCGCGTTGCCTGAAGCGCTTGATGTAGTGCGCGGCCAGGCCGTTGAGTTCAAAGGTAATCAGGACGTGCGGCTGACGATCGATCGGTCGCTGCAACAAGCCGCTGTCGATCAGTTGAAAGGAAAGCACGGCGCTGTCGTTATGCTCAATCCGCAAACCGGCGACCTGCTCGCACTCTACAGTGAACCGTCTTACAGCCTCGCTGAAGTTGACGACGAAGCAAACTGGATTCGTCTCGAAGCAAACGAACGCGACAAGCCTCTCGTCAGTCGCGCACTCGGCGCTTACTATATTCCCGGGTCAACTTTCAAAACAGTTACGATGATCGCTGCGTTTCTTGCCGGCGAGCAGGACACTGAGTTTACGTGTAGCGGCAGCGGTTATTACGCGGCGCCCGGCGCAAACGTGATCTTCGACGACGGTGGACCAGGCGAAGTGCACGGTCGGCTCAAGATCGATCAGGCTTACGAGGTCTCGTGCAACCAGTATTTCGCGCAGATGGGTGTGAAGCTCGGTCCGGAGCGCTTGAAACGCGCCGCGCAGTTGCTCGGGATCGGAACTTACGACACGCCGGCGGAAGCGTTGCGCGGTCGTAAGGAGCCTGAGATTTGGGACGCCAGCACGGATGCGATCAAACGCGCATTGGCGCCGAGAGAAGCGACGATCGTCACAGGCAAACAAGACACAAGATATGACCTGGCATTGATGGGATACGGTCAGGGTTATGCGGGACAGATGACACCGTTTCAGATGGCACTCGCAGCAGCGGCGATCGGTAATATGGAAGGCAAGTTGATGAAGCCGCGGATCGAAATGAACGTGGCGCCACAAGTTTTTAATCAGGTGATGCCGCCGCAGACGGCCGCGCGGCTTCGTTCGATCATGGGGCTCGTGACTGGTGGTCCAAGCGGTACGGCGCGTGGAGTTTTTGCTCCGGTGAAAGCGGCAGGAATCAACACCGGCGGCAAGACAGGAACCGCACAGAAGACCGTGCCCGTTTACGATCCCAAAACCGGCGAGCCAAAGACGCGGCACAAGATCGAGAAGGACAATCGCGGCAATGTGATTCGCGAGTACGACGAAGTGATTATGGACAATGAGAATCCGCGGATCGATGGCTGGTTCTTGTGCATCGCGCCGTTGGAGCGACCGCAGATTGCGATTGCGGTGATTGTTGAGGGTGGGGGTTATGGATCGAGATCGGCGGCGCCGATTGCCGCGGCGCTCGTGATGAAGGCGCGGGACCTTGGTTATTTCAAATGATTTTTAGCCGCGGATTTTCGCGGATGGACGCGGATGAAGAATAGGGCGTCGTCACATTTATTCATAATTCTTCTGATTCTTGGGCTGGAGATCACCGGCTACATGGCGGTGCATCGCGCTGGTCTCTTGCGTGGCTACGAAACCTCGATCATCGGCGCAGCGCGCGACCTGATGATGTTCTTTCCTTTGATCACTCTCGTCCTCTGGCTGTCGCGCAATAAAAGATTTGCCGGTAACTGGATCTTGTTTACTACTGCCGTACTTCTCTTCTCTTTCGGCATGCTGATTCAGTATCGACTCTACAGCGATCCCGAATACAACGCGCGCAACAAAGCGGCCGCGCGCGAAGACAAGATGCAAGCGCTACGCACGCGCTACATCATGGAGAACTACGATCCGGTAAAGAAACAGTTGATGGGCCTGCCACCAACTCCAGCGCAACCCATCGACATAGATCAGCTCCCGAAGAAAGAGTCCAACTACTCACTTTGGAATGCGATCACGTCAAGCTACACGTGGATTCCGATCCTGTCCTTTTTGGCTTTTGCGATTGCTTACTCATTGTGCGCGCGCGACGGTTTTCTCCTGTGGCTGCAACGCAATAGTTTCATCATAGTGCTGTTTACACTAGTGCCGCTCGCGATGGCAGTCGTGACTTCGAGCGCCGGTAAAGCACTCGGAAACATGACTCCGTGGGAACCATCGAAGATCCCATTCCTTGTCGGCTTCGCCGGCATTCTCACCGCACGCTACAAAGACCTGGCGGAAACTTACTGGGGCATTCCACGCGCACGCGACATCGTGCCACTGCTAGTGATGGCGATACTGCCGTTCGTTCCGTTCTTCGCACTGAAAGACTTCGGCCAGATGCTGATCTTCAGTGGCGCTTACACGACGCTCTATCTGGTGGCGGTTCGTCGTTGGCCACAGCTTCTGTTGTTTGTCGGGTCTGTGTTGCTGGTGATCGGCATTCTCGTCGTTGGCGCACTGCCTCGTGACGTTCAGGAAAAAGTTCCACTACTTCCAACCATAGCGCGACCGATCAGCGCCGCGCTTCCGTCGCGCATACAACAACGCTTTCACCTGTGGCTCGATGGCTTCGATCCGCCGTCGCCGGAAATTTCGTGGTGGAAGAAAGACTACGAAGAAGCTGTGAACAAAGATCCGCAACTGAAGGAACTTGCGGATCAAAGTCCCGCGATGCAGAAGACTGTGAACGTCGATGTATGGTTCGACAAGTTGGCGTTTCAACCGGCGCAGGCAGTGTTTGGAATCGCCTCCGGCAGAACAACCGGACGTGGTTTTGGTCTCGGCTTTCCGGAGGTTATTCCGATTGCCGACTCTGACTACGTTTACGCGGCAATTGCTGAGGAAACTGGTCTTGCAGGCGGCGCAGTCATCATCCTGGCCGTGATAATTTTCGTAGTCGCAGGCGTTCGCACTTCGTTGGAGGCGCGTGATATGTTTACGAAGTTGTGCGCGGCAGGTCTAACAGCGTTTGTTGGTTTTCAAGCGCTGGTGAATATCGGCGGCATTTTGCGCGCTTTGCCCATGACGGGAATCACGTTGCCTTTTGTCAGCCACGGTGGTTTCAGTTTAATCACGAGCTTCGCGATGTTGGGAATGCTGATGGCGTTTTCAAACCGAAATGCTCGCGACCGAGTCGTACTGGATCTACCGGTGGCTAAGAGTTCTTCTCCCCTTAAGTTGGAGGCTGTGCAATGAGCGAAAACGGCAGAACCTTAAAGGTCGACTCCGCCGCACTGACAGACCGCGGGCTGAATGAGCGCCGGCCCTTGAATGAGGACGCACTTTTGCACGACCGCGACCGGTCGATCTTCGCAGTTGCCGATGGTGTAGGCGGCGCAGAGGCTGGTGAAGTGGCGTCGCAAACAGCGATCGAGGTGCTCGACGAAGCGTTTCGTCATCAAGTCGACGGCGCCGACATCGAAGACCTGATGGAGCTCGCAATCCAACGCGCCAATGCTTCCATTCACCAGATGGCCCAGGAGCACGCGAAGTTTTCCATGATGGCAACTACGATTGTCGCTCTGCATCTCAAAGGCAACGTTGCCACCTTCGGTCACGTTGGTGATTCTCGTCTTTACCGCCTCACACCCGATGGAAAGTTGCATCGCGAAACTGAGGACCACTCGATCGTCGAGGAAGAAGTGCGCGCCGGAAGAATGACGCCGGAACAGGCGGCGAACCATCCCAGCAAGAATGTGATTAGTCGTGCACTCGGCGCTGAGGAAGGTGTCGAAGTTGATATGAAGACGATTGAGGTCGAAGACGGCACAGAGTTTCTGCTCTGTACTGACGGCATTACTCGTCACGTTTCCGACAACGAGATTCGACAACTGATGGTTGTCAGCAACAATCTCGAGGATCTCTGCAAGGAGTTGAAGCAGCGCTGCTACGATCGCGGCGCTGAAGACAATCTGACGGTGGTCGCCGTACGCGTCGGCAAGCAGCTCAAATCTGGAGAGCGGCTCGAAGATCTCGAACCAACCGTCTCGCCGGAAACACAACCGGTTTACGCCGTGCAATCGAATGGCGGGCAGCCCGAAAGCACCTTTGTCCCAGCTTCGCGCATTGCGTTTCCGGGACCTCCTCACGCTGAAACTCCCGCAGCTCGCGAAACGCTCGATCTCAGAGATCCGCAGCCACAACCGGCATCTGGCGGCAGCGGTGCGCGGGTGTTTGCGGTGGTCCTTGTCCTTGCGCTCATCGCTTTGGCTTTTTACGCTGGAGCACGTTTCAAAGAACGAATTCCATTTCTCGCAACGAAAGCGCAACCAGCGCCGACTCCGACTCCCGTTCCGGCTGCCACACCTGAAGAAACGTTTGTGCAGTTTGAAAGAGCGCGACGGCAAGTCGATCGCGACCCGCGTGCATGGTTGGCAAACGATGTCGGTAAGGAATTGGTGAGTGCCGGAGTGCAGAACGCTTTGGACTCACCAAATGCGGAATTTTTGTATCTTTACGGCCGCGCCAATCTTCTAAGTGGAAACATCGAAGAGGCGAGCAAAGCCTTCGACGCGGCCATCAGCAAAGCCGATTCCAACCCTTCGTCCGCAAATGCCACGATCAAGCGAGAAGCAACCTTCGGATTGGCAGCCGTGAGCGTCAGGACCCAACGTGACCGATGGAAGGTTCTCAATCACTACGAGGAGATCACCAAGCCTCCCGCCAACTCGAACGCCCCTTAAACTTCGAGCATCTAAGTAGGCGATTTGTGCCTTTTGTGCCCTTAACTTTTGTGCTTTTTTGTGGTCAATGTCGGAACTCAAACTTCAACAGAGCAGATTAGACGGCCGCTACGACATCCTCGAATGTCTCGGCCGCGGCAGCTATGCCGAGATCTACGTCGCCACCGACAATGCTGCTCCCGAAGGCGCTCCTCAAACCATCGTCATCAAAGCCCTTAATCTATACTTACAAGACGCGCCCGATGCCGAGTTGGAACACACCCTCGTCACCAATTTTCAAAACGAAGCAGTCGCACTCGACCGCGTTCGCCATCCAAACGTAATAAACCGGCTGGGACACGGCACTGCGATCGATCTCGCCGGTACTACGTTTCACTACATCGTGCTGGAGTATCTGCCTGGTGGCGATCTGTTTGCTCTGACAAAAACGCGCCCGTTGTCGCTTCAGAGAGTGCTCTTCTATCTCGAGCAGGTCTGTTCCGGTCTAGCACATGCACACAAGTGTGGCGTTATTCATCGCGACATCAAACCGCAAAACCTGTTGCTGACGGCTGACAAAGAAGTGGTGAAGATTGCTGACTTCGGCGTCGCGCGAATCGATGCGACTGAAGGAGCGATTACACGCGTCGGCACAAACATTTATTCAGCGCCTGAACACAATCCGCTCATGCAAACCGGACAACTCGACACGACCGGTTTGCGCTTGCCTCACGATCACCTGACGCCCGCGGCGGATATCTACTCGCTCGCCAAAACCACTTACACGCTGCTTGCTGGCGAGTCGCCACGCCGTTTCGCACAACACGCGATAACCCAGTTGCCGCTGCACGTGCGCGAGTCTGAATGGTCCAACGCAGTTTTGCGTGTCCTGGAAAAAGCGACCCAGAACCGTCCCGACGAGCGTTACCAAACTGTTGAAGAGTTTTGGGATGAACTTGCAGATGCGAGTCTGCCGGCAACACGACCACTGCCAGTGATCTCAGCGGCCGTGGCAGCGCGACGTAAGCCGAGTGCCGAACTGTCAATCGAACCGGAAGAAGAGTTCACCGAAGCTGCGCCGCCACGCGCACACTTTGTTATTCCCGATCGACGCCAGACAGTCATGAGTGATGGCGACACGCTGAGAAGACCGCGGATCGTTGTTCCGATAAACCGCGAGGTGCAGCGGCAGATGGAGTTGCGTGCACGCCAGGAACTGGAGGCATCGAGGGAAGCACGTCCGCGAAGAAACACTGCGGCTATTGAGTCTGTATTGCCGGCAAGTCGAAAACGACGAGCGTTGGTTGCACTTGGCTTGATCCTCGCCTTTTCCGGGATGCTGCTCGCGACGCATAAATACGTAACGACGCATTGGAATCCAATGACAACCATCTCAAATCCGCCAGTCGAGCAGTCGATAATCGGCCGCCAGGGTGTGACAACGACGGATGTTAATCTGCGGCCTGTGGCCAGCAGCGCAAACGTGCCGATTGGGCTGGCGGAGTTTGGTTCGAAAGTAAAAGTATTGAGTGCTGATGAGAACTGGTATGAAGTGCAGGTTGTGCAGCACGGCCGGCCCAAGATCGATCCGTATTCCTCCGACCGGGGCTGGATTAATAAGAGATATGTGAAGATTGATTAACTCTCGCGTGCGGAAGAAGGAGCGATAGTTTGGGTCTGCTGGAATCGATCAGAAAATGGATAGATGGTGAAACGGGCGAGGATCTGCTCGAAGCCGCTGACGAGCACGCGAAACCACGACGTGTTTGGGAAGAGTTTCTCGTAAAAATCGCGCGTGAAGTCGAAGCTGCAATGCAGCGCGAAATGTTCACGCCGCCGGGTGGTCCAACTTACATTCCACGCGAATACATCGTTTATCTCAGCACTGACGATGATAAAGACTGGCAAGGTGACAAGCGACGTGGTTTGGAGCAGGGACTATTTCATGTTTTATCAGAACGTGCGCGCGAGTTGAGTGGTACAACGCAGTTGGCGGCGAAGTCTTTTGCGGTTGAGCTTCGTGTTGATGGGACGTTGAATAAGGGCGAGTTTCGCGTGCAGGCGGTGTGGGACGAAACTGAAAGTGGCCACACGATGGTGACGCCGCGCGTTGATTCATCAAGAACTGCGCCTGCGTTTAATCCGAGCGATACCGTTGTCGAGCATGCGTCGGAGAGCAGCGAGAGTGAGCAGACGGTGGTACGTCCCAAGGCCCAGCCGCTTTACGCAATCGAGATCTGGCGCAACGGCGTGCGCGAAGAGGTGGTGCCGATTACGAAGCGTGAAATAACGATTGGTCGCGGGTCGCGAAGCATTGCGGTCGATCTACCGATCAAGGGCGATCCGGAAGTGAGCAGAGTTCATGCGGCGCTCTCACGCGATAATCAAGGACGTTACTGGCTCGTCGCAAAAGGCCGCAACCCGACTTTGGTAAGCGGTAAAGAATTGCCTCGCGAGGAACCTACGGAAGTGGCCCCCGATCAGAAGATCGAAATCTGCAACTTCGTCCTCCGCATCCAGCCAGGATAAGCCACCAAGAGGCAAGATGGAACAACTTCAAACATGAATGCCGCTAACGCAAATGGTGTTTGAATTAGCGGCGATTTGCGCGCTTGTCTTTCATGTTGTTCTAGTGGTCCAAGCGTGGACAAGGCTTCCCGATCAGATACCCGTGCATTTGGTGGACTCGTGATGGTTCAACGAAGCAGCAGACCGCCTGGTAAGCTGCGGAAGCTTCTTGAGAATGTCTCGCGCCGCCACGACGCCAGAAACATATTCTCAGAATCGTTCGGCGCTCGTGATGCAGTACTAGTAGAGCGGCAGTGAGACTAACCCAGCCGCTTTCGATTGTCTCGCCACCACAGAAAGATGTAAGTCAAGACTGCGTATGCAATCACATCGAGCACCGGTACGGCGATCAGAATCGCTAGACGCAGATTCGCAGCTTCTCTCGAAGCTTCTTCTGAATTTGGTGTAATGGGCTTAAGCACGGCGAAAGGCCATGCAATGAGTCATACAAAAATTTCTAAGACTGATTTCCGATACCCTAAATATGCGAAAAACGCACCCAAGAACGCGCCTCCCAATGCCAGCAGCGAGATGAGTACTCCACCACCAAGCGAAGCTAGCAAGCGTCTGTTTGGACTTCTGCCTATATTCATAAATGCTTGCCTCGGGTTTTCGGGTCACATATTTCGGAGCGTATCAGAACACCTATTCTTCGCAGCAAGTTTGGGTTACTTTCCAAATGTGAGCCCAGATCGTAGCGGCGTTCGTAAGTTTCTGATCTCCATCGTTGTCGTTGAAGCTATCGCTGATAACCAATTTATGCCAGTAGAGTTAATCCCAGCACTGAACATCGCAGTAAAGTGATGGGTCTGATCCGCATCTAAGTGTCCCGGAATCACGTCAGCGCCAGTATCCATGTACGTACTTTAAAGCCTGTCTCTCCCTGATAGTAGGAACCTATCGTTCTTCCAGTCGGCCCATGTCGATAAAGATCAATGGCGTTGCTAATACCATCCATAGGCTTGCCGGCGTAAATTCTTGAGAAGCCGAAATCGAACGCGCCGAGCGCTGCGCTTGCATTGCCGTGAGCTTGTCGCAGAGCCCTATTAGCTTGCTGCTGCGCAACATCAGCCATGTGCCCGCAAGCATCTGAAGTTATATGTCGTCTTTCCCAAGCGTCCTGATTAACAAGATGGTTCTGCGGTAGGAGCATCCAGCCGCCCCAGCTGTATTCGTTTCTAAACTCGGGTGGCATCCATATTTCATAAATTCCGAGGCCGTAATTTCTTATGTCCCTCGTGACTGGTACGAATCTGTTAGGAGCACCAGCAGGCAGATTTGGGTCACGCTCATACAGACCAAGATACTGTGTCTGCACTGACCCGTCGTCCATTCTCCTGTTCAAATATGAACATGAAACGGGCATACCATCCAAGGAGCAACCATTGCTAACGCTGAAAGGATCATCACCTTCATCGAACAGCCGCTCGCCGTTTCCTTCAAATTCAAGTAGCTCGGACTTTGGTAAAGAAGGTAGGGATACTCACGAGTTGGTCCGCAGATTTTCATGAGTGATGCACTGGGGCGATCTGCTATTCGCGCACGATAAGATTGGACAATGGACCAGCATTGGTGTCTTTGACACCGGGGCTGATCGGGCCGAACAGCATAACATGATGCTCGAGTTCATCGAGCGAGGAAGATCAAAGTGGAACAGCTTTATCGAAAGATCGCGGCAGATCGCGGCTATCGTAAAACGGTGCTCGCTATGTTTGTGTTTGAAAGCTTATCGGAAGTGCGCGAGCAAACAGAACAATGGCTGAAGTAGTACAACGAAGAACGACTGACCTGCTTCGCAAAAACATCGGAGAATCGGACATGAGTACTAGTCACCGTTCTCCGGCAACCAATTGATAGCAGTGGAAATCTGCAATTATCGACTTCAGAGACAATAAAAAGCGGAAAGCCATTTACCGTTTAGCGCTGAGCTGATGTGATTTGGTTTCGCCCTATTGTCGAAGGCTTGGAGAGACAGCCGCAGAAAATTTTTAACACACGGATCGGTTTCACCTGATACTGCGCTAGTCAAAGCCCTTTTAGCCCGATCACCACCAATGTAAGCTATACAGAAAGCCGCAAATTTGCGTCTGTAAGGCACTGAGTCGTTTCCAACAACAACTTGGAGTTTCGGAATTGCCGGTGCCCCGATCCTGATAATGGCGGTCAATGCGGGAAAATGAGATTGGCTTATTGAGGCTGACCATCCATCGGTGAGATCGATATTCGCAATTAGTAGATCTAGAGCTTCTGTTGCGTTGAGTTCTCCGAGCAGACTCGCACCATTCTCCCAGAAGAAGTATTTCTCATTCTGATTTGTTGTATCTTTACTCGCTTGTTCCAAGCCTCTAATCAGTGCTTCTATAATCTCTGTTCGGCATCCAGGAGACGTTTTCGCTTTAGTGCGAAGACTTTCGTATACTCTGGCCACCTCTGCCCCTTCATGGAGCTTTAGAGTAGCAAGACTTTCGCTTAGTTCAGTATCTTGAAAGCATCGGACAAAGCGGACCGACTGCATGTTCGTCTCCGAAGTGCGGGCGTCTACTGCATCAATTGCCGGCGAGACGAGAGCGGGAACCATAACAAACCAGAAGGTAACCAATATAATTACACGGTTCATCCTATTCTCCTCAGAGTAATCCGGGACCCCAATGTATTGTATTTCCAATCTGAATGAAGTGGAACTTAACGTCGCAAACAGTCTTGCCTGAGTAAACCTTGATTAGATGGTTCTCAAACCTGCCGAAATTTGCCGAAGGAGGCGGACCGCCAGGGTGATCGTAAAAGCCAAATGCATCGCCCTCGACTTTCAATCCTGCCTCGTTGAGAGGCAGATCGGGAAAGGTTGATTTCTGGACGGTTGTTCTCCCGTTCTCCCCGATCCAGGAATTTGTCCATTGCTCAAGTGACCAACGACCTTTCGGATTATTGGGATTGGCCACCTTCTTGCCTGTGTTAGCATCCACGCCAATTGTTCCGATACCGCCTCCACGAACCCATCCGCTCACCGAAAAACCAAGTCCAAAATTGGGCTGACCGTTATAGGTCAGGGTGGATGGTCCGTTAGGTAGGTTAGTTCCGGGATAAGTTGTCCCTGGCTTGAAATTCACTACGATCCCGCAGTCGTTGCCATTATTCTCCCCCTGAATACTATCTTGATCATCCTCTTTGACAGACCTCTGCGGTGCGAAAAGCACCCAGCCGCCCCTGCTGTATTCGTTTCTGAACTCGGGTGGCATCCATATTTCATAAATTCCGAGGCCGTAATTTCTTATGTCCCTCGTGACTGGTACGAATCTATTAGGGGCACCAGCAGGCAGATTTGGGTCACGCTCATACAGACCAAGATACTGTGTCTCCACTGACCCGTCGTCCATTCTCCTGTTCAAATATGAACATGAAACGGGCATACCATCCAAGGAGCAACCACTGCTGACACTGAAAGGATCGTCACCTTCATCAAACAGCCGTTCGCCGTTTTCTTTCAAATTCAAGTAGCTCGGACTTTGGTAAAGAAGATAGGGATTCTCAGTTACGTCTGCACCCATCGGATCCGTTTCGGTTTCGCCGGTGGAAGAAATCCAGCTTCCTGTATTCGGCTTCGGGTATCGCCATTCAACGCCGTGAACTATCATGTAACCCTCTTCGGCCAAGACTGTTCCCGCCGCGAACACACGTAATTTTTCCTTCATCCCATCATCAGTTAGATCGATGACCGGCGCCCCATTCAACACACTGGATCTTAAGAAATAATTCCCGCTCCATTCTTCCTCAGGGGGCCCGCTCTCTTGCTCGATGACTCGATGTTCCGTCTGCTTTGCAGGCCGCCCGTCGCCATCGTAGGTCTGCGTTAGATACACCGTGGTCAGCGCCGAAACATACATTGTCGTTGACGCTGTCTGATTACCAGCAGCGTCGAAGGTATGATCGCCGGCGTCGCCGGTGACATTTCCAGCAGCGTCATAACCATAGTCCGAACTACGATTATTGGTGTATGTGGTGGCAACGCCGGGCAGGAGGTGGGCCCAGAAGTAATTCGTACGGTTCGTGAGATTGTCAAAAGCATCATAACCATAACTCTGCCAATATGGCCCATCGTTGGTTGTGCCACCTCGAGCCTGCGCTCCCGAGTAAGCTTGTTTTAACCTGCCCACGTGATCGTATTCATAGGCCCGGTCAAACGGATTAGGAGTTGAGTCGTAAGCATGGTGAATTCGCCCGTCGGCATAATAGTCATAACTGGTGGGCACAGTGCCGCTGGAAAGCGTGAAGTCAGCGTTTGTAGTTTGCAATCGCTGATTGTACTGCTGGTTTATCTGCGTGCTGTTGCCGTAATCAATATGCTTGATCCCGCCCCAGGCGCGATAGGTGAAACTTGAAGCAAAATTCGCAAGTGGCGTGTACGTGGTCTGGCCCGTCTGCCAGTTGTATGTCCAGGTGCTGAAACCGTTCGCAGTGACGGCATTCAACCGTCCAGCCGAATCATAGTTGTAGCCAACTATCTGCGACCAGGTTGGCAGAGACAGCGAAATTAACTCGTTGGCTAGGTTGTAGTCATAGTTCAACGAATAAGAGTTCGTCAGCCCCGTGAAGGTACGTGTCTCAGACCTCATGCGGGAAAGTTGATCGTACTGGTAAGTGGTACTGCCAGTACCATCAGTCATCGAGGTGCGGTTGCCAGCACCGTCGTAGGCTAAGGTGACTGACGGAGTTGCGGGAATCGGAGAAGGCGCGGCATAGACGATAGCCGTGGCAAGATGACGGGCGTTGTAAGTGTAGGTTGCGGTAACCCCACGCGGGTCAGTCATCTTTTGAACGGTGTCGTCCGAGTTGTAATCCCATGTAGTGTGATCGGTCGAGGCAGTATTGTATGGATCAACCTCCTGTTCCGGCCGGTGCTGGGTCTTCAGACGTCCGAAGCCATCATAGGTCATCATTGTGTCCTGATAAGAGCCACTGCCTTCGGCGCCAACGAATTGTCTGATTCGCTCCAATTGATCGCGTGCGTTATAGGTGTTGACGATGGTCGAATAGACACTGCCACCCTGCCAGTTAAGTAGTTCCGTTTTGGCCGTGCGACCAAGCACATCTGAATAGATCTTTTGCTGGCGGCGTTTTGCCACTCCAGCATCGATCGTGCCTTCATCCGTGAGCGTTACTACTTCACCACCGGCACAGCCACAGCCTGTATAGCTCGCTTCGCGAGTGGTGCCGTCAGTGTTGCTGGTGATTAGCGGACGGCCTTTCCAGTCATAGGTCTGTTGCGTGTAGTAGAAACCCGCGGCGTCATCACCGACCGGCACCCAATCAACGTTAATTTCCGTCGGGTTTGACTGCTTCCAGAGCCGCCCCATCTGGTCGTAAATACTCATGACAGAACGATAACCACCAGTACTGTCAGGGTGATTGCCAGCCGTACCAATCACTCTACCTAAACCATCTACCACCTCAATTGAATACAGCTCATCGGCGATATTGTTCACCGTAGCGAAGCTCTGTGTGTAATACGAACCATAAATGAAGTGTTTGTAGGCGCCGTTGTTGGTGGTGGTGATTCTTTCCAGTTGGCCCAGACTGTTGTAACTCATCGTCTGGATCGCACCCTGCGATTGGCCTGCCGGCGCTGGAGACTGCGTGCGCGTTGTGGCGCCGAGGTCGAAGTTGTATTGCACGGAAGAGCTGAAACCATCGGCATCGGTGACCGTTGTCGGATACGCAAACGTGTTGCGATTCACGCTGTCGGAGAACGAGTCGGTGTAACTGATCGTGTTGCCGTGCCAGTAGTGATCGTAGGTTGCGATCACTGATCCGGTTTTATTGTATTTGATGTAGCTGCGACTGGACTTGTCGAAATTGTTGACGTCCGAGACATCCCATCGTCCAATCCAGCACAGATTCCCTCTGCCCGCGGCTATGCCGCTGGCATCGTGTTGGGTTGCCGGTTGAGGAGTCGCGGCCCAGTAGTCGCTGCCCCAGTCGTAGTCGTACCACACTTTTGACTGCGGCTGATTGTTCCCATCGTAAAGAATCACTTCTCGCAAAAGCCCCAGAACACGGCGATCGATATACGCCTGACCGCCATCGAAATATGTAATCGTCGTGCGGCGCGAGACGGTTGATCCATCGGCAGCATATTCTTTCACTTCAGTCGGCAAAGCTACAGGATTCGGTAGATTGTAGGACGTGTAAATGGTTTCGACGCGACGCCGATTACCTGCTTCATCATAAATGCTGATGTCATACGGCCGCGGGTTCTTTTGATAAGAAAGATTAGTATCGTCCTGTGTCCATGCGGTGGTGGTCCACTTCTTACGCACTCCTCCCAACCAGACTTCGCTGAGCACCGTCAGGCCCTTCTGCCAGCCAGTGCCATAGTATTCCTTGTAAACGGTTCCATCCGGGGCTGTCATTACACATGCGCCATCTCCAGCTACGCTGTACTGTGTGATTACCTGCGCGGGAACACCATTGATGCCGGTCCAGCTGAGTACGGAGAGGCGACTGTCAACAAGCCGAGGCGCATCGCCAGCGGGTGTTTCGTAAGTGAATGTGGTGGAGTTGCGCTCCAGCGTGCCAAAATTGTTTCGGACCACCGACAGTTGCAGTGAATTGCTGTAATCAAAGGTGAAATAGGAAGTATCGTTCAATGCAACCTGTGTGATCACCGGCAGCACCGTGCCATTAGACGTCCCAATAATTCCGCGCAACGATGCATCGGAAAAACTCGGCTGCATGGTGCGCGTGCTCCAACCAAAACTGACCCACTGGTGTGACGGTTGCCCAGCCCAGCTTTGCGTGATCGACAGCAGGTTCGCATTGCTGTCATAGTTGAAGGTTATGACGCGAGAGAGTGTATCGGTGATGTTCGCGATCTGGCCCAGTGAATTGTAGTTGATAGTAATGTAATTGCCATTACGGTCCTTGACTTCGATACAGTGATACTCGCCATTGAAGTATGTGAAGGTCAGCTTGGTGCCATCAGTAGACTGGACCACCAAAGAGCCATTGTCAATTAACCGCAGATAAGACGAGTCAGCCGCATCATAGACATTCGAAGTGCCCACCTGCCGCAGTTCTACTCTCCGACCGGCAGCCGTTACAAGTAAATAGGCGTTTCTTGCAGTCTGGGCATCGAAGGCTTTGCGCTGCACTGTGGGAAAGCCGAGGCGAAAGCCGGGACTGGGAAAGCCGTCGTCTTCGTCGAAATAGATGTATGGACCAGAGCGAGTCCAAACCACTGAAGAGTAGGAAAGCGAGAGACCGAGATCGAGTCCCGCGCGGCCTGGCAAACTAAGTAATGGCACACTCCAGTTCGCATCACGGGTGAGCATTCCACTGCCTGGTTGATTGCGTGGGTCAACGCGAGCAGAGATCAACGATGAAGCGCTGGCTGTCGCTGAGCCATTAGGCACTATATTCGCCATTAAAGTGGAGAATTCAGTTGATTCCTCGAAGCCACGACGTACGTACTCACGCCCGTTCGTGGCCGCCGTCGCTTCCCAGTTGGCCCATCCGGTAGAGTCAGGGTCACGCATTAGATACGTCTTATAAAGATCGTAGACGTACCAATGATTGTCGCGATTACGGGCCGCATATTCTGCTGATTCAAACAGCGTTCTGCCAAGCTCCATGCCTGCCAGCTTCACTGTCTCCTGACCTTGCCCATAACCGACGCGAAGCTGGTCGTACCAGTATGTATTTTCGTTGGCGAAGGGACTCCGTGCTAACGCATAAGTGAAGAAGTTCTGTACAAACTGATCGTCCAAGACGAGTGGTGGACGGTTCATTCGACCATGCGCGTGAGCATGTCGCGTTCGCCTATTGGGCATTAATTTAAAGTCGAGCTGAGTGCTACTGGGCTTGCTTCTGTTAACAGCTTGGTCTACCTTCTCCGGCCAAGAATCGCCAACGCGGCGTCCATCCCAAGGCTTGCCACTGTTCTTCTTGGAACGCAGCGTTGAGGAAATGGGTGGCGGTGCCTCCCGTTCTATCCGCGACTCCTTCTCTATCTGGTCCAAGGTGGGCCATGTGCCCTCAGGTTTTCCTGGTTTGGGCCGACCGCGCTGTCCTGAGTTTCCGCTCTGTCCCTGAGCCGTTACTCCATTGAATAGCAGACCCGTGTTTGGCAATAGCAATAATGCACCGCAAATCGTTAGAGCGAGAGAAAGTCGAAAGAAGTGAGACCGGAAAGCGACAGATAGGAGCATAAGGACCTCCAGCGAAGCCGAAAGGGAGCGCGATCTAATCCGGCGAATGTGGGAGGAAAGCCGTGACCGAATGAGTATCTTGGGTATTCGTCACGCGATTTTGTGTTCGCGTGTGAACGTTCGGCGCAGCTTATATCATAGAAGGTACGGATGTGGAATAGAAAAGAAGCCAAATCAACTTAGTTTATGCTGTCGAAACGTTCTTTATAAGCTTTGCGCTTTTGTGTTTTTGCGTGAGATTTCTTCGAGGTCTGTGATCAAATCGCGCAGCAGCGTCTCGACGTTTGGATCTTCGAGGTAACTCTTTCCAAGCAGCTTGATGATGCGGCGCTCTTTTGTCTCGCCAGTTACCTCTTTCAATAACGCTCTCGCAAACGCCGCGACCACTTTCCCATCAAACTGCTTACCGCTGTTCTCCCTCAAATCACGTACAACGTCTTCGAACGAACGCCGCCGTCGATACGGACGATCCGTAGTCATTGCATCGAACGAGTCAGCAAGGGCAACGATCTTCGCGCCCAACGGAATCTGCTCGTCAGTCAGTCCGTCAGGATAACCACGGCCGTCGAGACGCTCGTGATGATACTTGGCCATCAATGGTATGTCGGCGTATGGATGATTGATCGGCGCGAGAATTTCATATCCCGCGGAAGGATGGCGATTCAGATCATTCGAAAGCTTGGCGTTGATGTGATATGGCGCGTTGATGATGTCGCGGTCAACAACCAGTTTGCCGACGTCGTGCAAGTAACCAGCAATCTGAATTCCCTCCACCTCGTCTTCACTCCAACCCAGCTCGCGCGCGATGATCTCGCTGTATCTGCCGACACGCTCCGAATGTCCTTGTGTGTACTTGTCTTTAATATCGATCGCCGCGGCGAAGGCTCGCACTGTGTCGCGATAGATCGCGCGTAACTCTTCGTACAACCGGCGATTCTCTTCCGCACGTTGTGCGATTTGTTCGAGCAGACGATGCGTGTGAATACCGACGCCGATGTGCCTGACCATCGCGCGAATGGTGTCGAAGTCGTCGGCGGAAAACTCCTCGCCACTCGCCTTTCCTCCGAGCAGGACCAGGCCAGTCACTCCGCCGCGTACAATCATCGGCAACACCAGCTCGATTCCTTCACGAGCGAGCTGCTCGCGATAGCGATTTAAAAACGGATTTGTCGTTGAACTATTTCTGACGAGAAAGTCTGCCACCGCGCTTTCGAGAAACGACTGCTTCTCGTTTTCAGCGATCTCAAATCCGCCGATTACTTGCTCCTCGAGACCCCAGATCGCTGCACAGCGGAGTGGACCAGGACCAGCACACTCGACAACGGCGCCACGTCGCAGAGCCAGCGTGCCCAGAAGCAGGTGCATGGAGGTCCGCACCATCTCGTTGAAATCACCTGTGCCCGCGATTTCCTGGCCCAAGTCAGCCAGTGCACCAAATGTGTGGATTAGTTTCTGAGTGGAAGGCTCCATGCGATCAGTACGCTATGGGGATAGTCGCTAAGCCGGAGAGTGCTTCGTCTTCATTTTTGGCAAGGACCACATGACGGGTTAGACCAAGCATTTCAAACAGCTCGATCGTTTGACTGCTGACTTCGGAAAAGACAACGCGTGCGCCGCTTTTCTCCGCGATGTCGATGATCCCGAGTAGGATTGAGACTCCGATACTGTTAACCAACTGCGTGCCGCTGAAGTCAATGATCAGCGCGCGGCAACCGCCATCGAGTTGCCGGCGACACTCGCGCTCGATCTTTTCCCCGGTTAGTTTGTTAAGGTAATCGCTAGCGTAAACAACTGCGGTGGTGCCAACACAGTGTGAGCGTACTAGCGCGCCACTTGGTGTATCCACTCGACAGCTCCCTTCTGCTCGAATGCAGCCACGAAAGGCACAGAAACCACAAAATAAACTTTTAAGAGGTGCGCAGGTATTTCGTCATGCGCAAGCTGGTGCCGTCATCGACCCGTTCAAACTCGACCTCATCCATCAGAGTTCGGATGAGTTTAAGTCCCCAGCCGCGTCTTTCTTCTGCCGCTTTTTTGGCTTCTGCTCCGCTATTCGCGCCGTTAAGATTGGCCGGCACGACGCCACGACTCGAGATAGTGATGACTAATCTATCACTTTCGACGCGAAAACGCTGATAAATTTTTCGATCCGGGCTGAAACTGTGCTCCGAAGCGTTAATACACGCCTCGACGATCGCTGTTTTTATCTGGTTGATCGCTTCGGGCCGGAAAGTCAGCCGCTTCGCTATCTGCTCGGCGGTGTTGGCCGCGATTAACTCGTTGTCCTCACCCATCGGCACGACCACCAGAAACTCATTCGCGTCGGTGGTCTGAACCACTGAACTGGTCCCGGTCTCACCAACTCGCGACGCCAGCAGGCCCAACTGCTGCCGGCTTGAACCAAACGCCTTTCGCCGCTTCAACAGCCTTCCCGCTTCATCTGAAAAACCTTCGTTTGAAATCAACCAGATCTGAAAGCGACTAAAGCCGAGCTCGTTGGCTAGACTTTCAAACCGGTCGCACCACGCGCGCGCGACCTCGACGTCAACTTCCAGCTTCGACTCGATGTCCGCGGCGAGCCAAATCACTTCCTGCGCGTCAGTGTAAGTCCCATCTTCAAACGTGTGGGCAACGAGGCAATGTCCCTCTTCGCAGATCTGGCGCATGTCGCTGTTGAAGGCGGCGCAGCTCGCGAGGTGAACCGTTTGCGGCAGTTTGAGAAGCTCTGTTTCGGAAGCAAGACCGGTAGTGATTGTCTCACTTTCTGCCCCTACATACTTGTCGCGGAAACTGGAGTAATCAAAAAGCACGGCCGGCGCCTGCTGGCAGTTGAAGCGCGCGATCAATTCACGCAAGCCGGTCTGCGCTGTCTGTTTGTAGTGTCGGGCCATCGTGTGTGGCGCACGTTTTAGAGAATCGGCGAGTGCGTCAGCCACGACCAGAGCGCGCGGCTCATTCAACACGTCAAGGCGATATCTAATCTTGAGATAGTCTTTCCACGCTTGTGGTCCAACTCCAGCCTCAATCGTGCTCTCGTTCCAGTTCACAAATTCCTGCACGTGTAGTCGATGCAGAATGTCTTCGAGTTCCGTCGCGGTTATGTGCAAACGCTTGCGCCACACTTCGAACGACGAAGTCTGATCCTCACCTGCTGCTGCTTCCCAAAGAAGACGAATCAAGAGGTGACGAGTATCGATTCGCGGCGAGACCTCCTCGAGCAGATCTGCGAAATGACGATGAATGTGACCGCCGAAGAGTTCATCGACGTAGAGACGTTCACAATCGAGATACGATATCAGCGACACGTGTTTCTCACGCGCAGCTTGCAGGAAGGTGCTAATAAAAAAAGGACTACCCGCAAACTGCTGTACGAGCAGATCGCGTGCGGCTTCATTAGTTTCGACGTGCTGCCGCCGAGCGACATGTTCGACCAGCCGAGCGGCTTCATTCGGATCCAGCCGCTCGAGACGGAGCATGTCGAGAAGTTCAAAGTCGCACTTCGCATCGTGCGCAGCTTCGAGGATCTGACGACGCAAGCCGGCAAGCACGAAAGTAAATCCACCACGTCCGAACACGCGCAGTATTTCCGTTCCCAGAATAACTACGCCGTTGAGATACTCGGCGAGTTGTGCACCGTCGACCATCACAAACGCACGACCACGAGCGCGCGGAATGCGCTGTGGCGCACCGAGACAGAATCGCACGAGTGCTTTGTCGTCGTTACTGAACCGCAGCCGCGTGTACGATTCGACCAGTTGTTCGATCCACTCGAAGTCCGCAGGCGGAGCGAGTTCGAGCAGGTCTTGTAAAGTCAAAGGGGCGTGCGAAACGACGGGCTCATCTCGTCGATAGGCGATGTACTGCTGGACAAAAGTGTTGAGAAACTCGATCGCTGCGCTGACGGCAGTCGTCTCGTTCCTTGTGATTGCAAAGTAGATCGGAATTACTTCGGAGCGTTGATTGAAGATCTGATCGTAGGCCTGGCGCAGGAGTTCGGAGACGCCGGCGGAAGGCTCCATCAACAGGAGCAGACCGCGACCGGCATTCGTAGGCTCAGACTGGGCTATGATCCGCTCGAGCTCGCCGGCGCGGCCGACAAAGTCTTCACGCGTGACGCGGCCGAGAACGCGGCGGAAGTTTTCACTCATAAGACTCAACGCGGTCTTTCCCGTGATGCTTGGCCTGATACAGCGCGCGGTCCGCGCCTCCAATGATCTTCTCGGCGGTATCAAGCTCGTTCGAAAACGTCGACACTCCGATGCTGACAGTGACGCGGCCCAACGGCTGCGACTTGCCATGAGGAAACTCCTCAGTCCTGACGCGCTGTCTGATACGCTCGGCGATCACTCGCGCTTCATCATGGCCCGTTTGCGGCAATAGGATGCAAAACTCCTCACCACCGTAGCGCAACGCCACGTCCGCAGCACGCAGCGCTTCCTTCAAGCAATTAGCAGTTAGCTGTAGCGCATCGTTACCGGCTTGATGACCGTTTCTATCGTTATAAATTTTGAAATCGTCAATGTCGATCATCAAGAAGCTCATCGGATAGTTGTAACGCGTGGAACGATTCAACTCTTCCGGCATTCGCTTTTCGAGATAACGAAGATTCGGCAACCCGGTCAATTGATCGGTAATCGATCTCAACTCAAATTCGCTGGCCCGTTCCTGCCACTCGGCGCGCTCAAGGGCAAGCGCGACTTGTGGTCCGATTATTTCGAGCAGACTCAGATCAACTTCGTCGTAAGCGTCACCGCTTGACTTGTCGGTGATGTTGAGTACGCCAACTTTGCGGCCGCCGATCGCGATCGGATAACTGATAAAAGAGTCTGTTTTGTAATGACGTTCCGCCGGAGCGGGCTTACGGCCGGCGCTACGTAGATTTGTGACCAGCATCGGTTTTCCAGTATCAATTACTTCTCCTGAAACACCTTCGCCGACTGGTATTGGTCCAACTGCACTCGGATCGGTTGCAAGACCGCTGGCTGCCTTCAGTATCAATTGATTCGCTGCTTCGTCCAACACCATGATCGAGGCGCGCTCGGATCGAAGCATC
Organism: Pyrinomonadaceae bacterium; assembly: GCA_035248565.1. GTDB lineage: Bacteria > Acidobacteriota > Blastocatellia > Pyrinomonadales > Pyrinomonadaceae > PSRF01. The sequence continues at coordinate 4,585 of DATFHH010000116.1, read as the reverse complement.
TCTTTCAAGTGGCTGATGATAGAGTTGTAGGTTTTGACCGGATCGGCGCAGCTTATTCGTTCAAGAAAGTGCTGGAGAGAATCAGCGAAACGCGTGCGATATTCCAACTCGTTTTGCAAACGCTGCACTTCCCGCTCGAGGTACTGATCGGCCGCACGTCTTGACGCTTCTTTCGCGGCCGGCGTGGGAGTTTTCACCAGCGTTTCAACAGGAGCAGGCGCGGGAGCGGCAGTAGCTTGAGCGGCAGGTGTTTGTTTGATTCCGGATCCATTCGAGGCTGCCACGCGCTGACGATGCACTGCGCGATCGAGTCGCTCAGCCATTTCAGTCAGACGTTGTGGTTCGGCAAAAAGAATATTTGAAAATACTTCGTCAGACGCGATGCCTTGCAGGTCGCCTGTGCGAAGCCGTTCTCGCAGTTGCTGATAGTCAGAGCTTTTGACGAAAGTGCGTCCGCCAATGATCGCGAGATTACGTTTGTTACCGATCTCGATGGGCTTAGTAAAACAGGAGAGGCCCGCGTGACACTTGAATTCAACAATGCCGCCCGCCTTGATCGCACGCGCATGAGCCGCACCGCAATACGGCTCGCAAAGTTCGGCATGCTCAGGTGAGGTTTGAAAGGTGTGGCAGACCGAGTTGTTGTTTGACACAACAATAGCCGGCGGCTGATGTCCATCAACCAGCAGCAGAGCGAGGCCCGCCGACTGCGCCAGCGAATCCTGGAGTTCGACCCAGGAAGGCGGGGCGTCTTCACGGTGTTCCTGAGGATTCAGGGCAATGGGGGACTTGTTAACCATCAATCTCTGGGCTTCCTGAGATAGTTTACCCTAGTGTTAAAGGTTCAATGCCGGAAGGATTTCAGCCACAAAAAGGCACAATGCAGCTATTCTTGTGCCTCTTTGTGGCCGTAGTCGAGGCCGGGTGCGGCGCCGGGTGGCACGTTCTCAATATGAGGTTGCGCCGGACTGATCCTGATACAGGCAGCGAAATGCGCCGGTTTGATCTCAACCAACTGAGGAACCACCTCCTTGCATGCTTCAATCGCGTACGGACAACGCGTGTGAAAGCGACATCCCGGCGGCGGATTTATCGGCGAAGGCACGTCGCCCTCCAGCATTATACGCTGCCTCGTTGCTTCCACTTGAGGATCGGGCACAGGCACGGCCGAGATTAGCGCTTTGGTGTAAGGCATCAAGGGTTCGTTATAGATCGTCTTCGCGTCGGCAATCTCGACAAGTACACCGAGATACATCACCGCAACTCGATCTGAAACATGTCTGATCGCGCGCAAATCGTGAGAGATGAAGAGGTACGTAAGGTTCTTTTCGCGCCGCAGCCGTTCGAGCAGGTTCATGATCTGCGCCTGAATCGAAACGTCAAGCGCCGAGATCGGTTCATCGGCGACGATGAAATCGGGATCGACGGCAAGCGCTCGCGCGATGCCGATGCGTTGGCGTTGGCCGCCGGAAAACTCATGTGGATATCGTTTAACGAAACGCTTGCTGAGTCCGACAGTCTCGAGCAATTCCTGCACGCGCTGCTCAGCTTCTCTTCCTCGCGCTAAACGAAACGTATCGAGTGGCTCGCCGACGATCTGGCCCACAGTCATGCGTGGATTCAGCGACGCGTAAGGATCCTGAAAAATGATTTGCAGATGACGGCGTTGCTCGCGCAATTGTCTTCCGGATAAATGCGCGAGATCGCGATCGCGGTAAAGGACTTGTCCGCTGGTCGGTTCTGTGAGACGGAGAATTGCGCGTCCGAGAGTCGACTTGCCACAGCCTGACTCGCCGACGAGTCCGAGAGTCTCTCTTTCAAAAATATCAAGCGAAACACCATCGACTGCTTTGACCACGCGCTTGACCGTATTTGTGCCGATCAATCTGTCGAGTGGTCCACCACCGCCGAGATCGAAGTGCACTTTAAGATCTCTGATGGAGATCAATGGGGATCCGTTTGTGCTCATACGGCTGCGGGTGTGCCTCCGGATTCACTGTAAACCTCGCGCGCAAAGTGGCAGAGTGAATGATGGTCAGCGGTCAATTGTACAAACGGCGGAAACTCACGGTGACAGATCTCCTGTACATGATCGCAACGCGGAGCAAATGGGCAACCGGGTTTCAGATGCGCGACGTCGGGCGGCAGGCCGGGTATTTGATACAACTTGCCCTGTTCCGCAGTCGGATCGGGCACGGAACGAAGCAGCCCTTTCGTGTATGGATTTCCAGGCAAAGCAAAGAGCTCGGCAGTTCGTGCTTGTTCGAAGATCTTTCCGGCGTACATCACGATCACGTGATCAGTCATGCCGGCGACGACGCCAAGATCGTGTGTTATCAGGATCACGCTCGTACCCGTCTCGTGTTTGAGTTGCTTTATGAGCTCGAGTATCTGCGCTTGGATCGTGACGTCGAGCGCAGTGGTTGGCTCATCTGCAATCAGTAACTCAGGTTCGCACGAAAGCGCCATCGCGATCATCACGCGTTGCCGCATGCCGCCGGAGAACTCGTGCGGATAATTGTCAGCACGGGTGTGTGCGTCGGGAATGCCGACGGTTTCCAACATGCGTATGGCATGAGCGCGAGCCTGTGCTTTAGTGTGGCCCAAGTGGAGTTGAGTCATCTCCATTAACTGTTTGGAGATCTTCATGTATGGATTGAGTGAGGTCATCGGATCCTGAAAGATCATGGCGATGCGCCGGCCTCTGATCTTTCTGACCGCTTCGTGTGGCAACAGCAGGAGGTCACTGCCATCGAAGATCACTTCACCGGAAACGATCTTTCCCGGTGGATCGGGAATGAGACGAATAATGGAAAGGTTTGTGACGGACTTACCTGAGCCGGATTCACCGACAATGCCGAGCGTTTCGCCGCGCTTGAGTTGAAATGAGATGCCATCGACCGCTTTGACGATTCCGTCTTCGGTTTCGAAGTAGGTCCGGAGGTCTTTGATTTCAAGCAGCGTGCCGTCAGTCATAATAGGTCCTATAGGTCCTATAGGACCTATATTTCTTTCCTCACACTGTCCTCATCTGCGGATCGAGGGCATCGCGCAATCCGTCACCTAAAAAGTTCAGCGAGAAAAGCGTCAGCGCCATCGTCACGCCGGGAAAGATCAACTGCCACGGAAAGATCGCGATGTTCTGAACGCCATCAGCGGCCAGGCTGCCCCACGATGCCAATGGCGCTTGCACGCCAATGCCGAGAAATGAAAGAAACGCCTCAGTCAACATGATCTGCGGGATCGTCAGTGTTGCATAAACAATAACTGGACCAAGTGTATTCGGAACTAAATGACGAAAGATGATTCGCGCGCCCGAGACTCCCGTTGCGCGCGCAGCCAGCACAAACTCCTGGTTCTTGAGTGACAACACCTGACCACGAACGATGCGCGCCATCGTCAACCACGAGACTGAACCAAGCGCGATAAACAACAACGTCAACTGCCCGCGTGGTGTTTGGCTGCGAAACATCGCCAATAGCACGATGACGACGATCACGTATGGCAGCGAATAGAGCACGTCCACCACACGCATCATCAGGTTGTCGATACGGCCGCCAAAATAACCCGCAATCGCTCCGTAGCTGATGCCAATCAACAACGACACGAGTGTGGCAATAATGCCGACGAACAGAGAGATCTGTCCGCCCTGGAGCACACGTGCGAACTGATCGCGACCGGCATTGTCGGTTCCCATCGGATGGGCCCAGGAGAATTCACCGTTAGGACCAGTGAAGGGGGGAAAAGATGCAACAAGTTTCGGATCGTCTGTTGGAATGTAGTCAGGGGTGAACCCGAAGCTGCGCTTGATCAGAGTCGGTCCGGCGATCGATGCAAGCGTAACAATACCGACGACTATTAAGCCAAACACAGCGAGCTTGTTCTTCAATAGACGACGCCACGCGTCTCGCCACAACGACGTGCCTCGCACAAACTCGTCCGCTTCCGCCGGTCGCACGTCAGCCTCCGCGATCGCCATCTCGGGCGAAATGTGGATCAGATCATCCTGGTCGGGCTTGTTCTTTGTCGACATTGAAATCCAACCCTTCTCTGTGTCTTCGTGTCTCCGTGGTAAAACCACAGAGGCACAGAGACACGGAGACTTTAGTGATATCTCACGCGTGGATCGAGAAACGCGTAGGCGATATCAACCAGCATATTCGCCAACAACAGCGTGATCGAGATAAACGCAACAATGCCGATGATCAGCGGCTCGTCGCGGTTCAGTGAAGCCTGAATAAAATAGTTTCCCAAACCCGGCAACGCGAAGATCCGTTCAACTACCACAGTTCCCGTCAACAAAAATGCCAACGCTGGTCCAGTGTACGAGACGACCGGCATTAGTCCGCCACGCAGCGCATGCCGGATAACGACGTCTTTCTCACTCAAACCCTTCGCGCGCGCAGTGCGAATGTAATCCGAGCGCAAAACCTCAAGCATGCCTGCACGTGTAAGTCGTGCGATGTAAGCCATGTAAATAGCTGACAACGTCAGAACCGGTAGGATCAGATTGCGGCTGGGAAAGCCGCCCCAGCGCGAAGGCGGCAACCAATACAGACCAAGAGAAAAAACAAGTACCAATATT
>DATFHH010000115.1:0-85570 GCA_035248565.1 Pyrinomonadaceae bacterium | reverse complement strand
ATAACAAAGCGGCGCCAGGCCGCCGCACTCCAAGGAGGCTCAAGATCAGAAAGAATCGACAGCCGCGGATAACCGCGGCTGTCGACGTGCAGGACGAGCGGTCGCGATGGTTCTCACCATTTATACTGGTGGTACATCTCCCGGACACCTGCTGGTTCGCTTGATGCAATCTGCTGCATCAGCCGGATAGGTGTGTACGGGTACGTTCGGACCGACTCCGTTGCCGATTAGCTGAACGTTAATCATCATGCCTACGTCCTCGTGCACAAGAATGTGGCAGTGGGTAACGTACTCGCCATCGTAAATCAGGAAGCGGCTGCGAATCTGTAACTGCTTCTGGGTTGAAGTTGCCGGAAGAGGAACTGTGTCCCAGAAAGGCCACGTACACGGGTCCTTCGGATCCATCCGCTTTAAACCGAACTGCTGGAGATCGGCGTCCGAGACCTCAAAGTCGAAGGCTATGCCCAATATCTGGAACGGATTGAGGTGAACGTGAAACGGGTGCGTATTTCCTCCATTGACGTTTTGCAGGGTCCACTGCTCCGCCGTATTCAGCTTAACCTGGATAGGCGTGTTCAGGTCATAGTAGTTGTTGTCGATCTGGAACTTCCCTGCGCCAGGATTCTGGAACTGAACTGGTTGCTGTCGAACTGTGTCCACATTCCAAATCGGATTCAGATAGGCGGGCTTCTTACCGGGAATGACTTTTGGAATCTGTTCCTGATAAGGCGAGGCTTGCACGTCGAAATACATAAGCACCTCTGTCTTGGAAGCCAGCGTGAAATTAGTTGAAGTGGGATCCAGAACACTTGCCAGTGGGTAGCGATCCTTGACCAGGGTGTAAGTACCTGGTTGGAGATTAATCAAGAAGTCGGCGCGATTGCCATTGCCCATCAGGTGATATCGCACCGGTTGCGGATTGATGCCATAGAAGGAAAGGCCATCTATGGCCATTAGCCACATGATTTGATCGTTCGAACTCGGCGGGGGAACAGTGTTGATGCACCCGTTGGTCTTAACAAGTCTGAGCTTCATCAGTGTCACTGGCGACGCGCCAATATTGATGAAACGGAAGCGCATATTTTGGCCGGCGTTCATTTTCAACGTGGGCCGGCACAGGCCATTGACAAAGGTCTGGCTTCCGGGCGGGAAGTTTCCGGGACTTCCATAAATTGGAGGAAAGGGAGGAAACGGGGTCGGGTTTGGAAGTATCTCCTGCAACACAAAAACTTTGTCCAGATCGGAGCGAACGATTTGTCCTTCGGGAGGCTCGCGAATAATGATCGCGCCGGCCATGCCGCCCGAAACCTGATAGGCCGAAGCTCCATGCAAGTGAGAGTGGTACCAATTCGTGCCCGGCGCATGCATATCTGGCAACCAGATACAATACTGGTTGCTCTGGCCTGGAAAAATGTCTACCAGCACGTCATCTGAGGAGCATTTCAACGGTGGGTTCTTGCCGTCGATATCGTAAAATCCGCAATGCTTTTTGCCGTTCATGTCGAGGCTGCACGGAGACACCTGAAGGCCGTGAACGTGCAGATTGGTATGCTGAAAGCATGCCGGTTTGGGAGGAGTAAGATGATGGTTAGCGGGGCAGTTGTCACCCGAGAACGGTGGCATGAGGTTGAGATTGTTTTTGAGGTTAAGGTTTATCAACGTTCCGGGATCAACATACAACGACGGGCCGGGTACTGCTCCGTTGAAAACCGGTTGCACACCTTTCGATGGTGTTGTCTGGTTGGGGCACGAAAAGGTCCAGTTGAGCGGCTCGGCGCTTAGGTTGTATTGGAGAGTGCTTTGACCATTGATTATCTGAGCATAGACCGGCTTGGGCTCCGAGAACGGCACGTCGTTGCATTCGTTGCCGGTCGCCTGCATGAGACTATCGCTGCTGTAGCCGTGCGCAATCGATTCCAACGGATTGGCGAGCGTTACAGCCGCAGCGCCGGCGCCTATCTTCAGAAATCCGCGGCGGCCGACCTTACCTTTGGAATTGGATTCAGTTGTTGTTTCTTGATCGTTATTTGCGGTTGGTTCGTGATCTTTAGTAGAAGAGCCAAGGCGCTTCTTTCGTTTCATTAGTGAGCCTCCTTTGAGGGAAGAAAGTGAGAAGCAAGTGGTTCAACGTTGTCGTTAAGTCACCACAGGTTCGCAAGCGAGGTACTAGTATGACCGCCCAGTGATCGATCCCCATTAGTCGATACTCTAATGATGAGTCGAGAAATGCTTGACGATTAGTTCTTGGTATGAGCTATCTGGAATTGAAGTCTTCCGGATAGCTTGCTGGATTAAAGTTTCAGAGAGAGTTGATTAGGTTGCGGCAACTCTCTCCCATCTAGATACCGGTCGGTGAAGCCTCACGGAACAACTCCGGCAGGGCGAGGGCCAAAGTCCTTAAGGTATTTTTACAAACGAATCTGAGCAGCGTTGTTAACCTGCCCGCCGCTGCCCGCCACCGCCACCACCGCCAGTTCCTGCTCCGACCTTTTGCCGAGATTGCTTGAGGTGAAAAGTCTTGAGATTGTTTCGCTGTTCAGCTTCCAAAACGTTGCGAGCAGCTTTCAAATGGTTATAACGCATCTTGCGAAGATTGGCCTCAGCTTTCGCTACGTTATCAATAGCGTTCATCACATCGGATTCGTCAGCATCGACATTGCGGATTAATGAGCGCCAGGTGATCTTCGCTTTTTGCAACGCCGCGTACAGGTCAACTTTTTCGAGCTCAAACTCGAGCATCATCTTATTGAGTTGCTCTATTTGATCGTCGTTTAGCCCGAAGTCATCAACGTGATGCAGCAACATTCCTATGCCGCCGACCTGTTTCGCAGATCCTCTACGTCCGGATTCTCGCTGGTCTGGTCCACTTACCTGAGGCTCCACTTCTGCTGCCTGCCCCGGCGTACCTTGAACTGCAACTGGTCGTTGTGCCTTCCATCTACTCATGGTAAACTCACCTTCCTCTACTTAACGGTCCAAATCGGTTGGTGAAAATTTTGTTAGTGCCGACGAGTGAATCCTATCACTTGCCAACCGAGCCTGCAATGAAAAGCTTTAGTTGAAACTAAATGGACCTAACCGCGACACCGAGTGATCGTGAGTCATCACTGCGGCGATCCAAAGATGCCAGTTGGGAGTTATTCGACGATCAGGCCGCAGCATTCGAACAACGAGCTGGGTTGCCGGCGAATTATTGCCGCGACATCGCTACTGCGGTAATTGAAATCGGACAGTCAAGAAAAGGTGATTTGATTCTGGAGATCGGCCCCGGCACCGGACAGATCGCCCAATGGTTCCGCCAGGTTTCCGCCTACGTCGGATTCGATCTCTCGAATGGCATGTTAAGAGAGTCGCAACGCCGCCTCGGGCACAATGCCGCAGATCGCGCGCTCATTCAGGCGGATGCCAATGCAACGTGGCCAGTTGCGACTGGAAGTGCGCGCGTGATCTTCAGTTCGAGAGCACTGCATCTGCTCGATCAGGAGCATGTCGCGTTCGAAGTCTTTCGCGTTGCTTCAGATGACGGCGCTAGTCTGATTCTCGGACGAGTGCAGAGGGATCGCGCGAGCGTTCGAGCTCGCATGGCCAAAGAAATGATCGAGCGGCTGCGCCGGCATGGATTTGAAGCGCGGCGTGGCGAACAACAAAATCAGAAACTCGTTGAGGCATGTTGCCGTCGCGGCGCAGAGGATCTCGGACTGCGGCAGGTTGCCCGATGGACTGTTTCAACTAGTCCACGGCAATCAGTGGAATCATGGCGTTGTCTTGCTGGTTTGGGTGGTATAAAGGTGCCGGCAAAGACGCGCGACGCAATCTTAGATGAGATGGAAGCGTGGGCCGAGCAGGAGTTCGGCGGATTAGATCGAGAAATTGAATCTGAAGAAAAATACGTGCTCAGATCTTTGCGCGTACCGGGTCCACAGATTACGCCGATCTATTAAATGAATCTGTTCCCCTGGTCTGGCGAAACATCCCTGATCCTCAGCGATAACGAGAGTTCAACCATGAATAGTGGCCTCCTTACCGAACTTGGCAAATCACTGCTTACCGGCTCTCTCGACGAAGAGGCGCTGATGGCGCAGACAGACGGTCCTAGCGCTGTTCAAATACTGCCTCAGGCAAACGTCATAAAAATTGGCGGTCAAAGCTTCATCGACCGAGGCCGCGCTGCCGTCTTTCCGATGATTGACGAGATCGTCGAAAATCTTGGTCGTCACAAAATGATCATCGGCACGGGCGCAGGCACCAGAGCCAGACATGCTTACAGTGTCGGCCTTGACCTGGGCCTTCCTACTGGAGTGCTGAGCGTGCTCGGCACTTTCGTGAGTATGCAAAACGCGCGCATGCTCAACTTTCTTTTGAGTAAAAATGGCATTCCTTTTATCGAGCCGGCTCAATTTGCTCAGCTTCCACACTATCTGGCTGAGCGTGGGGCAGTGATCTTCTTCGGTATGCCACCATACATTTACTGGCAAAGGAATCCCACGATCGGGCGCATTCCTCCGCACCGAACAGACACCGGCAGTTATCTCGTTAGCGAGGTTTTCGGAGCGAGGTCAATGATCTTCGTCAAAGATGAAAAGGGCTTGTACACAGCCGATCCCAAAAAAGATCGAAACGCCAAGTTCATAGGAACGATCACAGTGTCGGAACTCGAGCAGCTTGATTTACAGGATTTGGTTTTGGAGCGTGGCGTGATCGAGTTGATGCGAAACGCTACTCATCGTCGTTCGGTTCAGATCATCAATGGACTTGAGCGAGGTAACCTGACCAGGGCTCTGAACGGTGAGCACGTCGGTACAATCATCACGAGCGATTAGTTTTTTGGCTTTTTGTGGCTAACAAAAATTTCGGCAGCGAGGAAACGCTGAAAATGAACGATGGCCGCCATCACGTCACTTCCATGCTCATGCGAGAAAGTCTTCTCGATAAGGACGTGCAAAAATCTACGGAGACACCAGTCTTCAGCATGCTTCCCGAGGCGCACGTCGTTAAGATCGGCGGCCGATCGATCATTGATGCCGGACGAGCTGTGGTATATCCGGTGATCGACGCGCTGGCGACCTGCCTGCAAACGAAAAAATTAATCATCGGCGCCGGTGGTGGTGTAAGAAGCAGGCACGTCCTCTCGATCGGAATCGATCTCGGACTTCCGACCGGCGCTTTGGCCCAGTTGGCGATGGCCGACGCGCTGGGAAATGCACATATCCTCGGCACTTTACTAGCGCCGTATGGTGTCGTGGCAATTCCGCCGGACATTCTGGGCCATCTGTTACCTCTCTTTATCACCAGTGCGCCAGGTGTGATCTTTAACGGCGTACCACCGTATTCGCTGTGGGAGCATCCGCCGGCGACGGGACGAATACCTCCACATCGCACGGATGCGGGATCGTTTTTGCTGGCTGAATGTTTCGGATGCAAGTCTCTTACATTAGTAAAGGATGTCGATGGACTCTACGATCGAGATCCGAAAACTCACTCGGACGCCAGTTTTATTCGTGAGATTGACAGCGCTGAGCTCAAGAAGCGTCAATTCGATAGTCTTCCCTTTGAGCGCATCCTTCTCGACTTGCTGGAAAACTCCAGATTGCTGCATTCATTTCAGATCGTCAACGGCCGACATCCGGATCGAATAGCGGCCGCGCTGAACGGCGAACACGTAGGCACGATCGTTTACGCGAACGGTCAGATTACGTAGATCGTTTTGTTGACTCACTGTATCAGTGGAGGCTGCAATAACTCTTGCAACTATTGTGAGCTGTGATAAACTCCCACTCGCTTCAAACAGCTCCTTTTCGTTTCCTAGCTGAGTCCCCCTTACCGAAGACATGGAGAGGAGCCTCCAGTCCATATTTTAAGGTCCATATCAAGGCGGTAACCAGCGGGTACTTGACCGAAATACGTTGACGGTGCGCTGTGAATATCGGCGTCGACCTCAACAATGCGACTCAGCCATTAGCTTGAACATCTATTAAGGAGAAGACAATGACGAAGAACACAGTTTCGATTTCATTAGATCGCGAGTCCCTTCGACGATTCTCACGCCTCTTGGGTAATCGTTCGTTAGCATCGGGAGTTCACTGTGGCGATGACGATGGAGATGTGGACGGCTTTTGCGGAACAGCAGCACTCGGAGCCCACTGCGGCGATGACGATGGAGATGTAGACGGCTGACCCATCTTTACTTCCACCAACCAATCGTCGTCGCGGTTCAATTAACGCGAAATGACGATTGGATGAATTGACCGCCCCACTAACGCGCGGGACAAAATCGCGGCTCGTGTGTGGCCGTTTCTTCGCGGCCTCGCACGTGATGCGGATTTCAACACGTCTGGTCCTTAGTCTCTCTTGCCGAAAGTGTTGGATTCCCCTTGCAAGGATTAAACATGGTTCCAAGCAGTGCTCGAAGCGTCCGCAGTCTAGCGCCCGAGACCACCTTGCTTTATGCCAGGCAGTTGGCCGCGACTGCCGGTATAAGCGAGGTCACCGACATCACCGATCTCGATATTCTGGATGTACCGGTATATGTAAGCGTGCGACCGCAAGCACGCGGTGAAGCCTTCACTTTTGGGAAGGGGCTGCGGCGTGTTGATGCCGAGGTCGGAGCTTACATGGAAGCTCTGGAGTTTTTCTTTGCCGAACCAGGAATAGGTTCTGTTTCAACTCACTGGGGATCCGCCAGAAACGTTGCTGGTCACGAGCATGCAGACGATGCGATTCTTAATTTCGCGCCGCTGCTTCAACGCGAGATCGATCTCGATGGTCCATTGTTGCTAGCGTCGGTTCAGGACCTGGAGCGTGGAAACGAATGTGTCATTCCTGCGGAACTGGTCTACTATCCCGCACCAGACGTTGGGCAGTCACTCTTCGGATCGTCCACCAATGGCCTGGCATCTGGTAACTCCGTGCTCGAGGCAAGTATTCAGGCGTTGTTGGAACTCATCGAGCGCGACATCTGGTCATTCGAATTTGTTCGCAGCGCATCACGGTTAGTCGAGGCAGCGAGTCTGCCCGACAATGTGCGCGCGATCGTCGAGCGCGCTGAACGCAACGGCCTGCAATTAAAAGTTCGCACGATTCCTAACGATTACGGACTGCCGTTCTTCGCAGCGTTCGTGTTTGATTTGAATAATCCCAGCCGCAAGACGTTCAACGGAGGTTGGGCCTGCGATCTGGACCGCGAGAGAGCGCTCGTGCGCGCTGTTACGGAAGCAGCGCAAAGCCGCGTGGCTTTTATTCACGGTGGACGGAAGGCGCCGAGAGTGTCGCAAGGATTCGCACCGGATAGTCAGCAGCAGGAAACGCAACTCGTGCGGCAACATATGCTCGGAGTAAGCGATCCGCGGCAACAAATGTTGTTCACCGACATTCCCGACCTCGCCGTCGACGGAGCCCTGCAGCAAAAACTCGATACAATAATCGAGCGATTGCGCCATGTAGTGAAACAACCAATTTACCGCGTCGTGTTTACGCCATCAGAATCACCGCTGCAAGTTGTTCGTCTGGTTGTGCCGTTGTTGGAGAATCTGAAAGAGACTCGCGTGCGAGTCGGTCGTCGCCTCAAAGCCACTATTGATGGCCTTGGGGCTCAAGCAGCGTGAAGTACAAGGGTTACGTGGGCTCTGCAGGAAAGGTCCGCTTTAGCCTGCGGAGCAGGCGGCAGCATAAAGCCTGGGGCGTAAGCCCCAGGAACTGAAGCGAAAAAGATTACGAGCCCATGAAATGGGCGGCAGTTCTTTGCGCTTCAAATCATCGGCATTATTGCTGCCTTTGTTCTGTCGCCCGCATCCACGGGCTTGAAAATTTGTCATCCTTGACCTGGGGCTTACGCCCCAGGCTTTATGCTCCCGCCTGCTCCGCAGGCTAAAACGAGACTTTCGTGCAAAGCCGGTACAAGGGTTACGTGTAATGGAGACTCGGCAAACCGTCGAAATTCGCGTCCGAGGAACAGTCCAGGGTGTTGGCTTTCGGCCAACCGTCTGGCGCCTGGCCTGCGACGAGGGACTGGTTGGCGAAGTTTTTAATGACGGCTTTGGCGTGTTGATTCGGACCACCGGAAATTCCGGCGCCATTTCGCACTTTCTTACGCGTTTGCATAGCGAGGCGCCTCCGCTGTCGCAGATCGAGGAAGTCGAGACGCAGGTCTTGAACTTACTCGACTTTGCAGACTTCCGCATTGCCGAGAGTGTCAGTGGTGAGAACTGCACGCGTGTTACTCCCGATGCTGCGATTTGCGCGGCCTGCCGCGCGGAAGTATTGGATCCGAAGGAGCGCCGGTTTTGTTATCCATTCGCGAACTGCACACACTGTGGACCACGTTTTTCCATCGTGAAGGAAGTTCCCTACGATCGTGTCAACACGACGATGTCTGACTTCCCCATGTGCGCGGCATGTAACAGCGAATATCTTCAGCCCGCCGATCGTCGCTTTCACGCGCAACCAATTGCCTGCCCCGTCTGTGGACCATCGATCTGGCTTGAAACGACGGACACGAACGCGAAAGCTACCGCGGCGCTGGAATCTGCTATCGCGCTGCTAAAGAACGGCGCAGTCGTTGCCATTCGTGGCCTTGGCGGATTTCACCTGGCTTGTGACGCGACGAACGCGGAAGCCGTCCAGCGGTTGCGACAACGCAAACACCGTTACGGAAAACCGTTTGCACTGATGGCGAGAGATCTCGACACGATTCGACGGTACTGCAATTTAACTCAAGCCGAGGCTGACTTGTTGCAGAGTCCCGAAGCTCCGATCGTGCTGCTTTCAGCAAAGGGGATCGAGAAGTTGCCGGAGGGCATCGCGCCCGGTCTGAATACATTCGGCTTCATGCTGCCTTATACGCCGCTCCATTTATTGATCACACAGCAGATCGATCAGCCGCTTGTCATGACCAGCGGCAATATCTCCGACGAACCGCAGGTCACGAGTCTCGATCGCGCGCGTAGCGGTCTGCGCGGCATCGCCGATGCCATGTTGATGCACGATCGTGAGATTGCGAATCGGATCGATGATTCAGTCGTGCGGATCGTCGCCGGTAGACCATCGCTGATTCGCCGTGCGCGAGGTTATGCCCCGAGCGCTCTGCCGTTACCGCCAGGCTTCGAGCACACACCCGATCTGCTCGCTTTTGGCGGCGAGTTGAAATCCACTTTTTGCGTCGTGAAGGACGGAGCCGCGATTCTCTCTCAGCATCAAGGTGATCTGGAGGACGTCTCCACATTCGAGGACTACCAAAAGAACCTCCGGCTTTATTCGCAAATTTACGATCATCAGCCGCGCTTGTTGGTTGCGGATATGCACCCGGAATATCTTTCCGCCAAACTCGCCAAGCAACGCGCAGCAGACGACAAATTACCGCTTATCGAAGTTCAGCATCATCATGCGCACATAGCTAGTTGCATGGTCGAAAACGGCATCGCGTTGGATGCTCCGCCCGTGCTCGGCATCGCGATTGATGGATTGGGCTTTGGCGAAGACGGCACGATCTGGGGCGGTGAGTTTTTGCTGGCCGATTATCGTGGCTATCAACGTGTCGGTGCGTTCAAGCCCGTAGCAATGGTGGGTGGCGTTCAGGCCATCCGCGAGCCCTGGCGCAATACCTATGCGCATCTTGCCGCGGGATTAGGTTGGAACCAGTTTGTCGAAAGATTTTCCGCACTCGAACTACATCGTTACTTGCTCACCAAACCTCTGCGGACGATCGATCGGATGTTGGAAACTGGATTGAACGTGCCGTTGGCGAGTTCGTGCGGGCGGCTCTTTGATGCTGTCGCCGCTGCGCTCGGACTCTGCGCCGATCACGCTCTCTTCGAAGGCCAGGGCGCGATGGGGTTGGAAGCACTGGCCGAGACGTGGCAACCATCATCCGATGAGCAGCCATACACGTTCACCATTACTGATAACGCCAACGGCCTGCTCTATCTCGAATCGTCGTCAATGTGGCAAGCGCTGCTGGAAGATCTTGCCCAACAAACTCCGTTTGCTCAGATCGCGCTGCGTTTTCATCACGGACTCGCAAGGGCGATTCGCGACATGGTCGCTCGCATCCGAGAAACCCGACCGAGCGATGCCCTACTGAATACCGTAGCTCTCAGCGGTGGCTGCTTCCAAAACAAGCTGTTGTTAGAAGAAGTGATGCGATTACTCGAAGTGGATGGTCTAAGTTGTCTCTTACACGCGAAAGTGCCAACCAACGATGGAGGACTGGCGCTCGGACAGGCTGCTATCGCGGCAGCGCGTCATCTTGAGCGTTTTAATCCGGCTGACTCGCGGATGGAGTATGTCTACCAATAAGGAGTGAGCAATGTGTCTCGGAATCCCTGGACAAATAATAAAGATCACCGATGTTAACCGGCAGATGGCGCTCGTCGACGTTAGTGGCGTTCAACGAGAAGTGAGCCTGGAGTGTGTCGTCGACGATTATCATCCGCTCGAAAGGTGCGTGGGCCATTGGACGCTGGTCCACGTTGGCTTTGCCATGAGCTTGATCAACGAGCACGAGGCAGAGGCGACGTTGAAGGTTCTGCGGGAGCTTGGCGAGGTGCAGGCCGAACTTCTTGCAATGAAAGAATCGGCGTCGAGCCCACCTGCAAGCATTGCTGAAACCGTTTCATCGGAAGTCGTGGTTCAAACCTGATGACGCTGGCGGAAGATCCAAATCTGGCGAGGCTCTATCCCTTCCTGCACGGCAAGAAGCAGGATCCATCGTCGATGAACTCTGCCTTGCTCGAGTCGGTGGCGCAAAAGGCAGCTCATCATCACGAGGTGATCGACACTTTTTTCGCCAGGAACGCGCAGGGAGTGGTCGCTGCTGCTGGAGCAATTGCAGATGTTTACCGTCGTAATGGCCGGCTGTTTACGATGGGCAATGGTGGCTCGAGTTGCGATGCGGCGCACGTTGCTGTCGAGTTTTTGCACCCAATCACGGCTGGACGCGTTGCGCTGACCGCGATCGATCTAACCGCCGACCGCACGATGATGAGTGCGGTGGCGAATGACGTCGGCTTTCAACACGTCTTTGTTCGGCAGCTGATCGCGCAGGCGCGCGCAGGCGATGGATTGATAGGTCTGTCAACCAGCGGGAATTCGGACAATCTCGTCAAGGCTTTTCTGAAGGCGAAGGAAATGGGTGTGACTACCATCGGCTTGGCTGGGATGAGCGGTGGCGAGATGGCAAAGGCCGGATTGGACCACTGCCTGGTGGTTGAAACCGACAGCATTCATCGCGTGCAGGAATGTCACGTGATCATCTACCACATTCTTTGGGACCTGGTCCATACACTGCTGGCAGACAATCGCGGTTCATTGGCTACTACAGCATGATCGAGACCCATCCACAGATTACACAGATTCTATAGATTAATCTGTGTAATCTGTGGATAAACAACACAAGAAAGAAGACAACATGAAATACGTCGACGAATTCCGAGATCCTGAGAAAGCCCGGTTTCTACTTGAAGAAATCCGCGTGCTCGTCCCCCAAATCCAGAAAAGCCGTAGCAGCACCAGCCCGATCTACATCATGGAAGTCTGCGGAGGCCACACGCACGCGATCTTCCGATACGGTGTGGAGACGATGCTGCCGGATAGCATCGAGCTGATCCACGGCCCAGGCTGCCCTGTTTGTGTGTTGCCCATGGGACGCGTCGACGACTGCGTTGCATTGGCCCACATGCCCGGCATGATCTTCACCACGTTCGGCGACGCGATGCGTGTGCCAGGATCGAAAGAAAGCCTGCTTCAAGCCAAAGCCAACGGCGCCGACGTGCGAATGGTCTACTCGCCTCTTGACGCGTTGCGTCTTGCCAAGGAGAACCCGGACAGACCGGTCGTCTTCTTCGCCTTGGGCTTCGAGACAACGATGCCCAGCACCGCACTTACTGTGTTGAGAGCGAAGAAAGAGGGCATTAAGAATTTCTCGCTGTTTTGCAATCACATCACGATCATTCCCACGATCAAAGCAATACTCGACTCGCCGGATCTGCACCTCGACGGCTTCCTTGGTCCAGGCCATGTCAGCATGGTTATCGGCAGTTCGTCTTATCGTTTTATCGCGGAATACTACAAGAAGCCTTTGGTGATCGCCGGCTTCGAGCCGCTCGACATTCTGCACGGCATTTGGATGGTCCTAAAGCAGGTCGCCGAAGGACGCTGTGAGATCGAAAACCAGTACAAACGTGTCGTTCCAAACGGCGGCAACACCGTTGCTCTCGATGCGATCGGTCAGGTCTTCGAGTTGAGAGAGTTTTTTGAATGGCGCGGTCTTGGATCGATCGACCACTCGGGAGTTCGTATTCGCGATGAGTATGCAGAGTTCGACGCGGAGCGCAAATTCTCCGTGCCTGCGCTTAAGATCGCCGATCCGAAATCGTGTCAATGCGGCGAAGTACTCAAGGGCGTGATTAAGCCGTGGGACTGCAAAGTCTTTGGTAGAGATTGCACTCCGGAGACACCACTGGGCGCGCTGATGGTTTCATCGGAAGGCGCCTGCTCTGCCTATTATCAATATGGCGACATCGAGAAGATTCATGACACCAGGGCGCTGGTCGAGGAGATGGCATGAGTAGCGTTGCAGAGTTGAGCACAAGAAACGGTCAGCCCAAGCGGCGCGGCAAGGTGCGGGTCCCCACTATCACACTCGCCCACGGCGGCGGCGGCAAGGCAATGCACGATTTGATCGACGACGTCTTCCTTGATGCGTTTGATAACGAAACTCAGGCGCCGCTGGAAGACCAGGCGCGGTTCAGTCTTTCGGACCTGACCGCACTCGGCGATCGACTTGCTTTTACCACTGACTCTTACGTCGTGAAGCCGCTCGATTTTCCTGGTGGGAATATCGGCAAACTGGCGATCTGCGGCACGATCAACGACCTCGCAGTCGGTGGCGCGATACCACTTTACTTGTCGTGCTCGGTCATCATCGAGGAAGGTCTGTCGGTCGAGACGTTACGCATGGTGACCAGGACCATGTCGGAGACGGCTCAAGAGGCCGGGGTAAAAGTAGTCACCGGCGATACGAAGGTTGTCGAACGTGGCGCGTGTGACAAGTTGTTTATCAACACTACCGGCGTAGGTGTTATCCGTACCGGCGTAGACCTCGGCGTTGATAAGGCCCAACCCGGAGACGCGATTCTCGTCAACGGATTGTTGGGCGATCACGGCGCCGCGATCCTGAATGCTCGAGGAGACATGAAGTTGTCTACTCCGATCGAGAGCGACTGTGCTTACCTGCATGGTCTGATCGATACGTTGTTGTCAGCGGCTCCTCGTACTCGCTTCCTGCGCGATGCCACGCGCGGAGGACTCGCCACTGTTTTGAACGAAATCGCTGAGGCGTCGCAGGTTGGCATCGAGATCCACGAAGATCGTACGCCGCTACGTAGTGAGGTCAAAGGCTTCTGCGAGATCCTGGGTCTGGATCCTTTATATCTCGCCAACGAAGGCAAGATCGTCTGCGTTGTACCCGCGGAAGATGCTGAAACTGCACTGGCGGCGATGAAGTCACATCCTCTTGGTAAAGACGCGGCGAGGATCGGCGAAGTGACTGATCACCGCCCGGGCCGAGTCGTGATGCAAACAGTCTTCGGCGGGCGTCGCATCGTCGACATGCTCGTAGGCGAACAACTACCAAGGATTTGTTAATCCACAGCGGAGGAGAATCGAATGTCAAGCAACTTAACTGTCAAACCGGTTGAGGGAGTGACGGTTCGCATCAAGGACCAAGGCAAAGTGCTGGAATTGGATTACGACGGCGCGATCTGTCAACATCCCGGCTCGCTGTGGTGGGGCACCGCGGTCGGCTTCCGAGCAATGCAGGCGGCCGCGCAGGCTCTCTCGCAAGACGATCTGTGGTCCCGCGATAATCTCTACATCGTCACTGGTCATCCCGGTCCGGGGGTGAAAGATACCGTCGACTATATTACGGGCGCTGCCAGCCGCGATCGCTACAAGACCATCGTCGCCGAGGGCTGTGAGATGAAGTGCAACAGCAAGATGAAATATGAGTGGTGGGTTAGCGATGGCGTGAAGACGGCGAATATTAATCTGCGTTCGGACTTTGTGCCGCGTGAGTTCTACGAGCTCTCTGACCGCCTCGAGACTAACGAGACGACCAAGGAAGACATCAGATCGTTCCGCATCTTCAAGGTGAACCTCTCCACGCGTATCTGGAATGCGCCGTTAGAAGAGAACTTCCGCGTCGAAGTAGTCGACCAGCCTCTTCAGCCCGGAGAAATTCCTGAGGCAGCAAAGGCCAAGGACTATTTTGACTTGTAAAGACAGCCGAGGTTCTCGTCCACAGATTACACAGATTACACAGCAAAGCAATTTGGGCTTTTTGTGCTTTTTGTGGCTAAAGCGTTTTGAGGCAAAACCAAGTCGCAGTTTTGGAGTGGCGAGCGTGGGACGGTTTCCTGCTTACTCAAGTCCTCGGCAAACACGCCGTGCGAATCGAGACGGATCCCTTCCGCGAATTTCCTTCCGTGCAATTCGATCATGTTTGCGATTCATTCGCGATAGTGTGTTTTCAAATTAATCTGTCAGTTCGCCGTCGACTGCCGCTACGCATTCGCCATCTTACTAATCGCTTCATTGAACGAGGGATTTACGTCGTCAACGGACTGGTCCAGGATATTCGCAAGTCGACGCTTCACGCACACCTCGAGGCTATTGGGCTTCCGTCGCTAAAGGCAGCGCGATCCGGTTCGTCTGACGAAATTTTGTTCGTAAAGACTGATCTGAATTATGGCGGTGAATTGGAAAGGTGGCTGCCGCCGGACAGCATTGCCGTCGCCGGCGTTGAGCATCTTGTCTCGACTGATATCGGCGCGTACAACTACAAAACCGTCGAACGCGGAATGATTCCACAGAGTCTCTGGACAGATCCAGCCATCGTAGTTGAGAAGTACGTCGCCAATGACGAGGACTCGTTCTATCGTGTTTACTTTTCTGGCGAACAAGTCATCGTCGTTAAAGCTTTTGCTCCGGACATTATCAAGAAACTGTCGGGCGATGTGCGTAACACGAACTATGTGACAGACCTCGAATCGCTTAAAGCAGGCACTGACGATCTACCGATGAGTGCCCCACTAAAACGGGACGTGGCCACCTTTATCGAGAAGACGCCGGTAGAGTTTGGCTGCATCGACATCGTGCATGACGGTTGCGATAACTATTACATCGTGGATCTCAACCTGACACCTTACGCCGGAAGTAGAGTGTATGATGACTTTTTGAACAGCTTTCTGTTGTCGGGGATTACGGACCCATCTCATCGCAAGGTGACGCGTTTCCTCGATTCACCGCTGGCTGCTTGATTAGGAGGTGTGAACGGATGGCGGTAAGCATTGAAAAGGCCACTCTGTACGAGAAGTACCGGCTGCCATATTCCAGCCAGGCCGTCGCCGATCTGCTTGACTACATCGGTCCGGTTCACGTCATGGCCGATATCGGCGCCGGCAACGGTCAACTCACACGACTATTTGCCGATCGATGCGATCGGGTTTACGCGGTCGAACCCGCGCCCGCCATGCGCGAGGTGGCCTCAAACGCTTTGGCCGGCTGGCCCACGATCGAAGTCCGTGCTGGTTCTGCCGAGCAGACGACCTTGGATGAAAGCAGTCTGGATCTGATCGTCGTCGGAAATGCCTTTCACCGGTTCAAGCCCGAAGCCTGTACCGAACTGCGGCGCATACTCAAACCTTCCGGTTGGGTCGCTCTGTTTACTTATGAATTAACCAATAAGGCCCTGACAGATATGCGCGCCGCTCGGTTGGCCGCATTGAAAGATGCGAATAGTCGCGTAGCCCAGGTGTGGCATGGAAT
This sequence comes from Pyrinomonadaceae bacterium, assembly GCA_035248565.1. Classification (GTDB taxonomy): domain Bacteria; phylum Acidobacteriota; class Blastocatellia; order Pyrinomonadales; family Pyrinomonadaceae; genus PSRF01. The sequence continues at coordinate 69,751 of DATFHH010000115.1, read as the reverse complement.
GCCGCCGGAGGCGCTGTTTGGGGAGGCTCGCACTCACACGCGGAAATATCACCAATCGCGCACCGACGATTGGACCATGTTTTTTAGCACGGCGCGTACCTGGTTGGAAGGTCCAGAACCTGGGGATGAGGAGTTTGGACCATTTGAGGCGCTCAACCGTGAAGTGTTCGAGACGTTTGCAGTAAACGGAGCAGTCGAGATTGAGTACGAGACTCAAGTCACGTTTGGGCAACCGCTGGTCCACTGAGAGTCATAGCCACAAAAAGGCACAAAAATCAGGAAATCATTTGTGCTTCTTTGTGGCGAAAACTAGCGAACGCGGTTACCGTGTGGTACCGCCGAACCCACCTTTTCCCGTGGTTCCACCGGAACCACCCGTTCTCGTGGTCCCACCAAACGCGCCTTTTCTCGTGGTCCCACCGGACCCACCCGTTCTCGTGGTGCCGCCGTAAGCGCCTTTTCTCGTACTTCCACCGTAAGCGCCTTTGTTGCCTTTGCCGCTGTCATCGATTTGCATGTAAGGTCCTCCCTTTTGAGGTGACGAGAGTAAAAATAAAGGGGGCTGTTTAGGAGCGAGTCTATCACAGCCTTACGTTGCTGCGCGAGGATGAGTCACCGCGTAACGCTGTTCATGATTCGGAGGTGGCTGTCGCCAACCGCTGTTGACTTCGTCAAAGGAATACATCGCGATTCCTAGTTCGCTGGCGATCCAAGGCACCATCCAATCAAAACTTGCTAATCCACACCGGTGAGCGCGGTGGGCCATGCGATAAAAATAAGGTGAGTCGTTGATGAACCTGGCCGGTTCTCGCAACCGGCTATCGCGCAACATCTGCGACTGGAGGATTTGCTCGGCTGCATCGCGAGTGAATCCCATGCATCCACCCTGAATAGAAGGAGTCTCCTGTTCGCATTGGAGTGTTCCAAACAATCCACTTCGGACCGGCAGGTAACGGAACCGCCGATGAATTATGGTGTCAGGATCGATCTTAAACAAGTATCGAGTTGGTCTTTCGAGAAACATTCCGAGCATACGCTCGATGACCGCTCCACCATTCTCGATGCTGAATAATCGCGACCCTTCGCGAAAATCGGCATTGTGCTGCTTGGCGAGGATCGGAAAGCGAGTATCCGGATCGCCATCAGAGCGTAAGATGACGCGGCTCCTCGAATAATGTTTGCGCAGGTCCACGAGGCACTCTGCGGTGGCATCGTAATTTTTGTAAGTCAGTGCGAAAAACGTGAGATCCTCATCGCAGTAGTTGGTCATTTGATGTTCTTCATCCACAGATTACACAGATTCTACAAACAATCTGTGTAGTCTGTGGATCGAAAGTCGTTGACGAGAATGATTGTGAAATCCGTGACCATGATCTCTTGGGAGCTGGATCCGTTTTACACACGGGGCGGCACAGCGTACGCGATTCGACGCTTAGCTGACCAGTTGACGGAGCTCGGGATCGAAACCAGAGTTCTGTTACCGGAGTGGCCGGACACTGTTCACGCGAACGATCGGCGCATTGTGCCCTTGAAAATGCGAGCTGGCGTTCGTCGTGCTCCTCGAGTGGTCCAATGTAGTGAGTTTTGTCAGATTGCGCTTGAGACGTTCGAACAGATTAGGACCAACGGAGGATCGGACGCCGTCATAGCTCATAGCGATGAAGGTGCGATGTTCACTGTTCTGCAGAATGGAAAGCGATCCTCTGAGCCATCAGTCTTTTGGCTTCACAGTCTTTATGATCCACCAATCGACGATTTGTCGAAAGATCAGCGGCGGCCTCTTCCGTCTCAATCCTTGCTCGCCTCTGCCGTCATGATGGCTAATATCGTTGTAACGAGCACTGGCATTTTAAAGGACGCGCGGGAGTTCGAATGGCCTGATCGGTTGAAAGAGTTGCAGAAAGCGCTTATCACTGCGTCGGCCGAACATCGAGTGCTCACCGTCGAATCGATGGGGTGTCTTCCGAGGAACTCGGAAAAGAGACTGACTCGAAGTTCAAATTTGGAGAATCTGAAGAACGTTCCGTCACCTTATGTTCTTTTTCCTTGCCGGCCATCGGTCGACAAAGGTCTCGGCATTTTTGCCGCGATTGCAGAACGGCTTCGAGGGGACAACATCGCGTGCGTGGCGGTGCAGCGACCCACGCCGCGAGCACAGCCAACAAATGAAAACGCTTCTATTTACTGGTTGCCTTGGCTCACGCAGGATGAATTGCTCGTCGCGATGCGTAACGCAGCATGTACGGTGTTGCCGAGTATTACGGAAGGCTTCGGCTTAGCTGCTGCCGAGTCGATCAGCCACGGTGTTAGAACTTTGTATCAAGAGGTTGGCGGTCACCATAGTTTGCCGGCACTTCCCAACGCACTGGCCGTTCCATTGACGACAAGCGAGAGAGCGCAGCTTTATGATTTGTGGTCAGAACTAATCAGCGTCGATCCTGACTCATGGGCCATTTGGACCAGGCATGAGATTTCACTCAGACCGCTGGTCGATAAATGGGTCGACGCTATCAGATCGGTTGTGTACCGTACCGATGGTGGCATTGAAAACATTCCTTTTCCCGAACCGCCGGTTGAGGAACGGTGGGGAAATAAACTTCGGCATCGGATCGCTTTTGCTGACACGTGAGATCCATCCACAGATTACGCAGATTCTATAAAAACAATCTGTGTAATCTGTGGATAGAAAGCTGGGAGCGATAAATGACAGAACGGTGGCCACGAGACGGCCGTCCACGATTGATTCATCTCGTGCCGTGGGACCTCACCACGGGTGGCGCTCAACGCATGCTCGACTTGTGGTGTTCGCACGAAGCTTACCGTTGGGATACGCACATCGTCGCGGTTGGCAAGCGCGGGCCGTTTAAGTTCGCCGGCGCAACGATCCATTCGGGATTGAAAAGATCGCAAGTCCCGAGTCTGATTGAAACCCTGCGGCCGGATTTGTTGGTCCATCACGAGCCCTCTGCCAGGAACGGCATCAGTTCCAACTGCCCTCAAGTCTGGATCTTGCACTGCACAAATTCTCTGCGAGCGTCGCCACCAAAACACATCACGCCGGCTGCAGTGTTCTCGAATTTTGATTCACAGGAAATTCATCCGCGCTGGCGACATTTATCGCTCAGAGTGTTGCCGCTGCAAATCGACACCGACGAGTTTCGTCCAATCAAACGGAAGCATGCCGGCTTGGTCTGCGGCATTGTCGGTCGCCTGCACGAAGATAAGGTTCCACGTTCTTTCATAGAGGCACTTCTGGCTTGGCAACCCGGTTCGTGGCGAATCCGTTTCATCGGACACGGACTCGACAGTGGCTATCAGCGCTTCGTGATCGAGAAGCTTGCGAACGTGCCGTGGATAGAATTTTCGGGCGATGTGACACCGATCAAAATACCATCGGCACTGCGGCGGCTAGACGCGGTGATGATTCCCACCAATGCTACGCAAGGTGAAAGCGGCTCGTATGCCGCACTCGAGGCAATGGCGACGGGGTTGCCGGTGATTGCGCGAGATCTGCGTGGGCTTAGGTACACGTGTGGCAGTGCGCCCTTGTACGCGCGCGAGGACGCAGAACTTCTCGCGCGACTTCGTGAGTTGGATGACGCAGAGGCACGTTCTGCGGCAGGCGCGAACGGCCGCACATGGGTTTTCGACGAACATAGTGATGTGCAGAAGCATGCCGCTGCTCATAGCGCGGGCTTTTCGGCAGCCCTCCGCCACGAAATCTCGATTTTGATGCCCGTGTTCGATACGCCTGCGAATTATTTGGCGGAGTGTTGGGAGTCGATCCGGGATCAAACGTTCCACGAATGGGAGCTTGTCCTGGTTGATGACGGATCGCGTGCGGCAGAAACAATCGCAGAGATTGACCGCATTGCCGATGATCCCAGAGTCGTCCTTATCCGACTTGAGGAAAATCAAGGCATTGCCGCCGCTCTTAATATAGGACTGAGCCTCTGTCGTGGAAGATTGGTGGCTCGGATGGACGCCGATGACAAGATGATGCCGACGCGGTTGGAGCGGCAATTTGCTTACTTGCAGGCTCACCCGGACGTTACCATACTCGGAACTCAAATTCAGGGGATCGAATTGGAAACCGCTGAGGTGTTCCCACCAACCAGGCATCCGGAGCAGGTCACGGACCAGTACATCACATACCAGCGGGACACTTCGGAAATCTGGTTTGTCAATCATCCCACGGTAATGCTACGACGTCGCGAAGTGATAAATCTGGGCGGCTATCCCGCGTATCGCGTCGCTCAGGATCTTGGTCTGTGGTTGAAAGTGGTTAGCGCAGGTCTGAAGATTCACAATTTGCCAACCGTTGAGTTGCAGTACCGGTTACATGCAAAACAAATTTCCAGGATCAACGGCGTGCGGCGCGCGGAATACAAGCAGATCGTCGAGGAGTGTTGGGGGTCACAGTAGAGGCTAGAGAATCGCGAGGCTCGTGTTTAGCTGATCCGCAATCACCATTGAGCCCGGTTTGTGCGTGATACAAAACGACAGGCGCGCACGATGTATCGCCAGCCTCGGCGTCACTCCACAGGCCCAGAACACTGGAATCTCATCCGGGCGCACCTGCGGTGACTTCATATTAAACAGAGGCTTTTCGAGATCACTGATTCCGATCAGCTCAGGGTTACCAATATGGATGGGTGCGCCATGGACGCTCGTAAATCGCGACGTAATCTGGATCGCACGGATGGCGTGTGCGGGAATCAGCGGTCGCATCGTTACGATCAACTTTCCCGCAAATGGCCCGACCGGCAATGTCTCAACGTTCGTTTCATACATGACGACGTTGTCACCACGAGCAATGTCCCGCAGCGACACTCCCGCCACTATCAGTGCATGCTCAAAAGAAAATCCACAACCCCAAACAAAAGCGACGAGATCATCGCGCCAAAGGTGCTTGATATCGGTTGGCTCTTCGACCACCTCACCATCGCGAAACACCATGTAGCGCGGAACATCGGTACGAATGTCCAGGTCTTCACCCAACAGCGGCAGAAAAGGATCGCCTACATCACCGATGGCAATAAGCGGGCACGCTTTTGGATTGCGATGGCAGTAGGTAGCAAAGTCGAGCGCATATTCCTTCGGCAGGATGCATAGGCTGCCCTGGACATACCCTGCGCAAAAACTGGACGTATATCCCGAATACTGACCGGTGCGAAATAGCAAGCGAGCCTCGCGGGGGTTTAGAGACTTCATAGGTTCTTTATCCACAGATTACGCAGATTCTACAAAATAATATGATTTGATCAGTTCCATCTGATGTCGGCAACCATCTGAATCTTGAAAACCATTCAATATCGCTAGTTCAAGTAGTCGTGTTCTGCGCTCCTCCTCTAGCGCACGCAATACTCGATCAAGTTCCGCGACGCTCAAAGTCATCAGTCTTTGCACGCACTTTCCAGTGAATTGAATCTGTTCGCGCGATACCATTCGTAGCAGATCCTCAAACGGAGCGAAATTGATTTCCCATTCGATCCTCGGTTTCATTTTGCCGATTTGCGGATCGACGACGATCAAGTACAGCCATCTGACACAGTCAGCTCCAGCAGATTCAAAGTACTGTTGCATTGCGTGCTGTTGTGCGCCGGTGACGCAGATGTCGTTAACGAACAGGATCGGGCGTCCGTGAAAATCAGCGCTATGGACCAACCGCCGGCTTAAGCGCTCGCGTTCTGTCACGCGGTCTGCAAAGTCAAGCTTTGCATAGTCTCTCGACACGGTCGTCTCGTTATCGTAGTGGAGATCGATTACGGAAACCTTTTTGGAATCGCGCCCGTCTCGCTCTCTTATGTACAGATCAAACAATTCGCGGCACAACAAATTTGCGCCGGCCGGTGTTTGGGCCACGACCGGAGGCGCTGTGAAGATCCAGTCGTTGTGCGCCGAGTCACTTGCGAGTAGCTTCTTCACGAGTGGCAGCAGCAACTCGGCGTAGTAGCGAACACTGGCGGTGACGCCGAGCTTAAAAGCGGGATAGTGGCGAAAGATCTCTGCGCCCGTGTCAAGCGGCAGTTGGCTGATGCGATACAACGACGTGATTTCAGGGTCACTCATCCTATTTATCCGTGTAGTGAAGTCGGAGGATCGATATAACCATACCACGCAGCCTGTGGCGGATCCTTCAGAAACGCTCGACTGGCTCTTACATATATCTGGTTACCCCAGTCGTAGTGCCAGAAGACCTTTGCTGTTTCGTTGAGCAACCCTTCACGGGTCATGGCCCAATTCAACAGTCTCCGGTTCTGTAACCTGACATCATCTTCGTCAATGTCTCCAGCTATCAGTTGTCGTTCAAAATAGTCTGCGATGCTTGCTTTTGTATCCTGTTCGAAGTTGGCGCCCATGTCGAGCAGTTCTTTCGTTACAGAATCTCGCAGCGTCAGATCCACTGCCGCCCCATTCGTATGCGCCGGCCAGGTCCGGGAATCGTTCTCGTCGAAGCGCACTGGATCGATTATGAACTGCATCGCACGGGCGCGGTGTTCCTGCTCAGTACCACTTGGGTTCTCCTGTTTGGCCTTTGCGAAATAGAAGTCCCACAAACCTTGCTGGCTGGCGACGGAACGATAACCATCGAGCACGAACAGCTCTGCCTCGAACCCCCGGAGTAGTTCGTTAACGCGCGCAAGTTTTTCGGCAACTGATTTTCGCAGCCAAACGTCTTTTCGGGTGCCCTCGATCGCTCTACCAAACGGCGGATTCTTGCCGTCTGTTTTCGCGTAATAACTTTCGAACGCGACGCCAACTGATTCCAACGGAATTAGCGGTTCGCGACCGCGCGGATCATTCTTATCGATCGGAATCTCCGAGTATGGGCTGGAAAACATTTGCGGCGAGGTGATCGGGACTTGATGATCAACGCGCATCCTGCTTCGTGGCATGAGGCCCTCCAGTCAGTAGAATTTCGGCTTTCTATCAACAGATTACACAGACTGTTTTGTAGAATCTGTGTAATCTGTTGATGATGGCAAGCGCATAATGTAAAGAATCATGTTCAATGTTTGTCCCAACTGCGGAGAATATCGCCCAGACAAAACCATTGCGCCCGATGGAGTATATGCGATCTGCCCGAACTGTGGCTTTCGACACAAGTTTATCCGATTACCGCTATTTATTCTCACCGGCGCAAGCGGCGTTGGTAAGTCAACTGTGTGTCTGAAGCTTGCAGCTAAGATGAAAGACGTGGTGGTTATGGAGAGCGATATTCTGTGGCGCGCAGAATTCAATCAACCTGAAACAAATTACCTCGAATATCGAGAGACCTGGTTGCGCGTTTGCAAAAATATTTCTCAGGCTGGTAGACCTGTTGTCTTATGCGGGGTCGGATTGCCTAATCAGTTTGAGCCATGTGTTGAGCGTCGTTATTTCTCAGAGCTTCATTACTTAGCCTTGACTTGCGATCCTCAAATCCTTGTCTCACGATTGCGAAGTCGTCCTAAGACTCGCGGCACTTACAATGACGAGACGATCAAATCGCAGGTCGCATTCAATCGCTGGCTACTGGAAAATGCACAGAGTACAGAACCACCTATGACTCTTCTGGACACCTCGGAAATTACAGTGGACGAGACAGCGGAAAAAGTTGAGCGGTGGCTACGAAGCTTCCTAAATGGACAAGCATGAACATCGGGTCAGCGATCCTCATCGCTGGATGGAAGACGACACGCCGGCCTTGCGGAGGTGGGTGCTGGCGCAGCACGAGTATGCGATGGCCCAACTCTCGTCTGTGCCCGTTCGCGAAAACATCCGGCGGCGTTTGGAGCAGTTGCTGCGCACGCACTCCATCACGGACATCACTAAAGCTGGGAAACGATACTTTTTTCGACAGCGTTTTGCGGACCAGGAACTCTCAGCGCTTTATTGCCAGGACGAATCGCACGGCGCACCGCGACTGTTGCTTGATCCGAACACGTTGAGTTCCGGTCACACCGTCACACTGGCAGACGTGCATCCATCGCGTGACGGCTCGCTGATCGCGTATCGTCTGTCTCCATCAGGAAGTTCCTGCATGTCGCTCTACGTAATGGACGTGGACAGCAAAGAAGTGTTGCCAGACGTCATTCCCGGCGATGTAAATCCGGTCGCGCACGCATGGCATACCGAGAACCGAGTTGCATGGTTACCTGACAACAGCGGTTTTTACTACACGCGCTGCCACAGCACTGCGCCTGCCGGCGAGAGACGATTTCACCATAAACTGTACTTCCATCAGCTTAGCGATGACTGGCGCGATGATCCACTTGTGTTTGGCGAGTCTCTCACGCGAGAACAAACTCCATATCCGCGGCTCTCATCGGACGGCCGCTATCTGGTTGTCGTGGTGCAAGATGTATCGGGTGCTGCGCCGTCCTCGCAACTGTATCTTCTCGATCGCGAGAATCCGCAACGCGGCTTCGTACCGGTCGTTCACAACGTCGACGCGTTCATCACTGCTGCGGTATGTCATCGCGACAAGCTCTACATCCAGACAAATCATGAGGCGCCGTTGGGAAAAGTCATCGCCATCAAACTCGCGTACATTGCCGCCGGTGAGTTCACTGCCGCCACAGTGATTCCCGAGGGATCGTTTCCACTTGGAAATTGGATCACCGTCAGCGACTACCTCTTTGTTGAAACAATCGAGAACGTCTCGTCACGATTGCGCGTGTACGACCTAGCAGGAAAGTTCGTCAAGCGAATCGAATTGCCGGGCGTAGGCAGTATCAATTCTCTGAGCGCCACGCCAGACTCAGAAGATCTGTTGATTTCGTTTTCATCCTTCCTGATCCCGAGAGCCGTATATCGTATGGATCTCGAGACGCTCGAACCTAAACTCTATCATCAACACGAAGTACCTTTTGATCCGGAGATGTTTGAGATGGACCAGGTCTGGTTTGAATCGCGCGACAAGACTCGGATTCCGATGTTCCTGCTGCACAAGAGAGGAATCGAACGCGACGGCAAGAATGCCGCAGTGATCCATGGATACGGCGGCTTTGGTGTCAGCCTGTTGCCCGCGTTCACTGCACAGGTGATTCCATTTCTTGAGCGTGGCGGAATTTATGCAATCGTCAATGCGAGAGGAGGAGGAGAGTTTGGCGAAGAGTGGCATCGAGGTGGTATGCGCGAAAACAAGCAGAAGGTCTTCGACGACTTCATCGCTGCCGGAGAGTGGTTGATTGCACAGAGTTACACGCACGCTTCAAGATTGGGTTGTGTTGGATGGAGCAATGGTGGTTTGTCAGTCGTCGCCGCAGCGGTACAGCGTCCGGATCTGTGGAAGGCGGTGGTTGCGGGTGCGCCAGTCACCGACATGGCCCGCTTTCACACAGCACACGGAGGCGCGCACTGGGTCGCTGACTACGGTTCACCTGAAAACGCGGATGATCTTGAATTCCTGATGCAATACAGTCCGTATCACACACTGCCACAAAAGATCGAAGCGCCGGCGATACTAACTGTGGTTCCCGATAATGACGACCGCGTTGCTCCATGGCACAGCTACAAAATGCACGCAGCATGGCTTGCGGCTAACATGTCGAACAACCCGATCCTTTTGAGACAAGAAAAGCAAGCGGGACATCGCGGTAGTCCCGTATTGAGCAAAGCGATCGCGCGGTATACCGATATGTGGACGTTCTTCTTCTGGCAACTCGGCTTAGCCGCGGATTACGCGGATAACGAGGAGATTTAGTTCTATGGGCCGACTCATGACGGCATTGAAGCTTGCACTCTACCCGGCTTTTGAGCCTCCGGCAGAGAAGCGTTTTCAAGCACGCTATGAACTCGCGCAACTCTATCAACAGCAGCGGCGATATAGTGAAGCGGAAAAGATCTTCCGCGATCAACTTGAAGAAGCCTTAAATTCTCCGCAAACAACTACTCAGCTTCACGCAGCTCACATGTCTCTCGCGCGGCTCTATCACGACGAGGGCAAACTCGCGGAAGCCGAAGAGCATTACAAAGCAGCAGTGGCAGAAACTGAGAAGGTAGAGTCCTGGCCGGGCAGACAGTTCTTATGTTCCACCTCGATCTTGTTGGCGGAGTTTTACATCGAGCAACATCGGTACAGTGAGGCTGAGCCACTCTTCCAACGAGCGTTGGAGTTTTTCGAAAAAGATCGCAGTCCTAATTCCTACCTGCCGCATCATCTCGGAGAGTTTGCGAAATTGTATGAGGCTCAGGAGAAATATGACGCAGCTGAAGAACTATATCGACGGGCACTAACAATTTACGAAGAACCACGTGACGGTAGTCATCCTGACGGCTGGCTGTTGGCACGGTCGCTCGACAACCTGGCTACGTTCTATAAAACGCGAGGCCGCTTTCTTGAAGCGGAAGATCTCTGTCGCAGAAGTCTACGAATTGTCGAGGAAAGCGTCGCATCGGACACTGCGAAATTTCCCAAGGGCAAAGATCTCGAGATGAGGATGAATCGCGCGCAGATTCCGATCGGGACCGCGCTCGACAAGCTTTGCGAAGTATACGAATGCCAAGAAAAGTATGCTGACGCGGAGCCACTCCGAAGACGTTCGCTTGAAATTAAAGAACGCGCTTGGAGTGAAAACCACGCCTGGATCTGGATTGACTGCCTTGCAGCGTATGCGAACGTGCTGCACAAGATCGGTCGAGAGCAGGAGGCGGCAAAAGTCGACGAACACGTGGAGGCGATAAGAGCAAAGCATCCGCCCGGATCAGTTCACCCGTCTCTACGCTTTATGTCGATGCCTATCAAGAGAAATCTTCGCTGGCGGTTCGCGACATTCGTCAATGCCATTCTCCGTCCGACACCTCGCTTCGAAGGCTCGTATGAGCTGCGGGCTGATGATCGGAACGCGGATGCCCCGGACTAAGTTGTGAGTGAAGCGATAAAACAGCCGGACGGCTAGGATATATTCCAACTCTTTCGATATACTCCTGACCGACTTTTTCCATCGCAGCCGATTTAGAGTACCCTTTAAGCCTCTAATCAAATCGCAGAATCGCAAACGCATGATCCCCAGCATCCGCTTTGTGCGCGCTTTCTGTTTGCTTATTGGCTGTACTCTGCTTTTCTGGCAACCCACAACAGCTCAGGAACGACTCTGCGATCCTTCGTTCGAAGACTGCTATACGCCTCTGCTGCAAGCTGTAAAGGCTGAGACCGTCGGCATTGACATGGCCTTTTATGGCATCCAGTTGCCTGGACTTGTCGACGCCATCATCAGCAGGTACCAAGCGGGCGTGCCGGTCCGTATTACAGTTGAACCAAGAGGAAATCTAAAATTTCCGGATAACCAACAGTTGCTCGATAAATTTAACGCGGCAGGCATTCCGATGCGCTACAAACTCGGCGATGGGATCCTCCACGCGAAGATGTTGCTGCTCGCCGGGCAAAGTAAAGTCGTCTTCAGTAGTTCCAATTTCGCTGATGCCGATGTCAGACCTTACGATCCATACGCCAATTACGTTGATGGCGCCTGGTACTTCAGCAGCGATCCTGCAGTTGTCAATAGTTTCAAGACCAGATATGACGACGTTTGGACCGACACAACTACTTACGGCAACTATGCCAACATTGCTGGTCCATTGACGCGCAAATATCCGACCTTTCCAATCGATGCGGCGATGAACTTCGTGCCCAATCGGGATCTTTCACAGGACTTCGGCGCGCGCACCATCGCTCAGATCGATCAAGAGACACAAAAGATCGATCTCACGATGTATCGCATCACTGAGGTGGGTATTTGTGATGCTTTGTTGAGAGCGTTAGCGCGTGGCGTGCCGGTGCGCTTGCTGGCAGAACCCGCCGAATATCGGTTTGATGGGAGCAGGTTGGGAGCGGAACTGACGGGACCATACAACATCGATCGCTTGTACGCAGCGGGCGTGCAGATCCGCATGCGCAAGCACCTCGGACTCAATCACCAGAAGTCGGTATCACTTTACGGCCGTGGGCTGACGATCTTCGGTTCTTCTAACTGGAGCTCGCAGTCGTTCAACTATCAGGAAGAGCACAACTACTTCACTAACAAATCGTGGTTCTTTCAGTGGTTTGTCGATCAGTTCAATCGGAAGTGGAATTCGGCGACGGAGTACGAGCCGTTCGTGCCGCTGCCGCCGGAGGCGCCAATTAATCTCTCACCAGTAAACGCGAGCACGGTTGGGTCGTCACTAGTGCTGACATGGGAAGGAGGACGCTGGGCGCACAAGTACGATGTCTATCTGGGCCGCAGCGAAAATAATTTATCTCTTATTGCCTCGAACTTAATTACTGGCACGCTCGGAACAGATGGCCCTGAAAGCTATCTGGTTTCCGGTTTGCAGAGTGGCGCGAGCTACTGCTGGCGTATAGTCGGCAAGACCATGGCGAACCAGACGGCTGGTGGTCCAACATGGTGCTTCACGACATCCGCGTCGGCTACGACGCCAACACCAACTCCGACACCAACCCCAACTCCATCCAGCCCGATGCAATTGCTACTGGATTCGTCAGGACCCGCAGTTAATCAAGTAGCGAGTCTCGACTCGTTACTATTTCTCAGAGATCCATTTCCGGTCGTGAATGGAGGCGACCTGCTCAATCTGGGAAGTGATCGGAACACGAGGCTGATTGTTTTTGTAAAAAATCTTCAGTTGGCCCAAGGCGAACTTCCTTCTGCGGTGGTGATCAGTTTAGTGGATGCTAACAACCAAAGTTTTGCTGTGCCGGCAGAAGTCGTGCAGCCAGTGCCTAACACCGATTTTGTGCAGGTGATCTTCAGATTGCCCGACAACCTTGCCGCCGGTACGTGCACCGTCACGATCAAAGCGCATGGACAGGTGAGTAACACTGGAAGCGTGCGAATAAGAAGTTAGCTTCCTTGCACCAGCCGCTCAACCACACTCTCAAAGAGTTTCGACATAACGAAATATCGACGCCCGGTCCCATCATTCTGTCGAAATGACGGCTTGCCTTCGCTCAGTAAGACCAGAGCTTTACGTAGAAAGACTTGGTCCAACTCAAATAGATATCGCTTCGCTTCGGCAATCGATCTGTAGCGGGAGATATCGACTCGTTCTGACAGCAGAATTTGAGAACCGGTATCGATCCCGGAGTCTATAAAGAAGACCGTCACGCCTACGGGATCGCTTTGCAGAATGGACCACTCCAACACACTACGGCCGCGATAGGCAGGCAAAATACCGATGTGATGATTAAGAATCCCAAGTCGAAAAGCGTCGATCGTAACATCTCGATAAATAACCCCGGCTTTATGTAATCCAACATCGAGCTTCAATTGCTTAAGCGTGTCTACGGATCGCTGGTCGTGAAACGCCCTGCCAAGAAAGATCAATCTTCGCGTTACTAAAAGCTGCAGCGGTTTGAAGTTGAAACGCTTCACGGAGGTAAAGACCAGACGCGCGAGGTTTGCCAGGTAGCTGGTCCAACGTGATCTGTGCGGCGAAGGACTCAGAATGATGAAGAGCTGTTGGCCAGGCACATCTTCGACGGCTTTATAGATACTGAAGGCTGCCGAAAACGAATGTGCGAGTATGCCTATGCGCATTAACTGATGTGAGCGGAATGGACCATCAAGGCTCTCACGTAGAAAGTCAGAAATGATACTCGCAACCAACTCCGAGGGGAATCTGGATACCAGGCACTTGGCAACAATTCATAATAGTAGTTGAGCGCGTCGAGATATCTCAGATCGTCAGTAAGCGACGCATTGATGGCTATCAAGTTTAATCTGAGAAGAAGATCGCCGGCATTCAAGAGACGTAAAGAGTGCTGCTCGATGCGCGATCGATCGGCAACCATCAATCTCTCAAGGATGTGTTCTCTGATGCTGTCTTCCGAGGGCGCGGCAATATTCAGCGGATGAAGATAGCGCGCCGTCAGCAAGTCGAAGCGTCGCTGCGGATCGCGTGCCGAGGCTTGCAAATCGTAGAGAAAACTCGAGGCATCAGGTGGTTCGGCAATAACGCATTCGAGCTCTTCGTTCGCAGCCAATACGCGAATTGCAGCTAACGCGTCCGATCCGCTTGCGAACCACGTTTCCGGCGCTCTCCACGTCCGGAACTGTTGACCGTCAAGCAAGTGTTTTTGCAAATGCGAAACGAAGCCGGCCATCTCGCCAAAAGCATTCGCGACCAGTTCGGATGCACTTTTACACACCTCAGCCTGCCGCTGTCGAAGCGCATTAGCGATTATTTCCTGGCGAGTGCTCAATTCAGCTTCGGGTCTTGATCTTGAAGTTCTCTTTTAACTTCGCGGCTAATTCGGTGAGGGTTACGAACTTTATATCTGAGCTCTCAACTGCCTTCTCCAAGAACTTTTCGAGATCGGAAAAGTTTTGCAGGTCTTTAGTATGGTTTTCAAGAACAACCGGAATGTCAGTCAAGCCGGTTGCTCTCGATCGCTTACGAATGGAGTCAAGCATTTCCATCATCAACGGGTAATCGAGTTGAGCAAGATCCGAGATCGTATGCTTGCCTTTAACGTAAGGAACAATTCCCTTCCGGTAAATTCGCTGCATCAAACCACCGTCGATTTGTGCCCATTCTTCACCATAAGTTTCCACACTGCGACCATTATTGCTAATGGTTGTTTGGCGCGCGACTTTCCCTTTGACTTTGCTGACAGTCTTCCCGAGGTGATGTCGTAGCACTTGCCTGCGCGAAGCATAAAAGCAGTTGGTTGGCACACAGACGATCGGTTCGGGCTTATCCGAAACCTTTCGCGCGTCAGTCATTACTGGATAGTAAGGCAGAAAGTCTTCCTCACAAACGGTGTAATCGAGCTTGATGTTGCGCGTGTCGTAGTGCACTCCTGCCACGATACTCATGTCGAATACGATTCCGAGCTTTACGAGTAAGTCGAGCATATGTGGAGACGGCGCGATGCACCAGGCTCCCGACCGAAATGAGACGCAGCGATAGTTTGGATCAACGTCTCTGAGTAAGTTCTCGAGATACTCTTTACCACTGCGCAACATCTCGAGTGCCGCTTCAGGCGAATGGTTTAGGATGGACCAATCAGCCGTGAGCTTCCAACGTCCGTCCTTGTATTCGGCGCCGCGCCACTGCGGGTGTATGTGCAACTGTATGTCATGCCCCTGCCGAAACGTTTCGCTCACGACGTCGTCCCATTCGTCCGCCAATACCTTCAGTTCTTCGTGCTGGTCCTGGTATTTCCTGAAAGTAATTTGTTGCATTACTTCGGCGTTGAACGAGCCGCGTATACCTAAGCGCTTGTAGATGCTGACCAGACGTCGCATCGGCTCAAACTGCAATTGACGAATGTCGCCAGAGCCGTTGCCACTCAATTCCCAATCATCTACTAAGGCAAGGTGTATTGTCGTCATCGTTGTCTAATTATAACGGCTCGAAGTGATGAGCGCCTCCTTGGAGTGCGGCGGCTTGACGCCGCTTTGGCCAAAGCGATGCCAAGGCATCGCACTCCAAGAAGGCGCAAGCCACATCCGAAAAATAATTGCGAAACACAGAAACCTGGACCATCATCCTAATCCATTTACTAATAAAATCCGATAACTGGAACGCTCTCCATCCAAATCCTGCAACCCTCCAATCAACGAATATCCAAATTACGCAAGAGCGCAACGCGACCTCGATCGCTTCGAGAAGATCTGAAAAAGGAAAGCACCCTCCACAACCCGAAGGAACATTACTTGCGCACTCACTACGTGAAGCTCCCCAGAGCGCTTCACCTTGTTCCACTATTCGGACAATAACCGACACAAATTTTTGGAGGGTTATACATGAAACGATCTCTAATCGCTGTTGCGCTACTCCTACTCGCGCTCAGTGGTCCACCTGCCTTCGCACAAGGCGGTTCGACTGGTTCGATTGCCGGTACGATCAGCGATCCGACAAGTGCTGTTGTTCCAGGTGCAACGATCACTGTGAAGAACAATGCTACGACTCAGGAGTACACCGCGACCACTGCTGACAACGGTACCTTTAGTGTCCCGGCGCTGAACTCCGGCACTTACACTGTGACCATCGCAGCGCCGGGTTTCAAGACCACTGTGCTGCAAAACGTCAAAGTTGACGTCGGTACACCTTCAAGTGTCAATGTCACGCTTGAAGTTGGCACGCCAACCGAAACGGTCCAGGTAGTCGACGTAGCCGGTGAGTTGATTCAAACGCAGAACGCCACGGTCGGCACTACGATCACCGGCCGCCAAATTATCGATCAACCGCAGGCGTCACGTGATGCGCTCGATCTCGTGACTTTGCTTCCCGGCGTTCAAACAACCGGACGTCCACGCACTTCTACCGTAAACGGTTTGCCGAAGGGTGCACTCAACATCACTCTAGATGGTGTTGACGTACAGGACAATCTGATCAGTTCAAACGATGGTTTCTTCACGTTCGTGCGGCCGCGTATCGATTCCGTTGGCGAAGTAACGGTTTCAACTGCGGCGCCGGGCGCTGAAAGCGCGGGTGACGGCGCAGTGCAAATTAAGTTTGTGACGCGCGGCGGAACAAACGACTTTACTGGCAGTCTCTATTGGTATCATCGTGAGCCATACCTCACGGCCAACTATTACTTTAACAACGAAACTTTGGCGCCCACTTATTTCGGTAAAGCTCCGCGCAACCGAATCCTACTCAATCAGTATGGTGGTCGAGTTGGTGGTCCAATCATTCTGCCAAAAGTTTTCGATGGCAAAGACAAGGCATTCTTCTTCGTCAACTACGAGGAGTTTCGCCTGCCTGAACAGCAACTGCGACAACGCACTATTCTCAGCCCGCTCGCGCAACAAGGCATCTTTACGACGAGCTCTGGCGCGCAGATTAATGTGCTGAACCTCGCGGCCGCTCACGGTTTCACATCAACAGTTGATCCAACGATCGGAGCTCTGCTCGGTGAAATTCGCGGTTCGACTTCTCAAGGCAGTGTGCTACCGATCGCCGGCGATCCAAACCGGCAGCAGTTCAACTTCGTCGGACAGGGTGGCCAGGATCGCTATTTCACGACCGTTCGTTTCGATTTCAATCTCACTTCCAATCACGCGTTGTCGAACGTGTGGAACTATCAGGAGTTCGGCGGCAAACCTGTCGACTTCCTCAACCAGACAGATCCGGCGTTTCCTGGATTTCCAAACAGCGCCGGTCAGAACTCACAACGTTGGACCAACGTCACATCACTTCGTTCGACGTTAACACCCAACCTGATTAACGAAGCACGCTTCGGCATGCTTGGTGGTCAGTCAAACTTTGGACCAATTGGTCCAGATCAGTTTGCCAATCAGGGCGGATTTGATCTGAACTTCAATGACTTGGGAATCACTGACGCTTCTGCCGTTCAAGCGTTTCCCCAGCGTGGTAATCGAGCTTTTGGTGTGAACTTCGGCTCGAGCAAACGAAACACGCCAAGCTTTGAATTCTCAGACTCAGTGACCTGGATAAAAGGCAAACACAGTTTCAACTTCGGCGGCAACTACAATCTGATCAAGACCTTCTCGGATTCAGCTAACAACGTCGTGGGCAACGTGAACTTCGGCATTGCCGAAGGTGACCCCGCAGAAGACTTGTTCGTTAGCTCCAACTTCCCGGGCGCTTCCGCAAACGACCTTGCGACAGCAGCCCAGCTTTATGCCACGCTAACCGGACGCGTAACTGCTATCGACCGAACAGCATTCCTGAATGGTGGCAAGTACGCCTTATTCGGTTCGCAGATTCTGAAGTTTCGCCAGCCACAGTTTGCCCTTTTCGCTCAGGACTCGTGGCGCTTTCGTCCGAATGTGACTCTTAATCTCGGCGTCCGCTGGGAACCGCAACACCCGATCGTCTCCGAGAACGAGAACTTCGCGAAAGTGACTTTCCCGGGCTTGTTCGGCGAATCCGGCGAAGGAAATCTCTTCAAGCCGGGCACCTTATCAGGCAGTACGACTCAATTCACTCCACTGGGTATCGGAGAAAAACTGTACGACACGGACTGGAACAACTTCGCTCCGAGTGCAAGCATTGCCTGGAGTCCGTCATTTCAAAACGGACTGCTTCATCGCTTTTTCGGCGACGGGGGTAAGAGCGTAATTCGAGCTGGGTACTCGGTCGCGTTCGTTCGGGAAGGTCTCGGAAACATCACTCAGATCCTTTCCGGCAATCCCGGCGGCACGCTCACGCTAAACAGCGACGTTGATGCAGAGACACTGCCGCTTGGAACTTTGTTCCGCGATCGCGCGGCGTTAACTCCGCCAGGGTTTGCGGATACTCCGGTCTATCCGATCACGGCTCAACCTGGAGATGCTATTGGTGGTTTCGATCCGAATCTCAAGACAGGCCTGGTCCACTCGTGGAACTTCGGCGTGCAACGCGAGATATTCAAAGACACGGTTGTCGAAGCGCGCTACGTCGGCACTCGTGGTCGTAATCTCTGGCGGCGCTACGGCATCAATGAAGTTAACGTTCTGGAAAACGGATTCCTCAGTGAGTTTCGTCTGGCTCAGGCGAACCTTGCGGCTAACCAGGCTGCCGGTCGAGGTAACACGTTTGCGTTTTTTGGACCAGGCACAGGAACTCAGCCGCTGCCGATCATGCTTGGTTTCTTTACTGGTTCACAAGCAAATGCGAACAATGCTGCAGCCTATGCTGGTGTAGCACAGTTCACTAATTCGACTCGTCTCACTCAATTGAATCCAAACTTCGCGAATCCGATTGGGTTTGCGACAACGTTGCAGAACAGCTTTCTCGGCAACGGAGTCAACGCCGGATTCCCACTTAACTTCTTCGTGGTTAATCCAACTGTCGGTCTTCTTGGCGCAGGATCGCAGTCGGTAACCTTGACCACGAACGACGTGAATACGTGGTATGACGCTCTGCAGTTGGAATTGCGTCGTCGCTTATCTGGAGGCTTGTTACTTCAGATGAGTTACACGTGGTCCAAGTCGCTGAGTAACTTCTATGCTTCCAGCCAAAGCTCGTTGGGTCAGCCATTGACTCTGCGCAGTGATCTCGACAAGCCCTTGGAACATTTCCGCGCACCTCAGGACATACAGCATAGCTTCAAGGCAAATTGGATTTACGAGTTGCCTTTTGGCCGTGGCCGTTGGCTCATGAGTGGGGCGAACGGACTTACGAATCATCTGGTTGGAGGTTGGGAATGGCACGGCACCGCTCGCATTCAGAGTGGCAGACCTTTTGCACTCGGCAACGTCCAGTTAATTGGAATGGATGTGAAAGAGTTGCAGCAGGCGGTCGATGCACGCAAGCTGCCGAACCGCACCGTTACATTCCTGCCTGACGACATCATTCTCAACACGCGTCGCGCGTTCAGCGTTTCGGCGACGGGCGCTGGTTATGGTGCGTTAGGAGCACCGACGGGCAGGTACATTGCTCCGGCCAACAGCAATGGTTGCATTGAAGCGTTTCCGGGTCAGTGTGGCTTTGCGAATCTGATTCTTGAAGGCCCACGCTTTGTTCGTTTCGATATGAGTCTGGTCAAAAAGATCCGGTTCACAGAAACGAAGAACATCGAGTTTCGAGTCGAGCTGCTGAACGCATTCAACAACATCAACTTCCTGGTTGGTGGTAACTCAGCAGTTGATGATCCGAAACTCACTGCCACCAATCTGGGTTTGCAAACGCCGAATTATGGCGGTGCAAACTTCGGGTTGATCACAGCCGCTTACCAGGATATTTCGACAACGAACGATCCCGGCGGCCGACCCGTGCAGTTTGTCTTTAGATTCAACTTCTAAAGCTTATTAGCCACGGATAATACGGATGAAATCCGAATTTTATCCGTGTTATCCGTGGCTCAGTTCTTATAAAAATCCAAATTCATCAAGCAAGCGTGGGACGAAGCGTCTGAAATGGGTGACGAAATGGCCTGGAGCTTTGCCGACTACGCGGGCACGTTTTTTGCGCGTTCACTGAAAAGACAAGTGATGTCGCCGTCCAAAATATCGGACGACGCCCAAGGCGCAAGTAGATGAACGGCTCTGCTAACTCCTCAAGTGTGAACGCAAACGGAAACGGTCAGGGCTCAGAGTTCCGTCCGCAGACCGGTAAAATCAATTGCTTGAAAATTCTGGCTCTGTCTTTGTTGCGCGAGATAGCGTCTGTCGAGAAGCGCGGTGAGGATCAGGGCGACGACACTATTGATTTGCACGCCGAGGTGCGACGCTTCGAGGAGGCGTTGATACGCAGCGCACTAATTCAGGCGGGCGGGCGACAGCGGCAGGCAGCGCGTTTACTGCGAACCAAGATCACCACACTCAACACGAAGATCAAACGCTACAACATAAAAATAACCCACACCGAGAACCTGCACATCGATTAAACGTTCTCGATCGAAGGCATTTCCAATTCCGGTTCAGTTACTAGTTTACCGATCGGGTGGCAACACTACGTCGAAAGTTCGACGTTCGCCTGGGCGCAGCGACACGCGTGGCGCTTGAGCCGCGCCTTGCTCGATCTCATCCTTCTCCAATGTACTTCCCTGCACTCCGCGCGGTAGCACAAAGACCAGGTACTCGCCTGGAGCGCCGATGATCGTGCAGTTGCCCTGAGCGTTCGTGTTACCAAAAAGTTGCTCTTCGCGTCGCACCCATCGTGCTCGATCAGACGAAACAAGTGTAAGCGAAACGTCAGGAACCGGCTCTCCACGATTGTTACGAACTCGAATGGTGAAGCTGGCGACTTCGCGTGAGAGCACGATCTTTACGCCGTCAATTTTTGTGTCAGCAGTGATATCGAGTGGTTCGCGCAGCAAATCTTTTCCGTTCCATGTAATCGATTTAAGGTAGAAGCGTTCGATATCCTGCTCCAAATTAACAGCGAAATACATTTTGGCCGCGGGCACGTTTCGAATCACGAATCTCCCGCCAGGCTGCACGGTAGCATTCGCCGAAACTCCACTGCTAATCCCTTCCGTCGTTAGCCACAGGTAAATGCCCGCTGGCATTGGTCCACTTTCGACGACCACCGTACCCGCAATTGTCGCGTCATCACCAACTTCTATCAATAAGTTATTAATATTGCCGCCGGAGACTTCGATCTCTTGTTGCTTGGATCCATACCTCTTTGTTGTTGTGGATGGCTGGTCATATTCAGTCGGCGGTTCGACGAAGATTATGTAGCGGCCGTCTGGCACCTCTCCAAATCGCCAGCGTCCTTGCTCGTCCGTGTTTACTCCCGGCATGCCCATCGAATAGGGCCAGAATGCGCGACCCACCTTTTCATAACTTTCTTTTCTAATGATCGTAATTCGAGCGCTTGCAATCGGTTTATGATCGTCACGCGCTCGAACTGTGCCGGCTACGGTGTGGAACTGCTGATCAGCAATCGTGATATCCACACCTGTTTTCTCCTCGCCGGCTTCAATGCTTATCGGTGTGGCTTTAGTTATCAGCGAAGTAGAAGGATAAAAGGTCATCGCAAGCGAACTACCGACCATGTTCACTTCCAACGTCGAATCTTTTATTAACTCTCCATGCTCAATCATCGGAGTGGCGCCAACAACGTACTCACCCGTTGGTAATCCCGTTACACGAAAAACGCCGCGATCATCTGTCACTAGCATGTATGCCATCGAGGTGAGGTTGATCCAAAACATCGAATAGCGATTACCCTTGCGGCGCAAGATCGTAATCGGATGATCGACTGCGGCGTCGCCATTTGCGTAACTGACCTTGCCAGTGATGACTCCTCCTCGGTGAGCCCGTATTACCACCTGTTTATCAGTTCTTCCGTCGACCTCCACCTCTTCAAAATATTTGCGGAGCTCGGTGACGTCAAACCGATTTTCTCTAGCCTCGTCGAGTTCAATGAAACTATCAGTGGAGACGACGCCACGGCCATTTACTCCGATGAAATACCGGCCTGCGGGAACGCCCGCGATACGGAACTCGCCGCGCGCATTAGTAATCCCAGTGAGTTGTTCGGGACCGTAACTCGTCAAACTTCTCATCACGACGCGTATACGGCGCGCCGGCTGTTCCGAGCCGTAGTAAACTACGCGCCCATACACGCTGGAGAGCGATTCCTTCTCTTTCGTTTGAAAATGAATGCTGTTTCCTGTATTTCGCTGGGCTCGGTGCACACCAACAGAACATATAGTGAACGCAACAATGATTAGCGATGTAACCTGTAGGAACTGCGAGTGAGATAGCGGAACCCTAACTCTGAGACCATCCAACAGCATCGCTGAGATCTCCTAATAATTGCGAGCAGCTTTGCCTCAAAAATCATTCCGCCACAAAGAAGCACAAGAAGGACAATGATTTTCCCCTTGCTTTTGCTCTTTGTGCCTTTTTGTGGCTATGTTTTCTGTTGATACTCATGAAGGAAGTTTTGCCGCAAGAACATCTACTTTCTCGATCACAGGCGGCTCTGCCAAGAGTGCCGATGCCTTTTCCATCAATGCTGCTGCGACCCTGCCAGAGAGATGCGCTTGCCTTCCACGATCATCCGGAAATGCATCAAAGATTCCGAAGGTCGACTGGCCCATGCGAATGGCGAACCAGGCAATCGTCTCTGGTTCTTCCTGGACCAAAGCCAATCCGCTATTAAGGAAGCTCTCAACCTCCGCCTCTTTTCCGGGTTTTGCTTCCAGCCGAACGAGCAATGCTACTGTAACCATGATCAACTCCTTGTAAGTTTCTTTAATTGTGCCTACGTTCCTTATCCACAGATTACGCAGGTTATTCTAACTGGAATCTGCGTAATCTGTGGATGAAGTAACTCGCCTCACACTTCTCCGCAAGAATTTTGTAATCCCGTCACAACCTGCGATGACCACGGGTTCGTGTAGTGTGTGCTTCCGTTCGAGCAGTAAGCCCTTCTGAATAAATACAAACCCGATAATGCATCAGCACAAAGATCTACATATCTCTGCATTCATTCAACGGAGTAAAAAGTGTCCATCTCCCAATTGTGTGCGTCTGCACAGTGCTGTCGTTCTCCCCGAATAACTAATGCGTTCATCATCCTTTTAATTCCATTGATATCTGCTGCAGCCACTCTCGGGGCAACAGTTGTTGTACCCGCGGAAGGAGATCTGCAAGCAGCGATCAATAGCGCCGCGCCCGGCGACACGATCGTCCTGGAAGCAGGTGCTACTTACAAAGGCCCGTTTACGTTACCTGCGAAATCGGGTGACTCCTACATAACCATTCAGTCGTCAAGAGCCTCAGAGATTTCCGGACGCGTTTCACCATCGCAAAGTGATCTGCTCGCAAAGTTGCGTTCCAACACCGTCGCTGAACCCATTATCAAGACTGCTGTCGCTGCTCATCATTACAAATTGATCGGTCTCGACATCTCTACAGTTGCGGCGTCAGATTTCGTCTACGATCTCATCAGACTCGGTGACTCCAACCAAAGTGATCTTTCACAAGTGCCTCATCATTTGACGCTCGATCGTTTGTGGGTTCACGGGTTTGAAACACAAGAGATTCAGCGCGGAATCGGCATGAATAGCGCTGAAACTTCTGTCATTAACTGTTACATCTCTGACATACATGAGGTCGGCACCGAGACGCAAGCAATAGGTACATGGAACGGACCCGGGCCTTTCCACATCATCAACAACTATATAGAGGCCGCCGGCGTCAACATAATGTTCGGAGGCGCCGACCCGCAAATTCCGAATCTGGTACCCTCCGACATTGAGATTCGAGGCAATCTTGTTTTCAAACCTTTGAGCTGGAAGGTTGGTGATCCTTCGTATCTCGGTCGCCACTGGGCGGTAAAGAATCTCCTGGAATTAAAGAATGCGCGGCGTGTAACCATCGATGGAAATATTTTTCAGAACAACTGGGTCGATGCACAGTCAGGCATACCCATTGTATTCACTGCAAGAAATCAAGATGGGAACGCACCGTGGTGTGTCGTCGAGTATGTTGTGTTCAGCAACAACACAGTGAGGAACACACAGGGAGGAGTGAATATTCTAAGGACCTCGGCGGAAAGCAAAGGTGCGATTACCAGTCATGTCACAATCACCAACAACATCTTTGACAAAATCGGGTTCTTTGATGCGTTCACTCTTCTCGACATTCCAAACGACGTACAAATAACTCACAACACCGTTTTCAAGAGTGGCAACATAGTCACCCTGGATGCTGATTCGGGCACGCCGAAGGGTTCGGGGCTCGTGGTCAGAGACAACTTGTTCTCAGAAGGTGGCTACGGTGTGTTCGGCAGCGGCGTTGGCGAAGGAACTTCGGCGCTGGCACGTTTCTATAGTTCTTACGTCTTCGATAAGAATAACGCGGCGGGTCGAGACAGTTCCTTGTATCCTGGTGGAAACACGTTTGTGCTCACTCCCCAGGTTGGTTTTGTCGATTATGCGGGCGGAAACTATCGACTGGCATCGGGCAGTCCATTCAAGAATGCTGCGAGTGATGGAAAAGACGTGGGCGTCGACGTCGATGCGCTTTTGAGTGCGCAAGGCACGACCAGTCCGGCTCCCACACCCACGCCAACTCCAACTCCTAAACCGACTGCAACACCGACTCCTACGCCAACGCCTACTCCGACTCCGGCGCAAGACTCATTCATTCAGTTCAGCTCTGCGTCTTACAATGTTAACGAAGATGCTGTTTCGGTTATCGTCACTGTGACCCGCACTGGTGGTACTGCCGGAAGCGCGACTGTTAACTACTCTTCCGAAGATGTGAGCGCCTCGAGTGCTACTGACTACCAGGCAGTCTCAGGAACACTCACTTTTGCCGCTGGCGAGTCGTCGAAGAGTTTCAATGTGCTAATAACCGACGACTTCGTTTCTGAAGCAAATGAAACGTTCACGCTCGTGTTGGCTGGTCCGTCAAACGCCAACCTCGGTAATCCAGCGGTAACGACTGTCACGATTGTCGACAACGACAAAGGAGGGCGACGGATCAAGCCGCCGCGAGGATCAATTATCGGGACGCGCGTTCGCAAGCGATAAATAGGGCGTCTTCGTCCACAGATTACGCAGATTGTCTTTCATGTCTGCGTAATCTGTGGATTGATTTAGTTCGGGCCTTTCACCTTCTCAATGATCTGCGTAGCTCTCTTCATCCATTCCTCGCCATCATTGCCGAATCCGATGCCTTCAAACATTACCTTGCCGTCGAAACTGACGACCCAGTTGCGTGGAATGCTGTTAACGCCCTGATCATCGGCGTATTCGTGTCCCAAAATCACAGGGAAGGTGTACTTGTTTTCTTTCATGAATGGCTGGACCATACCGACTTCCTCGTCGATATTAAGCGTGAGAACCAACACGTCTTTTCTGTCTTTCAGTTGGTCGCGCAACTTTTGTACGTAAGGCAATTCAGCTCGACATGGACCGCACCATGTCGCCCACAGATTGATGAAAGCCACTTTGCCTTTTAGATCGTCGAGTGACCATTTACGGCCTTCAAGATCCGTGAGATCGAACTGCGGCAAGAGCGTGTTCTTGGAATCCCAACTCGCGTTCTCGGCAGCCCCAACCTTATTCTTCGCCGCCGCGTTGCGCGCCACGTAGGCTTGCCAACCCTGTTCAGTACCACCTAACTCTTTCCACAAGCGTTGCGTGTTATTGCTCAACTCGTCTTTGTCTGTTTCTGAAAACTTTGGTCGGAACGTCAGTGCCGTCTGGTAAGCCGTCAACGCGTCGAGCTTGCGCCCCTCGACCTCGGCGACTTTGCCAACAGCCTGCCAGTAAACGGCCTGGTTATAATCGAAGCTCCTCCTTTTTGCGTCCGTCATCTCTCCAGCAGGCTGCTTTGGTTTGATGAGGTCAGCCAGTTGGGCCAACACTTCGCGCGCCTTATCCGGCTGCTTCAGCCGCGCATAAACTTCAGCCATTACAGGCCAGGCTTCGAGGCGCACAAATGTGAGATTGCTGTCGTAGGCTCCTTGTGGACGCGAATAGAGATCTGAACCGTGATTACCTTTTTCAATTTGTTCGATCTCAGCAATGCCCTTTTGCAACAAGGCAGGAATGCTTTCCAAACGGAAACCACGCTTGAGGTAAAACTGCGCTACAGTGATTTCCATCGGCGGAATCGAGTAGGACGCGCCATTTTTTTCGTGGGCCTTTGCATAACCATTGTAGGCGGCTTCCACATCGCTGTTCGATGATGCTTCCAACTGAATCAACGAACGAACGCGAGTCGACCAGCTACCCTCATCGTCGGGCCATTGCTTGAGCCATTCGCTGGTGACTTGGACCAGTCCCTGGTTATACGCCAGCTTCTGCGCCTCTGATTCTTCGGCTTTTTGATACGGATGTTCATCGTAGTAACGAGACTGAACGATGCGTCGCGCAGTGTCGGTTTTCGGCAACAGCCGCACGAGTTCATCTTCGGCCCAACGCTGTCCGGTTTTATCACCTATCTGTTTATAACCGGCTTGCAGTGCGAGAAGCTGTTCTTTGCTTAGCGGGAGGGCGGGGATGCGTTTCAGGTCCTCAGCGATCTGTTGCCGCAATTGCGCATGCTCGGGCACGGGCTTTAATTTGAATTCAAGTTTCCACAGTTCTTCCCAATAGCCTAAGTCGTCAATGCTTGTCGACGACTGTAGTCGAGGACGCAAACTCTGCGCAGCGCTCATCATCAACTCTTTGTCGCCGCTGCGTGAGATCTGCGCCAGGGCATCCAAAGCCGCCGGGCATTTGACAGTCCACTGCTTTAACTGTTCTTTCAACTTAGCTGGGTCGCGGAAATTTGGATAGTTATAAATCTCCGCCAGCTTTATGTGAGTCCACGGAAAATCTGGTGACTCCTCGACCAGCTTTTGCAAAAGTCCGATTGCTTCTTTGGTCTGTTGTCCGATCAGTACGCGCGCATAAAGATAGACCGCCGTGGGATCCTTCGCGTTCTTCTGCATCCGCTCGCGATATTCGGCAAGCAGGGGATCTCTATCAACGAACAAACCGCTGAGACGGGCATCCTGATATCGTCGCTCGACGTAAAAGTCACCGGGATATTTCTTCAGCAACTCCTGCAACATAGCGATCTGTCGTTCGCGTCGTATCTTGTAGGGCAAATCCTCGTCGTTTAATTGTGTGACCTTCTTCAAGTCTCCTTTGAGAGCGGGAGCGGGCTCACAACGGTTGGCTGCGCTTTGGGCCAAGGCGAAGCATGGAATGAGCAACAGGAACACGATTGGAAAAAGTTGCACTGCAAAGCGGCGGAATGAGGTTGGCAATTCGGGCAGCATAGACGTGATCTCCTTAGGCTGTGGGATTATCGTATCCGAGAATTTGCGTTGACAATGCCTGTGACGATCAATAGTTTTGTTGCGCTTTTCCAATGATGACAAATCGAGGTGCCCAGATGAAATCAACTTCGTCCATCTTACTCGTTTTGCTGTTGTTCGTGCTCTTGGCTGCCTGCCAGACGCAAAGTGCACAGGAAAGTCGTGCGAGCGACGAAAGTGCGCTTAAGACTCTTGACAGTGAGTGGTCCAAAGCAGCGGGAGCTAAAAACGTCGATAAAACAGTATCATACTATTCTGACGACGCCATGGTTTTACCGCCAAACAGCCCTCCATTGACAAGCAAAGAACAGATTCGCGCGATGTGGAAAGGCCTGCTCGCTACGCCTGGTTTCTCGGGTGGTTGGACCGCAACCAAAGTCGACGTTGCGCGCTCCGGCGATCTAGCCTACATCACGGGCAACTATGAAATGACCGAGAACGATGCCAATGGTAAACCGCAGACCGATAAAGGCAAATACCTGGAAGTTTGGAAAAAGCAGGCTGACGGTTCGTGGAAGTGTGTGGCAGACATGTTCAGCAGTAATCTTGAACTCAAGCGTTGAGCCACCAAAAAGCATAAAGCTCTATCACGGATGCGCGGCGCGGAAGTTGTCGAAGATGATCGTGCCCGGAGCGACGGATTCGGGTTGCCACGTTCCGGCTTTGATCTCAAACATCACTGCGGATAGCGGAACTGCCGAGTTGTTCCACGCCTCGCTGTAACGCACAACCCAACTTCCGGCGAGTCCCGGATTGTCTGCCGCCGTCTCAAACACCACACTTCCGGTTGATAGATCGTGGCGTATGCGCCAGTAGTGGTGCACAGCCGGACTATACGCGGAAGTAAAGAGGTTTCGTTTCGTACCGCCAATCTTCGCCTGGCAGATAAAGACGCCTTCCTCAACGTAAATGCGGTAGTAATTGTCAGCGTCTCTCCCGAGCGTGAACATCGCATCCGCCTTGGTCGAAGCGGCCGGCGCTTGGACCAGTTCAACGTAGCTGTAAGCGCCCGAGAAGTTGAAAGTGTTTGTAGACCGGATGCCGTTGTAGTGTGATCCGGATTGGCCCAACAAGAGCGAACCTATCTGCACCTGTTGTGCAAGCTCACGTGCAGGCACTGAAGCATCGGTGAATCCGCTGAAGACGTTGTTGGGTGTCCATTTCGCGAGGTCTAACGAGTTATCGTTGAAATCATCAGTGAGAATGATCGTTTCTCCTACGGGCGGCGTCGGTGTCGGGCTCGGCGTTGGTGTCGGTGTTGGGGTCGGCGTAGGCGTTGGCGTCGGTGTTGGTGTTGGCGACGGAGTCGGTGTTGGTGTTGGTTGCGGCGCAGATCCTCCAGACGCGGGCAATATCGTGTTGTCGTTCTTCAGTGCGCCTGGTGAGTTGTTCAAGTAGGTTCCGGGCGACAACACAATCTGATCGATCGAGACGCCATCTTCTCGGCCCTGTACGCGTATCGTGTGTGTGCCGGTCGATTGAAAAAATACTTGCGGCCCGAACACTCCAACTCCCCAACCGTTGTCCTGCCAGCCCCACCCGCTCAGTCCGCATCCGGAACAATCCTCGAGATTGATCTCTGTTCCTGTTGTGGTTCCGATTCGCCAGATAGGCGTGCCACTGCTATTGACGCTATCTGAAAACTGTACCCACACCGAGTCGTTGCCCCAGAAATCGTCGAGTGCTTTGGCTCTAATCCAAATTCGATAGGGTCTGCCGGCTTCGGCATTGAAAGTCATTTCAAAATAATGCGGCGGATCTGCGAAAGCTGTAGTTACTTTCGGTGCACCGACATCGGTGTGGTAGATGCGAACGCCTGCCGCAGCAGTCAGATCCGAAACGTTGGTCCAGCTGCCTACTCTGACCGGCGCTTGCGCTGCGTAGAGAACAACTTCATCAGCAGAAGTCGGAGGCGGTAATGGTGTGGGCGACGGCGACGGTGTTGGCGTTGGAGCCGGCGTCGGGGTTGGTGTTGGTGTAGGTGTCGGGGGTGGCGTTGGCGACGGTGCTGGCGTCGGTGTAGGTGTCGGCGCGCTGCCCGACACTATAAAGCGCCACGTTGGACCATTCGCCGTCTGGTTTGCCATGGTCTTGCCGACTATGCGCCAGTAGTAAGTAACTCCATTCTGCAACCCCGAAACCAGATAGCTTTCGGAGCCACCCGTTCCCAAAGTGCCGGTGATCACATTCGAGGCAATGAGAGGTAAGCTGGCCTCGTTAGTGCCAAAATAGATATCGTATTTGTGCGCCCAACTTCCTCCTTCCCATGTCAGCATTACAGATTGCCCAACCGTGCCCGCGTTTCCCGGTGAGAGATTAATTGGGACCTCCGGCGGTTGCGGCACGAACGGCTCGTACTCCGTCGCCGAATTCCACTTCCGATTGAACTGATCGACGAACCACTGAAAGAACCACGCCTTATTTGTGAAGTAGTTGTGCTCTTCCTGATAGTTGAACGACTCCCAGCTCCAATTAGACGAACCGAAGATCGTCAGCCCACGGCCGTAAAGTGATACTGACTTTTGGTGATTTAGTCCGAGGTGCTTACGCATGCGGATCTGCACACCCGCTGCGTACAAGCGATCGATGTTGTATGGTCCCGTTAGTTCCGCTCCCAGCCTGCTCCCATCAAAACGATATTCCGCGGGTTCTGCCAGCAAGCGCACCGGCACGCCGCGCGCCAATGCTCTCAGCAAGGCGTCACAGATATCGACATCGGTGATGCGATACATCGTGAGATCGATCTTCTGTGTCTCTTGATCGAGCTGAGCGATGGTGCGCGCGCCGAAGTCCTGTGAAAGATCCCGATTGGGCACGAAGTTCATCGCCGGATCGATCGGGAAGGTTGGATACTTGCGCGTCAGTGGACCAGCAATGTTGGCATAGTTGCCGTAAGTAGTCGTGTCGGTCCAAACGTCGTCATATCTGGTCTTAAAACTATTGACGACTGCCGAGTCATCGCTGAAGTACCAGGCCCCATCAACATAGTTGGCGTATGGATCGTAAGGTCTGACATCGGCGTCACCGAAGTTTGAGCCGGTAAAGACTACTTTGTTCTGGCCAACGCACAACAGTAGCTTCACGTGAATGATCCCATCGCCGAGCTTATAGCGCATCGGGATGCCCGCCGCTTGGAATCGATCCAGTAGCGGCTGATTTTCCGGGAACTTTAGATCTCCTCTCGGTTCAACTGTAAGGCGCACCGGCACACCCGCCTGATAACGACTGATGATTGCGTCGGCGAGACCCGGCAGCTCGATCATGTAAAAAGCGACGTCGATGCCGGCTGTCTCGTTATTAACAAGTTGAATTAGCGGTGTGTAGCAATCTTCGAATGACGGATCGCAGAGTCGTTCCTGAGCTGAGGAAGAGTGCGCAGTGATAAAAACGACGACAACGATCAACCAGAACGTCCGCACGAAACCGATTCCATGGTTCATGACTTTCTATTTAGTTCCGCGATCGTGTCTCGAAAAGCCTGTTAGGGTTGTGTGACTGTAGTCGGAAGCGATGGAAAAAGTCTTTCGAGAGTATTTCGAAGAGTTGTCGATCTTAGCCACAAAAAGGCACATCTTCTGTGCCTCTTTGTGGCTCACATGCTTGAGGCAAGCTGGCGTTATTCGTCCTTGAGCAAGCGGCGGAGTTCGTCTCTCAGTTCAGGGTTGTTCTCGTGACCGTGTGAGGCGGTCGCATGTTGAACCGCGATCTCGAGGACTTCATCTTCAGTTCCGGATATCTTCAGTGAGCAGTTCTTGTCACTGGGATACTCTCTACAGTCGATATATTTGCGGCGTTGCGGACTCGGAGTTGACATACCAAACTAGCTCCTCTCTTTAGTGTTGAAGGGTGGATATTTTATCCGACTCGAGAAAGTTTGGACAGCGAAAAGCAGTGCGTTTTATCTCGATTTGCGCTCAGTGTAAATCGGATCGAACGCACGAGTCGTATGCTCAGTCACGCTCGGCATACCTTCCGGCAGCGCGGGTGTCTGCGCAGCGTCGAGTTCGGTTGTAGTTTGCTGATTCGACAATTCTTTATCACTTGTTTCCCTTGTGCCTCGATTACCTCGCAACAACAACCGCATGAACACCCCTTCAAGCACTAGCATCAGCATAAGCGGCAACAGCATGAAAGCGAGAATTGGCTCAACTCTTAACCCGAGTATCACTTTCATGATTCCCATGAGCATCCCAATCGCCCCCAGGCCAAAGATGAACGTTACCACCATCGCGTTTACAAGCAGCCCGGGTTTAACCTCTGCCGACTTGGCTACGACATCGCTACGATTCAGCTTCGCACCGCAATGATTGCAGTAGCTGAGACCCTGCGCGACAGCGACACCGCAAGATGAACAATACATCCTCTTTCGTCTCCTCAGCCTTTGTGCGTTTTTGTGGCCTGTCCTTTGATGTCGTACGCCCACAACGTGCCGAGATCGCGAAGGTAGAGTCGTCCATTCGCAATTACCGGATGAGCAAATGCACCTTCCGGAAATGGACCATTTTGTGTGTGTTTTGGCGGCGCAGATGGAGTGAACCTGCCCTTCTCACGAAATGCTTCCGGCGACGCCTCAACGAGCACCATCTCGCCAGTCATGATGAGATGAAGAAACAGAAGCCCATCGGCGGCAGCAACTGAGGCCCAGCCAAAATTCTCCGACTCCCATTTGACCTTGCCCGTAACGAAATCAGCAGCGATCAACTTCTGCGCGACCTCTGTGCCGTAAAGATGATCGCCGACCAACACCGCTCCACCAAGACCGTTCGGAAGGCCGCGTATGAAATAAACCTGCTCCGCAGCGGTCCGATCGCCATCAGTCTTTAAGCGAACGAGTCCACCGCCAACGCCAAGCGCTCCACCATAAACATATTCATCGCGCGCCACCGGCGTGAAGTATTGCGCTGGACCTTTCGCTACTTCTGCGTAGCGCCAGAGAAACTGTCCGGTCTTCGCGTCTACCCCGACCAGCCCTTTGCTTAAGAGCTGCACATACTGTTTTCGTCCGCCACCCTGGACCACTATCGCTGATGCATAGCCAGCCGGATCACCACCAGGTATTGCGGACTTCCAAACGAGTGCCCCTGTCTTCTTGTTGAGCGCGACCATCGTCGCCTCCGCTCCGCCTGGAGTAATCACTACCAGGTCACCATCGACGAGTGGTGACTCCGCATACGCCCATTCACCTGGCTTGCCTCCAAAATCTTTACGAAGACTCTTGGACCAGCGAATCTTTCCAGTCTTTGCTTCGAGACACGCGAGATCGCCATCCGAGCCGAGCGCGTAAAGAAGATTTCCATCAACCGTCGGGGTTGAACGCGCTTTCGGAAAATTCGGATCTTGTTTGGGATTGCCAACGTTGCCGACACGTGTTGTCCAGATGACTTTGCCATCGACAGTTGAGAGAGTCTGCACAAACTCATTGTCCAGACCACGATTGCTCATCAAATAGATCCGCGAGCCGACAACGACGGGAGTCGAGTAACCGTCGCCAATATCGTTCACTTGCCAGACCAGTTTCGGCCCGCCTGCAGGCCACTGTTGGAGAAGACCGGTTTCGGGAGACGTTCCGTTCCGCTCCGGCCCACGCCACTGCGGCCAGTCTGAAGCAGAACTCGTTACAGGTAATGCTGAGAGAGACAAACAGAGCGCGGCAATGATAGTTAGCAATCGTGACTTCACTGTCTTCTCCTATTGAAAACTGCTGGTATCCGCTGGCGTCACTTTACGGACCGGTGCGCTTAAATGTTCCCTAACTCACTCTTTGTGCTTCTTGTGCCTTTTTGTGGCTTCACTGCGACCGAATCTTTCAACATGACTCGTTAACTCGTCAATCTGCTTCAACCGCGACGGTAAGATCTCACCGCCGCCAGCTCTCAAGATTCCTCAATTTCCTCAACAGAATTGACACAAATGACCAAAACGCCGCATTTGGCACGGAGCTAGCACTAGCAGGGCGCCCGCAGTTTGAGCGCGGTCTATTGAGCGTAAGAGTTTTAACTATTTTTCGAGCCCCCTGGAGAAACTGAATGTCTCGCCCCCAAGTTTACAAACGCCTTGTGACGATAGCTGTGCTGCTGTCGCTGTGCTCACCGCTGTTCATCACCAATACTAGAGCTCGAGCCGCTAGCCAGCCTGCGTCAAATCTCTCCACGAGCAAGATCTCCCCTGACCTGCAACAGCTAATCCTGTCAGGCAATGGCGATACGCGCGTGAAGGTAATCGTGCAAACGAAACCGTCGTCGTCCGGAGGACTGCTTGGCGGACTGCTCAACATCGTCGGCGGACTGCTTAATACCGTCGGCGGATTACTTGTCAGCGTCCTGTCAAACTTGAACCTTCTTATCGTCGACGTTCGAGCTAACGACGTCGAGGTGCTGGCGTCCGATCCTGACGTGACTTACATCTCGCTCGACGCGCCGGTACGCAGTTCAGGTCACATTGTTACCACCACTGGTACTCAACAGGTCCGCGCTCAAAAAACTCTGCTCGGCACCAACAATCTCGACGGTTCGGGCGTCACCATCGCCGTGCTCGACTCCGGCATCGACAGCACGCACAAATCGTTTGCTACCACCGGCAAAATCAAATTCAGTAAAGACTTCACCGGGGAGAATCGAACTGACGATCCATGGGGCCATGGCACACACGTGGCCGCAATCGCTGCCGGTATCGGTACTCCGACCAGCGGCGCTTACGAAGGAATCGCACCGGCTGCTAGCCTGGTTAATCTCAGAGTATTGAACTCACAGGGCGTCGGCACAGTCTCAGGCGTGCTCGCTGCGCTCGACTGGCTGATCGCAAACAAGAACTCCTACAACGTTAAGGTCGTGAACATGAGCCTTGGCACTCCGGCCATCAGCTCATACGAAGACGATCCGATCTGTAACGCTGTTCGCAAACTCGTCGACGCCGGCGTGGTTGTTGTGGCCGCAGCCGGAAATAACGGCAAGGACGCAAACGGACAGAAGATCTACGGCGCAATTCACTGCCCGGGCAACGAGCCTTCAGCAATCACTGTCGGCGCCAGCAACAGCTTCGGCACCGATGCGCGCAACGAAGACTCAGTCACTTCATACAGTTCACGTGGTCCAACGCGCAGTTACTCAGTCGACTCGTACGGTCTGCTTCATTATGACAATCTGATCAAACCCGATCTCGTGGCGCCTGGTAACAAGATCATCGCAGCCGAAGCAGTTAACAACGGCCTGATCAAAGAGTATCCGGCACTCGAAACCTTTAAGTACTCCACCAGCAATATGAAGCTCATGTACCTCAGCGGTACATCGATGTCCGCACCGATGGTCTCGGGAGCTGCTGCTCTGTTATTGGAAGCAAACTCCAGTTTGACTCCAAACATGATCAAGATGCTCCTGATGTACACGGCGCAACCGCTTGCTGGCTTCAATACCTTCGATCAGGGCGCCGGCCAATTGAACATCGCCGGCGCAGTGACTCTTGCGAAGATTGTTCGTGGTGATCTGCTCGGCCTGTTTAAACCAACATTCGGATCGTCTCTGTTAACTCAAACTGCTCCCGCGCCGCAAACCACGGTTGCTGGTTTCACTTTCCCGTGGAATCAGGGACTCGTGCTCAAGCGCGCCACCATCACCGGCAAGGATCTAATCAACAAGTATCAGGTCAGTTATGGCCAGGGTTATCTGTTAGGTGATGGCGTCAATGAAGGACTCGTCGGTCAAAGTCTGAACTACAACATGTGGGTCAAGACTGTGACGCTCGGAAACTATCTCACAAAGAGCGACGGTTCGACGCTGTTCGGTGGATCGTTCTTCTTCAGCAACATACTCCTGCTCGGCGATGGCTTCGCTCTCGGTGACGGATTTGCCATGGGTGACGGCTACGCAATCGGCGACGGGTTTGCGATTGGTGACGGCTACGCGATGGGTGACGGTTTTGCGATCGGCGACGGCTTTGCCCTCGGTGACTGTTCGCTCGGCGATAGTGGACCGGCAATGAAGTAATGCTTGCCTGAATCCAGTGAAGAGTCGTGCGGAAATGAAAAACTTACGACAACATTCGACAAGCATTTACATGTGGTCCGTCGTTGCGGCGGGCATAGCCAGCGTTCTCTACGCGGCTTACACGCTGCCGAAAGGCGTCATCGATGGATACTTCCTACTGCTGACGCTCGTCACAGCTATTATCGGTTCGCGCATTGCCATCCGGATTCCGCGAATAAACGTCAACATCACGGTCGACGATACGTTCGTCTTCATCGCCTTGCTGCTTTACGGTGGTGAGGCGGCAATCATTATCGGTGCTTTGGCAGGTATCTGTTCGGCACTGCGAATCAGCAGAAAAGTCAGAACCGTGGCCTTCGGCAGTGCAGCACTGGCCTGCGCTGTTTTTGCCACCGCGACCGCGCTGAAGTTCGCTTTCGGAACTACGACCCAGCTCGTAAATAGAGGCGGTTCGATTGCGATTATAGCGCTCTCGTTAATGGGCTTGGTCCAATATTTGGTCCACACCGGAATTGGCGCCACGGCCAGCGCATTCAAGGCAAACGAGTCGGTCTGGCGCATGTGGTCGCGAAATTTCCTGTGGATATCGATCAGTTATTTCTCAGGGGCGGCCGGCGCGGGATTCATCGTAAACAGTCTCGGCACGGCTCGCTTCTGGGCTTTTCTCGTCTGCATTCCGATCATCATCATCGTGTACTTCAGTTACGACCGGTACATGCGCGAGGTGAAGGCTTCTGCAAGACATGCCGAGGAAGCCGAACGCGCACGCGCCGAGCTCGAACATGAACGCGCGGAACAAGCGGAACGGCACGTTCAGGAGTTGAACAACTACATCGCCGAACAGGAGCGAATCAGCCGTGTGCTCGAAGAGACGAAAGAGCACTTCCGTCATGCTGCATTTCATGACTCACTGACCGGCCTGCCGAATCGCGCGATGTTCACCGAATTGCTCAAGGCAGAGATCGAGAGTTCCAAACGGGTCAACGAACACATGTTCGCCGTTCTTTTCCTCGATCTCGATCGTTTCAAGAACATCAACGACAGTTTGGGCCATACGCACGGCGACTTGTTGTTAGTCGCCTTTGCTGAGCGACTTGAACGAACCTTGCGGCCGGTCGATACACTCGCGCGTTTTGGCGGCGACGAATTCGCGATCCTCCTGAGTGGAATGACCGATGCGACAGACGCTGTGCGAGTCGCACAAAGAATCTCCGACGAGCTAAGCCAGCCATTCGTACTCGACAAAAATTCCGCCTTCGCCACCGCGAGCATCGGCATCGCGCTCAGCTCCAGTGGTTACGATCGACCCGAAGACATTCTGCGCGATGCGGATACTGCGATGTATCGCGCGAAGGAAAACGGCAAAGCACGTTACGAAGTTTTCGATCACGGTATGCACGCGCGTGCCGTCTCGCGACTGCAACTTGAAAGCGATTTGCGTCAGGCCATCGAGCAGAAAGAGTTCTGCGTTTACTACCAACCGATCGTTTCGCTGGAAACCGGCCGCTTGCACGGCTTTGAAGCGTTGGTCCGGTGGAACCATCCACGGCGTGGACTCGTGTTGCCTGCTGACTTCATTCCTGTGGCCGAAGAGACTGGTCTGATCGTTCCGATCGGCGAGTGGGTATTGAATGAGGCTTGTGCACACGTTCGTCAGTGGCAAATCGATTCACCGAGTCATCGCTCCTTGAGTTTGAGCGTAAACCTTTCGGCGCGACAGGTCGCACAACCCGATCTGCTGGAGCGAATCAAAGCCGCGCTCGATGCGAGCAAGTTGAACGCGCACTGTCTGAAGCTCGAGATCACTGAAAGCGTGGTCATGGAAAATGCAGAGGCAGCCGCGTTGATGTTCAAGCAATTGCGCTCGCTCGGCGTGCAGTTGAGTATCGACGACTTCGGCACCGGTTATTCATCACTCAGTTACCTCCATCGCTTCCCACTGAACTACCTCAAGATCGATCGTTCCTTCGTGATGCGACTGGCCGAGAACGACAATGCGATCGTGCGCACTATCTCGACGCTGGCGCGTAACCTCGGCATGGAAGTTATTGCGGAAGGCATCGAGACGGAAGAACAGTATCAGCAACTCCGAATGCTGGGTTGTGAATATGGTCAGGGTTTCTTGTTCTCATGCGCAGTCGATAACGACAAGGTTCTAGACCTCTTGGCGCAGGACTCGAATCGCGACTCCGAGCCCGATATCACTCTCGACCCGCACACCGAAGACGAATTCTCGATCGCCTACTCGATGTAGCCCTTTGTGTCTCTACCTTTGTGTCTTTTTGTGGTAGTGGTTTAGACTGCGGCTATGATGATGAGATTTGTGAGTCTGAAGTTAATTTGCGCAGTCTTTTTGTCGACCATCGTTTTTCCGGCGTTTTCAGCAGTCCAGGCACAAAACGCGCCGGGCGACGTCGTGATGGTGTTGCCGTTTGAGAACACTTCCAACCGCGCCGAATACAACTGGGTGGGCGAGAGTTTTGCCGACGCTATCGCTGAACTGCTGAACAAACCGGGTCTGACGGTGGTCTCGAGTGACGAACGCGAGCTCGCTTATCAGAAACTGCGCTTGCCTCAAACGGTGATTCCATCGCGGGCCACCGCCATCAAACTCGCGCGGCAAGCGAAGGCCACGATGATCGTCATTGGTAGTTACTCAGTAACACCACCTGAAACCAAAAGCGGTGAAAAAGCGCCGACCGATGCTTACGTGCAAGTCACCTCGCGCGTTATCAAGGTGAATGAAGGCCGCACGCTCGGAGAAGTGATGGACGGTGGTTGGGCCACGAGACAGTTTGATTACGGTGGTCCACTCACCACACTTCAGGACATTCACGGCCGGCTCGCGTATCAGATCCTCTATCAACGCGACAAAGCACTGCCGTATTCACAAAATCAAATCGTGCAGGAAGCCACGAAGATTCCGCAGAAGGCTTTTGAGGCTTACGTTAAAGCCGTTCAGTTGGACTTACGTGATCCTGTGCGCGCCAATTATTTGAAGAATGCGCTTCGTTTCTATGCAGACGCGCTCGGCGGCGCTGTCTATCCGCAAGCAGCGTTCGAGCTCGGTCTTGGTTACATGAGTCTCGGCAACTGGAAAGATGCCACGGAGTACTTCTCAAAACTCCAGAAAAAAGAACCGCATTATGCAGAAGCAGCGTTCTATGCAAGTCTCGGCTATGCAAAGCTGGGTGACTATGGTCGTGCGTTGGCGACAGTCGTTCCGCTGTCGAGTGATTTGCCTCTAATCGGTGTTTACAACAACGCGGGCGCTGTCGCAGTGCAAGCCGCGAGAGAGAACAAAAACGAAGCGGAACGCACGCGACTGCTGGCGCAAGGTACAGATTTTCTCGCGCAGGCTTCCACATCGGCGCCGTCGGACCAGATGGTCAACTTCAATTACGGCTACGCATTGTTCCTCGCCGGTAAATACGCCGAAGCTGCCGAACACTTTCGACCGGTAATCACTTCGGATCAGCAGGACGGACCAGCGTATTTCCTGTTTGCGAAATCGTTGTCAAAACTCGGGAAGACTGAAGCCGCGACCGCAGCGGACGATATGGCGCGCCGGTATCTGCGGACGGCTTATGCGAAGTGGGAAACGGAGTGGCAGAAGTCACAAACGACGAGCGGTGTAAGTTTGCGCATGCGCGACGTTCTGAATCGCGAAGAGTTGTTCGGAGTGCTCGCGAACCAGAATATCGCGGATAATGGGACTCCGAGCTCTGCTACACAGGATCTACTCGTCAAAGCTCGAGATCTTTATCAGGCGGGACGTGATGACGAAGCATTACCTGAGCTGCATCGCGTCGTAATGATCGAGCCGACAAACGCTGAAGCCTATCTTCTCAGCGGCCGGATCAATTTGCGTCGCGGGGACCAGGAGGCAGCGATAGCAGCGTTGAAGACTGCGATCTTCTGGGATTCGAAACTGATCGATGCGTACATTCTGCTCGGCAGAATTTTTCTTGAACGTGGTGATCGCGGCGAGGCACGCAAGTACGCGTTGAGCGCCATCACGATCGATCCGAACAACCAGGAAGCGATCGCGCTCCAGCGACAAGTGACGATGGGGAACTGATGGCATTGCCGATTGCCGATTGCTGATTCGAGCGTTGGGAACATCGGAATCAAATTGGCAATTCGCAATTGGCAATCGGCAATGAATCCAAATTGGCACTCGGCGATGTTTTCTGGCACAGCGTGTGCTCAAGAGATTCGCGGCACGACACGGAATAGACGAAATCGTTGACCGTGCCCCCGCCGCCAACATCCCCTGAGCGCCGCCTGCCGCTGCGCCAGCTAACCTTCCGAGCGTTCCTTCAGTGCTTCCCCCCGAAACGCGAGCCCAGTCAGTAATGACTGGGTTCTCCCGCTTTTAAACGCAAATATTGCCGAGTTTGTCAGAGACGAAATTTGTCACTTTGACAGTGACGGTTTCTGTCTTTTTGCGTCAAATTTCGGCGATTTGACTAGCCTTGTCGACCGATTTTCTGCGCCATGAAAATTTTTTTGTGTTTAGATTCGGTGGCTAGCTGGGCATTAGAGAATACTTATTGACTTCCTTCCACAACGGGCGTAGATTGCGGCTGCTCCCAATC
This sequence comes from Pyrinomonadaceae bacterium, assembly GCA_035248565.1. Taxonomy (GTDB): domain Bacteria; phylum Acidobacteriota; class Blastocatellia; order Pyrinomonadales; family Pyrinomonadaceae; genus PSRF01. Next base: position 30,006 of record DATFHH010000115.1, on the reverse strand, counting down.
AATCTAGCTGATCCAGCGGATGTCTCCCTATCGTGCTGGAATTATCTGAGACGTCAGTATCTGTGATTCGTTAGTCCACCCCCTGACGAAAACAATTCAACGTTCGAACAAGCGGGTTGAGTTCCAAGATCTCACAGGAGGACTCGTCCATGTTCTCTCACCCGAACGCCCAGCGCTACACGCTTCACCTCGTCGTCACAGTAACAATCTGTATTTCATTTCTGCCACTGAGCGACATCTCGTGGCTGGTGAGAGTTGCGGCTCAGGGCCAAGGCGCCGGACGTGGTCCACGGCCTCGGCCTGGTAAGCCCGAAGCCACGTTGCCGGATCTCGAAGACGCACAGAGCGAATTACAAATTGAGCGCGAGCCAGTAGCTCCGATTCCTTCGACAATGCGTTCGAAGAAGAACTCAGGCAAGCCCTGGGATGGACGGCGTGTCGGTGATCCTTTCGATCAGCCTCCCGGTCAGAGCTCGGTGGGCGAAATACGGCGTGCGCACGCGCGCCGCCGAATGCATCCTCCTCCGCCGCCGGTGCTCGACGATCAATTCGTGCAGAACTTCTTCACCTGGGCACTGGCGCGTAATCCAGCGAGCAATGAAACAACTTACTGGTACGACCAGTTTCGCGTTGCTTCCGGCCAGGGTCAGACGTCACTGAAATCAGCGGGCATTGAGTTGGGCCGCACGCTGTTTGAATCAGCAGAATACGCAGCACGCAATCGCAGTGATCACTGGTATGTTTACGATCTCTACAAGACTTATTTGATGCGCGATCCCGATTCCACGGGCTGGGCCAACTGGGAAGCAACCGTGCCGACATACGGACGCGAGTACGTGCGGCGCGGTTTTGAAGAGTCAAGCGAGTTTGCCACGTTGTCGGCGAACATCACACCTAACGGCTCAGCTACTGCTCATGCTGCTTCGTTGGTTTCGGCGCGTATCGACCCGCGCAATCAACCCGGGCACGGCATGCTGGCGCGCGACGCGAGCTGGAGTGTGCCGTTGCTGAGTCTACCGGGTCGCAATGGCCTCGACCTCGGCCTCACGCTCTCCTATTCGTCTATGGTCTGGACGCATTCTGGTCCATACCTCTATTTCGACGAAGACAATGGCTTTCCCAGTTTGGGTTTTCGCCTCGGCTTTCCGACGGTGCAGCTCAAGGTCTTTGACGCGCAGACCGCGAGAAATGCTTATCTCATGATCACTGCTGCCGGACAGCGGGTGGAGCTAAGGCAGGTTGGCACCTCGAACATCTATGACGTCGCCGATTCGTCGTATCTGCGGTTGACTGATAACGGCAGTACTTTGGTGGTCCAGTCTACTGACGGCACTAAGCTGAGCTTCGTTTATGTTAATGACGAGTACCGCTGTAATGAGGTAAAGGATCGCAACGGCAACTACCTTACAATCAACTACAATTCACTGGGCCAAATTACGACCATCACCGACACACTCGGCCGCGTCATTACTTTCAACTACGACACTAACGCGAATCTGACGTCAATCACGCAGAGCTGGAACGGACAATCGCATCAGTGGGTAAGCTTTGGCTGGAGCACGCGCACAATGCAGTCGAGCTTTTCCGGCGCAGCCGTTGTCGGCACGAGCAACGGCACGGTGCTGCCCGTGATCACGCAAGTTGGTCTGAACGATACTTCGTACTTCACTTTCGATTACACCAACTCACTTCAGGTGTCGCTGGTCAAGAAATACTTTGGCGTAGTCGAGCGCAATGCGACCACTTTCACGTATGAGACGCCTGGCAGCGACGTGCCGCGTCTGACTGACAGCCGTGTGTCGGCGCAGAACTGGACCGGCATCAATGGAGTGCCTGCGCAGGTGATCACGCAGTACAGCGTTGCCGGTGATGGCGCCTGTGTGCTGACCGCGCCGGATGGCACCGTCTACAAGGAGTACTACGGCACCGGGTGGCAAAGAGGTTTGACGACACTCAGTGAAGTGTGGTCAGGAGGGGTGCGCCAGAAATGGACCACTACCACATGGACGCAGGACAACACCGCAGTTGGATACGAAGTCAATCCACGCGTTACTGAAACCAATATTTATGACGCGAGCGGCAATCGCCGTCGCAGTAGTACTGTCTACACATCGTACAATTTGCCTGCTCCGGTAGCGTTGCCCACCGAAGTGAAAGAGTATGCGGCCGACGGTACGACTGTCTTACGCCGCACTACCACCACCTATTTTGACGGTGGTCACGCTTATATCGACCTGCGTGTTTTGGGACTGTTGCGAGAGGTGATCGTCTACGATGGTAACAATCAGCCGCAGTCAAAAGTCTGGTACGACTATGACTGGGGCAATGAATACTGGGCGGCAACTCCGCAAGCGGCAACGCAACATGACGCCAGTGGCGTTGCGATTGGGCGCGGCAATCTCTGTTGGATTGGACGATGGGACGTCACAGATGTTAACAACTTCGATAAAGTTACGCACAGCTATATTAAATACAACAAGACTGGCTCCGTGATCGCCACTCAGGATCACTACGGACACGGCAACACGATCAGTTACACAGACTCGTTCTCCGACAGCGTGAATCGCAACACCTTTGCCTATCCGACAACGGTCACCGACGCTGATGGTTTCAGCTCTTCCATGCAATACAACTTCGATCTTGGCGCCACCACGCGCACGCAGTCTCCAGCGCCGGCAGGCCAATCGCAGGGTGCGATCCAAACGATGAGTTACAACAGTCTGGGCCAACTGGAAAGAATCACCACCGCGAATAACGGCGCCTACAAACGCTTCATTTATGGTTCGTATTACACGCAGAGCTTCGCTACGGTGAACAACATCGCCGATGAGCTGTATTCAATTGAGGTGGTAGATGGTTTAGGTAGAGTGATTGGTACGGCAGGCAATCACCCTGACAGTACTGGTGGTTATCGTTCTGTTATGAGTATTTACGATCAGATGGGGCGGCTCTGGAAACAGTCAAACCCGACGGAGATTAACGTTGATTGGGTGCCGGTCGGTGATGATGCCGCGGGTTTCTACTACACGCAACAGACCTATGACTGGAAAGGCCGCCCGCTAATCACCACCAACACTGACGGCACTACTCGCGAAGCCAGCTATGCTGGTTGTGGTTGCGCCGGTGGTGAAGTGGTAACGCTGACGGATGAAGGCACGATCGATGCTGGAGTGGCAAAGCGCCGTCAGCAGAAGATCTATTCCGATGTGCTGGGCCGCACGGCGAAGACTGAGATTCTCAACTGGCAGGGTGGCAGCGTCTATTCGACGACAGTGAATAGTTACGACGCGCGTGACCAGGTGACGCAGATTCGCCAATACGCAGGCGCAGAAGGCAGTGGCACCTACCAGGACACAATCCTGACCTACGACGGCTATGGACGATTGAAAACCAAGCACGTGCCGGAACACGCTCCGGGAACTGCCGTCACCTGGAACTACAACGCCGATGACACGGTAGCTACTGTAACCGACGCACGTGGCGCCACCTCAACCTTTACATACAACAATAATCGACACTTGCCCAACGTTGTGACGCATACACTGTCTGGCAGTAGCACAATCGTTGAGTCTTTCGGATATGACGCAGTGGGCAATCGCACTTCGATGTCTGATAGCTCGGGTAGCACTTCTTATTATTACAATCAACTTTCGCAGTTGACGTCCGAGACCCGAACGTTCACTGGACTCGCCGGAAGCTATGCGCTTGCCTACGAGTACAATTATGCTGGTCAGCTAAAGGATCTCACTGATCATACAAATCAACGCGTAAACTATGGTTATGATAGTGCTGGAAGGCTCAGTAGTTTGAACGGCACGAACTATAGCTCCAATCAGTTCATCATCACTCACTCTTATAGCGCGTGGGGTGTTCCTAAACAGGTTACCTACGGTGACGGTCAGACACTCACGATGAACTACAACTCGCGCTTGCAGCCCACACATTATCAGATCGGAGGATCCGGTAGCGTGATGTCCATTGACTATCAATACTATGATGATGGACGAGTCAAGTACTCACAGAATCTAGTGGATGGCCGTTTCGATCGGAAGTATGAGTACGATCACAGCGCGCGTCTAATAAAGGCTCTAACCGGCGCCGAAGCAAGGGGTGAACCGGCCACGAGTGATCGTCCTTACAAACAGACTATCGCCTATGACGCGTTCGATCATGTGACGACGCGCACCACACGGCATTGGAGCAGAACCTTGGGTTTCGGTTCCAGTGACACGTACACGAATAACCGTCGCAACGGCTGGACGTATGATGCCGATGGAAATCTACTCAATCCGTCAACCCGCCAGTACAGCTACGATGCTGCAGGACGCAGCAACACGACCACTTGGACCGGGGGTTATCTCAACGAGTTTTTTGATGGCGATGGTCAGCGCGTAAAGTCAACCGAACCAAACATCGTCAATTACTACGTCCGATCAACCGTTTTAAGAGGACAAGTAATTACACAGCTGGACAGCTCCGGGGCTCGCGAATGGGGCTTTATTTACGTTGCTGGTGAACTCTTCGGACGACAATACTTGAATGGTGGCGTCACTCTTTTGCATAAGGAACCATCTGGAGTCAGCGAGCGTGCAGTTTTTCAATCGGGAGTTATAACTGATTGGACCGAACTAGATCCATTCGGCGCTGAGGTATATGCGTGGGATCCTTATCCGGAAGATCCTCAGTTTTCTGGAGGCCGCGAAGAGGGAGGTCCGGTTTATCCGGGCTATGGGAATGTAGGCCTGCCATCCACCGGCTGCACGTTGGACGGCGTGTATGTAACCTGTGATATGGCGCAGCGGATTCTTGAGATGGGCGCGGCTGTTTCTGCACCGGAAGACACGGTTCGGTACAACTACACTAAAAAAACGTTTGAGTTCTTCCGTGCGTTTGCGGACGGGTATTCCGGGTACCTTCCGGCTGACGCTCAGTACAGTGGTGGAGGTTGGGCTTGGTCCAATTCGACAGCAGCAACCGCAGCCGCTAATGGCTCGATGGACGAACTCGCTGGCGTGGTTTCGCTTGAGCCGCAGAACTCCTCGCCACAAACCCCTTGTCACATCATGGCCGATATTGCTCAAGCCGTTGCGGACGATGCGATTCGTGCAAGCAACAACAGTGCTCACGCCGCATTGACCGCGTTTGATCAGAATTTTAGCTTCTTATATCACGGCCCGCGATTAAACTCTCTAGCCAATATGAGAGCAGCCGCCCCTGGTACGGGAAGGGCTTTACCGGATGATCAAGGGCGATATATTGGTGGCCAGGGATTTCAGCCACAGTATCAGGACTCAGCTCCCGCACTACCTCCTCCCAATCAAGATCTCCAAGGACCCACGGCGGATCAAACACATCATTTTTCGGCTCACTTAAGCCTTGGTATCAATCGCCGTCCATTTACGAATTTTTACCGGAATATTACCGATAACGATGGGGATTCGAGGCTTGGCTTCGCCGCCTACGCAATAGGGAGGAAATTGCGTGGCGAGGCGGACCGCGGAAGTGTCAATGGCTTAAGAATCATAGGAGAATACATACGAAGAAATATCTGTACAGGCTCCGCCGGTCGCGGCTTAGAACCCGGAGACTGGGCGGTCATTAGGCGCACTCTTCTCTAAGGAAATTTTAATGCGAATTATTAAAGACACCACGTGGATACTGCTGGCCGTAGGAATAACCGTTGCTGCGCTCACTGTCGGATTTCTAATCGAATTCGGCAGGGCTGACCAGATGCGGAGTCAAGCAGTGATTGAGGCCTGCGTTCTTTCGTTGATGTCGTATTTTACACCGACACTTTGGCTCAGACGGCATTATGGGAATGACTTTGGTTTGGCGTGGCTAATTGTTCCAGTTGTGGGAACCATTTTAGTGCTCCTGATGGTGGTCCACATCCCGAATGAGATTTCCATATGGAATCGGTCGGATGGCGAGATTTTTATCGCTGATGCCTTGAGAGCTATTCCGACTCAGATGTTCCTCTTTTTCTTTGGTTTCCTTCTATACTCAGCCATCTCGTGCTTTATCATTGGTCTGGTCCAGGTTATAGCCCTGGGACTCCTTGCATTGAGAAGATTCCTGAGTAAAAGACTGGTTACACCAGAATAGTCTTCGTTCCGTGAAGGGGTATTTCATCTGAGCTTCAGAGTCTTCAATGGTCAAATGGCCAGCCCAGGATGGGGCGCTGGTATGTACAGGTAACAGGGGGCTGTATGTTGAGGCAATTGGTTTTGTTTCTCTGTTTCGCGATGCTAGTGCTGTCTGATATCAACGGGTCTTCGGACGGCGTTACTCGACCAATGAAAGGAGTCGCTGTACCGTGCTTGACGGATGATCAACTTGCCAGTGCCGTCATTTCGTTATCACGCGAGTATGACAGAGCTCAGGCAGCCCAACGCCTTTTGCGTCAATCATCCAAGCGATCTTCAGAGTGTCGGCAGCAAGTTGTTGCCGCTGTAATGAATGCCATGGACAGACCGGATTTGGATATCAGTCGAGATCAAGCGCACGCTAATTTGTGGCGCGAAGGAGCGCTATTGCTCGGCGATCTAAAAGCTGAGCAATCGCTTGACCTCTTGCTCTCACACATAAAAATGATGGATGGCGAATGGAGCACAACTATGACTCACCAGCCGGCGCTGGAAGGCATCATTCGCATGGGACCGGTTGCGATTCCGAAACTAAAAAAGCTGCTTCAGAACCAGGATTGGCAAATCAGACATTATGCTGTCTACTGTCTCGCTAGCATTGGAGGACTTTCAGCTCAACGCGCAATTGAAACAGCGGCGCTTATCGAGTCTATTCCATGCGTGAAACGTTTTATGCTTACTTCGATCCAGACAATTGATGCCAAACATGGAGGACTGAAAAAAGATCACGGAGAGTGGGCAAAAGCATTCACGTGTATGTCATAGCTGATTCGAACCTTCGCTGAGACTCATGGCTTCCGCAGAGTTTTGCACTAGCGGATAGATCGGTCATCATCTCCGAGTGGGCAAAAAGACAGGTTGCTAAGAACTACCCCTCCTGTCTATCTAGGCTCGGGAGAACTCTTGCACTCGGACCTGTGATTGGCCCATAAATGTATGAATACGCCCCTAGCAATTTGTTTAATCATGCTATTGGTTTGTGGCTGTCGCTCGCAAAGACAGTCCATTCTCGACCGTTGGCAAACCGGAAATTCGGTTCTTTCAGATCCGGATGTCAGAGTACGACTGACTTTGGTCTCACATGGAATTAAACCGGCACGTTTGGTCATTGAATAGGTAAACGACTTTACGCTTCGAATGGCAGGAGATCTTTCCTTGCAACCTTTTTGCGATCGAATCAGGTATCGAATGAAACTAGAGAAATGTTAAGTGTCGTCGAGATCTTTTATGGAAGATACGAGGGATTTTGATTCTCGATCTTGCACTCAGGACATCTCTAATGTTATCGCTTCTCCGCAATCCATTGACCTTGAAATAGGCACCCGTTCGGATCCGACCGTGCGGCATTTGATTTGTCTTTGCTAAACTCGCGCTGATGCGGTTAGGCGTTTCTCGTGATGAGTGGGCGGCGGCGGGCGCAAGCACACTTCTCCTCATACTCTCGTTTCCCAATTTCGAGCTTTATCTTCTGGCTTGGGTCGCGTTGGTTCCGCTGCTCGTCGTAATCGTGCGCCGGCCCTCGCCATTAAGAGCATTCATCCTCGGCTGGGCGACTGGATCGGTTTTCTTTTACGCCACCTGCTACTGGCTCACTTACTCGATGATTCACTACGGTGGTCTGCCCAGCGTGCTAGCCTATTTATTGCTGATTCCCGGTGCGCTGGTCGTCGGCGTCTTTCACGGCATCTTTACGATGCTTGTCGCTCTCGCCGTTCAGAAGTGCGGTCACGTTGCCGTACTGCTCGCGCCGATCTTCTGGACGGCACTCGAGCTGATCCGCTTGAGTGTGACGGGCCAACTCTGGAACGCACTCGGCTACTCACAGGCGTACCACCCGAATCTGATTCAGGCTGCCACGTGGGGCGGAGTCTACGCGGTCAGTTTTCTAATCGTTGCTATCAACTCTTCAATTACTCTCCTGGTCGTCAATCACTCGCCAAAGGCGATAACAGCAGGATTGTTAGTGCCACTCTTCGTTGCGATCGTCATCGTCGTCTCGCCAATGAGGGAACATGGTCTATACGAACCGGATCCACTACCTGTGAGCGTAGTAGCTTTGCAACCGAATGTACCTATGACTCTCGCGAAAAGTGATCAGGAGATGAAGGAATTACTCGATCGTCATCTGTCGCTTAGCAAGGAAGGATTAAAAAACGCTCCCAAAGACACTCCGTTACTCGTCGTGTGGCCCGAGTCGCCGATGAATTTCACTTACGAGTCGAACCCAGCATTTCAAGAGCTTGTCGCAAAGTTCACGAAGGAGAACCACACGTCGCTGCTCTTCAATTCCCTTGAGCCTGCGCCGGGAGGCGGCGCATACAATTCGGCGGTACTAATAAATGAAGAGGGCCGCCGGATTTCGCAGTATGATAAGATTCGGCTGATGCCGTTTGGCGAATATGTACCGCTCCCGCAATGGTTACCGGGAGCTTCTTTGATAACTGGGATCGTTGGTGACTTCACGCCGGGCACTAAGTATACGTTGATGTCAATTGACGGTCGCCGCGTCGGCGTCTTTATTTGTATTGAGTCGGCATATCCTTGGATCGCGCGAACGTTCGTTAAAGAGGGTGCTGACGGTTTGATCAATATTTCAAACGATGGCTACCTGGGACCAACGGCGGTGATGCGACAGCATCTGGCCAACGCGGTCTTTCGCGCCGTCGAGAACAGCACGCCGATCTTGCGCGTTACTAACACCGGTTTGTCGGCGGATATTTCGTATGACGGCACGATTCTCGAATCGACCGGAGGATTTCAAATCGACGTTCGACGTTGGTATTTGAGCCAGACGAAGACTGGTCGCACGTTTTACACCAGGCACGGTGACTTGTTCGTTTACCTGTGCACCGCGCTCACACTGGTAATTGTAATTTTGATTAATCCGTATTTAATCCGCGGAATCCGCGGCAAAAGAATATGACTGATACTTTAACGATCCAGGAACTAAGAACGAAATTCGACGATCTTCGCTCACGCGTCGCACAGCTCGGGAGGTTTCTTTGATGTCCCGGCGCGTCGCGAAGAGTTAAAGAGGATCGAGGCACACGCTTCGACGCCCGATTTCTGGAACGATCAAGTAGCCGCACAGAAGCTGTTGCAAGATCGCAGCCAGATCGAAAAGAAGATCGAACGTCACGAACGTTTCGAATCGCAGACAGCCGACGCTGAAGTGCTCTTTGAGTTTGCTGAAGAAGACGAAACGTCAGTTCAGGAACTCTTTTCTTTAATTGAGGGCCTCGAGCACGATCTGGGCCAGGCTGAAACCGAGATGCTGCTGGCCGGCGAAAACGATCGCCGCAACGCCATCTGCACGATTCATCCGGGCGCAGGTGGCACTGAATCGCAGGACTGGGCCGAGATGCTGTTGCGCATGTATCTCAAGTGGGCCGAGCAGCGTGGATTCAAAACTGAAGTGCTCGAGTATCAACCAGGTGAGGAAGCTGGACTGAAGAGTGTAACGTTCAGAGTTGAAGGCGAATACGCCTACGGACTACTGGCTGCTGAAGCGGGAGTGCACCGCCTGGTCCGCATCTCTCCTTTTGATCAGGCAGCTCGACGCCATACATCGTTTGCTTCTCTGTTTGTTTATCCTGAGATCGACGAGGACATCGAAGTCGAAATCAACGACAAGGACTTGCGCATCGACACATATCGCGCCACCGGCGCCGGTGGGCAACACATCAACACCACCGATTCAGCCGTTCGTATTACCCACATACCTACCGGGATCGTCGTATCCTGTCAGAACCAACGTTCACAACATCAAAATCGAGCAGTCGCCATGCAGGTGCTGCGCTCACGTCTTTATGAACTCGAGCTGGAACGGCGGCGCGCTGAGACCGCCGAGCTCGAAGCCAACAAGGCCGACATTTCATTCGGGTCGCAGATCAGGAGTTACGTGCTGGCGCCCTATCAGTTGGTAAAAGACACTCGGACTAAGCTGGAACGAGGTAACGTCGACGCAGTGCTCGGCGGAGACATCGACGACTTCATCAAAGCCTACTTGCTTGCCCGCAAGGCTGCATAGTCCGATTTGAGTTGGGAGTTTTCATGACCACAACTACACAGATTGAAGAGAAGCCGCGCATCATTATTCCACGCGCCGGCCGCAGCAATGAGATCTTGGCGATCCTCTTTACCGCACTCGGACTGCTGCTGGCTCTCTGCCTGATCTCCGCAGCGTTCTATCCGAACGATCCGTCGTGGAACTCAGTCGGCCAGGCGGAGACGCACAACTGGGCCGGCTCGATCGGCGCGAATGTCGCGGCCACCGCGTTTCAGTTTATCGGACTGGCTGCTTACCTGATGCCGCTATTGTTGTTCGCCGCGGCGTGGCGACGTCTTCGCACTAACAACATTCATCGTCCAGCACAGCGAATGGTGGGTTTGGTCGTGCTAGTCGTTGCGGCTTCGGCGTTGCTCTCGATTTCGCAGTTGCATCCGCTCTTCGATGCGAGTGTTCAACCTGGTGGCCTGCTCGGTGCGGTTGTCGCGCAAGGCTTGGCAAGTGGCTTGAGCAGAATTGGCGCGACGGTGCTGTTGATTGCGATAGCAGCAAGCGGACTGCTGCTCGCGACGAATTTCTCGTTTGTGCGACTCTACGAGATCATTGCCAACGCGATCGGTTCGCGGTTCGCTTTTGTGGGCCAGCTTCCCGAACGTTTCAAGATCTGGCGACAACAACGAATCGAGCGCGCGACACTTCGAAAAGAAGCAAAAGCCGCGCTTAAAGCTGAACGCGAGGCCGCGCGCAGCACACTGAAGCAGACGTTGAATCTCACTCCTGCACAGCGCGTCGCGGATTTCATGAAAGACCCGTTTACTCCGGCTCCTGAAGCGCCACCGGTCATTCGCACGGAAGCAAAAGCGACCGAGCCTCAGACCAACACGGCGATGGCGGTTAGTGCGAGTGCCGCAGGCGCAGGCGTTGGTGTCGCTGCACCGCCAGCCGTCATCCCTGGCAAACGCTCTATCATTACGACCTCCGATACTGACGACGAAGACTTCGAAGACATGGTCAAAGGCGCTTCAGTGTTGCGCATAAAGACTGAAGCGCCTGCTCCAGCGAAACTCCCGTTCGATTCAGGCCGCCGCGTTAACTACAGCGACTACGGACTGCCACCACTCGGATTCTTAAACGAAGCTCCGCCGCACAGTGAACAAGCTGACGTTGAGTTGCTCGGACTCGCGACACGTCTCGCCGAGAAGTGCAAAGAATTTAATGTCACCGGCCAGATCAAACACATCTGTCCTGGTCCAGTCGTTACCACTTATGAATTCAAACCCGATCCCGGCGTGAAGTACTCGCGCGTGGTGTCGTTGGTTGACGATCTCTGTCTGGCGTTGAAAGCGGAATCGATTCGTATCGACCGCATGCCTGGCAAACCACACGTTGGTATCGAAGTTCCGAATCCGCGGCGCGAAACGATCTTCCTGCGCGAAGTGATCGAGTCGCGTGCGTTTCAGGAGTCGGGCTCAAAACTCACGATCGCGCTCGGCAAAACGATCGATGGACTGAACTATGTTGCAGATCTGGCAAAGATGCCGCACTTGCTGATCGCCGGCACGACCGGCGCCGGCAAGTCAGTCGGCGTGAATGCGCTGATCGTTTCGATTCTTTATCGCGCGCGCCCTGACGAAGTGAAGTTCATCCTCATCGATCCCAAACGTCTCGAGCTTGGTCTTTACGAAGATATTCCACATCTGGCCACGCCGATCATCGTCGATCCAAAACTCGCGTCGCGTTCGCTCAAGTGGGCGGTTGCGGAGATGGAGCGACGTTATCGAGATCTCGCCGGCTGGGGCGTGCGTAACATCGATGGCTACAACACAGAGATCATGCGCCGCAATCTCATCAAGGAGTACGACGATAAAGGCGAACCCTGGAAACCGTTGCCATACATCGTCATCATCATCGACGAGCTTGCGGATCTAATGATGACTTCGGGTCGTGAAGTTGAAGAGTCGATCACGCGGCTGGCCCAGATGGCCCGCGCAGTCGGCATTCACCTCGTCTTGGCAACACAGCGGCCGTCAGTCGATGTTATCACCGGCTTGATCAAGGCAAACTTCCCTTCACGTATCTCGTTCCGCGTTTCGTCGAAGATCGACTCCCGCACGATCATCGACACGAATGGCGCCGAGCAACTACTCGGTCGCGGCGACATGCTGTTTCTGCCGCCGGGCACCTCGCGTCTCATTCGCGTTCACGGCGCTTACATCGATGAGACGGAGATTGGTCGCATCGTCGCGCACATCAAAGCCCAAGGGCCACCGGCATACGACGAGAGCATCACTCAATCCGAAGAAGAAGTTCTCGGACTCGAAACGTCGAATGGCGAGCACGATGAGTTGTTTGAAGAGGCATTGCGAATTTGCGTTGAGATGAAACGCGCTTCAACTTCCGTGCTGCAAAGGCGTTTGCGCATCGGGTATGGCCGCGCTGCAGCTATCCTCGACATGATGGAACGCGAAGGATTGATCGGTCAGGCAGATGGTTCGCGCCCGCGTCCAGTGCTCGGTCGCGCGTATGAGATGGTGTCTGAGTGGGACGAAATGGGCGTTTCAGAGGTTTAGCCACAAAAATGCTTGAGCCACAAAGAGGCACAAAAAGCACATAAGAAATTAAGAAAAGTATTTTGTGCTTTCTGTGCCTCTTCGTGACTACATTTTCGCGTACTCTCGCCTCGCTTCCTGTAGAACGGCGATGTCCTGATCGGCGCCTTGCCACAGCGCGAGGAAATCCTGATAGGCCCTGCGGCTCGTCAGCGTATCGCCGTTGAGCGCGGCCGCCCGCGCCAGTCCTAACTGCGCCAGCGGGTATAAAGGGAGACTGTTAGGCGCGACAGGATTGCCGGCAGCGAGCACGCCTTTGTGATCTAAGATCTTTCGAAACTCGGCCACCGCCTCCGCCCCGGCGCGCTGCCGCAAGTAGGCCAAGCCTCGCACGTAGACGGGCCACAACGCGGCCTCCGCCCCCAGCTCATAACGGCTGGCCGTCTGTAACAACTGAATCGCCTGAGCGAGATTGTTGTCATCGATTTCGATTGCGGCCCTGATGGTCGGCAACCAGGTCACGTTGATGTAGGAATCTTTCGGAAACTTCTTGGCCAACTCGTCAACAAGAGGCTGTGCCCTTTCCCTGTCTCCGCACAGCGCCAGCGCCAGCGCACTCCTGCTGAGAGAAACGCGATCTCGTGCGATAGTCAACGCTTTAGTAGTCTCATCTGTTGCTTGCCGGCAATTACCGAAAGCTGCGTCTATCAATGCATCTGTTGAGAGATATCCCGCCGCAACTTCTTTCAGCTCACGCTGCTCCGCCATGTCAACTGCGTGGCCGGAGAGTTCCCGTGCCTTCCGCAACTGGCCGACAAACCCTGCGGCGCTAGACTGCAAATGGACCATCGCGAACTCGCTCGGCTTTCCACCCGTCCAGTCCACCTGCTGCTGCATCGCCGCCGCGTCTCCACGGTAAAAGGCGAGAAGGTAAAGTTGGAAATGAGCGGGCGCGTCATCGAACTTTTTCGCCGTCTGCTCCAAAATGGCTCTGGCCTCGTCGAAGCGATTCAGTGCCGTGAACGCACCGCCTTGCAAGCGATAACCATTGGGGAAGTTCTGATTGAGGCGAATGGCTTCGACGGCTTCTTTGAGAGCTTGTTCGTATGAGCCCGTCAGGTTGTAGGCGACGGCCAAATTGTTGGATGGTATAAAGTCGCGGGGGTAGGTCTGCTGATATAGTTTCAGCACTTCTATCTCCTTGTCCAGTTCCCCGGTCACAAAATTGTAGTAGTGCTGAGAGATATAGAATTTTTCGCGCTCGCTGACCCGATCCCGTAGCTCAAAAGCTTTTTCAGCGTATTCATCAGCAAGCTCCGGCTGTCCGGCATTCGAGTAGTCGACTGCCAGCCGGCCATAGGCAAGCGCGAAGTTCGGATCAAGCTCAACCGCGCGTTTATAGAAAGGGAGAGCATCAAGCTCATGGCCCTTAGCTCTCTGCTCGTCGCCCAACGAGAAGGCTTTCAGCGCTTGCAGCGATGAGGTCGTGGCCTGCTCGATCGGGGCGTCGAACTTCTGGATGGAACTCAGAGACTCGCCTAATTTTTCGCGTAGTTTCGAGGCCGCGTCTCCGAGCGCACGCAGCACTTGCTCTTTCCCGTCAGCCTCAACCTGCTCGCGCGCGATCGTATCGCCCGTCTGGGCGTTAAGAGCTTCCAGCGTGATCACGTAGTGGCTGCCGAGGTCCGAAATCATTCCCGCCAGAAAGGCTTTGATCCCTTGCCGCTCGCAAATCTCCCGCGCTACATCTTTCGTCACGCGCTCGTCCGGTGAGCGGCCCATGTAACGCAGCGCTTCCCGCACGCGTTGCTCCGAGAGGATGTTGAAGAAGGGCGATTGATCCAGTTGCACGGCGAGCCCCTGCTTGAGCGTGCCGTCGAAAACCGGATCACCCGTCGTGTTGACAAAGTCCGCCAAGAGGATCGTGTCTTTCTCAGTCAACGCCTGCGCCCGATGGATGTACAAGAAGAGGCCGCTGGCTGCTGCTAAAACGAGCACGGCGAGCGAGAGGGCGACGATCCGTCTGTGCCGTTTAATCACGCCGAGCAGGGATGCGGTGCTTGAAGTCCCATGGGCGGCGCTCGCTTCTACGCTGTGCGCTACGGCGCGCTTCGTTTCTTCAGAGATGAGCGGCTCTTGGCCGCCTGTCGTGAGTCGGGCACTCACAGACCTTGCTTTCGCTTCTGGCGAGATGCCTCGCCCCAGCGCTGACTCCACTTCCAGGCGCTGCCTCAGGCGTTTTAAGTCAACGCCCAATTCTTTCGCCAGTTGATAGCGCTCCTCTCGCTCTTTTGTCAGCGCCTTGTCAACGATCCGCTCCAACTCGGCGGGCACATCCGACCCGTACAGCAATAAGGACGGCGGCTCACGGTGCAAGATCGCCGCCATGACGTCGCTGGCAGTCGCTCCTACAAACGGGAGTTGTCCCGAAATCATTTGGTAGAGCACCACCCCCAAGCTCCAGATGTCCGTGCGCGCGTCCACCTCAAATCCTCTAGCCTGCTCCGGCGACATGTAGCTCACCGTGCCTATAACCATTCCAGGTTGAGTGTGAGCAATTTTCGTCGGCGCTTCAGGATCACTCAGCGCCATGGCTGCTGCGTCATCCGCCAGTTTAGCGAGTCCAAAGTCCAGGACTTTCACGTAGCCGTCGCGCCGGATCATGATGTTCTCGGGCTTGATGTCGCGGTGTACGATGCCGGCTTCGTGCGCGGCAGAGAGGGCCGAAGCGATCTGCTGGGCCACCTCTAAGACTTCTCGCAGCTCCATGCGCGAGCGTGAAATGTGCTGACGCAAGGATTCGCCTTCGATGTATTCCGTGGCGATGAAGTGGCAGCCGTCCTGCTGGCCGATCTCGTAGATGGTCAGGATGTTGGGATGGTTTAGACTCGACGCGGCGTAGGCCTCGCGTTCGAAGCGGCTAAGGCGCACACTGTCCTGCGTGTATTCGGCAGGGAGAAGTTTGAGGGCGACTTGGCGGCGCAGGCTGGTGTCATAGGCCAGATAAACTTCACCCATGCCGCCCTTACCAAGGAGCGAGCGGATTTCATACCGGCCTAAGCGGGCATTGGACGATAAACTCACGCGTTCTTCATCTACAGATTACACAGATTGCACAGATTATATAAATCAATCTGCATAATCGTGGATCCCTTGACTATCAACGTATAAGCGCATATAAGTTCGGGCGGAGTCCAACCTTGTCGACAACACTAAACACTGAAACACCGGTTTCTCCCAAACCACTCGATGGCAATTCAATCCGCTTTTCCGAACTGATCGAACGACTTAACAGCCAAACGAGCCCACCTACGCTCGAGCAGTTGAATTCGTGGCTTGCAAACATTGAGATTTACGATTTCGATCTCAAGCCGTACCTCGGATTCAAGGAAGGCAATTACTGGCGTCATCGAGTTTGTCGTAACCAGGCAGTCGAAATGCTGGTGATCTGCTGGCGCCCGGGCCAGAAGACGCCGATTCACGATCACAATGGATCTCATGGAGTAGTTCGTGTTCAGCAGGGACTCATGTTCGAGACTATCTTCGCTTACGACAAAGATCAGGGTTTGTGTTACGACACCAGCCGCGAATGTCCGACCGGCACCGTAACGGGCGCCGACGTTCCTGACATTCATCAACTGGGAAATCCCGACTCCAGTGGCCAGGATCTGATCACTGTCCACGTGTATGCGCCGCCGCTCGGTGTGTTGAAAACTTACAAGCTGGGTAGCTCACAGGTAGATCTTTACACGCCTAACGATTTCCCGACCTGAGCCACAAAAAGGCACATTGTTTGTGCTTTTTTGTGGCAGAACAAATCTTTCGAGAGTTAGATCTTTGCCGTCGGTCCTGACGGTAATCGTTCCGCAGTTGCCGGTGGTGAGAACGGTGGCTCCGCTTGCTTGCCAGCGGTCCACCACTTCTTTGTGTGGATGACCAAACATCGAATGGCGTCCTACAGAAATGATCGCGTATTCGGGTTTTGTCGCGAGCACGAAGCCTTGCGTCGACGAAGTCCTGCTGCCGTGGTGCGCCGTCTTCACCACATCAACGTGCAATGGCTGCTGCGAAGCGAGGAGTTCCTGCTCAGCGGCTTTTTCGATGTCGCCCGTGAGTAAGAATGAACGCTCGCCAAACTGCATCCGCAGCACGACGGAATCGTTGTTAGCGGAAGTCTCGCCGCCGGCGTGCGGCCAAAGCACGTTCACCTCGACCTCTCCGAAGTCAATCATGTCTCCAGCTTGAATTTTCTCGACGTGAGTTTGCGTTTCGCGCAGGGTCGTTGAAAACTTTGCGAACTCCGGATCGCTGGCGGGACTTCGTGCAACCAGCGCGCTTCCAACAGTGAAGTTTCTCAGAACGTCGTTGAGTCCATCGATGTGATCTGCATCCGCGTGAGTGACCAAGACGTAATCGATTCTACTCAGACCTCGCCACCATAAGTACTCAGAAACGACAGTTTCGCCAATGCTGCGCGTTGTTTCGGTCGTGTTCGCATTCGGAAACGAAGGCCTTCCGCCACCATCCACCAGCAGCGTCATCCCGTTAGGCATGGTTACGAGTGCGGAATCTCCTTGGCCCACGTCGAGAAAATCAACGCGCAGTTTTCCATCCGCACGGCCACTGCTCAGTGGATGCAATATGAGGATTGCGAGCAGCAGTACTTGTGCTAACGATAGCGGCGCCACGAAACGATGCAGTCTGCATCGTTCGGCGGACGGTGAAGCGAATGGCAGCCAATGCGAGAGCGCGAACACAAGCAGCAGCAATGGAACATAGTAGACCGCATACATCAAGACCGCTCGTCCTGAGTATTCGGGCAATCGGAGCATCGCAAGTTTAAAGTTCGTAAAGGGATCGACGCTATGGACCATCAGCCAATTGATGGCATTCGTCAGTTTAATTAGCGGAAACGCGGCAAGCGCGCTGACATGCCAAACCAGCAGCGCCAGAATTGCAGCACAGACCAATGCAGCAAGCAGGAAGCTGACGACGATGTTCAGCAATAGTGAAGCCAACGACAGTCGGTGGAAATACACGATCATCTGTGGCAGCAGCACAATCTGCACGCACGCAGAAACGACGATCGCGCCAAATATGTAACGCAAACAGTGCTGCAAATAACAGCGCTCCAGCCAAACCGCTGAGCGCGCTTTGAATAGTCGATACTTATGTGACGTGCGTGCGAGTTCATGTTTCCATTTCAGTTCACTCCAGAAAAGGACCTCGCAAAATGTTTTGAGCGCACGTGAGCAGTTTGGCGGATAGGGTGTCGAGCGTGTCGGACGCCATGAACCAATCGCAGCGCACTTCAGCAGCACCGGCCACGCTATCACGACAATTGCGAGCACAGACAGGAACGTGAGTTGAAAAGATGGATCAAAGAGATCCTTCGGACTGCGAATCAGAAGTAACAGCGCGGCGCCACCGAGCGCATTCAACGAAGTCGCCTCGCGAAATAAGATCGTCGCGAGTCCTGCAAACGTGAACATCAACGCTGCGCGAACCACGGAGGCTTCCGCGCCAACAGCCAGCGAGTACGACCACACCACAATTGCAGGCAACACGAATTGCACCGATCTGCGTCGTGTCAAGCGTCGCACACAGAGAAATATGACTCCGCCGATGAAACTGATGTGCAAACCGCTGATGACGAGGACGTGGAAAGTGCCGCCTTCACGAAAACGCTCGCTCGCGTCGTGCGAGAGATTGTAGCGGTTGCCGAGTAAGGCCGCGTCGAGCACGCCTGCCGTTTCAGGTGGGAATCGTGAATCGATTTCTTGCTGAAGCCGTTCGCGCCAGTCGTAAAGCCACGCAAGTGGCGTGAACACCGCCGTATCGTCGAGGCGTGCGATCGAGGCGGAGCTCTTGATGACGCCCGCAGCGTCATAGTCTCGCCGGTCGAGATATTCGGAAAGAGACGAAACACCGGGATTGCGATAATCGCCGGTGCGATCAAGCATAGTCGTGACTCGCACGCGTGCTCCGTAACGGAGTTGCAGCGCGCGATAGTCTTGTTCGCTTGCGCCATTTCGAAACGGTGCTAACAACCAAACGCGCCCGGATGCGTTGGTCTCGGAGACACGTAGCGATAAATAGAGTCTGTCGCGCGCGAACTCTGGTGGACCATCGAGCACGCCAGTTAGCGTTACCGCTCGATCGTCAGCGAGATCTCTGATCGTTCTTCTGTTTTCGTCGCAAGCCTGGAGCAGCGCAAGAGTTTCACCGGCAAAGAAAAACGCCAACAACAACGCCACACCAGCCACCGTCGTTCGCTTTCTCAACACCAGCAACAGCGAAACAACCGAACACACCGCGCCAACAACCAACACGAACATCAATGTTGCCGGCAGGTAAGCGGCCGCACAGATGCCGCAAGAAAACGCCGTCGCAAGTTGAACGAGAGGATACTGACTGAACAGACTTCGGTGAGGAATCATTCTGTTTGTGAGTAAACGCCGGACTGAGAACCGTTGCCGCGTTTTACTGCAATTTGCGTTTAGTACGTTGCGACTTGCGAGCTTTCACATTCGTGTTTGGGGAAGTCCCGCTTGTGAACAAAGTGAGGCCCAACTTCTTTAGCGAATCCCCGAGCTCAGCAGCTATCGTGCTGCCCGACTTGTCATCACTCCCAAGAAACGAAGCAATCAAGAGCCCGACGGCTCTCCCATCCTCGGTCACTATAACGGCCCCTCCGTCGCCAGGTAATGTGAAGCGGGATCCGTTTACGCCCGAAATCTGAAAGCAGCCGTCGATGGAGGAACCACCCAAACGGATGTGTAACCCGATAGAATCAACTACACCAATCGTCAATCCCGAAGTTCGTCCAACCTTCGCAACTCGGTCGTTGAATTTTGCTGAACCTACACGCTCAATCATCCAGGGGGCGGGCATCGCCTCATGGTCGGGAACCACTCCCGGTTCGAGACGTGCGGCCGCGATTCCTATCGTACTCTCTGAATCTTCTGTGGCTAACAAGCTATTGGCTGAGATTCGCGCCACTGGCTGGTCCCCGTTTGACGGACTTTCTCCTTCAACGAAAATCCGATCGCCAATCTGGCCCTTGTTGTCCAAAGCCAGAACATAGCTTGCGGTGATGAGATAGGCGTTGCCTGCCTGATCTTTTGCAAAACAACCCAGTGTGCCAATGCTGGAAGGATAAGGATCCGGAGGTCTCGCGGCTGCCTCTGTCGGCGACGTTGCTTTACCCGTGGTATCGGGAACCGCATGATCGAACCGTAGTTGAACGTCGTAGTTGTAAATGCCCACCCCTATTGGCAGGCGCCGCCCGCCCTGTACTAAAACTTGTGGCGAAGGTTGCGTAGCAGGTACAGCGGCCGGAGTAACATACTGAACCAGAACGCTTGCATAGTAGATCGGCTGCCGCGGCGCACTCCCTGTTCTTAGCGTGACTATAAAACTCGCCTTACCATCGTGCTCACCCACTGCCACCGACTGGACATCGGGATCGCGTCTGAATTCACGATACGCAGAGTCGAAAGTAGCCAGGGCCAAATCGAGAACATCCTTGGGAGACGGTACCGTGTCAGTCTCGAAGCCGCGGAAAAACCGATGGGGCCTGTCGTTATCGTCTAACTGCCAGTGCGGCTGGGTCGTGATGTCTTCTCGTGTTTCCCACCAGGATTGCATTTCGGAGATCGCAGCTTCAGGCACCAGGCGGCGTATTACGTTTTCAGGTCCGTGACGAACAATAACTAAATCAAAATTTTTACCCTCTCGAATGCCAATGTCGTCGCGTTCAAGCGCGATTTTGAATCCACCTGCATCGGATCTCTCCGCAATCACACGCCCTGAAAGATAATGTAAGTCGGCATAGCGCATGGCGAGGTAAGTCGCGTAACGATTGAGGAGGGAAGCCTTGAAACTGAGCGGCCCAGACAAAGGACTGTTCAAAGTAACAGTAGTGTCAGTCCTCTTTTTGCGACGAAAATACTCTTGAACTTCTGTCGGAACGTTAAGCGCATCGTAACCAGCTTGAAGTTGGAGACTGATGTCAGCAGATGCTGCCTGCGGCCTTAGATCGCTCTCAATCTTACGCAAGCCCTCGATCAGTTGCCGGGAACCTGCAATGTTTTGAAATTCGCGTACAAACTCAGCATGATCAAAGTTCTGCAACCTCAAGCGCAACGCATCAATTAATCCACCATCACCACAGCCACTAACGAGCACCGACCGTTGTCCACGTCCAGTTTCCTGATGAAGACTGTCATTTTCCCAGTACGATAGGAAGGGAACACCTGTAATTGATCTTTCCTCGCCAAAACCCACCGCGAGGATCACGCAATCGTAGGCAAATTCAACGTAACCTGGAGTGTTGCCATCGGATGTCTCGTCTCCGGCGGCAACTCCATCGACAACGCGATTCGCGCTGAGCCAGGGCTTTTGTGGTCCGGACTTTGTCGGAGACACATACAATCTGTTCACCCGGTAATTGAAAAACCTACGCAGAAGCCGGTTGCCCTTGGAGGCGCGCCTGTTCCACTGGAGATCGATCTGCTTGATTACGCCACGTACGTTTGCAGCAGTCCAATTGAGAAAGGGAAAATCTGTGTTCGCTTTTTCTGAACCGTCTTCCGGCCAGCGAAGGATGTTTGGATGAATGAACCTGATATCGTTTCCACGCTGTAGAGGACACGGCTGGCTGGCATGCTCGAAGACGTCGACGTAACACTCTTTCGCCAGCGCTGCGACTGCCGCCGTTAGCCCGCCGAGGCCAGCCCCAACTACAGCAACTCGCTGGCCTGCCGTTAAGCGGTTTGCCTTGAAGAGACCCCAAACGAGATTGAACGCGCGTGCTTGCTGAGACGCGAAGGTAACCTGCCGCGCGAAGTTTCCGAGCGCAAAGACATGCGGCTGTCGGGGAACTTCCATCCAGCGAATCAATTCACTAGCGATGAGGTCAGGCTGTGTTGTCACTTGAACTTCCAAGGACCAACGGGTGAAGTTGGCACAACAGTCGAGGTATCAACCTCAGAAGTTAAGAAGTTTCGGGAGACTACATACTCGTTCTCCGGCAGGTTTGTCAAACTATCTTCGTCAGGCGCACTACAGTCTCCACATGGTGAGTTTGGGGAAACAGATCAAACGCCGCTATTGAATCAATCACGTATCCAGCTGTCGCGAGCTTACGAAGATCGCGCGCGAGTGTCGCCGGATCACAAGACACGTAAGAAATCTGCATTGGTCGAAGTTCGATAATACCCTTAATCACCGCCGACTCTGCACCTGCGCGAGGCGGATCCAGCAGGACAAAATCAACTCGATCCATTGCATCGCTTCTGAACCACTCAGCAACGCCAGCATGAATCACTCGCGCGTTTGTTAAGCCTGCCCGTTGCAAGTTTCGTCGCGCAAATCGTACCGCTGCCGGATTCGACTCCAAACCCACGACCTTCTTGAACCGGCGCGCCAGTGGCAAGGTAAACAAACCAACACCGCAATAAAGATCGAGCACTGTCGCACCACTCGCATCCGCCAATGCAAAATCGATCAATGGTCCCAGCAATGATGGGTTGATCTGAAAGAACGCTTCGGCATTGTAGAGGTATGTCTCGTCTCCGATCGTCAAACTCAATTCCTTTGTGTGGAAGGCAGCAAACGGCGGCGCAAATGAGACGCCATTCTCACCAGCCACGACGTCGAGGTGCTTCAACTCCGGCGGGAACTCACGCCAGTCAGTCGCCCTGACTTGCTCCAATTTCTCTTCCAACTCTGGTTGAAGAACAGCGCAATCAGCTACATCACAAACGCGCCGCGAACCACGTTCGTAATAACCGACGGTACGTTGCTCGCGATCGATTTGCCACGTCGCGCGCATGCGATAACGCCACTCGCGTGGCGAAGGAGTTACCGTAATCTCCGGAACATTCCCGAGACGCGCGATGCGATGAAGACAATCACGAATCATCTCAGCCTTGGCTGCGAGTTGAGCTTCGTATATGAGTTGCTGAAAATCGCAGCCCCCACATCGACCAAAGTAAGGACACGGTGGCTGAACTCTGACGGGCGATGGCGTGATGATCTCCTCGATCGACGCAAACAACAGATCGCCTTGCGTGCGATCGACTTTGACACGAACGCGATCTCCGGGCGCCGCAAGTGAAACGAACACAGTCTTTCCACCGGCGTGGGCCAATCCCATTCCACCGGGCAGAATTCGCTCCACCTCAACTTCAAAATCCGTCTCCATCCGTGGCTCAAACATAAAACAAACTCAGCCGTGGCACTCCAAACTTCTCCCGCAAACGCTTCAACAAGAGATTATTGAACGTCTGGTTGTACACAGCTGTCTCCATCTGCGAGCGGTAAGGTTTGAGCTGTTCCTTAACTTCGTTTTTCAGATCCTCAAGCGCAGCAGGCAAAATAACCGCGAACATCGCGTCGCTCAGCATTCTTTCGAGTCCGGTCAGTGAGTCCTCAAGCTTACGCGTGTCGAACCTCGAGTCGTTGACAAAATCCTTTTCAATCTCCGCGAGCAAAGCAGCAGCGCGCGTGAGTGCTTCACCAAAATCGTCCTCGCCTTTCTGCTTTCTTGATTCGGCCAGTGCAGACAAAGTGTCGCGGCTGCGCTGCAGGTGTTCACTTATGGTGGCAAACGAGAATGGTGTTTTATCTGACGCAGTCTCGGCTGATTTTGATTGCGGCGACGAACCGACACGCGCCTCAACCCATTCTGCATACTGCGCCTCGACTTCCTCCTGGCAATAAAGCAACGACTTCACCGTTCGCTTGCGCGGCTTCGCTTCAAACGAATCAAACGACTTTTCGACGCCACGTAACACGACGTGCAAAGGAATTCCCTGCTGCTTCCACGTCTCCATCAAAGCCCAATCCATCGGACTGAGAAAGAGATGCTTGCCACGTCGCCTGACAAATGCGTCTTCGATTTCGGTGAAATAATTGAAGTAGTTCAAATCTACTTGCACAAAAACCATCCGCAGATTACGCAGAAATAGGCATGAAGGTTAAATCTGTGTAATCTGTGGATGGTTTTCGTGTCTCTCATAAATTAGTCGCAATCCCTCCAGCGTGAGTGTCTCGTCAACTTCTTCGATAAACTTTGACGCAGTTGCGATCAGCGGCGCCAACCCACCGGTGGCAATCACACGCGGCTTCGTATTCATCTCGGCAATGATCTGCTCCAACACGCCATCAACCAGACCTGCATAACCATGATAGACACCCGACTGCATCGCACCGATCGTCGACGATCCGATCACTGCCTTTGGACGACTGATGTCCACGCGCGGCAGTTTCGCAGCGCGCGAAAACAACGCTTCCGAGGAGATCATGATTCCGGGCGCGATGACGCCGCCAACATACTCACGCGCCTCGTTTACAACGTTGAAGGTTGTCGCCGTGCCAAAATCGACAACGATGCATGGCGCGCCGTATTTCTCTACCGCCGCCACCGCATCAACAATTCGATCCGCGCCAACATCCGATGGCGGCTCGTAAAGAATCTTCAAGCCTGTGTCGGTAGTATGGTCAATGAATAGCGGTGTCAACGTGAAGTAGACTTCAACCATTCGCCGCAGCGTTTGATTCAAAGCCGGCACTACTGAAGCGACCGCTACGGCATCAACTGCTTTTGAATCGATACCAGCGAACTCGAACAGGTCCCGAATCTGAACTCCATATTCATCGCTGGTCCTGTTTTGATCGGTACTCAGTCGCCATTGAATGACGAGGTCTACGTCTCGATAGACCGCCAGCGAAACGTTTGTATTTCCGGCATCAATGACCAGAAGCATACGCGAACTCCTCGGTGTTGTTTTTAGCTCCAGCCAAAACCTGTGCGATTAGATCTGCCGCACGAGCTGGTCCATTTTCCTGTTTCAACTGCCTGCTGACTTCCATTGCCTTACGCGCGTAAAACGGCCGCCTGAGCAATTCATTTAGCTCGTTTGCGACTCGCGGCGCGAGGTAGTCTTTACGATACAACGTCCGGCTGGTGCCGAGCTTGCGTGCATGTTCGGCGTTGTCTGATTGATCGAAAGCGAAAGGCACGATCAGAGTTGGTACACCGGCGAGCAAACCCTGCGACGTTGTTCCTACGCCGCCGTGATGGACCACGACACAGGCTCGCGGCAACAGTAATTGATAAGGAACGTAGTCGAGCGCGATAACTCCTTCGGGCAGAGTGCGCGGCAGGTTGCGTTCGTCGCCGATGAGCAATACTGCGCGACGCCCGACCCGTTGCGCTGCCTCGATGCTCTCGCGAAAGAAATCACGCGCTACCCACACTGCGGAAGAGCCAAGGGTAAAGACGAGCGGAGGTGGTCCATTCTCAAGAAACAGAATCAGCTCGTGCGGGAGTTGCGTCTCGCCATTACCGTCGTAGAAACAGAAGCCTGTGATTTCTGTTTGCGGGGGCCAGTCAGGTTGCTTTTTGGCGAACACTTCAGAGAACAATGCGAGCACACGAAGCGGCGAGTGCTGGCCTTCGAACATTGGATTGCCTGTGTCTTCAAGTCCCAGCTCGTCGCGAAACTCGGTGACAGCTTTTGCCTTGTAGCTATTCTTCATTACCCGCAGTAAGAAACCCATGACCTCCGGGCCGAGCACGCTGAGTTTTCTGGTCCACTGCCAATACGGCGGCACTGGTGGATCATATGCAGAAATAAATGAGAACGGGGCCAGCACCGTTGAGACCCACCGCATGCCGGTTTTGCGTCCGACCAATGGACCAGCAGGCGCGGCTGGATGAGTGACCAAAAGATCAGCACCCGCGACTGCCTGCAAGAGATCGGCGTAACTGTCGCGTACCGCCGGAAACACGACCTGCTCAGTGAGGAACCTCGGACCAGTCTTCGGCTCCATGATCTTCTCGATCAATTCCGGATCCTGTTCACTAGGTTGTGCAATGTTTGGCCGCACGGGTGCGAACCCCAGACCCGCGCCTTCGATCTTTTCGCGATAGATCTCCATCGTCGCGACAACCGGCGAGTGGCCGCGACGCTGTAGTTCCAACGCCATTGCCATGTAAGGATGAATGTCGCCGAATGATCCGAACGTGTTTAAGATAATACGCATCGTTCTAATCAGCAGATCTTACGCTAAGAACGTCTCCGGCTCTCACCATTTTGGTCTGCCCGGTCTGTGTTGTCAGACGCAGCGCGCCGTCAGGCTCAATTCCGCTGGTAATGCCCTGCCACACTTCATCGCCGTTGTTCACCTGAACCAGTTTTCCATTTGCATAAGACGATCGACTAGACCAGGCAGCGACGATCTTTTCGCGGCCGTCTGGTTCATGCAACAGCGAATACCAGCGTGGCAGTGCGCGCAGCAAGGCGCCGAGGATCATTTCACGCTCCGCAGGCCTTCCAGTCGCTGCGGCAACCGAGGTGGCAACGTCTGACAATTCTGCGGGAAACGCTTGCTGAGTCAGGTTAATCCCAATGCCGACTATGACCGCACGGCCGGCTGGAGTGTCAATTGCCTCGGCAAGTATGCCGCAGATTTTTCGCTCACCTGAAAGAAGATCGTTGGGCCATTTGATGTCAGTTTGCAGGTCGGATGTTTCGTGCAGGGCATCGGCAACCGCCAGCGCTGCGGCAAATGTAATGAGCGGCCAATGATCTTGAGCAATTGCGGGTCTTAACAGGATGCTGAAATAAAGACCCGCGCCTTTAGGTGATGACCACGCCCGCTGCAAACGACCTCGGCCCGCAGTTTGCTCGTCGGCAACGATCGAGAGGCCCTCGTCAGCGCCTTCTGACGCGAGTCGCGCTAGCTCAGTGTTGGTAGAGGGTAACGACTCGAATCGCAGAACCCTTGATTTGAGGATAGTCATAATGGACGACGCTGATTGTAAAGCAGTTCTCACGCAAAGGCGCAAAGCCGCGAAGAAAGATTATGAGCCTGTTACTTCCTTTGCGGCTTTGCGTCTTTGCGTGAAAACATTATCAAGAAAGTCGAGCTATTAATGGTCGTGATTGCGCTGTTTGCGGGCACGGCATTTCTAACGAAGATGTGCTACCTCTCACTGGCTTTCAACACCATCTTCGCCATCGCTTTTCTCGCGCTGTTTCTCTGCGGCGACGGTCGTGTTCAGTTTGTCGGCTGTTTACGAGATTATCGAATTGTGGGATGAGCTTTATTTTGGCGGGCGGCGAATCTGGGGACCTTATGACACTGCCACAGATCTGCAGTGGGACCTCTGCGGCATCGTCGTCGGGACATTATTGTCCTGCATCGTGCTGCGGCCGAGGCAGAGCGTGTTGAGCTTCTTTGTGGCTAAGCGAGAAAACCTTTAAAGTTTGCGGGCTTCAGTGCGTAGCCCGGGAAGACTGATTTGGTGTCGGTGCTGCCGAGGTGTCGCGTGGCGATCTCACCAAACACATCACGAAAGTCAGTCGTCAATGCGAGGTCGCGTCCT
Organism: Pyrinomonadaceae bacterium; assembly: GCA_035248565.1. GTDB lineage: Bacteria > Acidobacteriota > Blastocatellia > Pyrinomonadales > Pyrinomonadaceae > PSRF01. The sequence goes on along the minus strand of DATFHH010000115.1, from coordinate 2,901 downwards.
TCGTAAAGCTGATCGCTCTTGAGTCCAGGCCACTTCCCGTAAACTTTTCCACCGCGAACGCTATTGCCAACCACAAACATCGCGTTTGCATGTCCGTGGTCCGTACCACGATTGCCATTCTCGCGCACGGTGCGACCAAACTCTGACATCGTCAACACGACAACGTCATCCATTCGTTGGCCCAGGTCCTGATAAAGCGCTGCGATACCGGCGCTGAACTGCTGCAACAGGTTTCCGAGTTGACCGCGAGAGTTGCCTTCGTTCACGTGCGTATCCCAACCACCAATATCAGTAAAGGCTACTTCAAGACCGACGCCGGCTTTGATCAGTTGCGCGATCTGTAACATTGAATTGCCAAACGGATTGCGTGGATACTCCGCGCCGTTTTCGGGTTTGTACTGCGCCGGATTGGCCTTCTTTAAATAGTTAACTGCTTCGAACGTCTCGCGTCCCATTCCCGCGAGCGGATCGCCGGCTTCCTTGGCGTAAATCGCTTCAAAACCACCTTGCAGATCTGCCGATGACTTGCCGGCGCGGATCGCAAACTCAGACAAGTTCGCCATTGCGACCGCAGGCGCGCTGCCCTGGAGCACGCGCGGCATCGTCCTCGTCATCGATACTGCGCGAAACAGCGACTTCTCCGGATCTTGTTTGCTTTGCAGGTAGCGATTCAACCAGCCATCGTTGGTCGATTTCACACCCGGCGTGGCTGATTCCATGTAATCCTGCGCGTCAAAGTGCGAACGAGTGTTGTCAGGAGATCCGGCAGCGTGAATGATCGCCAGGCGCTTCGAGTCCCACAAAGGTTTGAACGAGCTCAGCGACGGATGCAAACCGAAGAAGCCATCGAGATTGATCGCAGCGTCTGCATTGGCTGACTCTGGTTTCGGGATGGCGATCGACGGGCGCGAGTCGTAGTAACTGGATTCGCCGAACGGCACGACCATGTTGAGTCCGTCGACTGCGCCGCGCTGAAAGATCGCGATCAACGTCTTGCGCTTTCCGCCGGTGATGGTGTTACCCAACGCGACGCGCTGAAGAAACGCAGGCGCTGAAAGCGACATGCCGATGCTCGCGAGTGCGATGCTGCCCGATTTAAGAAAGTATCTGCGATTCATAATTCCATTCCTTATTAAATCAATCTGCGTAATCTGCGGATGGTCTTCTACTGTCTCTGGAATTCGGGTGTGCCGAGGATCAACCCGACGACCTTCGACGCCGGATCGGTTTGAGCCAACTGCTTCAACAACGTCTCCCTCGTCGCGATGGAAATCTCCCCAGCGAGAATCGTCTTCAAACTCTCATCCATCACCTTTGCCTGACTCATCTCCCCGGTGGTTAACTTCGCCAGGTCCACTTTCGTGCCCGGTATACGATTACTCGCCAGCGCCAGACCAAAGTTCATCCGTTCAAGCAAGCCGCCAGTATTAACCCAACTCTCCGCCGCATCGGAATAACCATTCGGTGTTTGAAATCCATAGAGCGGCTCACCCATGCGCGCGATCCACTGATGTGTTCCCGGTCCACCATTTGTGTCAGCGCCAAGCGTTCTGATCGCGCTAACTACGAGCTCAAATGGCCGCTTGATCTTCGCACGATACGCTTCCTTCGAATTGAATTCGTTCGAGAAGAAGATCGTTTTTAGCATTTCGCGAATATCACCGTCAGTCTTGGTGTAAATAGCAGCGACGCGATCGACTAACGACTGTGGTGGATTGTCGGCAACAAAATGGCGCACCAGTTTGGTAGAGATGAACTTCGCGGTCGAAGGATGATGCGCCAGAATGTCCAGCACCATCAGTCCATCCTTGATGCCACCGCCCGCGGGGATCTTGTGGCCCAACACGATCTTCTCACCATCGTCATGCACGCGTGCGTTGAAGAAGAACGTGCCCGCCGCGCGACGTCCGGCTTCGCCCAACATCGCATTCACCGCCGCACCACCGCCGCGCGGTTGAAAGATGGTCCAACCAGTGAAACAGCGCGCGACTTCCTGCACGTCTTTCTGCGTGTAACCGCCATCAACTCCGAGCGTATGCAGCTCCATCAATTCACGCGCGTAGTTTTCGTTTATACCGCGCCGTTGTTGCTGCTGCTGCAACAGCGCACGACGTGGTTGAGGCGCATTCGGACTCACGCTCTGAAAGTTGTCGAGATAGAAGAGCATCGCCGGGCTCTGCGCCGTCGCTTGCAGCAACGTCGAAAACTTCGACAGCGCATACGGCCGAATCGTGTCGCGATCGTAACTGGGGAGCAGCCAGCGATCGGCCCCCTTGCCTGCAAAGACGTTGAAGTGATTGGTCCAAAAATCAACCATTACCTCTTGCAGTTGTCGTTCGCTGTAAACGGCTCGGAGGATCCTCGCTGCCTGTAACTCGGCCACGATGCGCTGCGGCTGTTGCAGTCCGTTTTCTCGGTAATACTGCTGAATTACCTGCCGGTATTTTTCGTTTTCGAGCGGATTGGCCGGTGGTGGAGTTTGATTGTTCTTCGCGGCGTTGGGTGCGGTCATCTCCGAATCGTTCTTTGGCATTTCTGCGGGCTTGGAATTCGCGCCGCCTTTCACGCGGTTCTCGCGCGCTTCGGCGAGATCAGCCGGCAACATGCCACGCGCCTGGAGCTGGCGCAGAAGCTGTCCCGGTTGCGGATACTTTTCATAGAGCTCTGCCGTGGTCATGTTAAGCACAGCCAGGTCTCTGATCTTGTTCTCCGCGACCGTGTCGTCGATCTTCTCGGGATTGAGCTGCTGATTGATGTAATTCTCCAAGCCGACGGCTTTGACTCGTTCCACGTCGCCCGGACGCGGGCCGAAGCCAAGGCGGTTAAGGACGTGAACAATGCGCTGCTCCTCGGTCAACGCCTGGGATTTTTGACTCTTTTGCCCAAACGAAGCGACTGATG
>DATFHH010000114.1:0-51510 GCA_035248565.1 Pyrinomonadaceae bacterium | reverse complement strand
AGCTATCAAAACGAATGGAAGGGCGCGCTCAACTGGCTTCAGGACCGATTGAACGAAGCGCCTTCGGAAAAGATCAGGATCGCGTTGGAAGAGCTGGTGTCGCCCGCGGTCTGTAGCGAGTGCAAAGGTCAACGCCTGCGTTCTGATTCGCTCTCAGTGCGTGTGGGTGGGCGTGGGATCGCGGAGTACACCGCGTTGCCGATTGACGATGCGATATCGGCCTTCGAGCAGGTCGCACTGAATGCGCGTGAAGAACAGATCGCCGGTCCGATACTCCGCGAGATAAAGAACCGGCTTCGTTTCCTACAAACTGTCGGCCTCGGTTATCTCACCCTGGATCGCACGTCGTCGACGCTTTCCGGTGGTGAAGGCCAGCGCATCCGGCTTGCTACTCAGATCGGATCGCAGTTGCGCGGCGTTCTTTACGTGCTTGACGAGCCGTCGATCGGTCTTCATCCACGCGATAATCAGAAACTGCTGGAAACGCTCTCCGCACTGCGCGATCTTGGGAACACTGTTTTGGTCGTCGAACACGATGAAGAGACGATTCGCCGGGCGGATTACGTCGTGGACCTCGGACCAGGCGCCGGCGCGCACGGGGGTAAAGTCGTCGCAGTCGGGACGGCGCACGACGTCGCGCAAAATCCGGACTCGATAACCGGACTCTACATTCGCGGCGCAAAAAAAATCGAAGTGCCCGCTGAGAGACGAGCGCCTAACGGAAAGTACCTGACAATCACCGGCGCTTACGCAAACAACCTGAAAGAGATCGACGTCTCGTTTCCGCTAGGTTTGTTGACAGTGGTGACTGGTGTTTCCGGGTCCGGTAAATCCACACTCGTCGAAGATATTCTTTACTACGCGCTGGCGCAGCACCTCTACGGCTCGGCGACTGAGCCTGGTCCATACAAATCGATTGAAGGTCTCGAACACGTCGATAAAGTGATCGAGATCGACCAGTCACCAATCGGCCGCACGCCGAGATCGAATCCTGCGACTTACACCGGCCTATTCACGCCATTGCGAGAACTCTACGCGATGCTGCCGGAGTCGCGCGAACGCGGTTACAAGCCAGGCCGGTTCTCATTCAACGTCAAAGGCGGGCGTTGCGAAGCTTGCGAAGGCGATGGCATGAAACGCATCGAGATGAATTTTCTTCCGGACGTCTACGTGCTGTGTGATGTGTGTCGCGGCGCGCGCTACAACCGCGAGACGATGGCAGTGAAGTACAAAGGAAAGTCGATTGCCGACCTGCTCGATACGACGGTCGAGGAAGCACTGCCGTTGCTGGAGAACATTCCGCAGATAAATCAAAAACTCCAGACGCTGCTAGACGTCGGGCTTGGTTACATCAAGCTGGGCCAGTCGGCGACGACCCTCTCCGGCGGCGAGGCGCAACGCATCAAACTGGCCAAGGAGCTTTCGAAACGCGCGACCGGTCGAACGATTTACATTCTCGACGAGCCGACAACGGGCTTGCATTTCGCCGACGTTCACAAGTTGCTCGACGTGCTTCAGCGTCTGGTTTCATTGGGAAACACTGTGCTGGTGATCGAGCACAACCTCGACGTGATCAAATCGGCCGACTACATCATCGATCTTGGGCCAGAGGGCGGCGAACACGGTGGACGCGTCGTCGCCGCAGGCACACCGGAGGAGGTCGCACGTTCGCGCCGCTCGCATACGGGCCAGGTCCTCCGTCCGCTACTCAATGGCCGAATCCCACGAAACGAAAATGGACATAAATAACGCGTGTTATACTTTTTAGGCCGCAGATAACGCGGATTTGATCCGGATCTATCCGTGAAATCTGTGGCAGAGGATAACCTTGCCATCAATTTACGATAACGATTCGCGACCGCTCGACCTCGAAAACGTCAAAACCTACCCGCTCGCATCACGCAAAAGCAAAGTCAACCTAAACGACTTCGCACGGCCGTTAAGTGGCGACGCATCCGTTGTCGATTTCCTCGACAGTCTGCCGAATGTGCTCGCCGCGCAATCGTTTCGCGAAATCGCCGCTCGCATCCGGCGTGCACGAGATCTTAAGAAGCCGATCATCTGGGGCATCGGCGGTCACGTGATCAAAACCGGTCTCGCGCCGGTGATCATCGATCTGATGAAACAAGGATATGTCTCAGCAATTGCTGGAAACGGCTCGGTGCTGGTCCATGACTCTGAGATCGCGATGATTGGTTCGACTTCCGAAGACGTCGACGCCACGCTTCAGGAAGGCATCTTCGGTGGCGCTGAAGAGACCGCTCAACTTCTCAACGGCGCCGCGCGCGACGGCGCGCGAGATCAGATCGGATTAGGCGAAGCCGTGGGCCGCGCGTTGGTTTCGCTCAATCCAAAACATCGCGACTATTCTCTGTTGTGCGCTGCTTACGAATCCAGGACGCCGTTCACAGCTCACATCACTATCGGCGGCGATATCGCACACTTTCATCGCGATTTCGACGGCGCTTCACTAGGTCTGACGACCCACACGGACTTTCGTCTGCTTGCTGAGCTGGTGAGACAGATGGACGGCGGTGGCGTCTATTTAAATATCGGTTCGGCGGTGGTGCTGCCCGAAGTGTTTCTCAAATGCGTGACGCTGGTCCGCAACCTGGGTCAGTCGCTCTCAGATATTACGACTGCAAATTTTGACTTCATTCAATCCTACCGGCCGCTGACGAACGTTGTCCGCCGCCCCACCGAACGCGGCGCCGGCCAGGGTTACTCCCTCACCGGCCATCATGAAGTGAACATCCCTCTGTTGGCAGCATTAATTAAAGGACAGCATTGACAGGATCGCGCCGGATGTATTACTCTGCCCGCTCCTGAAATTGAAATCGGATTTCAATTTCGGCCATTAGCCAAAGTAGAAAGGTCTCCATCGTGTCCGGCAAACACCGCCTTCGCTCACTTGTCCTTCCTTTGTTATTTGCAATCATTTGGCTACCTGCAGTGGCGCAAACCGCGAACAACAAAGCCATGCTCCATGGAAAAGTGCTCGACCCCAATCACGCGGCCATACCTGGCGCTGACGTATGGGTGACCGCCAGTGGATTCCCTTCCTCCACTGCAACAACCGATCGGAACGGCGAGTTCTCGCTAACGCTCGGTCCCGGCGAGTATCAAGTGCGCGTAATCGCCGACGGCTTCACCGAAGCTACGCAGACCGTAAATCTCGCGCGGAACAATTCCCAAACGCTCGAAGTCGTTCTCTCAGTTGGACCATCCACCGCCAGCGTGACCATCACCGACATCGCCGCATACGGCATCGATTCGATCAACAGCGCGACCAAGACGCTTACGCCGCTGCGCGACATTCCGCAGTCGATCTCAATCGTCACCAAAGAACAGATTCGCGACCAATCAATGGCGAGCGTGTCGGACGTTGTCGCTTACGTGCCGGGGATCACTTCGCATCAGGGCGAGAACAATCGCGATCAGCTCGTGATCCGTGGCAACAACACGAGCGCCGACTTCTTTCTCAACGGCGTCCGCGACGACGTCCAATATTATCGCGATCTCTACAACGTCGAGCGCGTCGAGGCCTTAAAAGGACCAAACTCAATGATGTTTGGTCGAGGCGGTGGCGGCGGCGTGATCAATCGTGTGACCAAAGAAGCCGGCTTCTCTTCTCTGCGCGAAATCACGCTTCAGGGCGGGTCGTTCAGAGACAAGCGCTTTACAACTGATTTGGACCAACCGTTTGGTAACAAGCTCGCCCTCAGAATTAATGGCCTTTACGAGAACTCAGACAGTTTCCGTCAGCACGTCGACCTGGAGCGTTACGGAGTTAATCCAACTGCCACGCTCGTGCTTGGTCCAAAAACCGCGGTCAAACTCTCTTACGAATATTTTCACGACGGCCGCACTGCCGATCGCGGTATTCCGTCATTTCGCGGACGGCCAGTCGATGTTCCGATTGAAACGTACTTCGGCAATCCGAATAACAGTTTTGTGCGGGCCGGCGTAAACCTCGCTTCGGCCAACATCGATCACCAGGCCGGACGCTTCAACATCCGCAATCGCACGATGTTTGGCGATTACGATCGCTTCTATCAGAACTACGTTCCCGGCGCCGTCACGACGGACAAGAACTTCGTCTCGATCTCCGGTTACAACAACTCCACCAAACGTCGAAATATCTTCAACCAAACTGACGTGACGTTCACGGCGTCAACCGGATCTATTCGCCACAACTTTCTTATCGGCGCAGAACTGGGCCGACAATTGACTGACAATTTCCGTCGCACTGGTTTCTTCAATAACAGTGCTACCTCGATTCTCGCGCCACTCTCGAATCCGCTAATCAACACGCCAGTTACTTTTCGTCAGAATGCGACCGACGCCAACAATCACATCAAAACCAATCTCGCCGCGACCTACGTGCAGGACCAGGTGGAAATCAATCGTTATCTTCAGGTCGTCGCTGGTCTACGTTTCGACTATTTCGATCTACAGTTTCACAACAACAGAAACGATCAGGATCTTAGACGCATCGATCGTCTCGTCTCGCCGCGCGCCGGTGTGATCGTCAAGCCCGTAACTGAGCTCTCGCTCTATGCGAATTATGGTGTTGCTTATCTACCCAGCAGCGGCGATCAGTTCTCGTCGCTCACGTCGATCACGCAACAGGTCAAACCGGAGAAGTTCAATAATTATGAACTCGGCGCGAAATGGGATCTGCGGCGCAATCTCTCCTTGACGACTGCTCTTTACCGGCAGGATCGAACCAACACACGTGCGACTGATCCAAACGATCCGACTCGAATTCTGCAAACCGGAAGCCAACGCACAAACGGATACGAGCTTGGGTTGAACGGCAACGTCACGACTAAGTGGAGTGTTGCCGGAGGCTATGCTTATCAGGACGCGTTCATTAGCAGCGCGACGGTCTCGGCGTCGAAAGGCGCACAGGTAGCGCTCGTACCTCATCACACTTTCTCTCTCTGGAACAATTACAAGGTGCTGCCACGGCTCGGCCTCGGACTAGGAATCATCCATCGGTCAGACATGTTTGCGGCGATCGATGACGCGGTCGTTCTGCCGGGCTACACGCGTGCGGATGCGGCTGTGTTCTATTCGATAACTGAACGCTGGCGCTTGCAGGCAAACATTCAGAACCTCTTCGGCAAGCAGTATTACTTGAACGCTGACGGCAACAACAATATCTCGCCGGGGGCACCGCCTAGCGCTCGTGTCGCCCTGATCGCCCGTTTTTAGGAACAGGACGCCTCCTTGGAGTGCGGCGGCTTGCTGCCGCTTTGGCCAAAGCGGTGCCAAGGCACCGCACTCCAAATGTGGTAAACTCCGCCTGCACTACAGAGATCAAGCGCGCGATGGTGCGTGAAGACAAGGGTTGACAGGTGGACGCTCAAAAACTGGAACACTTCCGAAAGCTTCTTCTCAATCAGCTACGCCAACTCACCGAACAGGTCCGCACGGATCAAGCGGCTGCGCTCGAGCTTTATGACGATGGCGTCAAAGACAGCGTGGATCTTTCAGTGCAGGACTTAAGCAAAGAGATTGCGCTGCGACTCGGCGAGCGCAGTTCCAAGGTCGTGGCGGATATCGATCAAGCATTGTTGCGCATCAAGGAAGGGACTTACGGAATTTGTGCGCGTTGCAGTCAACCGATTGACGAGCGTCGACTCGAGGCCCTTCCCACCGCACGCTACGACGCAGCCTGCCAGGCTGCAATCGAAGGCGCGAACGGGGAGGAAGACCTACCCACTTTATAAATCCGCGTCATCCGCGTTTATCCGCGGCTTCTATGCCTTCGGATGCGCCTTATCGTAAACATCAATCAACTTTTCCATCGAAACATGTGTATAGACTTGCGTGGTGGAGAGTCGGGCGTGACCCAGCAGCTCCTGGATGTCGCGTAGGTCGGCGCCGCTGTCGAGCAAGTGCGTCGCGAATGAATGACGCAGCGCATGCGGACTGATGTTGTGCATGCCCGCGCAGAGACGAATGTATTTCTCAACCATGCGACCAACGGAGCGAGTCGTGATTCGCGTCCCCTGATAATTCAGAAAAAGCGCTTCATCATCTCGTTTTGAAACCGGCGCGTTGAAAAGAAACTTGTCGCGCACCTTCAAATAGCTTCGCAACGCTTCACTCGCCGGATCTCCAAACGGAACGATCCGTTGTTTCCGACGCTTTCCGGTCACGCGTATCAACTGATTGCGAAAGTCGACGTCCGCCAGGTTCAACGTCGTCAACTCCGCCACACGCACGCCAGTCGCATACATCAACTCGAGCATCGCGCGATCGCGTTTTCCCAGATCGGTCTCCGGATCGGGCGACTCGATAAACCTGATCGCGTCCTCGATCGAGAGATGTTTCGGCAACTTCTTTTCCAATCTCGGCGTCGAGACGAGTTTGGCAGGATTCATCTCCAGCAAGCTCTCGCGTACGAGGAATTGAAAGAAGGTGCGCAATGCCGCCAGCTTGCGAGCAATCGAGCGTTTACTTTTTTGTGCGGTGTGAAGCGCAGCCATCCATTCGCGGATCGTCAGATGGTCTATCTCTGAAACATCGGGCGCTTTGCGTTTTTCATCCGCGGTTAGGAACTGAAGAAACTGTTCGAGGTCGCTGGAGTAGTTGCGTAAGGTGTGCGTGCTGACGTTGCGCTCGTAGCGCAGGTGTTCGAGGAATTGCTCGATCAGATCACGCATCCTGAGGTCTTGTAAATCCTGTCTCTAATAGCCGGTAGATGCCGAAGACTTCGGCGCATAATAGCCTTTTCGCGAGCGAACGCGAACATCATTTCTCGCTTTGATTCGCAACTCGAGATTGTGCAGACGGCCATCGCGCTGCTCTGCGCCTGGATAGTAGCTCAAGACATATTGCTGCGAGAGGTCTGCCGCGATCTGATCGAAGGCGAGATCGAGCTGATCGACCGTCTTCGGAATGTAAACAGCGCCGCCTGTTTGTCCCGACAACTGTTCCATCCGCCGTTCGGCCGCAAGCGCGCGTAGATTTGCGCCTTCGTACAAGCCGGTTTGGACCACGTAGATCTGACAATCGTCAGCCAGCACATGCTGCACCACTTGATCGAAATCGCTGAGGCGGCTCGTGGTTTCGATTCCGTCTGAAACAATGACCAGAACTCTCCGTCCTGAGTATGGCCGCAAATAAGCGGCGGCGCCGACGATTGCGTCGAAGAGTGAAGTTCCGCCTTCAGGTTTGCCAAACATCGCGATCGTCTGCTCGAGTCGCTGGACATTGTTTGTAAGCGGTTGGGCCAAATAGCTGTCAGTCTCGATCGAATAGATTGCGGCTTCATCTTTAGCGCGCAAGACTTTTCTGAAAAAACGAATGGCCGCTTGCTTTTCAAACTCGCGCGCAGCATCGAGGCTGCCGCTGTTGTCGAAAAGCATCGTGAGGCGAACGCTCGTTTCGGATCGCGTCAGATCGCTGAGTGGTCGCAGCTCGCCGTCAACGCGAAGCTCGAAGTCGTCTAACTTTAGATTGATGACGGCGTTGCCGCGTCGATCGACGACTGAGGCGGGAATCGGAACAAGGTTGGAGCTAATGCGAACGACGTCGTTTGGATCGACCTCGTCGGTCGTCGATTTCGTGCTCGTCTTCTCAGGTGCGACTGACGTACTGCCATGCCGATTCGGTTCAGCGATGGGGCGTGGTGCCGGCTTGGTGGTCTTCCCTGGCTCTTGACGTCTGCCTGATTGGCTGAACACAGGCGAAACACAGTAAATAAGTAACGCTATTAAGACGCAGAGGACGCCTTTGGACAGCGCGCGCCTCCTTGGAGTGCGGCGGCCTGGCGCCGCTTTGGCCTCGATCGAGCGCGATCGATAACAAAGCGGCGCCAGGCCGCCGCACTCCAAGGAGGCACTCCAAAGTTTTAAACGGCACGCGCGGTCTGCTGTTTTCTGTGGTTTTGCTCGAGCCACTCTGCCCATTCTTTCAAGGCCAATTCGACTTGCAACTGCCTGCGTTCTCGCTTCTTACGCGCGCTGCGTCTTGCGTGTTCCGGAAGCGGTGGCAAAAGCGCGAAAGTGATGTTTACCGGTTGAAAATTCTTCGCATCGGCATGCGAGACGTAACGTGCTAATGCTCCGATGGCGCTGTGTGATGGAGCTTCTAGTAATTCGACACCTAAGGCAAGTCGCGCAGCATTTATACCCGCGAGCCAGCCCATTGCCACCGATTCGACGTAACCTTCAACACCCGTGATCTGTCCCGCAAAAAACACATTCGGGTGCTCGCGCGTCTGCATCGTTGCCTGGAGCACGCGAGGTGAACAGATGTAAGTGTTGCGATGGATCTGACCAAACTGGAGAAACTCCGCATTCTGTAGTCCCGGAATGAGTCGCAACACACGTGCTTGTTCGCCGTAGCGTAGATGATTCTGGAAGCCCACGAGGCTGTATGCGTCGGCCATTAAATTTTCCTGGCGCAACTGTACTGCGGCGTAAGGCTCGCGGCCAGTTTTCGGATCGCGCAAGCCTACGGGCTTCATCGGACCGAAACGAAGCGTGTCGACTCCGCGTCGTGCCAACTCCTCGATGGGCAAACATGCTTCAAACCAGCGCGTCTCTTCAAACCGTTGCAACGGAACGCTCTTCGCCGCCAATAATTCCGAATAAAAGCGTTGGTACTGTTCTTCATCGAACGGGCAGTTGAGGTAGTCGTCGCCGCCTTTGTCATAACGCGCAGCACGAAATGCTACCGACGTATCGATTGAGTCGGCCGAGACGATCGGGGCAATAGCGTCGTAAAAATACATCTGATCGCCGCCAGTTAACTTCATGATCTCGGCGGTCAGCGCGTCAGAAGACAGAGGTCCGGTGGCGATGATCGTGATCTCGTCTTCAGGGATAGTGGTGACTTCTTCGCGAGTCAAACGGATGCGAGGTTCACTTTCGATGCGCCGTGTGATCAACTCTGCGAACTTCTCACGATCGACGGCGAGTGCAGCACCGGCTGGCACGCGCGTTTCAACAGCTGCGGCGAGCACCAACGAATCGCCCTGACGGAGTTCTTCCTTTAATAAAAAGGACGCGGTGCCGGGCTCATCAGATTTCAGTGAGTTAGAACAGACAATCTCCGCGAGTTTGTCGGTGCGATGCGCCGGCGTTTGCTTCGCAGGCCTCATTTCGTAAAGATTGACCTGCGCGCCGAGCCGCGCAGCCTGCCACGCGGCCTCAACACCCGCCAACCCTCCGCCAATAATGTTTACATAATCTGTCTTCATCCGTTTTATCCGCGGCTCAATTATGGTTTGGCCGGCGCATCCAGCTTGTATTCTTTGACGTCACCCGAGAAATGCTTGTAATCACTCCACTCAATCGTCTTATTGTAATCGCCACCACCGAACAGCAACACCTTCACCGAGAGATTCACCTGCGCAAAGCGCGGAAGCCAAACGCCCTGGTCCATTCGCGTCTGCTCAATCACTAACGCCGCACCAGGCTTCAGTGAAACCAGCAGCCCGCCCGCCATCTTGAAACCTTCCGCCAAACGCGCTTCGAGTCTGATCACCTGCTTGTCGATTGGATCGATCCACATAACGCCGACCAACTTCGCAATCAAATTTTCTTCGCGCGTCTTCGGACGAAATCCTGCGCGCGGTCGAAAATCGAAGACGATCGCGTCGCGGCCTGCGAAGCTCTCGCGGCGCGGCGAAACAAACTCGCACGCTTTCAGAAACGGCGAGATCTCTGTCTCCTTCCCTTCCTTGTCTTGCTTTTCGCGTTCGGCGCGGCGGCGGGCAACTTTCTTCTCGTCTTCTTCGCGCTCACGTTCCGCCTTGTGAAATTCTTCCTGCACGCGTCGATCTTCTTTCGCGGCGCGTTCCGGCGAGAGCGGCACGCCGTCTTCGCTGATCAGTTTCTGCACTGGTTCGCGGTTCGGCAGTGGATAAACTTCGTAGACCTTGACGGTCTGTTTCTTGAGTTCGCCTTTGCTGTTGATCTCGCGATCGGTTTCGGTCTGTTTGAAAGCGTATTCCGAGACGCGTTGCTCGAGTTCGTCCTGGTTACGTGCAAGCTCGCGCAGCAATGTAGTGATGTCGAGACTCTCGGCTGCTGCTGGAGGATCGAAAATCTTATCGTCGATGCCGGTGTTGTATTTGACACTCTGCAATACGAGCGTTAGCTCGCCGGTGCCGTCGAGGTTCGTGCGAACGCGATGAGGCTCGAGGATACCTTGCTCGCGCCGGTAGTCTTCAAGAAGCACTCGCGTCTTTCTAACATCGCCGGTGATCCTGGTGATGAGCGAGGTCTTAACGCTGAAGTAATACTGAAAACGAGCGCCGCTGCGGGTGGAGAACTCGACGATATACGCAGGTTCTGTGGCTTCATCGCCAAGCGATACGACGCGTGCGAGCACATTGGCTTTTTTGAGATTGATGAGACGCGAAGAGTCGAGCGAGGCGCGGAGTTTGGTAGCGATGCTTTCGGCGCCAGTGAGCGTGCGCAGATGCTTATCCAGGCCCATCTCCCAGGCTGATCTGGCATTGGTTGCAGAGATGATTTGACCGTTGCCGAAGGTTAGTTCCGAGCGTTCTGAGGCAGGCGCTTTTCGTTGTGTGCGTGCAGTGCCGATGGATTGGTTGTTGAGTTCGATGGTCCATTCGTAGGTTGCGTCTTTCAACGCGCCCGCGGCTTTCTTGCCGCCGATTGCTTTGAGGTAGTTGTCGACGATCTTCTCAGCTGAGGGGAGTTTTTTGTTGCTTTGGGCGAATGCCGCATGCGTCGTGAGGATGAGAAGCACTAACGCTCCGCAGAAACGCTTGGGGGAGTAAAGCATATAACTAGCAATCTACTTCTTTGCAGCTTTGCGCGTGCTACTTTTCTTTGCGCTCTTAGTGGTTTTTGCAGCTTTTGTACTTTTCGTGGCTGTTTTCGTGGCAGTCTTCTTCGCCGGCCTTCGCTCAGGCGGCGTTCCTGGAATCAAATTTGCGCCAGGCTTCTGCGGCTTCTCCGCAAGCTCTTCCTGATTCTCGTGAAAATCAAACTCATTCAACTCGCCGCCTCTAATCTTGTATCGATCAACATTCTTCGTCCGATCCTTCGGCATCTCTTCCCTCCTGCTCGTTCGATCAACGTCTAGCTTGACACTCTAAACGCGGCATTCGTATAGTGCAATCGCTCATCCTCAGCCGGCTTAGCTCAGTTGGTAGAGCGTCTGATTCGTAATTAGAAGGTCGCCGGTTCAACTCCGGCAGCCGGCTCCAATAGAATCAAGTATTTACAGCCACTCGCGTGAGTGGCTGTTTTAGTGTTTGTGGCATTTTTGTGGCAGCGTGTTCGACCGCGCTTCTGAGGCTGTCATCAGACGCATGCGTGTACCGCATAGACATCTGAATGTTTGAATGGCCCAACAGTCGCGCAATCGTCGTTGCATTACATCCCGCGTCACCCAATCGCGTCGCAAACGTGTGGCGCAGATCGTGAAAGTGAAAATCTTCTATGCCTGCGTCCTGGCATGCAGCCACAAAAGCCTTTTTCACGTCTACCAGACCTTCACCCGCTCGCCTCTTAGCAATCCGCCTCGATGCGAACACGAGATCGGCCTTTTGAGTCTTGCGTTGCTCTATTAAGACTTCTCTGACTCTCTGACTCATCGGAATGATGCGATCACGTGCTGTCTTTGTATTGACCACATGAATGACGCCGCGCAGAAAATCGACGTGCGGCCAAGACAGATTTAGCAACTCACCGCGACGCATACCCGTACCAAGCGCCAGAGCAACTAGCGGGTACAAATGTTTACGCCGTCCCGTGAGTTGTGCCATCAATCGCGTTTCCTCATCAGCCGATAAGTAGCGGTTGCGTTGATTGTCCACTCGCAGCTTCCGCACCTTGCGACAAGGGTTTGATGCTGCCTGCTCCAACTCAACCGCGAGAGTGAAGATTCGAGACAGTACAGCAAGCTCCATATTCACAGATGCCGGACTTCGAGTTGTGCCGCGCCTGGTAATAGACTGAGCACGATCACGTTTCCACTTTTCAATCGCCAGAGCTGAAACCTCGCGTAACGCTTTTCCCTTGAATAATTCAGCCCACTGATTCGCAATGATCTCGTCATTGCGCCATGTGCGCTTGTTAGCTTTGGCCCACGGCAAATACGTCTCGCTTACAAATTGGCTAAAGTCTTGATTGCCAAGTTGCACCGCGCCGTAGGTGCCTTGAAACACCTGATCGCGCGCCTTAGCTTCCGCTTGTTCTGCCTGAAACTTAGTGCGCGCTTCGGATATTGCCTCGCGGTAGCGGACACCTTTGATCTGAAAAGAGAAATGCCAGCGTCCACCACGTTTCTTAACTGTCATAGATCAGACCTCCGTTTTGTCGGCGGTTGCAGCCACAGAGGTTTGACGAATAGTACCTGAGCTTGCCGCCCGCTCCAAAATTCATTTCTCTTTGTCCTTTGTCCACTCGACAATCTCATCAAAGTCGAAGCGTAGTAGGTGTCCAACCTTGCGGTAAGGGATACGCCCCTGAGATTTCATCACGTAGAGTGTGTTTATCTTGATACCTAGAAATTCGGCGCACTGTTCTGGCGTCATCAGTAATGCTCTAGGAGGTTTGCTTAAAGGTTGTTCCTGTTTATGTAGCATTGGTACTGTCATTCTAGTTCCGACGTTTTTACCTACTGCTGCACGTTGCGACACTTACCTGTTTCTCACTGCACATCGTGCGTCACCTCATAATCACCCCTGCCTCTCTGTTTCTTTCTCAACATGCCGACCATCAGGCGAGCCGAGCAATTTGGCTCGAACCCGACGAATTCGGAAGGGGAAAACTTAGGTTAACTTGCCGACTATCGAGCCGCGTTGGTCCAAGGTTTCTGATCTGAGGATTGGGTAAGAGCACGCTGGAATTTTCCAGCACTGCCTACGTTGCAGCTACTGTGCCATCTCGGTTTTGGACCAGCCGGGTATTAAGTGTCATGGGGATTAATATCTGGACAAACCCTACTGGCGGAAAATCTGACAGTAGGGTTTTTCGAGGTGACGGAAAATCCGTCAATTGATGAACCGTTCCCAGCTCCGCGAGTGTTAGCGTTTAGGTGTCGGGTAGCATGGGCCAACTGAGCCGTTGGCGAAGTCGGGTGTGTTAACAAACGCTAAATACGCGCCAAAGCTTTAAGAGAGCCAGCTTGAAAACCTGATCTTTGTATCGATGGATGGCCACATGGAATAGGACCACCCGTATCGCACTGTAGAGTGGCACGATTTTTGGTAGGACTCGTGATCGGTGGTTAGCTACTTCTTAACCACTTACTGATAAGGACAAGAGCCATGCAAAGACTTCGTTGGATACAAAGCAATCAAGAGCGCTTGAGTGAGTAAGTCAAATCTACTTCAGAGGTTTCTATGGAATCTCAAACCCTGACGTCTCCACGCATGTAACAACCACGCAGTACGGCCCCACTAGCGTTTGAAACTCACAACAAGAAGAGAGCTAGGGAATTCGTGCGAAAACCTGGCAAGACAAGAGTTTCCTAGCCATCAGGTACGTGCTTGTTTCGTTGGGGAAAATGGCAGCAGAAGCACGGATACTTTTTCGAGCTAAAGCAAATGGTGTTACGCAGATAGGGCCGCAGCAAGCACAACGTCGCCATCACGTGGCACCTGAAATTTCAACCAGCGGTTGATGACAACTTCAAAGTGAAAGGAAGAAAGATGACAAAAAGATCGGCTTCAAACGGAAAATCAAAACAGCACCAGATTCCATGGGAAGAACGTCTCGAAGACCATAACAACAAAAAAACTGAGTACCTCGAGAACTGTCTGTTCCGCGGATGCAACCCGGAAACAACTATCAAGACTTTAGACTCGGCGCTAACCAGTATCTTCAACCGTGTGCAAATCGAAGATCCAACTCATCCAGCAGGTCGCCGGCCACTACTGTGCTGGGATCTTCTCGATCCTAAGCTCGGTGCGACCTACATAAGTCTAATCTCGACCTCATTGTTACAAGACGAATTGGCGCCGGGAACTCGACGCCACTATATGCGGGACCTTCGACTATTCTGCGAGTTCATTGTGGCGAAACCAAACATTCCCGGTCAAACCACAACGGTTATCGAAAAGTATGGACCAATAGTCCTTAACTTTACGAAATATGATCTGCCAATACATGCACAGGATAGACCAGTCAAAAAACGCTATGCTCTGTCTTCGGCTGTCCTGGATTACTTTTACGAGTTCCTCCGGACCGAATACCTTCGCAAACACAAGCTACCGCACGCTGCTGCTCGGGATTATGCCGCCATCGTGCTACAGGCCGAAACTGGTTTACGTGTAAGTGAGCTGCTGGCGATTCGATCAGGTGGTGGCAACTCCGATATTGACTGGGCGAACGGCCGGATCCGAGTGTTTGGAAAGGCGAAGCGTTTTAGTGGAAAGCGAATCCGCTGGGTTCCTCTAACTCCGATGGCGAGTGCAGTGCTAAGTGTCTTCATACAGAGGTTTAGATCAATGTTTCCGATTTCCGACGAGAAAGACTATCTCTTTCTAGACAAAAACGGTAAGCGCCTCATGCCTTACCAGTACGCGAAAATTTTTAGGAGGATAGTTCGCTTGGCAATAGATTTTGGCGTGCCGTTACCTGAAGATATAAGGCTTCACGATCTTCGGCGGAGTTTCGCGACGAACTCTCTGGAGAAAAATCCCAGCGGTTACCGGCAGTTGTTGAAAAACCTCGGTCACAGCTATCCAAGCTCCGCCGCTCCTTACCTTATAGCTACCGATGGCGATGTTGAAGAGCAACAAACTGACTTGATTGATGTGTTTATCGATCCAGCCATTGATAAGTGGGGGAAAAAGTAATGTCAGTCAAATGGATACTTCGGGAAGTCCTGGGTCAACGAGGATTCACAACGGCATCGGACATCAGCCGAATCATTCAGGAACGGGCTAGGTACAGCATTTCAACGCAGGCGGTGTGCGATCTTCTTAATGGCGAACCCAAGATGCTTCGACTCGAAACCGCCCAGGCGTTTTGCGACGCGTTTGGTCTTCGAGTCAGTGAGTTCTTTGAAATGGGGCCAGGTCCGCCCCGCAAGCTAGAAGTAAATCAATCTGTCGGCGGTGAAGCTATAGATATCACCGGTGCGGAAGTGGACTTCTCATCCTTCTTTTTTGCTGCTGGCGAGCTCTACACTTCCAAGCAGTGAACCGTTAACTCAGGCGCGAGAATCAGTGTAGTTCTTCTAGCACTCAAGTCACCCGTCCTCTGCACAGCCAAATCAATCATGAACTTAGTTATACGCTCCATCATTTGCGAGGTGTGCAAGTTAGCTCGAAGAACTCATTATGCGTTCGATGTCTGTAAGGACTGTGCCCGCCTGTTGAAGAAAGTACGCTGCGGCGCCTGTACCAGAGTATTCCATCAGGTGACGCCACAGCGCCTTCTGTGTTGCCAATGTACGAACCGAGTCGTAAACAAGAAAATTGTTTGTGAGTCGTGCGGAGCCAATGACTTCGCGCTCAAGATCGATCCAACCCAGTGTCGTCGTTGCCACAAGAACTCAGTGGATCGCAAGTGGGAATCTGCCTTACCCGACAATGTAATCTGTGTTGGCTGTGGATTGGCCAAAAAAACCTGCCGGAAAAAAGAAATGATTTGTCGCTCATGCGACATCAAACGACGTTCTGCTGGTCATAAATGTTCGATGGATGGCTGCACAAAGCCAGTGCATTATAAGAAGTTGCTCCTTTGCGAATGGCACAACAGACTCCGTCTACGAACGAACCGCGGCATAAAGTGCATCATCGAACATTGCAAAAAGCTCGCACATAACAAATCGCTTTGCAGCCATCATCACAATGAGCAACGTGCAAAAGGTACTCTTAGAAAATACGTGCAGGAATACACCGCGCCATTCCCACAAAACACACATTATTTTGCGGACCTTGCTTCCAGGATCAACTGGTTGGCGCCGATTACCGCACACGATCTGAGGCGATTTCGCGCGATTGGCGAGTTTCTAAAGGTCAAGGAGTTGCCTGAAGTATTAACTTGGAAAGGAATAGAGGACGCGCGACCACGCTACGGCAAAGCGGACCGAATGAAAATAATGCTAATACGTTCGTGCTTATGGGACCTCGGAAATCTTTATGCCGAACGAGGTGTACTGCAGGACCGGAACTCCTATCTGCTTGAGCGCCGATTGCATTCATTGAAGTCAACGCCACCCATGTTTCGCGAAAACGTGTTCCGCTTTCAGGAATGGGTATTGCGAGGAATGCTCAACCCGAAATCAGAGCCCATGACTGAATGTGTTGAAGTCTTAGCCAATACTCATGAGCAGTTAATAAGCGCCGTGGCGTCTGTGAATGCGTTCTTAAAGTGGTGCGAACGAAATCAAGTTAACTCGCTCAGCGCGGTTGATGCTGCTGTAGTAGATGATTACCAAAAGACCTTATTGTGGAAATTCCGTTGTAGCAAGTGTGGTAAATGCGTCCCCTTTGACTCTCGAGGAGCTGGCGAGAAGTGTATCAACGAGAAATGCGAGGCAACGGATTCTTACGTGCGGGTGAAACATCTCACTCGCAATTCCAGAACCACCATAGTTTCGCGTCTGCGAGTATTTTTTGATTGGGCCGTGCTACATGGGGTTGTTAGTCACAATCCAATTTTGAACTCGGGAATGAGATCGGGACCAAGCGCGTTCACTGTCGTAGACGAACGTGGTAGGCGTGTCGAAGTATCCGGCGCAATTCGGCGTTACGACGACCGCGTTATTCAACAACTGTGCACATACATTGTTTCACCGGAACCCGATCCCACCGAGGCGCTTGTTTATTACCTGACTATCTTTCACCTCCTAACATCGACAGAAATACGCAATTTGAGAATTCCCTCTCTGATAAGTGGTAGATCAACAATCAATGAAGCTGAACGCAAGTTGGATTATAAGTACCTGATATTACCGGCAAAGAGACCGTCCCGAGGCAGGCGCTTGGTTCGACGAACTGAACAAATAATAAAGTTTCCTCACAAAGCCCTGCCATGGCTGGTCCCACTCCTCGAACGATTTTATGAAGTACGGAGAACTCATGTTAGGGCTTATCATAATGAGTATTTTGTCGCTGGAAACAGAACATGCCGCAACAAGCCCGTATCACAAACCTATCTCTTCAAACTTGTGCAAGAGGGTTCGCAACGTTTACTAGGTGGCACTATAAGTCTTTCCAATTTGCAGCGAACAGCAGCGGCTATCATTTCTAACATGTCAAAGCGTCGCTCCGCAGTGCTGACCATGATGGGTTACGGAAGGAAAGCCTCTACACGGTTCAACTACCTGGATTCCTTTCCTCTTAGACCCAATCCAAAAGGATTCCACTCATCCCGAACAAAAAGAACGCGCCAGCCCCCAGCGGGGGCGTAGCGGAGTGAGCGGTGCGAGGTGCGCCGAGCGCGCGAGTGGAGCGGGCGCAAGGGGGAGAACTAATAAAGTAGCGGGCGTTTGATAACAGCGATTCTGTTCGGGAGCGCCGCCAGGCGCTGTAGTTGGGAGAACAGAATCTTCTGTTATCAGATGACCGTCCGAATTGAGATGCTTTTTGCCGAGGACAGTCGAGATGCTCTTCCTACGGCGATCTAGAACTGGAAAGCGATTTGAGAGGGCCTGAAACGCGGACACTGATTGTGTAGGTGCGCAATATTCACGTGCGAACACGTGGATAGCCTGCGACATCAGGCAGGCCGATTCTGCTGGTGGGAGAAAGCATTGCGTCCGTCCCAATGTGGGCAGCCCAATGCTGAACACGATGGGAATAGCTCTGTCGGCCTCTTCTCTCCGATACGCCCTGCCAACTTTACATTAGGCGTTGCATTAGACCTTTACGGATGAATTGCCCCAGTGTAATCTACGTCATAGCTAGGCTTTACTCCCACATGCCAGCTTTCTCACGCATTCTTGCGAGTACGCCTACGAACGCTCTTAAGACTCCATAACGCTCTGTCATACTTGTAGTCAGGTTTTGCTATGGCAATTCGGAAACAAGAATTCTATGAAGGGGCAGCGCTCCATCTGTTGGCACGGAGCAATAGAGTTACTGCTTTGAAATACGATCCACCTTTCTTCACAATCAATGATCAAATATCAGTATGTTTGAAATATAGCACCAAGGGACGAAGTCCCTGGGGATTCACGTTTACACCTGATGAGCAGCGACTGTTGCGGGGTCGGGCTAAGAATTCCAAATTGATCATTGGTCTTATTTGCGGATCTGATGGGATAGCTGCCATTACTTTTGACGACTACCGCGGAATCGCTGGGCGCCGACGATCCTCGATTCACATTGCCTGCTATAGAAAGCATGGAAAACATTACGGCGTCTTTGGTCCAAATGGAGAACTCAATCGAAAGATAGCCCCATCCGTCTGGCAGCGGATTCTTGAGAGGAAAGAGTTAAATGAATCACCGAGATCAGGTCATTAGTCTCTTAAACAAGCAGATAGGAAACACGGAGGAGGTAGAAGACATCGGCGTGACTGCACAAGAGGTCGCCCAAAAATGGGTCGATCCTTTAAGGGCAGGAACTGACGAGACCAACGGTCTGATCTATGGCCTCGTGCAAAGCGGGAAAACAGGTGTGCTAACGCTTACTGGAGCTGTTGGCGCGGACGAGGGATATCAAACACTTCTCATTCTTACGTCAGATAATGATCCTCTTTACGAACAGACTTTAGGTCGTGCAAAAGAGGCTTTCCCGGGAATGGATATCTTAGGCAAGGCCGACATTAAGGACAGGACCGCATTTCTGCAGCGAATAAAGGGAGGGACTTGCGCAATCGTAATGACAAAAAATGCTGGCCATCTCGGTACTTTGATAGAGAATTTCAGGAAAGGCAACTTGAAAAAGCTTTCCTGCCTCATTATCGATGACGAAGCTGATCAAGCGAGCCTCAATACACGGACCAAAAAAGATGACGGAACACGTAGCGCAATAAACGATCGGATTATGGAGTTAAGAAGCTTCTTTCAAAGGAACACATACCTGCAAGTCACTGCCACGCCGCAGGCGCTATTCCTTCAAATCCCCGGCCATGAGTTCCGGCCGAAGTTCACGGTACTTAGCCATCCAGGATCGGGATACGTAGGAGGAGAAGAATTCTTTGGTGAAGGATCGAATTTGATAAGAGAATTTCCACTGGATGACATCACGACGTTGACCTCGGGGAGTCAGCCTAGTCCCAGATTGATTTTGCCGAAATCTTTGCAAACAGCCTTAGACACTTTCATGATTGGGGCGACACACAAACGATTGCGTGATGTCGCTCAGAACTGTGCCTTCCTTTGCCATGTGAGCACGAGAAAGGCTGATCACCAACACATCGTTGACTTATTGAGAAAGTACAAGACCGACCTAGCTGCTGGGGCAAAGGCCAAATCACCTTCACTCATAAAACGGTTGCAGGCTGCATATGACGATCTCGTTGCGACTCATCCTGGTCTGGTTGATCCAGGATTCGACGAGCTAGTCGAAACGATCGCATTTTTCTCGCCAGGCATTGCCGTCAAGCTAGTCAATGGGGAAACTGATGAAGACGTGGCCGTCTTGTCACCGTACAATTTGTTCGTTGGTGGAAACAAGTTGGGCCGAGGCGTAACTATCAAAAATCTACTTGTTAGCTATTACGGTCGTAATCCCAAAACACCCCAAGCCGATACTGTGCTTCAACACGCGAGGATGTACGGATATCGAAGAGCAGATATCGGCCTACTGCGATTATTTCTCCCCAATCAGCTTCATACTGTTTTCAAAGCCATTCACAAAATGGAACGTGGATTGAGAGAGCTTATAGCGCAGTCGCCGGGTGAAGAGTTTCGAGGTGTTTATATCGAAGGAAAACTAAACGCCACCAGATCGAATGTGCTCGCACCAGGTGCCATCGGGGTATATACGGGTGGAAGCATCTATAACCCCGCACAAGTCAAAAGGGACGCCTCTTCCCTAGTTGCGACAAATGAACTTGATAAACTTTTGGCGGACATACTAAACAAGAAGTATGCGCGAGTTCCGCTTGCAAGGATGCGACAAATAGTGGAGCTGACACGACCTGATGACACTCAGTCGGAAAAGGTTTGGGATCCTGTCGCAGTCGCGGAATCAATCTCTCAGTTTGCTTCACTTCGGAAACAAACGCATGGATATGTGTTTGTGGATCGTGATCGTGGACTTAAGGAGAAGCGGCGTGAAACAGCGGGAATTCTGTCAGGTGGAGAAGATAAGCTGGTGCCCAATGATTCCGTAACACTATTCTTGATGAGGACAACGGCTGAAAGAGGTACAAATTCTGCTTGGTGGCCGCAGATTAGATTTCCGGTAGGCAATTATGGATTTGCATTTGCGATTTGATGAAGGTCGTTCTACTTGTTGAATACCTACCGTTCGCTATGACTTGTGAGGTGGCGAGTATAGCCTTGGTCGATTTTCTTGTTGACCACTCCGCATAACGCCCAGAATTCTGCTAGCATGAAAAAACCACGAGCAATCGATTTATTCTCTGGCTGCGGCGGTCTCACACTCGGTTTGAAACAGGCAGGGTTTCGGGTGATTGGCGCCGTGGAGTGCGATACTCTTGCTGCCACCACGTACAAGGCAAATCATCCGAGTGTGCGCGTTTGGACAAAGGATATACGAACCGTGTCTGTTGCGGAAATCAAGCGAAAACTGCGCCTCAAACGGGGACAACTTGATCTTTTGGCAGGGTGCCCACCGTGCCAAGGGTTTTCTACAATCACCACACGCAACGGAAACAAGAAAAGGAGCACTGATCCGCGCAACGATCTTGTGTTCGAATTCATGCGCTTCGTACGAGGATTGCGGCCGAAAGCGATCATGTTGGAAAACGTTCCAGGCTTGGCAAAGAACTGGCGACTCAGAAAAATACTGGCCGAATTGCGACGGCAAGGTTACGAATGTACTACAGGCGTCTTGAATGCTGCAGATTACGGTGTTCCTCAACGCCGCCGTCGATTCATACTCATGGCAGGTCACCGAATGAAGATCGAGTTTGCGCGAGAGGCGCGTTCTCGGCAGCTCGTCCGTGATGCTATAAAGCACTTGAGCAAACGCACGAGAACGCATGCCCTTCACAACTACAAGGAACGGCGAAGCCAAAAAGTAATTAAGCGAATAAAACAGATTCCCCCAAATGGCGGAAGTCGTTCTGCTCTTGATAAGAAAGCTCAACTTAAGTGTCACAAGAAGTCAGACGGATTCAGAGATGTTTACGGTCGAATGGCTTGGGACGATGTTGCGCCCACAATCACTACTGGCTGCTTTAATCCATCAAAAGGCCGATTTCTTCATCCGACCCGACACCGCGCTATAACTCTACGTGAAGCGGCACTTCTTCAATCATTTCCGAAGACCTACTTTTTTTCGTTGGAGCGTGGCAGGATTGCAGTAGCAGAAATGATTGGCAATGCTTTACCCCCGGAGTTCATTCGACGACATGCTAAGAACGTAGCACGTACCCTCTATGAAAAAGTTTGAGTCCGGAACTCTGGGCAAAAACTTGTCGCACCGGACAACCGAAATTAAATAGGGTCGGGGTAGGGGTCGCTGAATGTGGTATTGCTTCAAACTGACTAGCTAGACCGTGCTGGCAATGGGGGATGTTTTCTCGGCAGCGGATCGTTCGCGAATCATGGCGCGAGTTAAAGATCGCGGCAACAAAGCGACCGAGCTACGTCTGATCGAAATTTTTAAAGAGGCATCGATTACCGGTTGGCGCAGACACAGCAAGGTTTTTGGGAGACCTGACTTTGTTTTTCCCAAGCAAGGCGTCGTAGTCTTTGTCGATGGCTGTTTCTGGCACAACTGTCCCAAACATGGAACTCTTCCCGCAACTAACGCAGAATTCTGGCAGAGAAAACTGCAAAGAAACTTTGAACGTGATCGAGTAGTTAACCGCCAGCTTAAAAATGCAGGTTGGCGAATCGTTCGCGTTTGGCAGCATGACCTCAAGGAGCCCCGTAGAGTGGTAAGAAAACTACGACGCACACTTTTTGTTACCACCGTAAACATGTCTGGCGTACATGCCTAACTTCTTACAATGTCCTTTAAGGCTACTGTAGATCGGTTCATTCAAGAAACATCGGAATCGTCGATGGCGGCGCTTGTCAACTACTGTCGATCGGACAGCGTTTCGGACTTGGATGTGGCTTATCTGGCTGAGGCATGTGCAGAATCGAGTGGCTGTATTTGGCGAAATTTAACCCAAGCCGCCGATGTTGCATCTACCGGCGGTCCCAGTTCGTTAACAACACTGCTCTGCCCTTTATATCTTAGAGCCTTGGGTTATAAGGTTCCGAAACTGGGCGTACCAGGTAGACCGGCAGGCGGCATTGATGTGTTGGCCCAAATCCCAGGTTTTAAGTTCCTACTCACCGATGCCGAGGCGACGGAAGCGCTAAGCAAAGCGGGTTACGTGCACTTTCTAGCTGGTAAGACTCATGGGAAATATGACGCCCTTCTTTTCAACTATCGGAAACGCGTTGGTGCGTTGAATGTGACACCTCTAGTAATCGCAAGTCTGCTCACAAAGAAAATAATTGTAGGGTTATCGTGTGTCGGGCTGGATGTGCGGGTGTCTCCGTTCGGCAATTTTGGCGTGAGGTGGGATGAGGCAAGACAAAACGCGATGCGGTTCTGCCGAGTAGCAAATTTGCTTCGCATCAATGGAACATGCGTTCTCACCGATGCAAGTGTGCCGTACCAGCCGTACATTGGTCGAGGAGAGGCACTTGTGGCGCTTTCAAGGGTTCTCAGCGATTCAGCACCGGACGAACTAAAACGTCATACAGATGTTTGTTATGCAATTGCGAGCGTAACAACGCAATCGTATGGTTTACGGCCTTCCTGGAAACAGTTGCTTGAACATTTTAAGAGCAACTTACAAAGTCAAGGGACTAGTTTCGACAGATTTATGGAAAAAGTTACTAGTGTAATTAATGCGCATAAGCTTGAAATAACAGCCCAGGTAGATGGTTTCTGTAGAGTTGATCTAGAGAGAGTCCGTGCAGTGTTTGTTACTTACCGGTCGTTCGACAATGGGCAAACGCCCGAAGAATTTTCAGACTCGCTCGGCTTAATACTTAGATCTTCTAACGGTGCCTTCCTGCGGAAGGGAGATCTTATTGCAACTGTTAGAGCCAACCCACAGCTCTGGCGGCAACTGCGGTCAGACTTGGAGGACGCTTTACGTCCTGTGCCATTGCCAATCAAGAGTAGATACTTTGAGGAAGTAAGATATGCCTAGCTATTGCTGCTTTTGGTGCCCATCAAAGGACTTGCAACCGCATGAACTTTCAGATACGTGTCCCTCCTGTCTCCGTACATATGACTTTGTGTTAAAGAATTTCCCGAAGACTATTAACGGATATTCGATAACGGAATCAGTGTCACGAGGGTTCTATGGTGTTGTATACCGCGCTAAGCAGGAAGCGTTGAACCGTGTGGTGGTGCTAAAGGTCGTCCCCGTTGAGGTATACAAGTTGTTTCAAAAGGATTGGACAAAAGAGTGTCAAGAGCATGCTGCCATAGCCTTGGGTACCACTGTTCTGGCCGATATCAACGATCAGTTTGACGCTTCGGTATCGTTCGGTAGAGACGCACTTATGTGCCACATAGCGGTCTTAGAGAAGATTGAAGGTCCTACGCTTGAAACGATGCTGAAGGAACCAGCTAAGTACCAGCTGACAGCACGAAAGGCAGCTCAAATCGCGGCTGACCTTTTTGAGATACTTCATTTATTTTTACAACAACATAAGGCACATAATGATTTACACCCTGGGAATATGATTGTTGAAACTTTGCCTGCGAATAAACGGCGGTCGGATGCGATCGACCCAAACACTAGGGCCGTAGCGATAGATTTCGGTTCAATGCTCGACCTAAGTCAAAGTGGTGATGATCATCACGTAGGCGATCAGCACAATGCCGCAAAGATAATTGCGGCACTAAGTGCGGCAGTTCGAAAGCACTTAGGTGGTGGAACCGACGTCGATTATCGAATTGCAATGGCGCTGCGAGGATTAGCGGAACACCTGGCACCGGACGCAACTGCTACACGCATCATGTCAATAGAAGACGCAAAGAACATATTGACTACGGCGATGCGAGCCACAGATGAACCATGGCGACAACCTCTTTACCTTGAACGTTATGCCGATACATACAATGCGCAGGCGCTTCAGTTTTGGCACGTGCCTGATCTTTGGATAGATCCTGAAGGGAGATGGCTCAAAGGCACGACAGTCCGAGGTCCCCAAGTAATCACCGGGATGCGCGGATGCGGTAAAACGATGCTCTTACGAGCGCTTCACTTTCATGCACGAGTTTCCCAAGGTTCAAATAGTAACGGAGAGAACTCCCTGAGCCGATTGAGCAACGACGCATTCGTTGGAGTTTACGCTTCGTGTCAAAAGCTTCTGAATCCCCAGAACTATGGCGGAGCACAGCGAGCACCTGTCTTCCTACCCTTCGAGAGATTGTTCATCGCGTACTTACGTGACTCCGTACAGGTACTTCGACACTTGCGGCATCTTGATCCGAACGCATTATCCCGAAGTATTGATGTCTTATTAAGACCAGCTCTCCGGGTGGTCCACATCAACAAATCAGAGACCGGAGAGATCAGTGATGAGCTCGCGTTCGAACAATTCTTAATGGATTTGGAGTTCGATCTTGCGGATGGACAGAATGTATGCCGTCTTAAGACATCTCCCACCGCCGCTTTCGGTCATCTTGCCGATACGCTAAGAGTCGCGACCTCGAGACTAAATCAGAAGTATGTGTTGTTCTTACTGGACGATGTTTCTACTCGGTTCTTGACCGCCGACACTGTGCGCGATGTTGTTTCGCAGTTGCTGTTTCAACATCCCAATTGCGGATTTCGAATAACCACCGAAGCGCAAACGCTTCATCGTGTTCTCTTATCTCCCGGAGGAATAGCTCCGGCGGATTCAAATCGCGATTATCAGGAGTTTGACCTTGGTAACGAAGTGTATCGATTACTCGAAGAAGGCTCAACTTCTCAGAATATGGAGTTTATCGCACAAATCCTCCGACAGCGTGGCAAGCGGTTTCAAGATGCTGTTTATCGGATTGATCCGAAGGAACTCTTGGGAGACGTGTCGCTAGAAGAAATTGCTGAAAACATCGCATCGTCATCTGCTACGTCCAACGAAAGAAAGCAGGTCTACCGCGGCTTACGCGCTCTTCAAGCCATTTGTGTGGGTGATATCGGTGATGTCGTAAAACTTTATGAAAAAATCTTGGAACGGGCTGACGCCAACGAAATTCCAGTCCCCGCCCCGAAACAGACCGATGCCTTTCTAGAACATTCCGCAAATCTAATACACCTTCTGAACCGCCGAGATCAGAAAAAAAAGGGGGTGGCACTTTCGTTCGCGAAAGCCGCGGGAGAGCTTCTGTCGTTATCGGGTAAGCACCGTAACGGGCGCTTACGACAGTACACAAAGCTTTACGTACGGGTTGAAGCTGGCCCTGACTCGGAATCTGTGGCTGAGAAGTTATTGGAGCTTTTGGATGCCGGTGTTTTTGTTTACGACGGTGGGGTACCACGAACAAAAACGAGAGATGATGACCCGGTGCTTCAATTTAAACTCTCTTACAAAAAGATTTTGGGGTTAGCAAGCTTTATCGGTCTGGCTGATCGTGATCGGTTTGAACTTTCAGGTAACGCGTTGCGCCGATGGTTAGAAGCGCCACGAGCCGCCCACAAGATCTTGGTTGAGAGTGAAGCGAAACTCCCACTTAATAAAACGAGAACCCGCAGACCTGCCGGAAAGAAGAGAACTGAGCGTGATAAAAGCGATCCTAGTCAGCGACCGGTACGTCGTTCAAAGAAGGTTGAAGGGCAAAGCCAACCATTCCGGAGCGGGAAAACGAGTTCGATCCAGTACTCCCTACAGTACATCAAAGAACCGCCCGACATTTTGGATAGAGGTCTTCCCACTCTTGGTATTCGTGCAGCTACTACCAGTTTAGAGGCTCTCAAAGAACGAGCTGTCGACACCATTATTCTCGCGCTTGGATTTGAAGATCGCACGTTGCTTTCAACAAAAAGACTGCTAGAAACAACTAAACCACGACAAATAATTCTTGTACGATACGATGATAGTCAAGGCCGGGATATTCGTGATCTCGTACGACAGAAGGGCATTGATTCGACGATCATTTCCAACGTCGATGAACTTCAAAACGTCTTGCCGAACGCCAGAAATCTCGTCATCGACTCCTCCGGACTGTCGAAGCCATACATTTTCGTTGCCTTAAGGGAAGCCCTTAAAGCTAGGCATAAAGTAGCCGTAGTGCACACTCTCGCCAAGTCGTATTACCCAAGCAACGAGGAGCTGCAAACAATGGGCATTCAGCCAGGCAAAGAAGTGCCTAGCGAGGCGTTTTCAAAATTGGACAAGGTATTGTTCGGCGAAATTGGACCGTATGAATTGATTCAGATCCATCACGAAGTGGCAAGTCCTGAACGTTGGCGAGCGTTGTTAGCGTCAGCGTCTCCGAAAAACGATCGTCTATTGCACATACTGGATACGAGAGACTACGATGCCGCACGCATTCTTGTGCCACCTCCCACCACAGCTCGGCGCAGTTTCGCGCGCGCAGCGGCTGAATTTTCGGCAAGCGTCGCGTATGAGAACGTTGCTTTGGTAGAAGTCGATACAAACGACATTTTAAGTGCAATTCAGAAAACCGAAGAGATTTACCAGGAGCTCTATTTCCTAAGTGGCGCTAACATTGAAATTGGATTAACCGGCTCCAAAGTTCATGCGGCGGCTTTCGCGGCATTAGCGGCGGCTGCGCGCATATCCGCCGCTTGGTACGTACGACCAAAACAGTATGATCCAGCACGCTTTACCACAGGCGTCGGAGAGACACAGTGTTTTGACATCTGGCTGTCTGACAGTGAGGAAATCCCATCGTAACCCTCTAAACTGGGGTAGAGATACCGTTTTCTGGGCGCGAAATTTAAAGATGAAAAATTTCGAAATATTGATTGGAGCGGCATGTTTGTGGCTCCAACCGACCCCATGCAACGCAGCCGTTTAAATAACTTGCGAACCCTTGACCGGTCGCTGCCAAGCTTGGACGCGGCTCGTACTGATAAACCCTGCGGTGGAGACCTGCCGCGGCACCTCGCGACGTTTAGTGAATCCGTAATCCGTCTGTAGGTACGCAATCAACCCTGTCTCATAAAAACGTCTTTATTGTGCGCAGTCAGGGAATGGATGCTGATGAGAGTTGTTATAGATACAGTTAACGTTACGTTTCACCTCATTACGCAGACCCTTTGCAACCGCAACGCGATCACTGTCAAAAGGAAATCTGAAGATGTAAGCACCGAGAGCTGGACGTAGTCCACTTGGTCCAGGCAAAGCTCTGAGTCGGTTCAGAGTCTGCTTTACCTCGGCAGGATACTCCGGCGGATCGTAGACTGACTCCTCCAACGGCTCTTCCGGAATATTCTGATTATGCAAACAATGAGTACATGTATTTGTTGACAGAATCTGTACCGTAGACCCGATCTCGCGTGCTGCGCCGGCGATGTCTCTCAGCGTTCCTGAGTGGGGATGTCCATACCGCCTGCCCGCTGAAATGCCAACTTTCACATCCTTGTCCAAGATTCTTTTCCACAAGTCGAGAGAGGATGAGTTGTTGGAGCCATGGTGACTGACTTTGATGAAATCTGCGACACATGGGCCAAAGTGCTTCTTCTGGTTCGTTCTCTCGTAGTCATCGAGACATTCCGTCCATACGTCCAAATCAGCATCTCCTCCAAACAATAGTTTGTGCTTTCTCAGAATAACGAGCAAAATGGAAGAAGTTAAGTTTGCTTGTGCGGAGTCCCCGACTGTTTTCTCGAACATCCATCTAAAAAAATCCATCCAGACCTGTTCGTCAAATTTTTTAAGGTGCTTTGCCAAAGGCGCGATTAAGACAACTTCAGCCCCTCCGCCTATATTTGAATGCAAAGAACGGATTGCGCCTTGCATAGCATCTGTGTGCGATGTGTAGTTGTTGCTTTTTTGGAAGTCTCTGATTGCCCGCAGGCGATCTTTTAGGTCAAGTCCATGGTCTCTTGCTGCGCTACCTTTTGCATACTTCGTCAGGGCCTTCTCATAAATCTCGTACACCCGCCAAAATTCGTCACCCGACGGTAACCAAAAGTTGTCGATCTGAATCTCGTTTTCCTCAGCCCACTTCAAAAACGTATCTATTCCCTTAACATGATCAAAATCAGTATGTGAGATACAGATAAAATCAATGACTATTTGTTTCTCTGGATGAAATCTCTTGACGTTCTCTAGGTAGGTAAGCGCCGGGGGTTCTTTCAGACCAAGAGTTCCTTCAAAATAGAAATCAATGATCCCGTAATGTCCATTGGGAAACTCCAGCAGGACATGATCTCCCTGCCCAACATTAAAAAGATAAACCTTGAGCCGTTCGCCCGAGGCGCCCGTTAAATCGCTCCGCTTATGAGCTAGGCCAACAAACTCTTTCAGTCGCCTAAGAACTCCAGCCATTTGAGGGTTAGTGAGTAACGTCCCGTTTAATTGAGGCATGAGGATTAGAGGTAGTAATCAAATAGATTTTAAACTCAGTCAATCACTCCAATAGGTTCAATACTCATGGCGACATCATCGTTGGTTAGGCGGTAGACGACATATTCAAACTTCTGGCTATCGTGATCAATATCATTGTTTTGTAACTGCTTCAAATCAAAGGGTTCCATCGAGATCGCTCTGTAATCATTTGCAAGACGCAATTCGACCCAGGCAATTTGTTCTTGCCCGTCCTCAGCGTCTTCAATTCCGTCAACTCTGCAATCATAAACCTCGACAATCTGCGGAAGATTCGCCTCTCGAACAAAATTAGTGAGATCAGCTTCTTCTGAAGATTTACCCCGAACGTTGCGGAAAATAGCTTTTGCAATCTCTACTTGGGCAGGAAAGGTCAATTGTTGGCACCATTCAATGGCCCAGTCGCGCCTTCCACTCTCATATGCTTGAATGCACGAACGCGCCATGGCGATGCCAAAGAAATCACGTAGATAATCTGGTACATTTGTCAATAGTGGACCAGCGAGATTGAACTGACGTTCCACGAACCCCAATTTGCGCGTATTCCAAACTACGAAAGGTAAAGCGCCTCTCTGTTCTGCAATCGCGTTTAGCTCATCTCTCGTGGGGTAGTTCTCCCTGGTTCCTATCACAAATTGAGACTCTTTTCTTTCGTCACCTACTAAGCTCTTGCTGTAATAGTCTCGTTCGCTTGATCTTCCGCAAATTACGCCCCATGCACAATCCCCGACACTCTCGAAATTGAAGTTGAGCCAGTTTGAATGAAGATTACCAATTGTCTTATAGGCTCGCAGGCGTTTCGCCCTGTGCCCGCCGCTGTAATAACTAATCGGTCGAAAAAGTGGATTAGATTTGTAGACACGCTCCGCCCCTTCAAGAACCGGCTTAAACTCCTCCTCAATCTCTTTGATATCCAACGAAGTAGTCTTGGGCATCGACGTAAAGTCAACTTGACTTTCTTCTATCTTCCGTAGCAGACGTTTAATCTTTCCCCCGAAACGCGGGGCTGGGAATTTTACATGGGTGCTATAGAGCCTTCCCGACTTGATCTTATGTAAGTCAAAATAGAACCGCGCAATGTCTGTACCATCCTCGATGATCGTTCCGTCGATTTTTGCCGGAACGTTCCACTCGTCCAGATCAACGTCCACAAGTACGCTGTCGAAAATTTCGAACGTGATGGCTTCCTTCAGTGCATCAAAAGATGGAGGTGAGCAAACCGCGTAATTAAAGCGCTGTTCAATGAGATGAGTGTAAGCATCACGCTCATGAGCATGATCATCAACAATCAAGATTTTCGCCTTTTCATTGGGCAACTTACTCACCCTGCCTTTCTATGGGCAAAAAGATTGAGAAAGTCGTTTCTCTACCTATCTTGGAACTGAACTCAAGGCTTCCACCATGCCGCGCAGCGATATACCGACTGATTGGGAGGCCCAGGCCGCTACCATGCTTCTTCGTCGTGAAAAACGGCTTGAAAATCTCAGAGTAATTCTCGCTTGATATACCTGTGCCGGTATCTGAGACCCTGATTCGCACATACCCATCTTTGACTTCCGTTCCTAAGGAAAGAGTTCCCTTTCTTCCCATCGCATCAAGCGCGTTCAAAAAGAGATTCAATAGCATGTGCTGCACTTGATGCTTATCACAGAAGATCTCAGGCGTATGCTGAAAGTGCTTCTTGATATTGATCTTTTTTCGGTTAAATTTAGTTTGGAGCAATCTGATAGAGCTCTCAATGAGATCTTCTACCTGACATTGCTCCTCATTAAAGTCATCAAACTTGCGGTATTCCTCGAGACCGCTGAAGTCGGCGCTGAGTTCTTCAAGTGGTTTTTTGAGATGCTCTATAAGCGCCTGAATCTTTTCCTTCTCCAAGGTTTTGTTTGAATGTGTTGTGACGAAGTCCTGCAACTCAGCGAACCTCATGCCAATTGCGTGCATAAGATTTCCAGAATTATGAGCGAGGCTGGCAAATACTTCACTTACCGATAAGGAAAAGGAATCCCGCCGTTGCCGCTCCCAGAATTCTCTGTCTTGTTCTAGAAGTTTAGCGTTAATGATTGCTGATGCTGCCTGAGCCGCAAAGGCTTGGATTAACCTTTTAGTCGGCGCGTTGAATCTCTGCGGAGTTCGGTAGTTTACAAACAAGACCCCTACCGGTTCGTTCCCATGCTCAAGACGTAATAGAGCTAACGATTTGATTTGCTCACGGTGCCAGAAATCCCGATCGAAACGGTCACCCAACCAGTGCCGTCCTACCTGTTTCTGAAAATTCACGTACTCACATTCACTTTCCAGATAGATCGCACTATCACTAAGATTTAAAAGTATATTTGGCCAGTCATTTTCTTTTACTTCCGTTGGTATGTCTCTTACGGCCGGTTCTAGGAAGTCTCCAGAACTAATCAGACCAGGAATAAATTTCTTGTGATCATTCTCATACCGAAAAAGGATTACCGGATTCGCATGCAGAACTTCCAAAGCGCTGTCCGTTATACTCTGCAAAATGGTTTCCAAGCCTTCATCCAGAAGCGCCGCCGAGATATTGCTAAATGAGTTAACGAGTTTGGCATTTTGCACAGCAATCATCGCAAGTGCGGCTCGTGCGGCTAGACGTTCCAGAAACTCCTCCTCCTGTTGACTTAGTCGACGACCAGGCCCGAAAAACGCATCAACAACGGCATAAACTTCTGGTCCGATCGAGATGGGAATAATTACCATCGACTCAAAATTATTTTCCAACGCGATTTGGCGGTAAGCAAATTTCGGACTTTTTATCTGATCGAGGGACACTTCTGTTGCTTTCCCGCTTTTAATGGCATCCGCAGTATAACTATCATGTGGCAGCTCTTGGATATTCTCTTTGTCATATCCAGTCTGTAGGACTTTGCTCGCAGCCACTCTCTTGAGCTTGAAGGGATCACTTGCCGTACTTTTCTCCCAGACACTTACAGCATCAATCTTGAGATACTCCTCAACGACTTCTCTAAGCGTACCGTAAATCTCTTCTGCACTGGAAAGTAGATTCTCCTGCGCATTGAGGCGGTCCAATATTCTATCTAGAGCAACTCTCTCTTCGATCAAGATCAGTTTTTGAACAGCTCCGGCACAATATTTAATGAAGAGTTCGAATAACGCGCGTCTCTCGTCAGAGATCTCAAAGCAGGTTAAAACGTGGTATCCGGCCTCTATTATTCCGAGGACGCTCTCGTCGGTTTTTTCTTGTGTTGTTCTGAGCGGTGTTCTAGGATTAAAAGTCTTGCGAACAATGAATGGGACGTAAATTCTTACGAGTTCTTTGTGATTGTATTTGTCGTATATCTTCTTGTTAAGACGCGGGTCCCAATTTTTCTCCACGATAGGACCACAAATCACTTCAGACCTCCTAGTCTTCGCAACATCAACTAGTATGTCCGTGTCAGTTAAGTTGTAAACGGATTCAGCTTTCCACTGATTGGGATCGACCAGCTTAGGCTTCGCCGATTTCCCGGTTACCGTCTTCACTTGGTTAGCCTTATAGTCGATCCGCGAAATCGCTCCATAATCGAAGCCAAAGTATCCGATTGTTTGTTCCAGAATAAGATCGTAGAGTTCGGTCAAACTCTCTTTGTCGAGTACGTCGTTGACTAGATACGTTAATCGTTCGACTTGTGACAAACGAGCGTTAAGAAGATCTTGAGGCGAAAGGAACGAAGTACTTGGTAGATTTCGAACTAGTTGTGACATGGCATTGCTTTCAGCCTTATTACCGAAATGTCTAATTCTAAGGCCTTAAATTACAATCCACAACGAGGGACAAGTACGCACTGCGAAGTACTACCGTGACGCCTTGATGAAACCGGGAGCTGTTCGGAATGCAAAGTTTGCACAGGCTCTAAAGGCTCTGAGTTCTGAGGATCAGCCTGGGATATTTCAAAACAAGAAAGATTATTCGAAATGCCATTGAAGAGTCAATAAAATTAGGGCGCCTGTAAATTTATGGCATCAGAAGTGGGATAACCATTCGGGATTGAACATGGATTCCTCGGTCGTCCACCTTTCCCTGTAGATTGATTGCGTAGCAAGCCATAATGAGGAGCAGGTTTCACCGCCTTGGTTAGAGCCCCCGGACGCTCCGGCGAGTTCGCGTAATCTTCGGAACCTATTTTCCGTGGTTGCAAAGGCGGTGGCCGCGGCAAGCTACACCTTGCCCATTCGTAAATACTTCCGCGCCGTCTTCTCGTCCATGCCCGCTTTGGCCGCGCTCGCCAAGTTCCGCTCTGTTCTTCGCAACTTCATAAGCCTCCTGTATTGTTGGTCCGTGACCATCGCCTCCCCTTCAAAACGCCCCCTAGGAACTGCAGTCCGAATGTAAGACTCCCTTAAAAAACGGCCATTGAAAACTAGAGGTTTCCGGGCAACTATGACGCCAGGAGGCCTTGATGCGGAAGAGCAAATTCAGCGAACATCCGATCATCGCGATCCTGAAAGCGGTGGAAGCAGGACGGACCGTTAAGGATGTCTGTCGCGAGCACGAGATCAGCGATGCGACTTACTACCAGTGGAAGTCGAAGTACGGTCTGCAAGCTTGTATCGAAGCGCTCGTGCTCGGCGTGCACGAATACAGCAGTACCGCGACGTCATTCAACTAAGACTAAAGGAGTCGGAAGCGACATGAATCTGATTGAGTTACATCAAGCCCTGCGACAACTGCGCCTCGGTGGCATGGCCAGCGTGCTGGAGACGCGCCTGCAACAGGCCCAGGCGGAAGCCATGGCCCCGATATTCGCTTCCGCCAATTCGTCGAGTAACGCATGCGTCTCCCGATAGAGCACGCGATGTCCTTGTTGAATAACCGCCTGACCAATCGCTTGGGCTAGATGGCTCTTTCCGGAACCAGGCGGGCCTAAGAAAAGTGCATCTTCGCGGCGATTAACGAAGTTGCCGCTGGCCAGCTCGAAGAGCAAACTGCGATTCATCTTCTTATTGAAGCTGAAGTCGAAGTTGTCTAGTGTCTTGAGCGGATCGCGAAAGCCGGCCTGTTTGCGCCGTCGTTCCAATAATCGATCTCCACGCCTGGTGAGTTCGTCAGTGACCAGACAGGAGATGAGATCAATCGATGGCTCGCGCAAAGAGTTCTCGAAAGTGCCGTCGCCTGGCCTTTGCTGATCATTGATGATCTGGGCATGCGTAAGCTGCCGCTGACTGCAGCTGAAGATCTGTTGGAAATCATCATGCGCCGTTATGAACGCGCCAGCACGCTCGTGACTTCCAATCGGCCGGTGGAAGACTGGGGCAAGCTGCTGGGCGATGCGGCCGCGGTCACGGCCATGCTCGATCGCTTGTTGCATCACGGCCATGTCTTGAAGTTTGGTCCACGCAGCTGGCGGACTAAGACTGAGATTGCAGCTTAGCGGAAATAAGGATGGACAAACTGAGCACGAAAGCGTAAAAAAACCACTCGTCCCGGCCGCCTCTCTATGGCCGGTTTTCAAGTAACCACACATGGCCGTTTTTCAGGTAACCACCGAGGCCCAGACCGATTTAGTCATAACCTAACTTGAGCCCAAATAGGACGATGATCTGAAGTGTTAAAGGCTCCAATCCTTTGATGTGAGACTTGGCAATTACGCACGACGATCCAATCCAATTTTTCTCTGTAAATCATCCACCTTTTATAAGTCCAGCTCTTACACGTAAATGGGTCTGAGTATCCAGATTCAGGTAGTAGGTGTTCCCTCCACCAGCGACATTCGCTGACATACCACGGTTTTCCTAAGGATGTTGAACTTTGATAACCTCGGGTAACGCTGGTCATCCAATTCTCAAGAGTGTTGAAATCGCCGGCGATGATAGCTATAGCGTCCTCTTCACGTTGAGTTCCGCGAATTGTTTCAGTTAGAGATTGGAACTGTGCAAATCTCCCCTCCACACCACCATCTTTATCTTCAAAATGCGCCGAACAAATGATGAGTGATTTGCCAAAATAATCAAACTCAACGCACAAGGCAAACCTACCGCCTATTCGCTTTTCATGTCGCACAATCTTCTGCTTAGATGCTGGTGGATTAACCCAATCAAAGGTCACGGGAAGCTCAATTCGGAAACACCTTTTTGGCGCGATGCGCGTTAGTATCGCATTACCGTGTACCCCTCCGGCCGGCGCCAATGCTTTCGGTCGAAATGAGTCTTGTATTTCAAAGAACTCGACGCTAAAGAAGCCCCGCATAGATGTTGAGCGTGCGAGGTAGTTGAGAACGTCAACATTTTTCGTCCGCTGATTAGCCCAATCAACCTCCTGAAGACAAACTATCTCAGGCTTTACGTCATTGATATAGGTCGCTAAGGCATCAGGGTTGATTCCTCGCTCAATATTCCAGGTGAGAATCTTAAGCTGATCGTAATCCTCAATGTGGCTTACGACCAGCGGTTCATTTTTTACATAGATCTTATCGAGAGATATTTTCTTTTGGAACTCATTTAAGCCTGTCGCTCCTGTTTCCATAGGTAAGACTCTGAGCGCCAACTGCATCCCTCGAAGTGCTGCCAGCTTGCGAGTCACTTCCCCTCAGGCACATCCATCCTGATGTTGTGAGGAGCCGTAGATATTGATAACTAGGAATTATGGTTAATCCGGCAAGAGCACTCGCTAAACAGTTCGTACGCCGAAGTCCGATGACACTTCTGGGTATCGGCATTGGTCTATCCGCTGTTGATTTCTTTGGGTTTTATGCGGCTGCGATGAAAGAGAACGTGCTTTCTAGTGGCCAAGGCATAGGATTATCCAACCATTACGGACTCATCTCGACAATACTCGGTAATGCGATCGCGTGGTATGCAGCTAAGAAGTACTATGACGGGGTCTGTTCGATTAGATTCAGTAAGGCGGTCGTTAATAATGAAGTTATCGAAACGCCCTTGAAAGATCTTAAGGATATGGTTGAACTGCGAGGAAAATATCAGTTCATCATATACTTCTTCCTCTTCATAGGCACAGCTTTCTGGGTGTCAAACTTTGCGATCCACGTCTTCGGTGATCCTTTAGCAAAATGGGGACCAGTGTTAGACACGAAAGATCACCCATGGTGCTTTTTGATGGGCAGGCTTCACAACATTTACTCGTGGATAATCCTGATGCCTTTTGTAGCGCACGTCATGATATGTGCGTCAATTCAGCTGCAGAGGACAATGAGAATAGCCTCAGAGAATCGCGCTATCAAATATGATTTGCTTAATCCTGATCAGCGTGGAGGATTTGGGTTTATAGACAACTCACTTTTGGCATTCAATATTCTCGCGGCCATAGTTTATGTCGAAGTAACGCTCCACGCCGAGACATTTAAGAGACTGAATCTTGAACACATTGTCGATTACTTCATTGTCACTCTGTTATTGGTCGGAATAAACAGGATGTTCTTCGCCAATATGTATGCAACGGTGAAGAGGTTAAGGATTCAGTCGCTAAATGAGGTGAAGGACCAAGTATTTAAGAACAACGAATTGAGTTTTGAGATTCTGAAATACTGTTACGAGCGAAGGATAAAAACGCTTTCGATCGCAAACGCTCTCGTCCAGGCAGGAGCCATTGCTATACCAGGCATCGTCAAGTACTGGCCCACCATTGTGAAAGTCATTCGAGTTTCAGGAACTTAAAAATGCTTACAACGCCGATTGTGAGCGCAGCGAGGGCGGACAACTGCATATATGGATTTATCGGTAATGAAAGACCATGAATCTCGGCATACATTCGCAAGAGTCCCAGGATAAGAGTCAAATGCATGAAGTACCCATGCAAGTTTGTCCATGGTCTCGTCTGCTCGATGTTTTGGAGTTTCTCGCTAAACAGTATTCTCGTGACGTACAGCGCTACTTCACGTGCGATCAAGGCCCAGCTAACTAAAGGACTGAGAAATCCATGTGCGTTGAAGGCGATAATGACAGCCGCGTAAAATGACTTGTCTCCCATGCTGTCCCAGTACCGGCCGTATGCCGAAGCAACCTTCCACCGTCGCGCAAGATAGCCATCAAGCAAGTCCGTTGTTAGGGAAACCACCCACACTGCTGCCGCTGCATAAAGGAAACCTGCATTTCTCTGAAAACAAACTACGAAAAGTAGCGCTAGTCCAATCCGGGACAGGGAAAGGGCGTTTACGACGCTTCTCGAATGGAGCATAATTCCTAGTTATCCAAAGTGGCGTTCGGAGGAGCTTCGGTAACCTAAGAATCCCTTGAACAAGATCTCTTGAATAAGATTCGAGAGTCTAAGTGAAGACGACCCAATGGGAATTTATTGCGCTGAGATTATGCTTCATACTCTCATATCAGTTCAAGATTAATCTTCACCTAATTAATATGACGACTTATGGGCTTTATTGCATCAACGATTAGAGACAAGCCCGCCAAACCCTGCCACGTCGTCAAATAGGGATGCCCGTAGCTACGGCGCACCTCGCCGTCTTGGGAGCTCCAGTTTTCTCGATGAAACCTTTTTTCACCGTCGTACCATTCCAACAGGCGCGGAATGAAGCCAGCGTTTATCAGTAAAGACTGAAGAGAACTGTACTCATAGAATACTTTGTGAAATGGCTCGCCGGGCGTATATAGAACGTTAGCAATGAGATGAAGAACGGAACCTGGCCTACTGCAGAAATGGTACCACCTACTCGGGTTGTTCGCGTCTGGTACAGCGATGCGCCAATAACCCGCAGGGCGTAGAAACTCGCTGACATTATTGGCCGCCAGGCCAGCTTCCTCCGGTGTCAGGTGTTCTAACACATGTTCGGTCAGTACGGCATCCACCGAGCCGGGGCAAAAGAGGCGAGCCCACATGCCGCGGTCCCGGAGGTCTAGATGGCTGCGTTCCAGGGAGAGCCACCCAGGTTGTGCTGTTCCGTTTGCGCCTATGATTATCTTCATACATGCGAAGCTCCAATCTGAGGCTTTGTCCCTGCCTTGATCCAGTCTTCCCTTCGTTCAGGTGAATCTTGTCGGTCGAAATCCTCAAAAGCGGCGAGAATCCTTAATTAACGTTTCAGTTTGTGAAGATCTCCAGTCATCAGAACATTAATACAGCAGGCTTCGGCGCCCAGTCTTGAAACCTGAATCTTTGGTAACTAAACTCAGCACGATTTCTCCTACCCACTAAGACGAATCAAAACGATCTTCAATTCTATGAAGGGTCCGCCCTCGGACTCGTTTGCGGGAGTGCATACTATGCAATTAGACCAGGCGATCACTGAGTTCTTGACTGGTTACTTTTCTACCCATGACCGAAGTAAGAAGACCAAAATGGCATACAAATCAGATTTGGAACAACTCGCTGCTTACACTCCTAAAAAGTGTTCTCTTGCAGCGCTTGACGCCGGCTTGATTGAGAACTGGGCGGCTGCCTTGCGCAATAAATCCTATTCTCCAGCGTCAATGAGACGCAAAATGGTCGTTCTTAAAGTGTTCTGTTCCTATTGGGTGCGAAAGGGAATGCTCTCGGAATCACCCTTCTGGAGAGTCAAGCTCAGCTTTGGACGAATCGTTCAGCTTCCGCGAGCTCTGAGTGAGTTTGAAATGCATGAGCTGCTGGCTCAAGCCCGACACAAGCATTGTGCTGCTGAGGTTCCACGTAAGGGTTCCGTAATAGCCAAGAATAGAGTTCTAACAGCGTCAGCCCGGTCCTATCGTACTCTGCGCAATTTCGCACTCGTCGATTTACTGTTCGCAACAGGCATGCGTGTCGGAGAGGTTTCGGCACTAAACCTGGCTGATTTCCTGGTGGCCGAATCAGTCTTCAAAGTGAAGGGAAAAGGTGGAAGAGACCGTTTGGCATTTGTGGTGGATGAACAGACAGTGCGGTTGCAAAAGGAGCACATTGAGATGCGCTTACATTTACCCTCACGGAGCTCGGCGCTGTTCCTAAACGCTTCGGGCGAGCGCCTCTCTACCCAGGGAATCGCCAACATGATTGCGCAGTGTCGCAAAGATGCCGGGATCGAACGGCACGTCACTCCTCATATGCTCCGCCACACTGTGGCCACTCTACTACTACGCAACGGTGTGGACATACGAATCGTCCAGGAATTTCTAGGTCATGCCTCGATTGCTACGACCCAACGGTACACACATATTACTAAAGATCATCTCATACGAGTTTTGCGAGAGCGTCATCCCTCATTAGCGATGAGAGCCGTCTCATGAGCAGGATGGACATTGCTGTGCTGATAGACTTCGCATAAGCGCAGGCATCAACTAACCTTGATAATAATGATGGAAGCTCTGAGAACGGACTCAGGTCCGTTCTCCCTTCTAAACTCTTCAATGGTAATAATGGTCCTACATGCCGTAGAATTCCTGATTACAAGAGAGTTTCTCACTTGAAACCTATATCCTTGCCGATCATCAAGGTTCATTCGGGCGATCTCCGACAGCAGATCAAGGCATAAAGAATCGGGTGATCCAGCATCGGGAGCAGCCGCATACTAAAGACCCTTGCAGGGGTTTTTTGAGCGCTTGGAATTCAATATGCGCGGTACCAAAAAAGAAACTAGACATGACGCCATCCAGCGTAAACGCATTCTAATTGTAAATTGCTATTTCGACTGCTCACACCGACCTCTTCATCGCGCTTTTAAGATTCCACAGGCAGTTGGACCGATCTATCTGGCGGGTGTTTTCTCGCGTGAACTGTGTGAAGTGCGCTGCTATACGGAATTAGCCAGCGGGCCACTCGAAGATGAACAGCTTCTTGCTTGGCCTGACATGCTGGTCCTGACCGGACTGACAAACAGTTTTGACCGAATGCTGCATTTAACTGCTTATGTGCGATCGAAGAATGAGAAAGTAATCGTTGTTGGAGGTGGACCTCCAGTCCGAGCCCTGTCTCGCTTGGCGGCCCGCTTTTTCGACTACGCCTGTCTAGGTGATATTGAAGAGCTGCAAGATGTGGTTGCCGATGCGTTTGGCGCAGCCTACGTTGCCGAGCAAATTCTTCCTCGCTACGATCTTGGCTATTGGCTCGGTTCAACTGGGTATGCTGAAACCACTCGTTACTGTAATTTCCGCTGCACCTTCTGTTCATTAACGGGCGAAGACCGCTCCTATCAAACCTACAACCTCGACTATATACGTCAACAAATTCTCGCCTTGGGAAAGAGGAGTAGGATCGTCTTCGTCGACAACAATTTTTATGGCAGTGATCGGGCTGACTTTGGCGCACGCGTTGGGCTGATCAAGGAACTGCATCAGAGTGGCCAGTTCAAGAACTGGGCTGCACTGGTGACAAATGATTTTTTCGCCAAGCAAGAGAATGTAAGGCTGGTTAAGGACGCAGGCTGCGAGTTCTTATTCAGCGGCGTCGAATCCTTCGATCCAGAGTGGTTGCGCAGTGTTAACAAGCTACAGAATAGTGGTTCGGCCCAAATGGAAGTGATTATGAAGTGTCTGAAGATGGGGGTTGTCTTTTCATATGGGTTGATCGCCGATTTTACAACTCGTAGTGTCGACGACTTTCGTCGCGAATTGGAGTTCATCCTCAGGACCCCGGAGGTTACTTTGCCGTCGTATGTCGCACTGCCAATTCCCATTCTTGGTACGCCTTACTTTTATGACTCGTTAGCGCAGGGGCGCATGTTACCCAATATCAAACTGCGTGACATGGATGGGGCAACAATCTTAGAAAAGCCCCTCGACCCTATTTCTAAGCTAGTGAAATTTATGGCTGACGATGTCGTGCAAACCTTCAACGGTTACAGGCTACGTATTCTTTGGCACACAGGACGTTTCGCGCGTCTCTATCGAAGAGACTTAACAAAGTTGCAACTAGTTTTCGCTACAGGCGGTAGCTTAATGCAATGCGCTCACGGGTTGTCATTGTCGGCCCGCCTCCATCGTCCCCTCGGCAATGACGCACCCCGCACTCATATCAGCTCAACCGAGCCTCTCGACCGCCTGTACACCCCGGCATTTAGACTTGACTCACGTTTTGAGCACTATTTCAGACCCACAATGGTTACCGACCAGAACGGACAGATGCATGATGACCTAATCGATTCAGGATTATTACGAACATGACGGATTGCGAAAGTTTCGTTGCCAGTGAAGTAGGTTGATTTTGAGGAACAACAGAACTGCTGCGGCCTTGAAAATAACTCATCCGGAGACTGGAATGTTCGCTGGCTTAGATCACAAAGAGAGCTGGCATCCTTAGGACGGGAATACGATAATTTTCTCACGCTATGGTAACGTGACTCAATGAAAATCACCGCTAAAGCAGATCTACGGGTGCAAAGTCGAAGTGCTCTGTAACGGCGGCAAATTATAATAAAGGTTGAAGTTATGTGACTCGATGTAACAAAAAGCAAAACCCCAAGGGGTTATGAAAGTGGTCTTGGTCGGCGGTTCGGCCACAGGGAAAGATCGTTCTGATCCAACTAATCGATTCAGCAGTCCAGAAACTGGAGAGCGCTACATCGTCAAGCGCTACGAAAGCGAAAAGGTGGATGATGTTGAGTCTTGGCAACATTCCAGAATCACTCTAAAACCGTTGAACCCCGAATTTTGAACCGATCGTGCTCGATGAAGACGCTGAGGGACATGTGAACGTAGTAGCTCTTTGCGTTGAGGTTCTGGGTCGTTCCTAATCCCTCACACTGGAACCCAACTTAGAACGCTGTCATTTTCTTGAGCTCGGCTTTAATCACGTTGACAAATATTTGCTCATTAGATGAGTCAAGAGGCGTGAGCTGGAAATGAGGATGCGGCCGACGTTGCGGTCGGAAATAATCTTTAAGTTGCGGATGAGAGCGATTAGAACAGAGCCCACTTAGACGATTATTGGTGCCCATGTCATCCATCAGTCCGACAAACGCGCGACCTAGCTCTTTCCTTAGGTTTTTGTCATAGAATTTGCATTCCCAGGCGCCAATCAAACTGGCGGCGGGCGGATCATCAGGTTGTCGACGACACATTCTCGCATTTTCCGCACGCATGATGCATACGTCGAGTTCGTGCGTCATGTCACTTGTTCCTTTAAACTCGACGCCTGCATGGACCTCAAATTCCTGACCGTTTATGGCAAATGTGGCATACCCGAAATTGCGCAATGTCGAATGAATCTGCCCTGGCCCTCCGCGGAAAACGAACGGGGTAGGTGGACCTATAATCCCTCGCAGGACAGGTGTTGCATTTAACTCTCGCGCCGCACGTAAGCACAATCCAAACACGTAAGCTTCATAAGCTTTCTCTTCAGCAGTTCGAACCAGTTGATATTGTCCAATCCCGAGCGGATGGTCTAACAATAGATCAATCGCAGTTTCAAGGTCGCTGAGCGTTGCCATCGGGGTCTCTTTCGTCGAATTCAAACATATCACTTAGCCTTCTCAAGTTCTCTTTCTGCTCCTCAATTCTGTC
Organism: Pyrinomonadaceae bacterium; assembly: GCA_035248565.1. GTDB lineage: Bacteria > Acidobacteriota > Blastocatellia > Pyrinomonadales > Pyrinomonadaceae > PSRF01. The sequence goes on along the minus strand of DATFHH010000114.1, from coordinate 9,513 downwards.
CACCGAGATCGGTTTCAGACGTAGCGGTGTAAGCTCAGCTCCTGATAACCGCGTTTCCGGCTGGAGTTCCATATCAATCTCTTTTGGTTCACCTTGCGCTTGCTCAACTACTATTTCAGGCTCATCAATACCAATAAGAGGTACTGCTTGTTTCTGCTGGGGAATTCCTATGGCTGAATATGTAAAATCAGCAACTGCGGAGTTGATAAACAGGGGCACCTCGACGAAATGTGCTTTGAGTGCGCGAATTGCGACCTCTAAAGCCTCTTCGTGGGTAAAGGGGACTGTCTTGCGATAGCTGCGAGGTTTCTGCCTACGATCTCCCGGAGGCTCAGTTTCCGATATATCCTTTCCCTCGTCTATGGCCTCCTGGATGCTGTCGGCCAGCATAGCGTCACGACTTCTAATCTTAAGCATCAGAAGCCCAAGCGCTTGTTCGGCATTATAATCATGATCGCTCAAATGAGGGTGCCTCTTCTCGAGTTGAAGACTTCTGCATGCTTATATTGGATACATTGAAGTGTGTAAATTCAAGGTCGACAACACGCTATCTGTCGAAGAATTCATTTAGTCGCGTTTCAGCAGTTCAATATGCAACGAACGAACCTTATTTGCCGCTGCGTTGAGAATATCTTCAGAACAAATAATGCAGTAGTTCTTCGAACCCCCAAAATTGCTTTCTTGAACAACCACACAAAGTTCACCTTTAATAATCGAATGCTTATTGTTGCGATAACATTTTCGCTTCGCCTTCGCCGCCTCAACGCTGACATGCTTTAGAATGTCTCGGGGTGCTCTCATTTGGCTGGTTCCCGAGCTTGTTTGATTCTATCCCGAACTTCGTCCCCTATTCTGTCAAGATCCTCGACAGTTGTTTCTGCCTCGGGCGCTGACGGCTTATTCCTTTCGTTCTTGCCGATTCCCAGGTTTTTGTCGATCGCTTTGTGAACCAGCCGGGTTACGGCAATAAGGTTCGGGCTTCCCTTGGCATCACTAATGAGTTTGCTTACGTCGAAACCGCCAGGAGCCAACTTGAGGTCTTTCAGAACTCTAGCGGCTACAGACTTGGGCCGATCGGCAAGGCGTTTTCGCGCTCCCCTTCGTCGCTGTTGCGGAGAAATGGGAATCGGCTGCGGTGAAACTGCCAGCATCTTTTCTTGGGCTTTCTTCAACATTGCTTTTGTTTGATCGCGCGTCATGAAGTCCCGAAATGGAACTCCGACTCCAGGAATAACTGCATCAAGAATTCGGTCGACTATCCGATCATCGTCCGGATCCAAAAACGATTGCTTGACGAAATCGCTAAGCAATTCACCATGCACGAGCATGTCTTCGTCAAAACGCCGGGGGTTGCCGCCGCTCTTGGTTTCGTCTCCTTCTGTCTCACTAGGTTTAGCCTCCAACCAGTCACGAAAGACCTGTTGGTCTTCTAAATCAAACTCGCGAAAGTCTCGCCAGTTTGAGTCATTATTAAGACCGACATGAGATACCACATAACCGTGATTCGCGGGATTGATAGGATCATCCTGAAACATCACGCGCATGATACGCCCTACAAATTGCACATAAGGAGACAGGCTTCGGAAAGGTCTAAAAACCGCCGCCACGCTCAACGGGGGATGATCGAATCCCTCTCCCAGCATTTGAACTTGAACGATGCAGTCGATCTGGAGATCTTCTAATTGTTGCAGTGCGCTACGCTGCTTGTCGGCATCCATCTCGCTATAGATCTCGCGAACCTTCAATCCCCTTTGCTCATACAGCACGCGAATTTGACGAGCGTGATCGATGGAGCAAGCCGCCGCGATTATCTGTTGTTTCTGTCCAGTGTTCGCCCGAAGCTCCCGCATTCGCTGAATGCTTGCCTCAACTATGTGGATGTTGCACTCAGGGGCCAAAGCGACACCCTTTCGAAACCACGCCTCCTCGCGAAGCTCTAACACTTCCGCAAGGGTATGTCTCTTCGCATCGCCCTTATAGGTAAAATAAATCTCGGCGGGGGCGACATTGATCGAGTGAATCTGTTTTATGTATCCGGCAAGCATGGCCTTCGCGTACGGGTATCGATAGACAACTTCCCCTGTCAGGCTTTGTCCGTCACTTCGGAATGGTGTTGCAGTAAGGCTAACCACTTTTGCGCCCGGAAAGCGCTCAAAAACTTTTCGCCAACTCTCCGCAACATTGTGGTGCCCCTCATCAACCAAAATCATGTCGAAAAAATTCGGCGGAAATTGAGGTAACCAACGATCAGCGGAGCTCGCTAACTGTTGAATATTGGTTACGACGTATTGACTCTCGGTGCAATCGTGGATGTTGGCGTCGGGTCCGTCGAGTACCGCAGCAAATGGACCATCGGAAAACGATGACAAAACTTTCGTCTTACCTAAAAAGAATTTGGGATTACCGACTTCTAGCGCCTCGGCGATTCCTTTTCTGATCGTCGTGTTTGGAGCGATTATGAGTACGCGACCAACTGAGACGCCGAAAGGTAGAGTTGCAATAATACCGGTCTTTCCACATCCCACCGGAATCTGAACGATTGCAGGATCCCTACTTCGCTCGAAGTGCTCTCTCGTAGCTTTGTGTGCGGCACGTTGTGGTTCTCGCAGGCGATCATTGGCTTCAATGTCGGCGATTGATTTCTCGAAGAACTCGCCTGGATTGAGTTGTTTTGCGCGGTTGTAGTCCAGTCGTAGAGGCTCAAGATCTGATCGCTTGTAATAACGGTAGTCGTTACCGGGGTGGCGAACTGATTTTAGTTTCCCCTCGGCGTCCCACCGGCGCAGAGTTTGTGCTGAGACGCCCAAGAAACGGGCTGCCTGCAACACGGTCAGATAATCCTTAAAAGGCTCCTTATCCATGCTCAACCTTATACAACCCTACTCGTAGGGTTGTCAACGCCACCGTTAGAGATATTTTCTGCGCTCTGACTAGGGACTTCTCGATTGACTGAATTCGTTCTCTTCTCCTATACGCGACTTGCGTATAGATAGGAACGTAAGTATTATCCTGGTGTGGAAGCTGTCTTCGTTGAATCAAGAAGGAACTTGACGCAAGGAGAAAACGATGAAGAGAGCAGTCAAAGCCAAAACGAAGCGCGCCGCTACGCGTGATCTGTTTACTGAGCTTAGCGAAGGCGTGGAAGCTCTAGCTGAAGCGCGACACGGGAAGCGTACGCTTCGAACTCATGCCGTGAAATACAAACCGGCACCGAGCGTTACGCCGCAGCAACTAATTCGCGTCCGGAAGAGCCTGAAAATCTCGCGTGCACTCTTCGCCGTCTATTTGCGAACGAACGTCCGCACACTGGAAAACTGGGAACAGGGACGCGCTAAGCCGAATGCGCAGGCCGCGCTGCTGATCAATCTAGTCAAGCGGTACCCTGACACAGTCCAAAGGCTTGCAACGATCTAACTCCATGAGGTTCGGAGCAAGGTTTGCGAACACTAGTGATGCGGGACTGAAGCGATGGCCCTTGCCAGAATTCCGATGCTCTATCACTTTACTGATCGAAGGAATCTCGCCTCGATTCGTGAATTGGGTGGCGTTTATTCACTCGTAAAGTTGAATGAAATGGGCGTCCAGATTGCCGCTCCTGGTGGTAACGATTGGAGTCACGAAGCCGATGCCTGCAAGGGCCTCGACCAGTTCGTGCACCTTTGTTTCAGAAATACCCACCCGATGGAATTCAGAGCTCGGGAAGAGGGCCGCATCGTGGATTCGATTTTCCTTCATGTTCACCCCGAAGTATTGGAAGGTGAGGGTGTGATGTTCACCGGCGATGTCTCGAATAAGGCTGGAGTCACCATTCACTCCCTCGAGGAGGCGAATGACATGATCGACTTCGAAGTCCTATATACCAGGACCGATTGGCGTGATCCGCAAATCAAAGAGCGTCTTCAACAAGCGGAAAAATGCGAAATACTTGTACCGGATTTCATTCCGCTAGAACTAATAAGAAATTTACCCAATGGCTGAACGACCCATATTCGTTCCTGTCGCCGCTGGTCCTAAGTTGGTCAGCGAGATCTTTTTCCCTATCGTTTGGCACTCTGGTTTTGCGCCAAGCCAAAAGAAAAAGAATATTAAGGCTCTCCACGAAGCCGCTGCGACGGAGGGCTACTCACCGTTATTGGAGATTTCCACGAAATCAGATGAGAAGGTGGGCCAGCGTCTTAGTGCTTTCAGCCTCAAAGTTCACAACAAAGACGCTGGAGAAATTCCTCTGGAGTGTGCCTTTCAAGGAAGCAAGATTTTCGAGCGGGGCGGTCCATACAAAGATCTTTATTGTAAAGATGCCAGGACTGCCAAGCGCGACCCACGGCTACAAGAGTCAGGAAAATTAATTGGATTCGAGTTTGAAGGATTCTCGTTTCCACTTACTCCTAAAACGGCGTTCTATGATTGGCTCTATATCACCGCAATTTTTCCTCATCGCGAATGGTTGTCCCGCTTGAACCGATATGCTGGTTTTACAGATATTGAATTCAATCCCAACCATTCCATTAATTGCCAAGCGCGATCCTGTGCCCTGTTTCTTACATTGAAGTCTAGAAACCTACTGGAGGACGCAGTGGTCTCTCCGAGCGACTTCGTCGAGACGCTCTCTCAATATTCGTATAATCCGACTCTCCATGAACCGACAAAGCAGAAGGGCATGTTTGGTGTCTCGTCTCAACTCCCCGGCGAGAATTAGCAACATCTTTGCAAACTCAATACCTCTCAATAAGGCGTTCGGTCTGCGATTGTTGCACTCCAGCAAAATGAACCTCTTTCACCGCCTACGGATTTGGATACACGTTGGAGCTATTTGGGAAGGGATAAACGATAAACGAATTGGAGTTTGGCCCGGCGTTCGCTCTTGTCGAGGACCAAGCTGTTTCAACGAATATTGATCAAACCTATTTGTTGTTGTGGTCCGGCGAATCAAGCCGAGAAATAGTCTAGCGGGCTTGTTCGTAGCGTGAGTGTGGGCCGGGGATTCGAAGATCGCGGTTGATCCCCTACGAATGGAGACAACGAGTTATGACGGCTAGCGAGACCGAGCGCTTTTGCGTTCGGTCTATTTTGTCCCCACCTGTGGTTTTTCTAATAAAGGTCACAAACCGATTGCCGAGGACTGCAATTGAAGCCTCTTTAAATTCACTCGAATCAAGATAGTTATGCATTGTCTTTTTGTCTTCTTGGTTATACCAGATGGCGAAATAGATCGGGAACGAACGGGACATGTCAGTTGCATCGGCCAGCAGCTCCATTACCTGTCGTCCGCTTATCCGGAGAATGGCGCGCCAAAAATATTTGGGATGTGGTGTCAGTAGCACAGACGATTTCACTATTCTCAGTCGTTATTCGATCGTGAAGTACCTTAAGCAACGGTTGGGGGTTGAGTTCGGTGCTAAAGGTATGCCATTGATCGCGGAGTCCGTTACGACCGAAAGGGCGACGCGTATCAAGATCCAGCAGAAAAATCCGATTTTCGGAGCGAGCAACTCCAGAATGTGCGACTTCCCCACGCCGGACGGCCCGAGGCCAAAGCTAATTGGTGAATAAATCATTAATGTTAAAGCCGCTGTCAGCTGATGGGCCGCTATTCCAAGGGACGAGTGTCGCCTGTAATGCAATAAGGGGCAAGCATCTTCTCGAGTTAAGCTTTTCATTTGTGATTATCAGCCCCACTTTGAGAGTGAGTTACGTCCGTCCTCAAAACAATTGGAGCAGAAACGACTTGTTTCTGAGCTGCGTTAGCAGCTCTTGTGGACTCTTAAGCTGGAGCGAGGAAAGCAGTCAAGGGCGGAGCGAACTGTTTTGCGTTCGCGGAGTTCATCGGAGCGAGGCTTTGCGAGCGGAGACCCTTGATGGCTGACGCAGCGAAGGCTCCGGTATCACTCTTTGCTTGGACGAGTAAAAGTCCTGGAGCGGAAGTTATTGAATTAGCTGACCGCAGCGGTTGTTGAGGGATTCAACGCCGACCGTTTGAGCATTGCGTCGAGTGGTTTGGGAAGTTTTATAGCGGTTGGAAACGATCGGGGTGCCTTTGCGGAATTCAAATGGTGAGTTCGAGTTCGTCGTCAATGAGTTGTTCGACGGGAATCCCAGCGAGACGTGCATAGGCGAGCAAGATGGCGAGCGGCGGTTCGTTCTTGTCGAGTTCGTACTTGGAAATAGTCGTATGGTCGATCAGAGCTTGAACACTAAGTTGTCTGACCAACTCTCCTTGAGACACCCCTAAGCTGCGCCGGATTTGCAGAATCTTCTTTGCAAGATGTTTCGGACGGGGTCGCGAGTGTCCCATAGTTTTTAGCTTTCGGTGAAAGAGGTTGATTTGTGCGAATGACTGGTGCTGGAGCGTCTACTGGGCGGCAGGCCAAGAAGAATTCAGTGCAAATTATTCGCTGGTTGGATTACGGGCAGTCGAGAATCTGCGGATTGTGAAGTTCGTCTGCAAACTCTGTGATAAAGGCTTCCGCCTGTTCTGTATTCTTGAATATTAAACGCCGTATTGAAGTCGGTAGAGAACAGACTAGGAACGCCTGAGATGTAACCTTGAAATGTGACTATTATTACGCCGGTCTCCGTTTCTCCACCTGCGGCATCAATCCGCCGCAGTCGTTCCAGGATTAGCTGATTGATCGCCTCAGCATAGAGTTCTTCCGCGTTGGGCATATGACCGACTTCTAACAGGTGAACGTTGGTGCCGAGAATCGCGAGCAAAGCTAGTCCATTGCCGTCAGTTCCTATTTCGGCATCTTCTGGCACATCCATTAACCAATCGAGCAGTTCATGTTTAGTCGTTGGCATTAATTGCCTCTCTTTTCTCGCGCAGAAGAAATCACGGTCCAACTCACTCAAGAGTTCACTTGAATATCAGTGCTAAAGTTGCAAGTTGGCCCGCGATTGGTTTTAGGACTATTTGGCTTTGGTCTTCTCGATTAACGCGATCTCTTTAATGAGCACGTCACGAAAGCGCGTGAGGATGCTGATAAGCAAATTGATCTTAGCCAGAGATCGGCGACGCTCTCGCTTAGTGCCCAAAAAGAATTCAATCTGGACTCTGCGCCGGCAATCGGCAATCGTTAGCATGTTGTGACCCCACCTGTATTCGCCCTCGTTGGAGGATTCAACCTCAGCTAAGATATGAGACGTATAGCCGGTTGAGACAGGCGAGAGAAATGAGCGCTTGCGAAGAGAGAAAACATTTTTCATGTTAGTAACCTCGGAGGAAATGATTACGTGAAACCTCCGTGTCTCTTGGCAAAGCTATTGTATTGTCGCGCTTATTGAGAGACGGGGAGGCTGGGATACGCCAGGAACGCAGCGTGTGGCTTATCTGGTCCAATGCATGAGCATTTGAGTTTATGGACCAGGGCCAGTGAAATCCCTTCTGCTAACGATAACGCCAACAGAGTAGCCGACAGCTACTTCCTCTCCAGGTGCAGGAGTTTGGTCGATAATCAATCCGGGATGAAGGGCCGGATCGTTACGTATCGCCAACAGTCTAATATTCAAGTTGGCGGCGTGAAGCTTCCTCTCGGCGTCTTCATAGGTAAGTCCTTTGACAACTGGAACCTTGGTTTGAGCTGGTCTAGACCTGCGCTCACGTTGGACGTCAAGTCTCAGCGCCAAAAGCGCAATTGCCGGCAAAACGACATACACAACCAGTGCCAGCGTCACAAGAACTCTGATAAGCAGTTTCTGTTTGCCTCGTACGGTGTAACCAACGAGGACGCCAAGTAAGAATCTCATTGCGGCGGTTCCTTCGGAGATTTCCTAGTGAATCAACCGCTCGGTAACCGCCCCTTTTTTCTTATTGGTTGTGTTGAGGAATGTCGGTTGAAGGAAGGCGTGAGGGAGAGATTTCGCCGTACGTCTCTAATCTGAGGAAGGACCCATTAGAGAGACCGGTCGATTTACTAAGCAATAACAGTTAAAACGGGCTAATTGAAACTGTCTCAACGGAGGGGTTCACCCCAAAATTGGACTGAACCCCTAGATTGAGACACTCGAAATAGGCACACTTAGCACAGAAAGGAGTTGCAAGTGGCCAAAAGACGAGTGGGACGTTATTCGAATGAGTTTCGGCGTGCATGCGTCGAGCGGATGAAGCAATGCGACGACATCTCGGCGTTGTCTAGGGAGTTGGATATCGATCGGCGACTGTTGTACCGCTGGCGCGATCAACTCGACCCACCACATAAGAGCGAATGGCCACCACCACAGAACTCACGTGAATCCACCTTGCGTAAAGAGGTCAGTCAACTCAAGCGAGTGCTGGCTGAGAAAACTCTGGAACTAGATTTTTTCAAAGGTGCCTTGCAAAAAATCGAGGCGCGACGCCAGCAGAGCGGCGACTCTGGCGCGAAGGCATCTACGACCAAATCCGGGAAGTGATGTCTTTGCAAGGCAGCTTGAGTATTGAACGGATGTGTCAATTGGCCCAGGTGAGTCGTGCCGGTTTTTACCGCTCGCTGCAGGAGGGTTTGCCGGTCGAAGAAGAGATGGAAGTGCGCTCCACCATTCACCAAATCGTGCTGGAACACCGGCGCCGCTACGGCTATCGACGAGTGACTGCAGAACTGCGCCGGCGCGGGATGCTGGTGAATCACAAACGCGTGGCTCGGCTCATGCGGGAAGACAACCTGCTGGCAGTGCAGCCACGTGCCTTCGTGGTGACCACTGATTCGAAGCATGAGTTGGAGGTGTATTTGAACCTTGCCAGGCGCATGAAGTTGACCGGCATCAATCAACTCTGGGTAGCTGATATTACTTATATTCGGCTGCAATCAGAGTTCGTTTATCTGGCGGTGATCCTTGATAGTTTTTCTCGCAAGGTAGTCGGTTGGGCACTGGAGCGCACCATGGCCACGCGTTTAACTAAAGCGGCACTTGAGCAGGCCATCGCGTCACGTCAGCCCGCTCCAGGCTTGGTCCATCATTCTGATCGCGGCCTGCAGTATGCTTCCAACGAATATGTGCAGGTACTACAAGCACACCAGGTGATTCCCAGCATGAGTCGGCCGGCGAATCCCTACGACAATGCCAGTTGCGAGAGTTTTATGAAGACTCTCAAGCGCGAAGAGATCTATGCCAACGATTACGTTGATCTCGAACACTTGCGCCGCAACATCGAAACTTTCATTGAAGCTTATTACAATCGTTGCCGTCTGCATTCGGCGCTGGCTTATCAACCACCGGAGGAGTTCGAGCAACAACTCGAGTTCACCACAATCAACAGTGGCGCGACGATGAGTTTTTTCAGGCATGGGGAGGACTATCAACCCGATGGAGCAGTAAAAACGAAGAGCGGCCCGCAGACCGCTCCTCTTTCGACCATCGGTTTCGATGAGTCTCCAGCTGGTTATTCCTTGGCGAGTTGCTCTCCAGTGTCGGACCCATGGAAATGGGTAAAAACAATTAAGGAACCCTACGAGATAATGAGAGGGCGGAGGTCGATGGTAAGTAGGCCGGCAATGCAATGGTGCTCTGACGAGCCCGTTCTCCAGTGTGGTCCCGGTG
>DATFHH010000113.1:0-53643 GCA_035248565.1 Pyrinomonadaceae bacterium | reverse complement strand
CACCCGCGCTCGAAGCAACTTTGCGAACTACATCACTCACCGGCGCGCCCGAGACGCCAGTCACCAACATTCGCCTGGTCGTACGGAATAGAAGCACGATTGCTTATGCGTTCGTTTCCGGCTCAGTTACTTTTTACGACCCCGCGGGCGTGCGTTGTGGTGAAGGCGTTTTCAAAGCAGATGCATTGGCGCCTGACGAATCTTTTGAGACTGACACTCCGGGACTGCGCATTCGTTGTGAGGCTGCGAGCTGGCGCATTGTGGCGACGAACCTGTTGCCACGACTCCCGCCAAACCAGCCGATCGTGGGTTTGGTTCGCGGACCTTCGAACCTCGTGCTCAGCATCGACGGCGAGACGCATCCGATCCAATTAGACAAACCGATGACGCTCACGTTGGGTGAGAAGCAGCGAACAATTGTAGTGAGGACCGCGCCCTGAATCGCTTGACCATCAAATCACTGAGTTCTAGCATGACTTTAGAAAGCAGGGTATTTGTATGGCAGACAATGACAAGTGCGCACATTCCGGATGCGAGTGCACGGTTCAGGGCGATAACGAGTACTGTAGCGAGTATTGCGAGGACGCGGCAGACTCGGGAGTTACGGAAATAAGATGCGGCTGCGAGCATTCAGCTTGCCGCTAGTTTCGCCACAAAGAGGCACATAAGAGCACAAAAATACTTGAAGGTCTTTTTGTGCTTTTTTGTGGCATAAAGGTTCTAGTGCTTTCAACTCTCATCGAACTGCAACGTCTCAAACGGCTGGATCGAACGGGTTGGACCCTCCGAGGTCTGCCGAACGGCACAGAATCGGTAGCGGCTCATTCGTTTGGTGTCAGTGTCACGGCGATGTTGCTGGCTGACAAGCTGATCGCGCAAGGCGTAACCATCAATGTTGAAAAGATGCTGCGAATCGCGTTGCTTCACGACTGGGCCGAGGTTCGCGTCGGCGACATGCCGCGCACGGCGACGCTGTATTTCGGATCCGAAGTTAGAAAGCAAGCCGAGACGGCAGCGTTTGCAGACGTCGTCGAAGACGATGAGCTGTATACGAAACTTTACGACGACTACGAGCGCCGCGAGAGTCTGGAAGCGCGATTGGTGAAAGCTGCCGATGTGTTGGACCTGCTAATTGAGGTGCTTGCGCTCGAGCGGGCCGGCGCACGAGGTCTGGATGAGTTTTGGGAAGTTGCGGAAAAGCCGGATTTCAATCTCGAAGGTCCTGCGGAACAGATAGTGCAGGAGCTTCTGCAATCGATCCTGAAAGCGCGCAGTGAACTGCATCGGAATGTTTGATCTTTTATCGGAGATGGTTTCTGCGCTGACGTGGCGCAGCGTTCTTATTGGCGCACTGATTTTTGTTGGCACATTTATTATCAGCCTTGCGATCGTCTCGATAATCCTGGTGAAGATTCCCGCCGATTACTTCAGCAAGAGTCATAAAACAAAATTCTGGTCAGGGCCGCATCCGGCGCTGCATGCAGCAAAGTTTATCGGCAAAAACCTCCTGGGCATTTTGTTAGTTGCCATTGGCATTGTTTTGTCGATACCAGGGGTGCCAGGGCAGGGTCTGCTGACAATTCTGCTCGGGATCATGTTGCTCGACTTTCCGGGCAAGCATCGTTTGGAACAGAAGTTGTTGAGCAGACAGGGAGTCGTGAAGACGATCAATCGCTTACGAGAACGATTTGACAAGCCACCGCTCGAGCTCGGGTAGACTGTGCGCCTCCTTGGAGTGCGGCGGCCCGGCGCCGCTTTATTATCGATCGCGTCTGATCGAGGCCAAAGCGGCGTCAGGCCGCCGCACTCCAAGGATCAGTGCGTTGACACTAAAACTCTTGTTTTGTTAGGTTGACCTGCCAATTTCTCGATTCTCTGGCGTTTGACGTATGATTTGCGCCGAGAGGCTGATGCTTAAATATTTCAACGCCTACAGAGTCGTGCTCCCCAGGTTAGTGCTGTCAGTCTTCACTGTTCTGGTGCTGTTGTTGACCTCCGGCTGTGGTCTTTTCGGCACCCACAGAAAAATTCAAGTTCCGCAACTTCTGACTCCGCTGACTGAGGCTGATAAAGCGCGTCTGATCTCGGAAATAAATCGACTCGCAACCGTAAAATCCATTCACGGTAAAGTCGACATTCAGTTTGAAGATACATCGTTTGCTTCTTCCGGTGTCGCCGATCAATACCGGCTCGTCGACGGATCGATAACCCTGCAACGGCCGGGCAAGATTTACCTGATCATTCAGTTTACTTTCGTCGATATCGCGCAGATGGCTTCAGACGGCGAGCACTTCAGCGTCGCCGTGTTGAAAGGCGACGAGCGATACAAGCGTTTCGTAAAAGGCACGAACAATGCGGTCTATCCGAAACTGGAGACCAACGGCACCAGCCGCGAGAAGACCGATATGAGCGACAAGCAGAAGACTGAAAAACAGACCGTCAGCGCGCTTTCGAATCTGCGTCCGCAACATCTGACTGACGCTTTCATGATTCGCCCGATTGAGCCGAGCAGCTCGATGATCTACGTGCAAAGCGAGTTCTTTCAGGAAGAGCCTGACACTCGTCCTGAGGCTAAAAAGAACTCGCGTATCATGCGTGGCTACTATCTGCTCGAGGAGTTCTCGCAATCCACAGACGGTGACGCTAAGTTGATGAGACGCTTCTGGCTGGATCGCGTCGGCGGAATTCATCTCGCACGTGTTCAGACATATGATCAGCGAGGGCAGTTGATAACCGATGTCTCTTATTACAATGAGAAGAGCGTTGGTAGTGGCGTCACTGCAGTGCTGCCAAGCCGGATCGAGATAACGCGTCCACAAGATCAATACAAGCTGAGTATCAGCTATCAGGATTCAGCCTCGGTTGAGTTGAATCGAGAGTTCGATCCAAAGGCGTTCGTGTTGCAAAACAAGTGGCAGTTACCTGAAATCGACCTCGACGCCCAGAATAAGAAAGTAACCGCTAATCACTAGTCGATGAGAACGATCTTAAAAGCAGAGGATCTGGTAAAGGTCTATCGCATTGGAAAAGTGGACGTGCCCGCATTGCGCGGAGTTTCGCTCGAAGTTGAAGAGGGCGAGTTCCTGGCGATCATGGGGCCATCAGGTTGCGGCAAATCGACGATGCTGCACTTGATGGGCGGACTGCTTACTCCGACTTCCGGACGAATCATCATCGACGGCGACGATATCACCGCTGCTTCTGACGCGAAACGCACAGCCGTCAGGCGCAAAAAAATTGGATTTGTGTTTCAGAGATTCAACCTTTTTCCGACACTGACGGCTGAAGGAAATCTCCGACTGGCGGAGCGAATTCATGGCAATGGTGGCGGCAATCCGCAGCTTCGCCGCGACGTGCTTCGCCTCCTCGGACTGGAAGATAAACTTCACCACAAACCGCTCGAATTGTCCGGCGGCGAGCAACAAAGAGTGGCGCTGGCGCGTGCTGTTGTGACTCGTCCGGCGATTGTTCTGGCCGACGAGCCGACTGGAAATCTCGACTCAGAAAATTCAGCTCTTGTCCTTAATATGTTCCAGGAGTTGAATTACCGTTTTAATCAGACGATCGTGATGATCACTCACAATCCCGAAGCGGCAGCAATGTGCCGCCGGATCGTGCAAATGCGTGACGGTCACATCGTCGAACCCCCCACGACCGCCCGCCTTTAACGGCATTTAGCCGCAGATGAGCACGGATTGATTCGGGATTAATCCGCCAACTAATCCGCGTTTATCCGCGGCTAAAAACCATTTGTAAATCCTGCCCAAACGACCTAGAATCTAGTCCGCCTGCCAGCCACGAATCGCGTGGCTGTTTACTTGCAAGCTGGAAGACGTGCGAGGCTTGTTCACCACACTTAAGAAGATCTTCTTTTGGAATTACGCGAGAAATACCTGGCAATGGGATCTGCTATGTGTGGTGATTCTAATCTTCATCTTTTTGACACCAAAAAGCTGGTTTACAACTGGCGAACGGGCACAGGGAATGCTGCATCAAAGCGCAGTTCCCACAACAGTGGTTTTGAGCCCCGAAGTTGTTTCCGATGAACGAGATAAGGGTCAAATCGAGGAGCGCGTGAAGGCCTTGACCGGCCGCAGTAAAGTTGAGGTGGTTGCGGTCCGAAAAGTGCTTGGTTCCGATGGGCGGACGCGAAGTTTCGAGGTTGACATACGTTAGTCATTCCCTATAATTGCGAGGTTTTTGCGAAGCCACGCGAAAGGAGAACTAAGTTAGGAGCATTTATGAAGAGATTTATTTCCTCGGGCCTGGTGGTTGCTTTCATATTGTCCGTGCTCATCGTTGCCCCGACCACGACCAACGGTCAGGGAGCAGGCTTGGTGAGTGCCGTTCTTAATCGAATGGAAAAAAATCGGCAGAGTTTGAAGACTTTGCGCGCAAACATCAGCGTCGTGAAATACAATTCACAGCTCGGCGCTGAAGATAAATACAATGGCGTCGTACTCTACATGCCGGGTGCAGGTAGACAAGCTTCGGTCAGAATCGACTGGACCAGTCCGCGACACGAAGTGTTAGCTGTTACGAATAACAAGTACACCATCTTCCGGCCGGCATTGAAGGTTGCATACACCGGCGATTCGCGAAAGATGGGTAAGGAAAACAGGGCTGGCGGTTTGATGGAAATGATGAGCATGTCGCGCCAGCAACTTGAAGCCCGCTTTCAGCCGGTGAAAGACGTGCGTGAAGAGAATCTGTGGGGCGGCGTGGGAACGATTCACCTGACGCTCGTGCCGAAGGGAAATGCGGCATACAAGTATGCTGAGGTGTGGATCGATTCAGGCGGTATGCCGGTGCAAGCGAAGATCGTGGAAAAGAATGATGATTCCACCACGATGCGTTTGACCGGTCTGGAAAAGAACCAAAAGATCAGCCAGAGCGATTTTGATATCAAGTTGGATTCGAGCGTAAAGATCGTTAAGAGCTAGCTTCGCGCTCCGCGCTTCGCCACAAAAAGGCACAAGAGCTTCGACAAAGCACAAATGAGTTGAGTTAATGAGTTCTCAGTCATTTGTGCTTTTTTGTGTCTACTTTTGCGCTTCTTTGTGGGCACAGTTGCGTTGGACCGACTTGGTGGCATATTCTTCGCGTTCAATCGTTTGAAGATGAGGAAGACCAAGTTTCTAAAACTGAAGATGCGTGAGGCCAGCTTTATCACGCGTGCGTTGCTGTCAACTCGCCATCCAGTGCTGGCCCATCTCATTCCGATGCGCCGTTGCAATCTCGCCTGTGGCTATTGCAACGAATACGATCACACCTCGAAACCGGTCGATTTCGCGATCGTCAAGAAGCGCCTCGATAAGTTGGCCGCGCTCGGAACTTCAATCGTCACCATCTCCGGTGGCGAACCGATGATGCATCCCGACCTGGATCAGATCATCCACCACATTCGCACTCGCGGAATGATCGCCGGTCTGATTTCGAATGGTTATTACTTCACTCCCGAACGGATCAAGCGACTCAACAAAGCAGGACTCGAGTATCTACAGATCAGCATCGACAACGTCGAGCCCGATGAGGTCTCGCGCAAGAGTCTTCGCGTTTTAGATAAAAAACTCCGCTACTTGTCAGAATGCGCAGACTTTCACGTCAACATTAATTCCGTCATCGGCGGCGGCATCAAGTACCCTGAAGATGCGCTCTCCGTCGCGCGCCGCGCAGTCGAGCTTGGGTTCTCAACCACTGTCGGCGTGATTCACGACAGCGACGGCACACTGAAGCCATTATCCGCGAGAGAAAAAGAGATCTTCCAACAAGTCAAGAAACTCGGAAACAAAGATCACGCGCGGTTGAACTGGTTCCAGGACAGCATCGCCGAAGGCACGCCTTACAACTGGCGTTGTCGCGCAGGCGCTCGTTATCTCTACATTTGTGAAGACGGTCTCGTGCATTGGTGTTCACAGCAACGCGGTTATCCCGGCATTCCGTTGGACCAATACACGATGGAAGATTTCGATCGCGAATATAAGACGGAGAAGTGGTGTGCTCCTACCTGTACGCTGCAATGCGTGCATCAAGTCGGCATTCTCGACAACTGGCGCGATCCGCAAAAGACGCCCGCGCAGATGGTCCAGGAGATCAGCGTCAATCCGTGTTCATCTGTGGCCCAAGATTCCCTCCAACGGTGAAGACGGTCACGGAGCTCGAGAGACCGAGTCCCGACAACCTGCCGGCCATCACCACGATGGTTTCACCTTTCGCTACGATCTCTTCTTCCAGCAGTCGCTGTTCTCCCAACTTGAGCATCTCTTCAGTGGATTGCGCCTTGCTAACGAGCAAAGGTTCGACTGCCCAGATCAAAGCCAGTTCTGAAAGCACAGCCGGCTTGTTCGTCAACGCGACGATGCGCTGATCGTGACGCAAAGACGAAAGCCTGCGCGCCATCAAACCCGAATCAGTAAAAACTGCCGTCACATTCGTTCCGAGCTCTCCGGAGGCAAACACCGCGGCTTCACACAACGCTCGACTGACGCGTCCGGATTGTCTGCCAGTCAACCTTGCGATCTCGTCCGGGGGTTCCAGTTTGCCTGCCTCGGCCGACTCGATGATGCGAGCCATCATCGCCACGGCTGCCGCCGGATAAGCGCCCGTCGCAGTCTCGTTTGAAAGCATGACGCAGTCAGTGCCGTCCCAAACGGCATTCGCGACGTCCGACGCTTCAGCGCGTGTCGGACGCGGATTCGTGACCATCGATTGCAGCATCTGCGTCGCAGTGATCACCATCTTCCCCGCTTGAATCG
Source organism: Pyrinomonadaceae bacterium (assembly GCA_035248565.1). Taxonomy (GTDB): domain Bacteria; phylum Acidobacteriota; class Blastocatellia; order Pyrinomonadales; family Pyrinomonadaceae; genus PSRF01. Next base: position 46,888 of record DATFHH010000113.1, on the reverse strand, counting down.
ATCTCTCGATGATTCGCTTCTGATAGACCGGAACCAGTTCGACGCTCGTCTCGACGCCGAGATCGCCGCGGGCCACCATCGCTCCATCAGCCGCCGCGATGATCTCGTCGAGGTGATCGATAGCCTCGGCTTTTTCGATCTTGGCGATCAGCGGCGCGCGGCCACCGGCTTCTTTAATTAACTTCTTAGCGTACTCACAATCGCTTGCGCGTCTGACGAACGAAAGCGCGATGTAGTCGGCATCCTGCTCGACTGCCCATTTCAGATCGACGATGTCTTTCTCGGTTAACGAGTCGATCGGCAACGCGACACCCGGCAAATTGATCCCCTTGCGTTCACCGAGTAGACCACCGTCGATGACCTTGCAGATCACGTCAGTTTCGGATGCGCTTTCAACGATGAGCGCGATCGCGCCATCGTCTAGCAACATGCGCGTACCTGTTTGAACTACGCGTGGCAGATCGTGATAGTTGGTCGAGACTTGATGTTCATCTCCGATGACAGAACGAGTAGTGATAGTAAAAACTGCTCCGGGCGCCAGCCTGATAGGTTGCTCGTCTTTCAGTTCGCCGGTACGAATTTTGGGACCCGAGAGATCGACCAGGACGGCAATGGGACGGCCTAGTTTCTTTGCGGCTGCACGCGCACGTTCGATATCCGCGGCTTTTTCGTCGTGAGTGCCGTGCGACATGTTGATGCGCACGCCATTAGCGCCGGCTGCAATTAGTTGTTCGACAATTTCCGGATCACGCGAAGCTGGACCAAGAGTGATGATTATCTTTGCTCGTCTCAAAGTTCCGACCTGTTTGGATGAAATTAAGGAATTGGGGTTTGCAATGCGGCTTCGACCGTCCGGTCGATGCTATCGCCGGTCTCCGAGGAATAACCGACAAAGCGCCGCACAAATTGGCCTCGTCGATCGAAGACGAATGTTTGGGGAATTGCATCGCTGTCAGCGAGCAACAAGCTGACGAGATCTTCGTCTGGCTTCGCGAGTGGGTATTGAATGCCAAACTCTTTGGCGAAGTCTGGAACTTTCTCTGCGTCGCCTGGTCCACCAACATTGAGACCGACAACTTGCAGTCCCTGGTCTTGATATCTGTTCTGGAGTTCGATCAGGTGAGGAATACTATCGCGACAGGGAGCGCACCACGTTGCGTAAAAGTCGAGAACCAGAACCTTGCCCTGGTTGTCGGCGAAGACCGCGCGTTTCCCATCGTTGAGTTCCCATCCCATATTGGCGATGGAAGTGCCTTTGAATGGCGGCATCGGGTAAGTCGTGCCACGTGGTGGATTGGAGATAACGGGCGTCTTGGTTGTATCCGTGCTGCTGCAAGAAACAGCGAAAATTAAAAATACCAGCCACAGATTACACAGAATCTGCGTAATCTGTGGATGGTTCCTACGCAGAGAAGTCATTTCAAATCTCTTTGTTGAATTCATTCTCAACTACGGGCGTGTCATTGTTGTCCTGTGGCAGTGGTTCACCCGGCACACGATACTCACCTTCCACCCAGCGGCCAAGATCGACAAGCTGGCATCGCTCAGAACAGAAGGGACGAAAAGGGTTATCTTTCCACTCGACTGGCTTACCGCAGGTTGGACATTTCATTAATCTTGAAGCCACGCAACGGCGCGCGTCATCACGTAAGAGACGCGGGCCGCTTGATCAGTATTCGTCGTTTGACGAATGCGATCGTACCTTCGCGGCGCATGGCGTTCAAGCGCACGGTGACACTTTCGCGAGTTGACCCAACAATAGAGGCAATTTCGCGGTGAGGCAGGGGTATATCGATAAGCACGCCCTCGGGTTCGGAGACTCCGTAACGCAAAGAAAAATCAGCAAGTAAGCTATCCAAACGAGCCGGAATCGCATTCAGCGCAAAATCCGCGAGGCGGCGCTCCGCGTGATCAAGTCGTTGACCGATCAACCGGAAAGTGTAATCATGAAGACGGTCATCCTCAGCCATCCCCCGTTTGAAATCCCCGACCTGAATTCGCATTAGCCGCGAATTTTCGTAGGCGATTGCAGAATTCGCGCGTTGCCCCGCAGCAGAGTAGAGAGCTGATTCCCCAAATAAGGATCCCTCAGGAAGGATGTCGATTACGGCTTCGCGGCCGCTGTCAGGCTCGATACGACAGAGTTTTATTCGGCCATGAACGATGGCATAAAGACAATCGGCCGGCTCGCCGGCCCGGTAAACAAAACGTCGGCGCCGGAAGTCCAGGACCACCGAGTTGCGAGCCATATCATCAATAATGGAGTCGTCAAGTGTTGAGCCAAATTCCAGGTGGCGGATTAGCTGAGCGCGGTCTGCGAGGGTTAAATCCCGGGCGCGCTTTTGTTCCTGAAGGGGGTTCATCTCCATGTCCTTTTGGGCATCGAGTTCAAAATTTCCGGCTTGATCTTGGTGGCGCAGTGCAGTTGTCAAAATGGTCCAGTGCGGGTTCGTTCACGACAATTGTAAGGAAACCCGCGCTATGTTTCCCAAGGCTTGTTACTCTCTCGATTGAATCTTTTTGACGCGATACTAAGGCGAGTGCCAGCGAACGTATTACTAATCGGCGAACTGTAGCATGAAGCTCATAAGGGTGCAAGAACAATAACGGTCCAACATTCTGGTTATGGAGTCAAAACCCAACATTCTCGTAGTGGACGATAATCCCGATAAATTGGGCGTAATCGAGGCCGCATTATGTCTGGCTGGCTACAACGTAACCACTGCCGGCGACGGGGAGGAAGCGCTGGCCGCGATCGAATCCTTTCAACCTGACCTGGTGATCACTGATGTGATGATGCCACGGATGAATGGTTACGAGCTGGCCCAACGAATCAGGGCCAATCCGCTCACCAAGTTCATTCCGGTAATCATGCAAACTGCCCTTGGACGCCGGGCCGAAGACCTCAGACGCGCGTCGGAAGTCGGAGCCCTGGGCTACATCACAGATCCGACGGACCTGGAGTTGTTGCTCGCCCGGACCAGAACGCTACTCGAGTTCAAAGCCTATCTCGACATTTGCGAAGAGGCGGCCTTCACGGACCACCTGACCACTCTGGCAAACCGCCGGAGGTTCGAACGACAGTTGGAACGCGAGGTTGGCCGTGTGTTGCGGTTTGAGCGTCCCTTCAGCCTGTTGATGATCGACATCGACAGTTTCAAGAACCTCAACGACAACTACGGCCATGACGCCGGCGACGAGGCGCTTCGCCGCGTCGGCAAGGTTCTGTGCGAAGGCACCCGCGGCATCGATCTGGCCGCGCGTATTGGCGGCGAGGAGTTTGCCGTGCTGCTGGTGGAAACGAACAAAGGAGGCGCTCTGGAAGTTGCCGAACGACTACGTCTGGCGATCAAAGCGCTAGAGATTCCAGGAGCTGGTCATATTACGGCGAGTTTTGGAGTTGCAGAATGTCCCAGTGACGCGCAAACTGCTATCGACATCTTGAAAGCCGCGGATGTCGCTTTGTACGAGGCCAAGAGAGGCGGTCGTGACCAGGTTATCGGGACACAACCACCGAGATCGAACTCAGTGGCCGTGGGCGACGTACAAAACGACGGAAATTCGGGACTGGCATCGCGAGGGTAGTATGGCTGATTACCGAGAAAAGCTTGAGGAGTGGCAACAAGCAGCACGGCGCAAAGCTCGTGAGTTGGACGAGAAATTTGCGATTTCTGATCGAGTGGCTGGAGGCGCTGAACGACTGCGTGTGGAAGCTGAACGGTTGACTGAAGACGAAGAAGTCAGCGAAGCCGCACGACGCGCCGCGAACGAGACTGTCAGGCACGTTAAGAAAGCGGGCAAGGCCGTCCGCAATGTTGCCGGCGACACCGGCAAGAAGGTGTTTGACGACGCGAGGACTTATTACGATCGAGCGTCACAAATTTACGATACCGGAGCGAGATTCACTCGCGCTTCGACGGCCGCAACCACGGGATTGATAAAGGCGCGCGATTGGATCAAAGAGAATCCAGGCAAGGCAGCGGTTGTTTCCGTATCGCTCGTGTTGGGAATCAGGGCTGGTGCTGCGTTCCCGGGTTTGGATGCGGTGCTGTTAGGTTCACATCCGCATTGGTTGACGCATTCGGCGCTTCCGGTTTACGGGCTGCGCAAAGCGAGCGAGAAGTTTGATAACTATTTGAAGAAGCAGCAAGAGCTAATTGCGCGTGGTGAGGTCGACGAAGCTGACAAGCAGCGCGCGGAGTTTGAACGCAAGATAGCAAAGTACGTCGGAGCGCCGTTGCTCGGCGCGTTTAGTTGTGCCGCAGGCGCAGCGATGTGGGCGCAGATCTTCCAGCCTGGTGCGATTACGGGTGCGCCGATCAGTTGGTTGTTAGGTGGCAATCCGTTTCTGGATGGTGTGTGGCTATTTGCGAATGGAGTGATCTGCTTCCATCAGGGCTACAAGTTCTTCATGATCGCGTTGGCGAACCAGGAAGAGGTTGCACGCGTCGTAAGGGAGATTAAGGGGCTTCTTCCCGCACCGACCATTAAATCCGCGTTTATCGGCGGCTAAGTTATCGTTATCGGAAAAGGCCAGAAGCAAAGTATAAAGACTGCCAGTGTAATGATCGCGATTACGATCCGTTTTGTTCCCAGCGGCTCCATCACCATCGGTTGAGGATGTGGCACCTTCATCATAATCGCTAACAGCACGGCGTAAAGAAATCCACTCGGACTGCCGTGCCACCACAAACCCAACACCGCCAACACTGACACACTAATAAAAGCCAAACGGCCAATAATTCGATGCACGCGTGCGCCGAATAGCGCAAACGTTCCATGACCACCATCGAGCTGGCCCACCGGCATGAGGTTCAGACTCGTCACCAGCAGACCTAGCCACGCGGCCATGTAATACGGGTTTGGCGCCGAATTCGGATCGAGATTTACGCCCAGCAGTTTCGCAAACAAACGAAACAACAGCGGATCGTTAAAGAAGATCGCGTGGTCCTGTGGTGACAACGGCGGACCTACCGTCAAGATGCCAATCACCGACAATGGCAGGGCAACTACAAAGCCTGCCAATGGACCAGCGAGACCAATATCAAACAATGCGCGGCGTGTTGGAATTGCTGAGCGGATTTTAATAAACGCTCCAAACGTTCCAGCGAGAAACACCGGCGGCGCGGGTATGAAATACGGCAGCGTCGCGTTCACTTTGTAGTAGCGACACGCGAGGTAGTGGCCCATTTCGTGTGAGAAGAGAATTGCGAGCAGAGAAGCTGAGAAGGTCGCGCCTTCGGTTATTAGACGAGGATGCGCAAATGCGTACTGCAACAGCGCCACGAGCTCATAAAAATAGGCAAGCGGAATATAGAAGACGTAATCAAGTACGCTCGACAACGGCGGCTCAGCCGGCTCAATCTCGGGCGCCGCGAGCATGATCCCTGCTACAGTTGTCGTGACGATCGTGAGGAGCAAGAGTCCGCCATGCAACCTTAACTCACGTGCCGAAGGCGTCGAACTTTCAAAAGTGATCGATTGCTGCATACAAAAAACTAGCCACGAAAAAGCACAAAAGAGACAAAAATGAAACTGAACGCTTGTGTTCTTTTGTGCTTCTTAGTGGCTAAAACTCGTCGTCGTCCCCGTTTGAATCCTCTATGTCAGTTTCGCCGTCATCGTGCGCCTGCAACTCCTTGCCCGGTTTGAATCGTATCGTCTTGCCCGACGGAATGGCGACTTCCTCACCTGTGCGGGGGTTCCGTCCGACTCCACGTTTACGCGGCTTAACTACAAATACGCCAAATCCGCGCAGCTCGATCCGCTCGCCTCTCGTCAGCGCTTCCTTCATCGACTGGAAAAGAGCTTCGACGGCTTGTTCAGCCTTCATCTTAGGCACACCGGTCTTATCAGCGACGCGGTTGATGATGTCTAACTTGATCACGTTGGGGGCCTCTTTTCTGGTCCGCTCGGGCCTCGGCTGCAAGTGCAGGGGAGGATGATAGAGAGCGTCGAGGAAGACTGTCAAGGAATCGCCATGAGCAGTTATCCATCGTTTACGCAGATTGTTTTATATCATCTGTGTAATCTGTGGATGGCTTTATTTTCTGTTAGTTTGACAAGCGCGCTACGTCAACGATAACCTCGAAACTATCTATGTTTGGAATTAGAAAACGCCGTCCACCGCCGTTTGGTGGCGTCCATGTCGACGACGACAAAGACATCCAGGAACACAAGCCGGAAGATGCTTCACGCAACGATCTGTGGTCGGAAGCGCGCCTGTTGCTCCGCGACCTGATCTTCGCGTTGATGATTGCGGCGCTGGTCGTCGTCTTCATCGTGCAGCCGGTAAAGGTGGAAGGGACGTCGATGCTGCCTCGTCTGCACGATGGCGAACGCATCTTCGTCAACAAGTTGATCTATTACGACGACTATCGTTGGGCGCCTAAACTCGACCGCGGCGACATCGTCGTCTTCTGGTTTCCTGACGATCCTTCGAAGAGCTACATCAAGCGCGTGATCGGACTGCCTGGCGACACCGTCGAGGTGCACGAAGGAGTCGTACGGGTTAACGGCCGCGATCTCGAGGAGAAGTATCTTGACCCGCGGCTCAATCTGTCGCATCGCAGCCAGGCGGCCATCTACGTCAGACCTAACTATTACTTCGTGATGGGCGACAATCGCGACAACTCGAGCGATTCGAGAATCTGGGGATTGGTGCCAAAGAAATACATTTACGGCAAAGCCCTGTTTCGCTACTGGCCACTGACTGCCGCGAGCGTTATACACCACGAGGACATTACGATTTCGGGCCCACCGTCGCCCAGCTACACGCCGGAGTTTCAAGACACACCGATAACTGAACCAGCGCCACAGCCTTGATTATCAAATCGAATTCCTATGATTGATTGGCTGCGTTTCCTGCTCATGATTTTCTACAACCCGCTGCGGGGAATGCGGGCAATGCGTGACCGAGGTTCGCTGGCTCCTGTTGCCTTACTAGCATTCATCACTCAAATCGCTTACGGATTAGTAACAAAGAGATTTGCCGGTGTGACGGGCGTCGCAGTGTTCTCGGAGCTTTTTCAGGCGGTAAGAATATTGGCGGTGATCGCGATCGTAGTGGTGCCGATTCTTACGTTGGTCGCGAATATGTTCGAGCGTCGCGGCAGTTTTCGCGTAGTGATCACGCAGGAGTATGCGCCCCTCGCTGCCTCGGTGTTTTATGTTCTGAGTGCGGCAAACATCTTCGCCATCCTGATCGCAGCGTTGCTGCATTACACGGGACTCCAGGCGCAGCATGTCGCGCTGATGATTCAACACGCCGATCAAACGCGTGAAATGCTGGGTCCTCAGTTTGATCAGATGGCCCAGGAGCTAACGGATCCGGTAATACTTTCCTATCGTCTCTTCTTGATGTTCGAGGTTGCGTTTGCTTGCATCGGCACGATCTTCGCCGTGAAAGATAGTTTCAAAATGTCGGCAGCGCGTGCCCTGGCCGTGACTGCCATTGGGCTGATCGCATCGTTCTTTATTGCGCCGATCGTGTACGCGTTGTTATCCGGAGTATTGGGTTCTCCCTTCCTGCTGTTTCTCGCGTTCATGCTGTTGCGCGGCTATTTCAGCGACATCATGGGTACTCAGCGCGCGAGGGCCGCGTTCAAGCAAAATCTTGAATCTGCCACATTGAATCCGGCAGACGCTTCGGCGCATTATAATCTTGGCCTGATTCATCAAAGCCGTGGTGAGTTGGACCAGGCTCGCGAACGGTTTGAACGTGCGTTGCAGATCGATGCGGAAGAGATCGACGCAAGCTATCAACTTGGACGCATCGCACGTCAGCAGAAGCGATATGCCGATGCGATTAAGAACTTCGAACAGGTAGTCGCAAGTAATCCGGCGCATTCGCAATACGAGGTTTGGCGTGAAGTTGCTGCGACTTACATCGCTGCGGGGCAGTTTGAAGATGCACGCACCGCACTCGATCAGTTTCTCGAGCACCGGCCGTCGGATCCGGAAGGGCTTTATCTGATGGGACGCGCGCATGCCGGGTTGGGCCACCAGCGTGAAGCGGCGAGCTTGATGCAGGCATGTATTGAGGCGGTGAAGACGGCGCCGGCATATAAATATCGGGCCAGCAAGCGTTGGCTAAATGAAGCGCAGCAGTTTATAAAGAGCAGTCAGTAGCCACAAAGAGGCACAAAAGACACAAAAATGCCCCAGAAAACTCCAGCCCTCTTAGCTCTCGAAGATGGTCGCACATTTCGTGGTCGCGCGTGGGCGGCTGAGGGTGAAGTCTGCGGCGAGATGGTTTTCAATACTTCGATGACCGGCTATCAGGAAGTCCTGACCGACCCGTCATATGCCGGACAGATCGTCTGCATGACTTACCCGCTCATCGGCAACTACGGCGTGAACGAAAGCGACTCAGAATCAACACGCCCGTGGGTCGAAGGATTCGTAGTCCGCGAAGCGAGCCGCATCACTTCCAACTGGCGCGCCGAAGAGAGCCTCGAATCGTACTTGAAGCGTTGGGACATCGTTGCCATCGAAGGTATCGACACGCGCGCACTTGTGCGTCACATCCGCGACAAAGGCGCGATGCGCTCTTGTCTTTCAACGATCGATCTCGACGAAAAGACCCTCGTCGAGAAAGCACGTCAATCACCGCCGATGGAGAATCGTGAACTGGCCAGCGCTGTTACTACCGACAAGCCTTATGACTTTCCCGCCGAAGGTGAAGAGCGGTTTCACATTGTCTGTTACGACTTCGGCGTGAAGCGAAACTCTCTGCGCGAGTTGGCGCGACTCGGAGTTCGCACCACCGTGGTGCCGTCTTCGACTTCAGCCACAGAGGCGCTCGCTCTCAATCCGGACGGCATTTTTCTCTCGAATGGACCAGGCGATCCCGCGTCGATGAACAAGGAAGTTGTCGAGATTCGAGAATTGTTGCAGACGAAGCTTCCGATGTTTGGAATCTGTTTCGGACACCAGTTGCTTGGTCGCGCGTTTGGCGGTGAGACGTTCAAACTCGTGTTTGGACATCGCGGCGGCAACCAGCCGGTGAAGGAAGTGTCTGACCGGCACGTCGAGATTACGTCACACAATCATGGCTTTGCAGTTAATGCGGAGAGTCTGCCGTCAGAAGTTGAGATCACGCACATCAATCTCAACGATCAGTGTGTTGAAGGTATGCGTCATCGGTCTCTTCCTGTGATCTCAGTTCAGTATCATCCTGAAGCTGCTCCTGGACCACATGACGCTGAACATCACTTTCGACGGTTTGTGGAGTTGATGGAGAATCAGCGGACGCCGGCGTAGTCTCAGCAGGCGCGGGCGTTATTTCGAGAAGATCTGCCAGACCTTCACTACCGCGATGTTCCAGCCAGTGACGATAACTGACGGTGAAGATCGCGACTACCGGAATCGCCAGAAAGATACCCGCCACGCCGGCCAGTTTCTCACCGGCAAGAATCGCAAAGATTACCGCGAGTGGATGCAGGTGAATTCCCTGGCCGATTAGTCGCGGATAGATCACGTAGTCCTGCACGATCCTCAACACGCCGAGAAACAAGAGCACCAGAAAAGCATTGAACACGCCCGCATGCAGGACGGCGAGTATTGCCGCCATCACCGCGATCGCGAGTGGTCCAACGAGAGGCACGAATTCAAAAGCGCCGGCTATGACGCCCATGACCAACCCACCCGGCAAACCTAGCACCGTGAAACCGATCGAACAAACAATGCCGATGAAGAGGCACGCAGTCAGTTGCGCGCGAATGTAGGCGGCGAGCGTGCTGTTAACGTCCTGAAAAAACTCGTCACCACGCCAACGCCAACGGCCGCGCGGCAACATTAATAGAGCCGAACGTCTGAAACTCTCTGCGTCTTTGAGTAAGAAGAAACCAAGAATCGGAATCAGAATCAGCCACGGCAGGTAAACCAGATATGCCAATGCGGCTGCGAAAAAATCTTTAACGGCATCGATAACCGTTTTCTGCGCCTCAGGAATCGTGCTGGTCAGAGCGGCAACAATTGGCTCGGGCAGGCGGCGCGAGTACTTAACGAGTTGTTGCATCTTGTCGCCAAGCGATTCCCAATACGCTTGAGATTGTGCGGCGAATACCGGAAATTGGGTGCTCAGACTTGGCAGGATCACAAAAACTGCGAAAATGATGACGGCCAGAATGATGACGTAAGAGAGCGAGATTGCAAGGACTTTGGGTATTGCGATCGTGAGTTTGCCCACCGTTCTGGGTCGCCGTAGGAACTCTACCAACGGCGAAACCAGATAGGCGAAGAAGATCGACAGTACCAGCAGCAGGATGATTCCCGTGATCTTCGAGATGATCCACAGGACGGCAGAGACGATCACGAGAATAAAGATGACACGTAGGACCACGCGGGTCGGAGGTCCAGACACCTCCGCCGCGACCTTCGCCGCAGTAACCGCGGTCTCTTTGCGCTCTTTACTCACCGTAATCTTTTCTCTGTGTCTCTGTGGTCATCTTGTAAAACCACAGAGGCACAGAGACACAGAGATTATATCCGTGCGTGCAGCCGTCCAATGAAGTCGCCAACAGCCCTCTGATCCTGGCTGCTCAACCCACGAAACTCAACACCAAAAGTATCAGGCGTCGAGTGATGGACCACCTCCCCATTTAACGACAGCGCATCTTCACCATCCAGGAGCAACATTCCCAGTTGATCTCCCACGCTCACTTTCGCGCACGACGGAAGATTTGTCACCCGCACACCACCGAGACTGATATCTTTTGGCTCACCAATGCCGAGCGACTCTTTAAGATTCTCATCCTCGATCGCGAGCGTAATGCGCGACGTCGGGTAATAACGTGGATAACGTCTGCGGTCGTGTGTGGGCAATCGATCAGGGTCTGTCATGATGAATTGTCCTCAGTGAGATACGTCGTCGTCCTCGCTTTCGACTTCACCGTCTCCTTCGCCTTCACCTTCGACCACTGGTGGCGGTGTCACGCGCGGAGCAGCAGGCTCCCAAACCAGACCGCGCCATTCGTCAGTTTCACCGAGCAGTTGGAGCGCTGCGAGTGGATGGCCCGGATGACGTTCGATACGGAGCACTTCAGCAATCACCTGGAGCTTCTCGCCTGTCTCGCCGAGCACTTCGAGACGCACGCGACTACCAACGTCCGGCAAATGTCGCGGCAAGTGGACGAGCGTTCCTTCAGGGCCGACATTCTCAGTGGTGCCTTCGACCACGACGTGTGTGCCGCCTGGTCCATCCCACTCGGCTTTTACCTCGAGACTGGCGAGGTAGCGTGGGCCTGAACGATTGTCGGATTCGATTTGCCGGGGCATTGGGCGCCTCCTCTCTGCAATAGGTCATATAAGACCTATACGTCCTATAGGACCTATTCTTCCTCAGCTCTCAACTTTTCCAACACCGAAAAATCTTCCAGCGTCGTCACGTCTCCCGCGACTGAGCCACTCGTCGCAATCTCGCGCAACAACCGGCGCATGATCTTACCGGAGCGAGTTTTCGGCAACGCGTCGGTGAAGCGGATGTCGTCGGGTCGGGCGAGTGCGCCGATCTCTTTGACCACGTGTTCTCGCAATTCCTGATTCAAAGCCGCGGAAGCTTTGTGTGTTCCTTCAAGCGTCACGAAAGCCACGATCGACGATCCCTTTAACTCGTCAGGACGAGCCACGACTGCCGCCTCTGCCACCGCACTGTGTGAGACCAGTGCGCTCTCGATTTCCGCCGTGCCCAGTCTATGGCCGCTCACATTGATTACATCGTCGATCCGGCCCATTATCCAGAAATAGCCGTCCTGATCACGTCTCGCGCCGTCACCCGCAAAGTAGATCCCTTCGATTTGCGACCAATATTGCTGCCGGTAGCGCTCGTCGTCGCCCCAGATCGTGCGCAACATCGACGGCCAAGGGCGTTTGATTACAAGATAACCGCCTTCATTCGCCCCGACCGACTTACCGTCGCGCGTCATCACATCGGCATCGATGCCGGGAAACGGTTTCGTTCCCGATCCGGGCTTGGTCGGGGTCGCTCCAGGGATCGGCGTGATCATGATCGAGCCGGTCTCAGTCTGCCACCACGTGTCGACAATCGGACATCGCTTCTTGCCAATTATCTCGCGGTACCACATCCACGCCTCCGGATTGATCGGTTCACCGACAGTGCCAAGCAAACGCAGACTCGAGAGATCGTGCTTCAAAGGCCAGTGCTCGCCCCATTTGATAAACGCGCGGATTGCAGTCGGAGCAGTGTAGAAGATGTTTACTTTATGACGTTCGATGATGCGCCAGAAGCGATCCGGCTCGGGAAAGTTTGGCGCTCCTTCATACATCAAAGCCGTCGCCCCATTTGATAGTGGTCCATAGACCACGTAACTGTGGCCGGTGACCCAACCGATGTCCGCAGTGCACCAGTAGATGTCTTCATCTTTAAGATCAAACACCCACTTTGTCGTCAGGTGTGCTTGCAGAAGATAACCGGCCGTCGTGTGGAGGATGCCTTTTGGTTTACCTGTTGTTCCCGACGTGTAAAGAATGTAGAGCGGATGTTCACTATCCAATTCCTCGGCGTCGCAGTTTGCGTCGACAGTTTCCATTAGCTCGTGCCACCAAAAATCTCGACCGGGAACCATGCGCTGTGGCGTTTGCGTTCGCCGCACGACGATGCACGCGTTAACTGACGGCGTGGATTTGAGTGCTTCGTCAACTGCCGCTTTGAGTTTCACTTCGTTGCCGCGACGCCAACCACCATCGGCAGTAACGACCAGTTTGCAACTCGCGTCGTTGATGCGGTCAATCAGCGCCGCGCTTGAGAAGCCGCCAAAGACCACAGAATGCGTCGCGCCGATACGCGCACATGCGAGCATCGCAATTGCCAACTCGGGAATCAACGGCATGTAAAGCGCAACACGATCGCCTCGCTTGATGTTTGCATGCTTGAGCACGTTGGCGAATTTGCAGACTTCCGTGTGCAATTGTTGATAAGTGAACGTGCGCGTGTCTCCGGGTTCGCCTTCCCAAATCAATGCTGCTTTGTTGCGTCTCCAGGTCGTCAGGTGGCGGTCCAAACAGTTATACGAGATATTGATTTTTCCACCGCCAAACCACTCGGCGTGCGGTGGCTCCCATTTCAGCACCGTGTCCCACTTTTTGAACCAATGGAGCTCTTCGGCCATGCGTGCCCAGAAGGTTTCCGGGTCGGCCTCGGCTTCGGCCCGGAGCTTGTCGAGTTCTGCTAGAGACTTAATGTGCGCGTGCTCAGAAAAAGATTCCGGTGGCGGAAAAAGGCGTTCTTCCTGAAGTACTGATTCGATCTTGGACATGCGTCCTGTGTATCATAGATTTAAGCCACAAAGAAGCACAAAACTACAAAAAATGAGTTAAGCTGAGTCCCTGATCATTTTGTGATTTTTTGTGCTTCTTTGTGGCTATGACTCTTTACGTCGGAACAAGTGGATACAGCTATAAAGAGTGGAAGGGAAGTTTTTATCCAGAGAAGATCGCCGCGAAGGACATGCTGCCGTATTACGCTTCGCGCTTGCAGGCGGTGGAGCTCAACAACACGTTCTATCGTCTGCCGCAACCGAGTATGGTGGAGAGTTGGAAGGCGCAGGTACCTGACAATTTCCGCTTCTCAGTGAAGGCCTCACAACGGATCACTCACTTCAAACGGCTTAAAGACGTGGCTGCGGAAACGCAGTTTATGCTGGAGACGGTTTCGGCGTTGGAAGATCGTTTAGGTGTTGTGCTTTTTCAACTGCCACCGAACATGAAGAAAGATCTTGAACGGTTGGAGACGTTTTTGAAAGACTTGCCCGCAGCGACGCCGGCAGCTTTTGAGTTTCGTCATCCGACCTGGTTTGACGACGATGTTTTGGCGTTATTGCGCAGTCAGAACCGCGCGCTCTGTGTTTCTGACACGGACGATCTGCCGACTAATCACATCGACAAAACCGCGGATTGGGGTTACCTGCGTTTGCGACGCGTTCAGTACTCTGAAGCTGATCTTAAAGACTGGATCAAACGTGTGCGAGCTCAGGAATGGAAGAATACCTTCGTGTTTTTTAAGCACGAAGATGAGGGAACCGGGCCCAAGCTCGCCGCGCAGTTTCTAGCATTAAATGAAGCCGCGGATTGACATGGATGACGCGGATAGCTAAAAGTTACCGCCGCACTCCTCATGCCCGCAATCACAATCGAGCTCGATCGTGCTGCCTGCGCCTTCACATGATGCGCTGCAATACTTGCCGCCGAGTTGTGGTGGGCAGGTACAACTCGGATTCTTACATTTGTTCTCTTTCTCGTCTGCCATTGGTCCCTCCTGAATAATTGTCAGAGTAGCACATCAGACCAGTTCCCTCGCAATCTCCGCCGCGACGCGCGCGTTGTTCTCGAGTAAAGCGATATTCGCTTGCAGTGTTGCACCGCCGCTGCGTTCGGCCATCTGACTCAACAAGAATGGCGTCAGTGCAGGTCCAGTGATCTCTTTCCATTCCGCATCTTCCAACGCCGTCGTCAACACGTTCTGTAACTCTTCCGCGGGAACTTCAAACCTCGACGGTACCGGCACAACGACCAGCAATGCTGATTCGATTCCCAGCTCTCGTTGAGTTCGAAAGATGTGAGCTACATCAGCAGGCGAGTCAACGCGCGCATCGATCGACAAGCCACTGCTCCGCGAGTAAAAAGCCGGCAACTCTTCGCATTGATAACCAACAACCGTCACCGCGTGTGTTTCGAGCCATTCGCGGGTTGCAGGCAAATCGAGCACGATCTTAGCGCCGGAACAAACGACAATGATTGGCGTTCGCGCCAGCTCCGGTAGATCGGCGGAAACGTCAGGCAGTGACCCGCGATGCACTCCACCAATTCCGCCGGTGGCGAACACCTTGATTCCTGCACGATCAGCGATCCAGATCGTCGAGGCGACAGTCGTCGCGCCGTTCCATCCTTTCGCGACTGCGAGCGGAATGTCGCGAGTGCTGACCTTGCGGATATCGTCTTGTTGGGCCAACAACTCGATCTCACCATCGCTGAGCCCAACCGTTAACTTTCCGTCGATAACTCCAATTGTCGCCGGCACAGCGCCAGCGTCGCGAACTAACTCCTGCAAGCGACGTGCGGTTTGCAAGTTCTGCGGGCGCGGTAATCCGTGCGCGATCACAGTCGATTCAAGCGCGACGACTGGGCGATTTTCGCGCATCGCGTTAGCGACGTCCGTGGCGACGTTAAGAAACTCGTGCATTGGCAGTGGCTGCTCTTGTCAATGTAAACACGGTGCCGCCGCTCTCGCGCGGTCGCCAGGAAATGTGCGCGTCGATCAAACCGGCGCGCGCACGCATGTTTGCGAGCCCGCGTCCTTCCGAATTCGTGTGCTCTGACGTGAACGGCCGTCCGTTGTCTTCAATTCGCAAAGCAAAATCGCCGTCGTTTGAAGTCGTGACAAACATCTTCACTTCCGTGGCCGCAGCATGTCGCCAGATGTTATTCACCGCTTCCTGCACGATGCGATAGATCTGCAACTGAACGCTCGGTGGCAACTCACTTCGTTCCTCAATCGCGTCGTCGCAATGAAATTCGTACTTGAATCGTTTCTCTGCGGGAGCATCCTGCGCCGCGTGCGACAAAGCAAACTCGAGCGCCGCAGCGAAGCCGACGTTTTGCAGAACTGACGGACTGAGGTCCTCACAAATTCGCCTGACTTCCTGCGAAATGACTTCGATCTCTTTGCGCAGTGCGACAGTCGGATTTGAGTCGCCGTTCGCTTTTATCTGATCGGTCAGCAACGCGAGGTGACGCAAGTCGGCCAGCGTTTGATCGTGGAGATCGCGCGCGATTCGGCCTCGCTCACGCTCAGCCTCATTGGCGAGATTCAGTCGTGCGTCTGCGAGTTCACGATTCGCACCGACCAGGGCCGCGCTCGTGGCCACGATTCTTCTACGTTCCAAGATGGCCCATAGCAAAGCGAGCAAAGCAAGCGCGAGCAGGATGGCGAGTGCTGTCGATGTCCACGGAAACGGCGCTTTCGCGACTGTGAATGAGAACGTCAGCGGCGCTGAAGCTGTCAGGTCTTTTGTGAACGCGCGCACCGTGACCGTGTATCTGCCGGGTTTCAACCCCTCCATCGTGAACTGCGATTCTCGCGATAGCCTTTGCTTGATCGACTGTCCTTTGCTGTCGACGAGTGTGAACGCATATTGAAACTGCTCGGGAAACGTGCGGCTACTGATCGCCGTAACGTCGAGAAGCAAACTGTTCTGCGGGTATTCGAGATTCAGTCCGGCTTGCAACTCGGCCGGCGCATGTACACGTTTGCTGAGAACGCGTGTTACTGACAGCGAGGGCTCCAGGCGTCCGGGTTCATAACGGGCGACACCGCGATTCGTACCGATCAATAAAACTTCACTTCCGTCAGGTTCGCGTTCCGACAAAACAGCAAAGACGTTCTGCGAAGGCAAGCCCTGTTCGGAGTCGAGTTCGGAGACGACTGGTCCAACAACGGGATCGAGCAGAATGCGCAACAGACCATTGCCGCGCGTGCCGCACAAGACCTCGCTCATGTTCTCTGACGGGACAACGATCAGAAACCGGGCATCGATGTTTGGCACGCTGAGATTGCATCCGGCGCCAGTGCGACAGATAAAGACTCCGGCGGAGGTGCCTAACCAAAGCGAGTTGCCAGGCGTTTTTACCATCGATCTGACCGCCTGGCCTTTCAGTATTGCAAACGCGGGCTCTTCGTTGACGGTCTTGCCATCTGACGCCAACACGCCGTCTCTGGCAGTTCCTATTAAAAGTCGTCCTTCGCCGTTATCCAAAAGACTGATAACTTCGCGAGCGCTCGCCGACGTGTTAGACGACCATGACAGACTCGTGAGCGCGCCTTCGACGCGATCGACACCACGACCGTAGATCGCGAAATAAGTTGCGCCTTGAAATTGCGCGACCGCGCGCACACTTCCGATAGTGTCAGCGCCACCCGGACCGGTTTCGATTCGTGTGAATGTTTGCTCTTCCAGACGGCCCGGCGCTCTCGAAGCTGAATAGAGACCACTCGCGGCCGCCACTAACAGTCGCTGCGACTTGTCTTCCGTGATCGAGTAGATCACGTTCCGTCCGAGCCCAGCCACAGGATTCCACGTCGCATTTTCATCGTCGCGGACAAAGAGTCCGCGATTCGTGCCGGCGAGTGTCTTGCCGTTACTCGTTTGGTAGAGCGCACGAATAAAATTCGTATCGCTGTTGTCGCCGACGGATTCGACGCGCGGTGCGTGTGGATCGAGACGACAAACGCCACGATCAGTTCCAAACCAGATCACGCCCTCGCGATCGACGAAGATCGCGTAGACGTGATCGGAGCGTAAACCGCCGGCAGTTCCATCGAACGTGAAACGCTGGACCTTCGTTTTTGAAATGCGAAACACGCCGCGACCGTCTGTGCCCACCCACATCTCATCGCCGATCAATCTCAGTGTCATCACCGCACCAGTCGCAGCTTCGTGACGCTTCAAATCCGCCGGCTGTGTGCCGACGAATATTCCAGGTTCTTCTTTGCGCGTCCGTGCACCAGCCCAGATTTTGCCGTCGTTATCGCGCTCGAGTGCGTTTACAAAATAGGTGGCAGGCTTTGTTTGTGCTTTCGCAACGCCGTTTGTGATTTCGAGCACGCCGCTGCCGAGTGTTCCAACAAACACGCGATTCTTTACGGCAGTGATGCTGGTGATGACTAAACGCCCGGGACGCTCTCGGTCAGGACTGTCCAGAGGTTGATTCAAGAGTTCGCGAGTGTCGACGGTTGTGCGCGTGCGGGCGTGGCATTCAAACACTCGACCCTGCTCGCTGGTCATAAACGCAGCGCCTGATTGGTCGGTGAAGATCGCAGTGATGGGCTGGCCCGCAGTCTCGTTTACTTTTACGAACTCACCCGCATTAAAACGCACGGCGCCCGCTTCAGTGCCGATCCACATCGTGCCGTCTTTGTCAGTCTGAAGCGCCAGGATTTTTCCTGCGGGCAATGCAGGATCGTTGATGGTTTGCGTTCTGCGTCCATCGAACCTGGCCAGTCCTGTTTCGGTGCCGAACCACATCGCGCCGTCGGAAGTTTGCGCAATCGCCCGCACACGATCCGACGGCAAGCCGTGAAACAGAGTGACCGCGCCCCATTGATGTAGACCAGTTATCGGTGTTGGCGATGGTGATGGAGACGGTGAAGGTGAAGGAGATGGTGATGCTTGTGGTTGTGCATCACCGGTCTGTGCCGACCCGTGATTGGCTAGCGGCAGGATCAGAATCAAAAACCATGAAGAAACATACAAACCAAACAGAATGTTCCTAAAACATTTTGTGCATTTTGTGCCTTTTTGTGGCCTCATTTCTTCTTCGAGGCAAGTTCTCGTTTCTGTTCCTCGTTGAAACGCTTCTGATCTTTCTCGAGCCAGGCTTCAAGATCGTGTGCGGCCTTTTCAAGCTCGTCGCTGTTCAGCAGTCCACGTCGCAGGGCTTCGAAGAATGCTCGCGTGCGAATGTTGTACGCGAGCTTTTCGTAGGCCTCCTGCTCGGTGCCTTCGGCAATGCTGAGGAACAACTTTTCATAGAGTGTTGCGAGCCGGCTCTCGACGCCACGCAAACTCAACGAGCACTTGCGTGCGATGGCCCAGTTTGACAGTCCGAGCGCGAGATAGTAAAGAGCTTCAGCTTCGAACTCGGTCAACAATGGTCGCTTGAACGAGTCCTTGAATGCCGGATCGATCATGTCGGCGCCGTCTTCCAGCACCGCGGCGACAAAACGAAGAAAGCGCGACTCTGGATTGTTCTTGTGAATGAAGCCGTAGGCCGGTGGCGGATCGACAGACTTTACGATCTTGCGAATCTCGTTGATATAGATCTCGTGTGGAAACTGCGTCCAGAAGATGATGCGCGCAGTTGGAAAGTCGCGCCAGATTGCGCGCGCGGCTTTCACGCCCGACAGCTTTGGCATCTGGATGTCGAGGATGCAGACGTCGGGTTTCTGTCCGAGCGCGAGTTTGACAGTCTCTTCACCGTCTCCGGCTTCGAACACAGGAACGTGAGAGGGAAACTCTTTTTCGAGAATCTCACGGAGGTAATGGCGCTGGGCCATGTTATCTTCGGCAATCAGGATTGACATAACATCTGATAATAATGCTCGATCAACTTAGGTGACAACGTGGCGCGCCACACTAATGGTTCGCGGTCAGCCGTTTCACAAATCCGCGTTATCCGCGTCATCTTCGGCTTAACTGAAAGGTAAACGCATGAAACCGGTAAGATTGTCTTGTTTAGCTGCTCTTCTTCTACTGATCATAACTCCCGCCTTCGCCCAAAAACGCGATGAGCGGCTCTGGCAGCGCGCGCTCCAGATTCATCGCCGCGCCATAGTCATCGATACGCACAACGACGTAACCACTCCGATGACCAACGACGATTACGATTTGGGCGGCACTCCTCCAACTCCGTATCGCACGAGCCTCGCACGCATGAAGCAGGGCGGTCTCACCGCCGAGTTCTTCTCGCTCTACGTGAAACCCTGGTACGTCGAACATGGCGGAGCCGCGCGTCGCACTCTCGACATGATCGACTCGGTTTACCGCGCGGTTGAGCGCCATCCAAACGACCTGATGTTTGCTACTTCAGCCGCCGACATTCGTCGCGCAAAACAACAAGGCAAGATCGCTGCGTTAATCGGGATTGAAGGCGGGCATGCGATCGAAGACTCGCTCGCGACGCTGCGCGAGTTTTATCGTCTCGGCGTTCGCTACATGACGCTCACCTGGAACAACACCAACGACTGGGCCGACGCCGGCCGCGGCGAGAAAAAGCACCATGGTCTGAGTGACTTCGGCAGGGACGTCGTGCGCGAGATGAATCGATTGGGAATGCTTGTTGACGTCTCACACGTATCTGACGAAACAATGAGCGACGCGCTTGACGTGTCGAAAGCGCCGATCATCGCTTCGCACTCGTCCGCGCGCGCCCTCAGCAACGTTCCGCGAAACATTCCCGACGATTTGTTGAGACGCATTGCTAAGAATGGCGGCGTGGTCCAGGTCAACTTCTACAGCGTCTTTGTCGATGCGGCGACCGTCTCGCCGCAAAGTGCCGAACGCGACAAACGGTTGAAAGCCCAGCAGGACGCGCTGAACGAAAAATATAAGAACGATCCGGAACGTCTTTCGGAAGAGAGCGACAAGTTGGAAGCGGCTAATCCGTTGCCACCGCTACCGATCTCAAAGCTGATCGATCACATCGATCACATTGTCAAAATCGCAGGCATCGATCATGTTGGCATCGGCGCCGATTTCGACGGCGCGAACGACATGCCTGAAGGCGCGAAAGATGTTTCGATGTTGCCAAACATCACTTACGAACTACTCAAGCGTGGTTACACTGAACGCGACATCAGAAAAATTCTAGGCGAGAATTTCTTGCGAGTCTTTGCTGAAGCTGAGCGAGTCGCGCGCCGATCGAGTAGATCGATCAGCGGTAATGGAAGTCTTCGAAGAATAAATAGACCATAGAAATATTTGAGCCGCGGATGACGCGGATGAAATCCGGATCTAATCCGCGTCATCCGCGGCTTCAATTAGCGATTCTGGCCGCCACGGTTCTGACCGCCGGCTTTACCAGGAGCACTGGTTCCTAGATCCTCATCTTCCATTTTGTCTTTATGACCACCACCGTATTGACCACCGCCAGGTTGCTTACTAGCACCTTGCTGACCGCTTTGGTGACCGCCTTGGCCGGTTCTTCCCGGTGACTGCTTGCCAAAGTCTTGGCCTTCGGTGCCGCCCATGTTTCTCTGGAGATCGTCGTTCTTCATTCTGTCATCTGCCATGTTGTTCTCCTCCCATTTGTTCGATGGTTTAAATGGCTTGACCGGAGTTCAACGACCTCGTTCTCCGGCCAGTTGAGTAGCCGCAGAATAATTATTCAACGCGCGTGCCAGCGGCTAACGACACGTAAATAGCATCTATAGTTAACTGTGGGCAGGAAAGAGTTTTGAAAACAATACGCGGGGAAATGAAACGATACACACGCATGCTATTATTTCTGTAATAAATGAAAACCGCAGGTCTCTACGTTCATATTCCCTTTTGTAGTTCGCGTTGTTCATACTGCGACTTCGCGACTGGTCTTTATCAGAGTGAACTTGCCGAGCGGTATGTTCGTGCGGTGATCGAAGAAATACGATTGTCGCGCAATGCTAATCAGCGTACTGACACGATCTATTTCGGCGGAGGCACGCCATCACTACTTCATCCCTCTCAACTCGAGCGCATTCTCACGGCGTTGTACAAGCATTTCGCGATCGATGAAGCGCCGGAGATTACACTCGAAATAAATCCAGGCAGCGTGAACACCGAAAAGGTTCGTGAGTTTCGTCGACTTGGAATTAATCGTGCGAGTTTTGGCGCACAGACATTTGACGACGCTGAACTCGCAAAACTCGGTCGCTCGCATAACGCGGCAGATACGTTGCAGACTTTTTCCGATCTTCGCGCTGCCGGCTTTGCAAATGTTAGCTTGGATTTGATTGCTGGTCTGCCGGGTCAAACGCTGGACCGCTGGAAACAAAACGTCGAGATCGCACTCGAGCTGCAACCAGAGCATCTCTCGTTTTATTTGCTCGAAGTTCATTCAGGCACCCCTCTGGCTGAGCATATTCGTCGTGGGCTCCAGCCCGTGCCAGATGATGATCTCGCTGGCGTGATGTACGAATGGATGCTGGAGCGCGCTGTGGCCGCTGGTTACGAACACTATGAGATCTCGAATCTCTGCCGGCCTGGTTTTCAATCGCGACACAATGTTAAGTATTGGACCAGTGCGCCGTACTACGGCTTCGGTTGCTCGTCGCACTCGTACGATGGGCACGCGCGGCGTTGGTCAAATCATCGCAACGTTTTGCAGTACGTGAAGTTGATTGAGAGTGGCGCTGCTCCAGTGGTTGAAGAGCAACGGCTAAATGAGAACGACATGCGCACCGAAGCATTGTTTCTCGGAATGCGATTGATGCGCGGCGTCGATCTGCGTCACTATCACGAAGCGTTTGGAATCGATCTACATGACGAATACGCCGAGGATCTCGATCGGTTTCGCAAAGCCGGCCTGGTTGAGTTTGATGGCGATCTGATTAAGTTGACTCGCACAGGCGCGCTGCTGTCGAACGAAGTGTTCGCGGCCTTTGTATAGTTTTGTGCTTAGTACTTAGTACTTGGTACTTTGTACCAACGGTGTAAATCACCAAGCACAAAGTACAAAAATCCAAGTACAAAACTATGATCATCGCAATCGACGGTCCATCAGGCTCGGGTAAGTCAACGCTGGGCCGCATGTTGGCGCGCGCGCTGAAGCTTTTGTACATCGATACCGGATCGATGTATCGCGCAGTAGCTCTGGCGGTGATCGAAGCAGATGTCGATCCAACTGACACGGACGCTGTCGTAGCACTAGCAAATCGCATCGAGATCGATCTCGCCGGCGATCCCGATTCGCTGAATGTGTTACTCGACGGGCGCGATGTCACAGACCAGATTCGAACTGAGCGCGTGACTGTGATGTCGTCGGTTATTTCAACCATCCCCGGTGTCAGGCGTGCGATGGTTGAGCGTCAGCGTGCGATGGGCCAACGTGGCGCAGTGCTCAACGGTCGCGATATCGGCACAGTCGTTTTTCCCGATGCTGACATCAAATTCTTTCTCACGGCTGTGCCCAAGGAGCGTGCGGAACGCCGTTACAAGGAAGATCACGGGGCCTCAACTTTGGCTGAGACGCTGGCCGAGATGATTGAACGTGATAAGCGCGATTCGACGCGCGCGGATTCGCCGCTTAAGATCGCTGACGATGCGATTGTTGTTGATTCGACGGGGAAGAGTGTTGAGGAAGTGTTTGAGTTAATGATGGAAAAGATTTCCAGCCGCGGATTGAACGGATGAAGACCGATGTTCACTGGGATCATTGAAGAGCTTGGAAGTGTGCGCAGTATTGAACAGCGTGGCGAAAATGCGCGAATTGTGATTGGCGCCGGCGTTGTTACTGAAGGTACGAAGCATGGCGACTCGATCTCGGTGAATGGCGTGTGTTTGACCGCGCTCGATGTTCAGCCCGATTCGTTTGCCGCGGATGTCTCACGCGAAACGTTGCAGCGGTCGACACTCGGAGGGCTCAAACCCGGTACGCCGGTGAATCTCGAGCGTGCCGTTACACCGGCCACGCGCCTCGGCGGACACATCGTTCAAGGACACGTTGACGCTCGCGGGCGCATCGGCGGTATTGAGGGTCACGGTGAATCATGGACGGTCCGGATCGAGTATCCAGAAGAGATCGCGCGCTACCTCGTGTTCAAAGGCTCAGTGGCAGTTGAAGGGATTAGTTTGACGATCGCCGGACTAACGGGCGAGTACTTCGAAGTCGCCATCATTCCCAAGACTTGGGAAGTCACCAATCTCTCACATCTAGGGCCCGGCGACGCCGTCAATATCGAGGTCGATATCATCGGTAAGTATGTCGAGCGCCTCCTTGGAGTGCGGCGACCTGGCGCCGCTCTGGCCTCGACAACGCCCGAGCAATAACAAAGCGGCGTCAGGCCGCCGCACTCCAAGGAGGCGCTCTATTATCCAGTAGCTTTTTGGGTTAACATGACCGCGTGGCTATAGCGACCATCGAACAGGCCGTTGCCGACATTCGCGACGGCCGGATGATCATCATCGTTGACGACGAAGATCGCGAGAATGAAGGCGATCTTGTGTGCGCTGCCGAGAAAATCACGCCTGAGATCATCAATTTCATGGCCCGGCATGCCCGCGGCTTGATCTGCTTGCCACTAACCGAGGAACGTTGCGACGAACTCCACCTGACCACGCAAGTCGCCGATAACACTTCATATCTCGGAACCGCCTTTACGATTTCTATCGACGCACGTCGTGGCATCACGACCGGAATCTCAGCAGCGGATCGGGCCACGACGATTTTGGTCGCCGTCGATCCAAACTCCCGACCGCAGGACCTCGCCCGTCCGGGTCATATCTTTCCGTTGCGCGCAAAGAACGGCGGCGTGCTGGTCCGTCCCGGACAGACCGAAGCCAGCGTCGATATCGCACGCATCGCAGGTCTGTATCCAGCCGGCGTGATTTGCGAGATCATGAATGAAGACGGAACGATGTCGCGCATGCCTGAGCTCGAAGCGTTTGCCGCCGAACACAATCTCAAAATGATCACCGTCGCCGATCTCGTCAGGTATCGCATCAGCAAGGAGATGCTGATTCGGCGCGTCGTCGAAACCGATCTGCCAACCGTCTACGGACGCTTCCGCGCGATTGCCTATGAAAACGTGATCAATGGTGATGTGCATCTGGCGATGGTGATGGGAAACGTCAGAACCAACGAGCCAGTGCTGGTTCGCGTGCATACTGAAAACGTCACCTGCGACATGTTTGGCTCACTGATCGACGATACAGGGTTTCAACTGCATACTGCGCTCGAAAAGATCGCTGCCGTAGCGCGCGGTGTAGTCTTATACTTACGCCAGCGCGAACACAGTTTGGATCTGGTGAACCAATTGCGTACCTACAAAGTCATGCAGGAAAGTGGAATCAATAAACGAGAGGCAAGTTTGGAAACTGGTTACGGCGTAGACCGCGATTATGGGGTCGGAGCGCAGATTCTTCATGACCTCGGTTTGCGCCGGATACTACTTCTTTCGAATCATCCCCCCAAAGTAGCAGCGCTTGAAGGTTTTGAACTCTCTGTTGTCGGGAATGTTCCGCTGGGTGAACCGGCATCGTTAAAAGACCAGCAGAGCATAACGACGAAACTGAAGTGAGGTTGGCTACCAAAAACACCGCAAGGGCCAACGCATTTTTTTGCGACTCTTGTTGTCTTTTTGCGACCCCTTCAATCGGTCTCTCCCTATAGAATTCAGAGTTTCCCCTGAGTCGCGCAACGGCTGTAGGTTATGAGTGTGGAACAGAAGCCTCCAATAAGAAGACGTTGGCGTTATTTCACTCGTCGTCATGCTTTCCTTGCCGCGATGATCGTCGGCGTTGGCGCGCTGGCGTTGATCCTGCTGGTCCTATTTCTGTTTCGGTTGGGCTTCGTGGACCGCTATCTCGTGAGCCAGATCAAGCAGACCTTTTCCAACTACGGAATTCGCGCCGAGATCAGAGACTTCCATGCCACGTTTCCACCTCAGACGGTCGACATGGCCGGCATCGAACTCTACGATGCGCAGACCGGCAATCAACTCGGCAAGATCGACCGATTAGTGGCGACGATCCGTGTCGAAGATCTCTACGCGCTGAACCTGCAACGCAATATCAACCTTCAGGATCTGAAGATTGAAGGATTCGAAACGTGGGTCACGTTTGACGAGCAGGGACGCTCAAACTTTGGCAACCTGCACATTCCTCCGCCCGAACCAAACAAGCGCATCCTTTTTGCTTACTCAACCGCCAACGTCGAAATCAAAAATGGCGTGGTCCATTACGGCGATAAGCGTCATGAGATCTCAGGCGAAGCACGAAACCTGGAAGTGATAGTTCGGCCCGACGATCTGAGTGCTCCAGCGACGAGTTGGATGAACACCGTGACGATGACCCTTTCGAATTCGAACTTCACTTACGACGGTCGCACTATCAACGATATTGAGGTCACAGCACGTGGACGTGTGAACCAGACGCGCGCCGAGATCCAGGAACTGGTTTTGAAATCGCCAGTGGCGGAAGCTCATTTGAACGGCGTGATGGATGATTGGCGCGCTCTCCATTATCAGATGAATGTCACCTCGACAGTCGATCTCACGCAACTATCAAACACCTTGCAATCAGGCACCGCGTTGCGCGGCGCGGGAAATTTCGCCGGCACGGTCACAGGTGAGGGCGATCAGTTCAAGATAAACGGTCAAATTAAATCTGACGCTCTGGCAGCCGATGGTCTGCGTTTGCAGGGACTGAATGTGAATGCGAACGGTTCCGTTCAGGGACGCAGTTATCAAATCAACGGCAAGGCTGTCGCCGATCTCCTCAACGCCGGTGTCTTTCAAATCGATTCATTGCAGTTGGCGGGCAATGTGATGGGCACTGGCACTGATTTCCGTTGGATTGGTGAGCTGCGCGCGGTGGCGGAGAAGAGCTATGGCACGACACTGAGCGGTCTGATTCTTCACGATGCACGCGCTGAGATGAGCAATGGAGTGTTGACTGCGAGTTCGAGTCAGTTCGCTGCAAACGGACTTGCATCGTCAGGCGCAAAAGTAAATGGCCTCACCGCTTCAGATCTGCGATTGCGAAATGAGAACAACGTCACCACCGCAACTGTTGCCAGTGTGAAGGCTGGAAATATTTCAGCTTCAGGCGCGCAGGTCAAAGGAGTCACGGCGAATAACGTCGACGTGGTCGATCGCAATGGAGTGACCAACGTCAATGTGAAAAACGTGCAAGTCGGAGCGACGAGCGCGGCAGGAGCGGAAATCGGAAGTCTGAACATCGCGGGCGTCCGATTATCGGTGCGTAATCAGAGAATCGAAGGCTCGACTGCTGATATCGACGCGGGGACGGTGAAGTTTGCTGATGGTCAAGCTGAAAACGTAAAGCTCGCGAAACCGGTGTTTGTCGTAGAACCGTCCGGCAGTTATCGCGCGACGGCGGACCTGAGTATTGGCGGCGGCGTGCTCGGCAGCATGAACATGGGCCAGGCGCACGCGATGCTGGTCGCAACCAATCGCGAAATTCAGTTGAACAACTTCACCGCGGACGTTTTCAACGGGCGTGCGAGTGGAAACGCGCACGTCGCGATTTCGAAAGGCGGAACTTCGCAAGTCACCGCTGACTTCAACAACATCGACGTTGGTGGACCACTCACAGCTTTGGGCGGCAGTCCGGTGCCGCTTGCCGGCCGCGCGACCGGCAGAGTTGACGTGACATTTCCCGGTACTGACTTCAAGCTCGCATCAGGCACGGTAACAACTCACCTGACGGCTGAAACAGGCGAGACGACTGCCGGCAACATTCCAATCACCGGCGAAGTAACAATGCGCGCCGATCGCGGCCTGTTTAATATTCAACAAGTAAACCTGCAAACGCCGGCGACGCGATTGAATGCGACGGGCCAGTTCTCCTTTGAAAATGATTCCAACCTTCAAGTTGATCTAACTTCCTCAGACGCGACTGAGCTGCAAACCGTGCTGATCTCTTCGGGGCTGCTGTCCGATGTTGCAGCACGCATGGAGGAATATGGAATCGGAGTGGCCGGCCAGTTGGCATTCAATGGAAACATCACAGGCCGGCTGAAAGATCCAAATGTGAATGGAAAATTCACAGTCGGCAGTCTCAGCGTGAACGAAGTCGAGTTTGGCGCGCTCTCGGCCTCGATCGCGATGAACGAGACCGAGATGCGAATCACGAATGGAAGTTTGGCGGAACCCGATGGAGGCGGAGTTCAGTTTTCATTAGTCAAACCGCGCACTGGCGAAAACAACACATCTCTCGAAGCCACACTCGATCGCTTTAGCGCTCGCAATCTACTGGCGCTTTCGCCGTTGAAGAAAAACAAACAACTCACAAGCGATACGCAGTCGGATCTGTCTGGTCAGATCAGAGTCACTGGAATCCCGGGCGCGATGAGCGGCAGCGCCGATCTGCGTTTTGGACCAGGCAAGCTCGCTGGCGAAGCACTCGAAGGCGCGACAGCGAGAGCTACGTTTACTGGACCAAACGTGAAGCTCGAGAGCGCCGATGTCCGCCTTGTCGCGGGACACATCGCCGGTAGTGGTAATTTCAACACCGAAACGCAGGCATTCGATTTTCAGGGCCGGGCCGAGAATATTCAGTTGACGCGACTGGCATCGCTCGCGAATCGGCCGGGCCTTCCTGCTGTCACTGGCGTCGCTAATTTCGAAACTCAGGTGTCGGGGAATTTCGCTGCCAAAGACTTCTCGGCGTACCAGGTTACTTTCAATGGAAAGGCCGCGGACGTAACGATCAATGGACGCTCCGTGGGCGTCGTTGAGCTCAGCGGTAAAACACAGAATCAACGACTCGACATCACATTGAACACAGGACAGTTGTTGGGCGCGACGCCACAGGTCCTGTCAGCGCAAATCAATTTAGCGAGCGAGCGTTTGGCATCCACTATCGAGACAACTTTTACAAACGCGGATTTGACCACCTTGTTGCAAATCGCGTTGCCGCCAAACACGGTCAGAGTCGCTGGCCGCGCAAACGGAACGATCAAAGCATCAGGAAACCTGCTCGACGAATATGCCAGCTTTACTCTCGCCGAACTATCAGGCACAGCGAACTTCTCTGAACTGAGTTTCCGTGTTGAAGACGTGCAACTCACCGCGACAACTCCGCTGACGGTGAGTTTCACTCCAAACCAGCTCACCATGGATGCAGTGAGGTTTACTGGACCAGGCACGAACATCGTCCTCAATGGGACATTGGCGACTGCTGCCGGCGGCACACAAAGCTTGAACATAAACGGCGATTTGAATTTGCGCGTGCTCAACGGGGTTTCGCCGGATTTCTTCTCATCAGGTAACGCTGAAATAGCCGTGCGCATCAACGGCTCTTACGAAGATCCGCGCGTGATCGGCACCGCATCACTCAATAATGCTTCTGTTTCAGCGCTGATCGGAAACGAGCGTTGGACGGTCGCAAACTTGAAAGCATTGTTGCGATTCACCGCAAATCAGGCGCAGATCGACTCGCTGAACGGAACGATAGGTGGCGGACGCGTCTCTGCTACTGGTGGCGCATTACTCGAAGGCTTCACTGTCTCTGCGTTTCGCATCAGCGTTCACGGCGACGACGTAACCGTTCCGTTCCCCGAGAACTTTCGCTCAACTCTCGACGCAGACGTCGAGATCAGAGGCTCGTCGCGAGAGCAGTTGATCAGCGGGCTTGTAACTCTGCGTCGCAGCGAATACACAGAAGACATCGAGCTTGCCGACATCATAAACCAGCGGCGTGGCGAGTCGCTCGAAGAGGGCGGCGAAATTGAGTTAGTTCGCACTGCTGTGTTCGCGGCGCTGCGTGTTGAAGGACGAAACGCGCTCGTGGTGCGGAACAATCTTGCCGATCTGGTTGGATCCGTTTCACTGCAATTGGATGGACCAGTAAACGATCCGACGATCTCAGGGCGGATCACGGCCACCAGTGGAACACTGAATTTCCGCAACGATCGCTATGAGATCACGCGAGCGCTGCTGGACCTGCCGCCAGGTCGTAACGCGGATCCGATCATAAACATTCAGGGCGAGTCGCAAATCCGCGGTTATCGCGTGATCGTGAGTTTGACTGGTCCACTTTCACAGCCACAGGCTGCCGTGCGTTCAGAGCCTGCTCTGCCTCAGGCCGACGTGGTTTCACTAATCACGACCGGTCAACTTTCTTCGGGCGATGTAAGTTCGTCGATCTTGTCTCAATCCGAAGTAGGCGCGGCGACGAGCTTATTGACTGATGCGCTCATTAACGCGCCGGCGCAGCGAGCGACGAGCAAGCTCTTTGGTCTCACACGATTTGAGATCAATCCGGTAATCGGCGGAACGGCGGGTTCGACTCCGGCGGCTCGACTCACACTCGGAAAACGAATCAGTAAGGAAGTGACAGTCACTTATTCGACCAACGTCACGTCAGATCCGAATCAGATTTTGGCGCTGGAGTATCGCGTTTCGGATCGACTTTCGTTTACGGCGCAGTATGAGCAGGCGTCGACCAGAAGGCTGAGCGCTCGCACTAACAATTACAGTTTTGAGATCCGTTTTAGAAAGAGATTCTGAGAGTTGCCACAAAAAGGCACAAAATGCACAAAGGTTTGGGGAAGGTTCAAGGAATGGGATTGAAAACATTTGTGTCTCTTTGTGGCTTTATTTTATCTTTTCTGACCTTGGCGCAAGCCGCCATCGTTAAGGATGCTCGGATCGAAGACTACGAAGGGCGGCAGATCACTGCCGTCGAACTGGTCTTCGAAGGCACCGCTAACGAGCCTGCGGCCCAGGCTGAATTCATCTCCTTACTAAAAGTCGCTCCCAACACACAATTCTCAGCCGTGCACGTGCGCGACTCGCTCCAGGCGCTGTTTGATTCAGGGCGCGTCGCGAATGCGCGTGTCGAAGTAATCGAAGAGGGCGCAAACAAAACTGGTCCGGTGCGACTTCGTTTTGTGGTCCAACGTCAAGTGCAAATTGGCGACGTGCGGATTGAGTTGGGACCTGTTACCGGCTCTCCACTCTCCGTCGATGAGATCCGATCGCGATTAAACTTCGTTCAGTCGAATAATCGTCTTTCCCAACAACTCATTCTCCGCAACGCCGACGAGATTCAGGTGTATCTGCGCGATCGTGGCTACTTTAATGCGACGGTTGAACCTATCCAGCAGTTGGGCCCACGCGGCTTGCGCGCGACTGTGACCTATCGCGTCACGCCTGGCGAACAGGCGAAAGTCGAAGCATTTGACATTGCGATCACTGGTTTTGATGCCTCGACAGTGCGCAATTCTCTAACGTTGCAGCCAGGCATTCCTTTCACACGCGATACGCTCTCTACAGACGTCGGTCGGGTACGTGATGCGCTGGTCGCGGCCGGTTATCTGGCGCCGATACTGGAAGATGCACGCGTGGAGCGAGACGCAGAGAAGAACACGGTAAGAATTGGTTTGAGCGGCGTAGTTGGACCAAAAGTTACTGTAGCCGTAAAAAACTACGAACTAAGTGAAAAGACTGAACGCGATCTGTTGCCGGTGAAGCGCGAAGGAAACGTTGACTTCTCGGCAATCGTCGAAGGTGCGCGTCGTATTCGAAACAAGTTACAAGAGGAAGGTTACTTCTTTGCTGAGATAACGGAGACGTGCACCGTTACTAATCCGCCCGCTGACCTCGGAGTGAACGGCACAGCGGAAACTTGCGAGAATCTCAATCCCACATCGTTAACCGGTCACAACGTGACTATCGAATACCAGGTTGAGAAGGGCAGGCGTTTTCGTCTGACAGACATTCGCATCACCGGCACAAATCGTCTGTCGTATGACGACATTGCGGCCAACCTGAAGACCCAAAAGGCAAATGCAATCGGATTGATTCCATTTCTGGGTTACGGACGCGGCTACACGAGTCTGACGCTTTTGGAGCAGGACCGAAGAACCGTCGAAGCGTTCATGCGCGATCTCGGTTATCGAAAGGCGAAAGCGGACGTCTTGCAGGGCGTTTCAATCAACGCCGATAACCTCATCATCACTTTTAATGTGACGGAAGGTCCATTGACGCGCATCGCGGGCGTCGAAGTAAAGGGAAACAAGATCTACACCGACGACAGAATTCGTCAGGAGTTGAGAACTGTCATCGGCGCTCCTTATTCGCGGTCACAGGCGCGCGCCGATGGGGATCGAGTGACGACGCTTTATGCGCGCAATGGATACATCGATGCACGGGTCGACTTTTCCGTCGTCGAGCTGCCGAAGAAAGGCGACGATGAACAGGTCAGGCTCGTCTATTCAATCGCCGACGAAGGTGACAAGGTCTTTGTTAACCAGATCATCATCAATGGTGTTACGGGAAACCAGAACACTCGACGTACTAAGCGCAGAGCGATCAGAAGAGCGATTCCGATTGCCGAAGGTGATGTCCTCCGCGCGGACCGGATCTCGGACGCTGAGCGCGAACTGTATCTCACCGATGCTTATCGTCAGGTGATCATTCGCACCGAACCCGCCGGCGAAACCGCGTCAGGCTACAAACGAAGAGATGTGATCATTGACGTCGAAGAGAAGAAGCCGCGGGTGATGGATTACGGCGGTGGTGCCTCATCTGACGCCGGCGCGCTCGGTCTGTTTGAAATCAGCAACGTGAATCTGATGAATCGCTTGCGTCAAGGGGCGATGCGGCTGCGCGCCAGCAGCCGGCAGCAGCTTGTGCGTCTCGAATATCTCGATCCGCGTTTCGCGAAGTACAACAAAACGCAGTTTGCGCCGCTCGCGGCTTCAGTCGAATATCAACGCGACTCGACAATTACACGCTTCTTCCGTTCGGCGATCGATCGCGGAACGATGGGCATCGTGGAGCGGCTTGATGACAAGGGCCATGCGATCGATATCTTCGGCGCGCGTGTTCACGAACCAACGATCAATCGTTTTACCGCGGCTGTGGAAACGCAGCGTGTACTTGATCGCAAGACGCGCACCATCATCTTCGGTCGTTTCAGTTATGAAGATGTGCGTCTCTTTAATCTCGAAAGTCTCGTGGTCAGGCCGATTCTCGAACCCGACAGAAAGATCCGGCTTTCACGTTTTGGCGCTTCGTTTGTCAGAGACACGCGCGAGCGTTGCGAACGCGGTTTGTTGGCGAGAAGCAGGGATGAGGACGAAGAGCTGGGTGGTCGGGGCGAGATCTGTCGTTACAACCAGCTTGACGCAACGCGCGGAGAATTTCTCAGCGTCGATTATGCAGTCGCGCTGCGCCAGTTAGGTGGCAACATTTCTTTCAATCGTTTTCAGGCAACTTATAGGCGCTATTACAAAGTGGCTGCGCTGCGCGACACGGTGCTGGCGGGCAACCTGACGCTTGGTCTCGCGAACCTGTTTAATCCGCGCGACCGCGACGGCAATGGAGTTATTGATGAGATCGATGAAACGTTGCCGATCAGCGAGCGGTTCTTCTCCGGCGGCTCGACGACTTTGCGCGGGTTCAACTTTGAAGAAGCTGGCCCGCGGCAGGTTGTGATTCCGAAAGGTCCGTTTCGCGATCAGAAAAAGAACATAGTATTTCTGAATCCGTTTACGGTGCCGGTGGGTGGAAACGCGCTGGCAGTGGTGAATCTGGAAGCGCGCATTCCGCTGACGCGTTCAGTGCAGGCGGTGCCTTTTTACGACGGCGGCAACGTTTTCCGGCGCGTGGGTGATCTGTTTGGAAAAGAGGACACAACGCCAGTGCCGCCGGGAGATATTCTCGCAGCGATCAACAAAGCGAATCTGCGCGCGCATTGGAGCAATACCGTCGGTTTGGGATTTCGCGTACAGACTCCGTTCGGCGGCGCGCTGGCGGTGGATTACGGTTTCTTGTTGAAGCCGCCTGAGTTTCTGATTCCGCAGCTTGGTCCGGGTGGCGTTAATTTCGACGGCACGCCGGCGATATTTCGTTTGAACCATGGACACCTGCATTTCCGTATCACGCAGACGTTCTAGGAGGAGAAGAGATGATGAGGAGAAAACCATCCACAGATTACGCAGATTCTTTTCTGCGCAATCTGCGTAATCTGTGGTTAACAGTTCTTGTGATCTTGCTCTCAACTGGCATGTGTGCGGCACAGCAAGTCGTCGACAAAATGGTCGCCACTGTCAACGCCGGCGTCAGGACCGATCTGATCACGTACTCCGATCTCCTCTGGCAACTCGCGTTGCAGCCAAACACAGTGCTCGACAATCCGACTTCGGAAGATCTCAACCGCGCCCTGCGCCTGTTGATAGACCAGCGTCTCATTCTCCAGGAAGCGGAAAAACTGCCGACGATCGTGCCCACGCAAAAAGAGATAGACGATGCACGCGACGAGTTGGCGCGCCACTTTGCGTCGCCGCTCGAATTTCAGCAGCGGCTGCAACGCGTGGGATTGACTCGCGAAAAACTCGACGAGATCATCGAGCAGCGCTTGAAGATGGAAAAATACTTAGACTTTCGTTTTCGCAATTTCGTAGTGATAAGTCAGAAGGAGATAGCGGACTATTACAACCAGGTTTACGTTCCTCGTTTCAAAGCTCGCTCTCCGGGAGGTATCGTACCCACGCAGGAAAAGGTGCGAGACGAGATCGAGAAGACGCTGATGGAGGCGAAAATAGAGTCAGACACGGATGCGTTCCTCGATACAGCTCGGGAGCGCGCGGAGATCGTGATGTTGAATGCGGTTTGAGAGACCAACAATCGGCCTGGCACTTTCCGGCGGCGCCGCACGCGGTGTGGCCCATGTCGGCGTGCTGCGCGCACTGACAGAAACCGAGATTCCTATCGATTGCATTGCCGGAACTTCGGCCGGTTCGTTGGTTGGAGGTGCATTCGCTGCAGGCCTTCCCGTCGACGACATCGCAGAATTCGCACTTAAGCTGCGCTGGCGTGACATCGGGCGCGTGACTATGTCGCGATTGGGTGTGCAGAGTAATGAACGTCTCGAGCAGTACCTGCGCACGCGTTTGCCGATCACGAAGTTTGAGGAATTGCCGATTCCATTTGCGGCGGTTGCGACCGAATTGAAAACCGGTGGCGCAGTGGTCCTGCGGGATAAAGGCGACGTGCCGTTTGCGATTCGGGCGAGTTGCACGATACCCGGTTGGTATGTGCCGGTGGTTGATGAGGAAGGCCGCCAACTGGTAGACGGTGGATTAGTAGCAGTTATCCCTTCATCTGTAGCGCGCGCGCTCGGCGCAGATATCGTGATTGCAGTTGATGTGAATGCGGCAGGCGCTACGTTCATTGGACCATCGAATTCTGTGATTGGTGTGTTGGTGCAGTCGCTGCTCGTGGTGCAGAAGACCGCATCACATTACCAGTTGGAGATGGCTGATGTTGTGATTAAGCCGCAAGTGGGCCACATTCGTTGGGACGAGATGGGTCGAAGCGATGAACTCATGGCAGCCGGCTACGCGGCCGGCCTCGAGAGTATCCCGGCGATTAAGACGCTGATCGACGAAGCGGTAAAAGCCCAGCCAAAGTGGTATCAACTCCGGCGTCGAAGAAACTTACCGATCAAACGCACTCTCTCCTTACCAACATAGTTCTTCTTTGAATTTATCCGTCTATTACATCTTTATACAAATCATCAGATATTACGAAGCACTGAAGGATCTCGGAGCCCGTGGTCGTCGAGGTTACATCTCTGCCCGATCGACGAAGAATTGTTGGAAAACATCTTGTTCGGTTGGGTACTGCTCTATTTTTGATTGCATCAGCGATCGGTGCTGACGCGCTCGTCCGTTCTTATACGTACTACTCCCAAATCATCGATGCTCGTCTCACAAGCGGTTACCTGACCAGTCGACCAGGACTGTACGCCGCGCCGCGCGTGCTTCAAGTGGGCCAGAAGCTGTCTCGGGAAAAGCTCATTACTATTTTGCGACGTGCCGGTTACGTCGAATCAAATGCGGGCAATGTGTGGAGTGGGAGTTTCATTGTTAATGGACCAGCACTCGAGATTCGTCCCGGCAGATCAGTTAAAACAGAGCCGGAACTGGTTCGCGTGATCTTTTCCGGAGACGAGATCAGCGAGCTTCGCGGCGATGGCGCTTTGCTCGAATCGTTTGCGCTCGAGCCGGAAATCTTGTCGAACGATCTCTCCGCAAAGGCCGCTAAACGTGAGCTCCTGAGTTACGAAGAGATTCCGCAGGTGATGGTCCATGCCATCCTCGCCATCGAAGATCGACGATTCTTTGAGCACTCAGGCGTGGATCTCCGCGGGCTCACTCGTGCGTTGCTGAGAAATGCCGGCGATGAACAACTCGCGCAGGGTGGATCTACAATCACGCAGCAGCTCGTTAAGAATACCTATCTCTCACCTGAAAAGACGTTACAGCGCAAATATGCCGAAGCAATGTTGTCGCTCGCGCTCGAACGTCGACTATCGAAGCAGGACATTTTTGCGCTCTACTGTAACGAGATCTATCTCGGCCAGCGTGGCGCGGTCGCGGTTCGCGGCGTTAGCGAGGCAGCAAGAGTTTATTACGGCAAAGAGCTCCGCGAACTCACGCTGAGTGAAGCAGCGACGCTCGCAGGAATGATTCAAAGCCCGGCGCTTTACTCACCGCTGCGCCATCCCGAAGCCGCACAACTCAGAAGAAACGCCGTATTGACCGCCATGCAGCAAACCGGCTTTATCACTGGCGAGCAGAGCGCCATTGCGAGTGCGGAGCCAGTCGTCGTGGCGTCTGCTTCTGCGCTCGACAATTCATTAGCACCTTACTTCGTCGATTATGTAAATCGTCTCGCTGAGTCGCAGTTCGAAACGTCAGGCGAGAATCAGCGAATCTACACGACGATCGATTTGGAATTGCAGCAGGCGGCGGAACGAGCGTTGAAACTCCAGTTAGATCGTCTCGACCGTCTTTATGCCGATCGCGGCGTCAAGCCACAAGCGGCATTGGTCGCACTCGATCCTCACACGGGAAATATTTTGGCGATGGTTGGCGGGCGCGATTACGCCGACTCGCAACTCAACCGCGCGACAGATGCGTTGCGCCAACCCGGTTCCACTTTTAAGCCGTTCGTCTACGCGGCTGCGCTCGAAGACGGAATGTCGCCGGTGCAGTTATTCATGGACGCACCGCGTGAATTCGTCTATGACCGCGACAAAATTTATCGTCCGGCGAACTACGGTGGCGGCTACTCGATGAGAGAAGTGACCATGCGCACGGGTTTGGTGAAGTCGCTCAATGTGGTAACAGTCGATATTGCTTTGCAGACTGGCCTCGCACGAACTGCTAATCTGGCGGCTCGATTTGGTCTGCCAAAGCCCGAACGCTATCCGTCACTCGCACTCGGAACTAAAGAAGCGACACCGTTGCAATTGGCTGCAGCCTACGCTGCTTTTGTGAACCAGGGACAACGCGTGGAAACGCAGGCGATAACGAGTATTGGCGAACCGCCCGCGGCTCACACGATGTCTCCGCCGGTGGACCAGGTTGTCAGCCCCACGACGGCTTACATGATCACAAACATGCTTGCCGCGGTGATCGATCATGGCACTGCTCGCAAAGCCCGCGGCGCTGTGCGTGGCACAGCGATCGCGGGAAAAACCGGCACGTCGCGCGACGGTTGGTTTGTTGGTTATTCGCCGAACCTTGTTTGTGTGGTATGGATTGGTTTCGACGACAACAAGCAGCTTGGTTTGACGGGTGCTGAAGCGGCGTTGCCGGCGTGGGTTGATTTCATGAACGATGCGATTGCGGTCAGACCTGATTTGGGTGGTGAGAATTTTGAATGTCCGGAAGGGATCAAGTTTGTAGAGATCGACTCGATTACTGGTTTGCGATCGACTTTAACGTGTCCACTGCGGGAGTTGATCGCTGTGACGGATCGAACGGAACCACATCTCGAGTGTTACCTGCACGGAAACCTGCCGCCACAGACTAGCCCCTTCGCCGATGAAATGCGTTGAGCCACTTTTTGTGCTTCTTTGTGGCTAACGTTCCAATACGACCTGTGCGATCGCGTGCTCGCTTGTATGTGAGATTGAGAGATGTGTTGACGTCGCGCCGAATCGTTCAAAAAGCTTCCGCACCTCTCCTCTGAAAAGCAAATACGGTGCGCCATTCTCTCGCGAGGCGACCTCCACGTCCTGCCAACTGATTCCCCCGCGCCAACCAGTTTGCAACGCTTTCAGTGCCGCTTCTTTTGCAGCGAAGCGCGCGGCATAATGCTGTGCCGACACCGCTCCGCGGCTGTCACAGTAATCGCGCTCGGCTTGTGTGAACACGCGCTCGGCAAAACGCGGCGTGCGCAGGAGCACTTCGCGAATTCGCGCGACTTCGATAATGTCTATACCGATGGAAAGAATCACAACTGACGACCAACTAACCGAAGCCGGCTTCTACTGGCGCGAGATTGACGGCGTGCGCGCGCTGATTTGCGCGCCACTCGAAGCAGACGGTTTTGTAAACGGCTTCTCGACGCGTCTGGGCGGCGTCAGCGACATGCCTGCCAACGCGCTCAGCCTTGCCGGTTTCAACGATGATGCGGCGGAGAACATTCTGGAGAATCGCCGCCGCTTTCTCAAGCTTTTTCCGGGAGACTGGATTCTGGCGGGCTGTTGGCAGGTGCACGGCTCTGACGTGCGCGTGGTGAAAACCTTGGAAGATGCCAGGCCGGCTGAGAACCAACGCGGCGAGACGATCTTTTGCGACGTGATTGTCAGCGATGCAAAAGGAGTGCTGGCTGGTGTGAAAACTGCTGACTGTGTTCCGATTCTGCTTGGCGATCCAGTGACGGGCGCGTTTGCAGCGGTGCATGCGGGTTGGCGCGGCACGCTGGCGAGTGCTGTCCTTGCAGGCGTGGATCGGTTGGCAAAAGAATACGATGTGAAGCCTGAGAACCTGCGCGCGGCGATCGGCGCGTCTGCTGGTCCATGTTGTTATGAAGTCGGGAGTGAAGTGATTGAAGCGTTCAGTAGTCGCTTTGCTGATGGAGCGAAATTGTTCACGCCAACGCGCGACGGTCATGCGTTGGTTGATCTCCTTCAGGCGAATCGAGATCAACTCGTCTCAGGCGGAGTTAGACCAGAGAGAATTCACACGGCGCCGATCTGCACGATGTGCCGCACGGATCTTTTCTTCTCCTACCGGAAAGAAAAGAATGTGTATGGAAAGGTTGGCCGGTTGATGGCCGTCGTCGGGAAAAGATAACTTCATTCCACGTTGAGCCACATTTTTACTTCGCGCGTAACTGGTGGAAAACACGAGTCGTCGTTGCAGGCCTGAAACCTCAGCTTGCCTTTGATCTCGCCGGATGAGCCGCTGTAGTTCGCCGGTACAGTGACATTAAACCGCAGTATCGCACGCCCTTCGTAAACCGCAACCGTGCCTTTTGAGAACTTCAGTTTACGCATCAGCGCGCGGGGATAAGAGATTGGTCCAACATTCATGCCGGATGGCGTCTCGACATCCAGCTTCGTAGCCACCAAAAACTTGTCGAGCGGTTTGCTCGATTGCACGTGCAGACCCGACGGAATGTCCATGACCACGCTAGCGCGCGCGATACGACCCTTCTTTACTTTGTCTGGAGCGATCGAGCCGCTGACGTTCACATCAGCAGACGACTGCGGTGGCGCCGGATTCGAGTAAAAACTCACGGGAAGCAACAAAATGACCAGTAACGAGAGCAGTGCTGAGTATTTCGACATTTAGTTGTTGGCTCCGATTGAAGTGGTTGTATTAAGTGTCACCTGACGCGCGGCCAGTTGCCCGCACGCTGCAAAAATGTCGCGGCCGCGCGGCCGCCGAACGAAGGCATGAATCCCCTTCGTTTCGAGAATGTTTTTGAATCGTTCCACCTTCGCATCTGTTGAAGGCCGATAAGGGAGCGGGTCGGCCGGATTGTGTGGAATCAGATTTACCTTGGCTTTGATGTTATGACGGTTGAGCAGATTTGCGAGTTGGCGAGCTTGCTCCTCTGAATCGTTGACGCCGTCGAGCATCACGTATTCAAAAGTAAGTCGTTCACCTGACTTCAAAGTTTTTTCAAAAACCTTGCACGCGCTGAGTAGTTCATCGAGGCGCCACTTCTTGTTGATCGGCATCAGCTCGTTACGCAGTTCGTCCGTCGGAGCAGCCAATGAAATCGCCAGATGCGGCCGATCGGAAGTCTTGGCGAGATCGAGAATTTTTGGCACTACGCCGGCAGTCGAAACAGTGACACGGTTCGGCACGATGTACAGGCCTTGAGGATCGGCCATTACGCGCAAAGCCTTCAGCAGTGATTCAAGGTTTAGCAGTGGTTCGCCGGCTCCCATTGCGACGAGGTTCGTCCCGCGCGGCGGTTTGACGCCCGCGCCATAAGCATCGTTAAGCGCGATCAAAATCTGTTCGACGATCTCGCCTGCAGTCAGTGAACGCAGCAGACCGAGTTGGGCCGTCAAACAAAACGTGCACTGAAGTGGACAACCGGACTGCGATGAAAAACAGATCGTGTCGCGGTGTTCTTCCGGAATAAAAACTGTCTCGACTGGCAGACCGTCGTGAGTTTTCATTAAATAACGCCGCGTGCCATCGGTTGAAAGGTATCGCGATTCGACCTCGAGAGTTGCAGCCTGGGCCACCTGATTCAAACGCGCTCGCAATTCCTTCGGCAGATCGGTCATTTCGTCAAAATTGCGCAGACGGCGATGTTGCAGCGCCGCGAAGAGCTGCCGCCCGCGGTAGGCTGGTTCGCCGAGCGTTTCGACGAATGAAACCAGTTCCGGTTGAGAAAGACCGGTTAACTGAAGCGGCTTGTCCATGAACGGTTATCTTAGCATTTGAAGGCAGCCCGTCTCATCCGTTCAGCGGAACTGACGGAGTCGCCGCGAAGGAGTCGGACATCTACGCGGTAGGCCTTCTTCAGTTCTTGTTTGACCTTGCGCGGTTGCTCTTCGGGATTTCGTTGTTGGGCTGGGACGGTCAGAAAAGAAGAAACGACTAGGAGAGGAACTAGCGAACGTGACATGCGGCGTCTCCTTGGAGTGTGGCGGCTTGACGCCGCTTTGTTATCGGTCGCGCCTGATCGAGGCCAAAGCGGCGTCAAGCCGCCGCACTCCAAAGAGATCAAGCACGAACGCGACCACAATTGGGGAGACGACGATGTATTACTGAACGATGGTGAACTTCTGCGACGGCGCCAACGATTGTCCGGTGACGCGATCGCGAATGCGAATGGCGACTTCGTATTCGCCTGGACCCAGGTTTCGCGTATCGATCAAACGAGCGAGCGTCAATCGTTGACCTGAATCGCTCATCCCACGCCAGTCTTCAGCCTGCTTGCCGACTTCTTTGCCGTCTTTGACCAATGCGTACTCCACGTCGACCGAAGGACGTAACGTGGTCTGGTCGATTCCAGCATTGTAGATTTGCAGGTAAACACCGACCGGTTGGCCGCGATGATAGATACCAGACACGTTAGGTATCACTTTGGTCGTGCCGATCACGAATTGGCCCACGGCTGGTTGATCGAGAAGACTCTCGAGCTTCGCCGCAAGAATCATTGTCGAAGTCGAAAGTTTCGCCGAATCGTACTTCGGTACAGTGAAGCCAAGCTGTTTCAGACCGGTTGCGCCCGACGTCACGTCACGAACAATCACGTCGACTTTGTACGTGCCCGGAGCTAATGGCACTGCCTTCTGATATGCTGACTTCCTGTCTTTTGCTTCGCTGAGTTCTTCAGAGGTCGCGGTTGTGATGACCGGATCCTCGAAGATTCCGACGCGTCGTCCGGCCACTGAAGTGATGCGTGCGAAGATGTTCATGCGCGCTTGCTGCAAGCCGCCGCTGTCCTGAAAAACGAGGTCCTTGTTTTCAGCTTGAATGGTGAACGCGGTGATAACTTTCTCGTCTGACTGACGGAAGAAATCGATTCTGAGATCGAAGTTTAGCGGGTTCTCTTCGACTACACCCGTATTGACCGCGGTGGCGAGATCGTTGAATTTCACCTGCGGTGGACGACTCAGATCAGCGAGAAGTTGCAGTCGTGAGAACGGGCTGTCTTGCTCACGTTGGTACTGAGCGTTGCCGATGCCGCCGACTCCTGCAACACGATCCGCCTTATCCGACAGTCCTAACTGCTCGGACAACGTGAGTCCGGCGCCTGGAATCATCAACAGCGCGTCTTTCTCGTTCGGGTTTCGGGCGATGCGATACTCGCCGCTGCCGGTCGGATCGACAAATTCGATCTCAACGCCCGAACCTACGCCGGCCAGATAACGATAGAACCAGATTTCGAACGGATAAGTGGTGGTCGAACCGCCGCCTTCGTATGAAGGCCGCTCATAAGACCCACCCATCGGATGGGTTTCTCGTTCATCCGGCTTGCCGTACATGATCCAGATCCGGCCACGATCCGTTTTCCATCCGGGGATGCCGGAGCTGAAGTGCTCGTTGGCGTAGGCGATGCGTTCGTAGTACTCCTCTTTGAACTCGTTTTCGTCGGTGTCGGGATCGGGGTCGCGCCGACGCCAGAATTCCTCGATAAAGCGCTCGCGCTCGTCGTCAGTCGCTAGTTTTTTGAATGCTTTCCGTTCTTCGTCGGTGATGATGTACGTAACGTCTTTGTCCAGCCAGTCTTTGTAGGCTTTCTTGAGCTCGGGCTTTACATTGCGGGGCTTCGAGGTGGGATCCTGCTGGTCTTGCGCAAACACGCCCAGACTGGCACTCAGACAAAGGGTCGTGACCACGGCCAGACGAAGAGCAACTTTCTGGTAAGACATTAAAAACTCCTGGTGATGTACGAATCGTGCGATACGGACGCTGCCGGCTACCGTTAGAAGACCAAGGATTCTAAGATCCCATTTGAAACACAGTCAAGATGCGGTGACGGATGGGCTTAGTTGCCCGAAAACACGTCTAAAACCACTGCGGCTTAAGGGCTTAGGTGGTCGTCCTCGGCTTATTGAAAATCCACGCAATAAAGATTGAAATCAAGTAAAGAACAAGCATTGGCGCGGCGAACAACATCATGTTCGGAATGTCGTTTGTCGGAGACAAGACCGCGGCGGCAATCAGGATGACGACCACGGCCGTTTTCCAGATCCTGATCATCAAGCGTGCTGTGACGAGTCCGATACGCGCCAGAACATAAGTGATTGCCGGCATCTGAAATACGACGCCCATGCCCAACATCACGATGATGATGAAGTCGAAGTAGTCATCAGCCTTGAGCAGCAGACGAAAATCACTTCCCAAGCCGAGAAGGTATTTCGCGGCTGGCGGGAAAATCACGTAGTAAGCAAACGCAGCACCCAAGACAAAAGAGATGGACGACAGAGCGATGAACGGCGTCACGTACGCTCGTTCGTGCGGATAGAGTCCTGGCGATACAAATCCCCAGATCTGAAACAGCAGAAAAGGCACAGACAAACAGACCGCCGCATAGAGCGAAACTTTTACGTACAACGAAAATGGCTCGAGCGCAGTGGTCACTATTAGTTTGTCGTTAACGCCAGAAAAGGATTGCGTCGCGGCACCGAGCTCAGTCGGCAAGCGCACGCCCTTTGGAATGACGGTGTCGCCGGCAAATAGAGCTTCATCAGTAAACAGCGCCAGCTTACCTTCTGCATCCTTGAGAACGCGCGCCGTTACTGACGCGCCGGCAGGAATCAAACTGGTGCCCAACTTCGTCTCCACAGCAAAGACGTAGCGCCCTGTGTCATTCTCTTTCAGAGCCGTCAACGGTGAGATCACCTCAGTTCCGGTGTGACCGGCAATCGGCACTTGCTGTCGTTGAGCCTCGGCTAAGGCGCGTTCGACTGGAGCTGCGAGAAATGCGTAGATTCGATCGGAGAAAAACCAGCTGACTGAGGCGGCCAGGAAAACGAAGATGAACGAACGGATCAGTCGCCGGCGGAGCTCGTCGAGATGTTCGAGGAAGGACATCTGTCCGCCGAGTTCGTCTTCCGTGCCCCGGTTTGTAGATATTGCTCTTAGGAATGCAGACATGGATCAGTTTACAACCATTCTTGCTTTTTGATGGGATGCTGCTCTGCGTGAGTGGCTTCCGCTGGGACTTCAACTACTCCGGATGGAGCGTCTGAGTTTGCGGCCACTGCCGTGTCGCGCGCGACAACCAATTCAGAGTTTGGCGTTTCGACTGCTGGCTCGGCGAAAGGCTGCACGCCTTGGTAGGTGGGTGGCGTCGACTCCAGGATCGAATTGTCTTCCGCTTTGGCGCTTTCCAAAGCAACTTCGCGTTCCCAAGTGCGTTTGAAATCATCTGAGGCTTTGCGAAATTCAGCCAGGCCCTTCCCCATCGAGCGAGCAAGCTGAGGTAGTTTTCTCGGGCCGAAGAATATTAGTGCAACCACCAGTATGAAGAGTAATTCGGTGCTGCCGAGGGAATCGAGAATTAGCGCGAACACGGGTCGTTTTTACCTTCCTACAAAATTGCGAACTCTGTGAACCTTGCCGGAGTGGGAATGCCGGAAAGAGTCGGGCTCTGGGTGAAAGCGATTGTATCGCGTCACGATTGAAAGCAGAAGGCACGAGAGCAGTTTATACACTTTGCAAGGATCATTTAAGATTTAATCCGCGAAATCTGTGGCAAAAAAATGAACGGTGACTTCTATAATGTTGGAACTCTGCAAGCATTTGCTGAATGTGCGGAAGCAGTAGCGGCGACCACTAAGAAACTCTATAAGGCGGCATTGCTTGGTAGTTACCTCGAAACGCTTTCGGATCCCGATCTGACTCGCGCTGCCAGATACTTCGCGGGCCATCAGTTCGCCTCAACAGACGCACGCACGACCAACGTCGGTGGAAGCATTATCAGTGCGGCGCTCTGCGATGCGACAGGTTTTAGTCCGGAGGATCTTTCTCCGCGTTATGTACGTTTAGGAGATCCGGGCGAAGTGGCCGCCGAGATGATTAAGGAAACAAAACGTGCCTTTCAACCCACTATTACGCTTGCTGAAACTGAGTCGTTGATCGCGAGACTGAGTGAAGCGCGCGGCATAAAAAATAAAACCGGATTGCTGGCGGCTGTCTTGCATCGAGCGTCACCACTCGAAGCGAAATATTTAGTGAAGCTACTCGCTGGTGACCTACGCATTGGTCTAAGAGAAGGACTAGTGGAAGATGCGATAGCACGCGTCTTCGGGCAACCGCTGGCGGATGTTGCTTACGCGAATATGTTGCTGGGCGATATCGGTGAGACAGCAACGCGCGCACGGGCCGGCGATCTTCGTAACGTCAACATGCGACTTTTTCACCCAATAAAGTTCATGT
This sequence comes from Pyrinomonadaceae bacterium, assembly GCA_035248565.1. GTDB lineage: Bacteria > Acidobacteriota > Blastocatellia > Pyrinomonadales > Pyrinomonadaceae > PSRF01. The sequence goes on along the minus strand of DATFHH010000113.1, from coordinate 2,488 downwards.
TGGCGACGCCGGCCGCTGATTTAACTGACGTGGCTCGGACCATGCCCGAAGAGTTTTTGATCGAAGACAAGTTTGATGGCATTCGCGCTCAAGCACACGTCGAGAACGGAAGAGTTGCGATCTACTCACGGACCATGGATGAGATAACTCACCGATTTCCGGAGTTGATTGAGCCACTTCGATCTCTGCCAACTACGGTCATCATCGACGGTGAGATAGTGCCGGCAAACGATGAAATGATTCTTCCCTTTAGTGAGTTACAAAAGAGGTTGGGCCGAAAGAATGTTGGCTCTCAGTTGTTGAAGGCTGTGCCGGTGGTCCTGGTTGCGTATGACCTACTCTATGCGGACGGTAAAGTCCTGATCGACCAACCCTTGAGCGAGCGTAGACATCTACTGGACCAGTTGGTATCAGATCCAGGGCCATTGCGTATGTCGCAAGGCAAGCTGCTGCGGGAGGCGGCGCTGCTCGACGAAGAGTTTGAGTTGGCGAGGGCTCGTGGAAACGAAGGTCTCATGATCAAGAGTCCGAGCTCGCCGTACAAGCCGGGGCGACGCGGCCGGGATTGGTTGAAGCTAAAGCGGGCAATTGCGACGCTGGATGTCGCTGTTACAGCAGTTGAAGTGGGTCATGGCAAACGGAGAAACTTCCTCTCGGACTACACTTTTGCGGTGCGCCGATCGGAGGAAGACGACGAACTTTTGAACATCGGCAAGGCTTATTCCGGCCTGACGGATCAGGAATTAACGGAGATGACCGAATGGTTCAAAAGCCATACCGTCCAGGAATTCGGTCATGGGCGAGTGAGAATTGTGGAACCGACGGTCGTGATTGAAGTGACATTTGACAGAGTTCAACCGTCGAAGCGGCACAAGAGCGGCTACGCGCTCCGGTTTCCGCGAATACTTCGATTAAGGCCGGACAAAACCGCAGCCGAAATTGACACGCTCGACACCGTGCGACGACTGGTTGAAAACACCGAGAACGCTCCGGAAAGGAGAATTTTCGACTGAAAGTGCCGAAAATAGGGCATGACGGCTGTATTCCACCCGGTTTTTGCGGTGTAAATAGTAAAGTTCCCTATTGCCACGGCGACCGGATGGCGGTACGATGCAGCGTCACCGCCTCCCAGCAAGCTTTTCAAACGTGATCGGTGAGCCCGGACACACAAAACTACAGGCCGCTAGGCTACGCCACGGCGTAAGCTAAAATGATTGTTTTGGGTGTACGCTTCTCAGTACACTGATAGAAGGGCTGCCAACGCTTCGTATAAAAGGAAGTCTGACGTTTCAGCCGTGATGCCTCCATCCTGTTGTGTAGTGGTGGAACTGCTGATTGTAGTCTCATCGGTAGTAGTCATGGCCCGGGGCGGCGGGGGTGCTGTATAGCCTGGAGTGTCCTGTTCTCCGGCAGGGGTGGTTACCGCGATTGCCGATATGAGAAGCACGGCACATACGAAATGTTTGACAAGTTTCATTGATCTTTCTCCTCAAGAAGTTGTAATCAAAGCCCGTGAGGCCTGGTGTGCAACCAAGTAGAAACTGGTTGATTATGATAATATCCGTCAATTCGAAGCCTTGCAAGGTTCCTTGCGGATTTCCAAAAGTGGAGACCTTATATGAATTTGCATACCCCGGTTTTTGATAATCCGGCCGATTCTGTGGTCGTTGAGGACCTGATTCCCCTCTGTGAACTAGCGAAGGGACTGGAGGAAGCGGGCGAGTTTGAACAAGCAGCTGAGACTCTGAGCCCGTTTTGGACAGGGCCACTGAATCGCCCCGAAACAAAGGAATTAGAGCTAAGGGCGAAGGCCGAGTTATTACTTCGAAGCGGGACCTTAACTGGTTGGCTGGGAAGCGCCAAGCAGATTTCAGGCGCTCAAGAGGTTGCCAAGGATCTAATCAGTGAAAGTGCGACGCTTTTTGAAAGCCTGGAAGTGGCTGAGAAAGTAGCGGAAGCTCGAGTTGACCTCGCTATCTGCTATTGGCGCGAAGGTGCGCTCGATGAAGCGCGAGTTACCTTGCGACTCGTGTTGGACAGTTTAGGTGAGTCGTATAGCGAACAACGACTCAGGGCGTTGCTCAATAGCGCAATCGTGGAGAGGGCCGCCACGCGAGATCACGATGCATTGAAAATCTGTACTGAGGCCGCTCCATTATTTGATTCAAGCAGTAATGAGGCGCTCAAAGGTAAGTTTCACAACTCGTATGCTGCCGTACTCAGAAGCATCGGAACCTCAGAGAATCGAGAGGACTATATAGATCTCGCTTTAGTTGAATATGCCGCGGCCAGTTATCACTTCGACCAAGCGGGGCACAAACGATTTCAGGCTCGCGTTGAAAACAACGTCGGCTTTCTTTTCGCTACTATCAAAAGATTCGATGAGGCACAGGAACACTTAACGCGTGCTCGCGCACTACATTTGAGTGCAGGTGACCGTGGTGGCGCGGCAGGAGCCGAGGACGCTCGCGCGCAAGCATTCATACTT
>DATFHH010000112.1:0-55405 GCA_035248565.1 Pyrinomonadaceae bacterium | reverse complement strand
CTCCGATGATGTCCTCGGGCTTTTTGTAGTCCTTCAGTAGATTGTCAATGAGCTCATTGTCTATGGTCATCTTTTCTCCTGCGCTAACCTTAACCCGTTAGTCGCTCAATGACCATTTACACAAAACTATTTACACCCTCGGTCCATCGTTCTTCTATTGTTTCTCGTTAAGATCTTGGTTCCTTTATATCGTTACAATATCAAATTGGCCTCTTACTATGATGCCCGTGCTGATGTCTTAGAATTAGTAGTAATGGGGTTTAGTGAAGATAAAGCTTATGACACCTTTGCGAAGCTTACACCTGCACTCACCCCAGAGGGTATCGATTTCGGTTCTCCACCATCTTCGCCAACGGATCAAGCAATAGAGCTAGCTAAACATATTCTTGAGTCTCAAAAGATAAAGTAAGGGAATTATTTAATCGAGTCGACTGCAATGGACCTCACTAACTTGCCGCCGTTTCCAAGCGCATACCGGAAAAGCTAAAAACGATCCGTGAGCAATTAGGATTGACGCCAGATGAGATCGCGCCGCCCGCCGATCAGCATCTATTGTTCTAATAAAACGAGCGTTCTCAACATCGTTTACACTTGAGACGTCCAGCGTGTGTTTGCAGGTATCGTCAGTTGTTGTTTTGCTCAGGATCATCCGGCATCTTAACTGTGGCAGCAAAGAGTGCCTTGCTTTGATCGACTTGGTCTCGCTCAAGTTCGTCATCGGGCTTGTGAGTAGAGGTAGCCCGAGACATCGCTATCTGCATAGCCCGCGTGATCGTGGCCGCCTGATCAAGAATGTTATCAATAGCTGTCAGTTCGGAAAGCAACTCCATCCTATCTCTCTCCAATCGCAGTTTGCCTTCCCGCTGACGAAAAAAGTGGTGCATCAGAAAGTTTCTCTTCTCAAGAGCCATTTCCAAAAATCCCACAACATTTGGATCTTGGATGGTGACATACTTCGAAAATTCCCTCAGCAGTGTCCCCAACGTTTTCTTCTGAAGTTTTTGATCGAGCTCCTCGAACTCTTGCGTGCTGCTTCCTTGTTTAGTCAGTTTGTTGTAGTCAGACAAGAACCCGGCGAGAGCGGCTTCAAAGTGCTGCGCATGTTGTGCTGCAGACCCAAAGCAGGCAAATACGGCATTAACTTGGCCGACCCTCGTGTGCAGCATTTGGAGCGACTCATCGAGATCAGCCTGGCTGATATTGTCATGCACCATCCGATCGTCGGGAGGCATTCCGTTCTTGGATGAAGAATGTTCGCTCATAAGCTTCACGCTGTGCTTAAGTGGCACGTAATTCGAAATAGCAGGGTGCTACGCTAGGGAAAGGGCCGTGCCACTACCGCCGAAAGTCCTCATCCCGGCATCTTCTCAGGCCATTGGCCGAGGCGTAATCCGAACAAGTCAAGCTGGCAAACTGCGCTTGGCTTAGAAACGATTGACTCAACGCTTTGAAGTTACACTCAACTCAGCGAAAAGTTCAGCCAAACCTACCGCCGAAGCCGTAATCTGCACGCTCTCAACACCTTGCGCCACAGTAATGTATCTAAGGTGCTTAGATTGGTCATAATCATTTGGAAACTTGAAAGCAACCCGTGTCAGGTGCCATATTGGACCAGGTTTAAGGTAGGCTTCACCAAAAGTCCGCCATGTCAATTCGCGTCCGACGAGGTCGAGTGCGCTCACCGCCAAAGTGTCGTTGCCGGTGCGAATCGGGTTATCGGAGCGCACTACTTTGATAAACACACGACGCAAGAAATCAGCACGAACTTCGATTTCCTGCTTTATGCTTCCTTTAGACGGCATGGTAACGAAGACACCTTGAAGGTCAGCCGGAATCGAGGAGAAAACGATTGTCCGGTCCCCTGGATTTTCGTTCTGACGAAATTGAAATGACGTATAGTCCCTTAATAGTTCCTTACTGGCGCTTTCTTCTCCATCTGCGTCGCCCGGTTTCCATTTTTGTGTTTGTGCTGTGAGTATGAACTCAATGTCTTCGTCGTGAAGATCATCTGTTGTGGTACCCCTGTCTCCTCGCTCATGTCTTAACCACCGCACGATGTCTGCCCTAACTCGGTCTGCATACTTGCGCAACGCGGGCTGGTCCATTGGATACTCTAATTCATAGAACATAGTTAGAGGTTCAAGAGGATAATAAGCCCTTACAACTTGACGTTGTATCCGACCTTGGGATGCTAACAGACTACGCTGTGTATCAAGGCTAGTTGCCATATTGCGTGCTATGTCACGGCTTTGGGAGAGGTTTTCACGTTGCTGCTTGAGGGCGACAGTCATGCCCTCCGCTATGCCAATTGTTCGCTGCGAGTTCGCCATCTGCTCTTTGACGGTTTCATCGAGTCCAGACTTCAGCTTAAACGTTTCATCCAAGCTTAATTTCTGTTGCGCCAGTGTAGTCTTTGCACTTGACAAGATATCCTTAAGCACCATTGCCGTTGCTTCGGCTTCTGCCTTGGCTTTTTTTGCCGCAGCGTTTGCCCGGGAGGTCTCAAGTCCATAAAGGAAGAGTGACAAAAGAACCGACAACACGACACCGCTAAGAGCAATCTTGCCCCATTTAGTGATATCTCCTGACTTGTCCTTGTAATTTGTTAGTAAGGCCAACACGCCAAACGCGCCAGCTGTGAGCATAGAAATGATCTTGAGAGTACTAATGATGATGTCCACGCAAGCTTCCCTTTCATTTTAAATCTATCAATGTGGAAAATAGTATTCGGCAACCTCGGGTCGGTGACACCGCATTAGCGATTGAGAATTTGGCACATAAGGTTTATCTCCAACACAAGTAACTTAAGGACAATACTCTCGCCGCGGGAAAGAACTTAGGTTTGGTGGATGACTGTCCGTTGCGCCAAGATGGCCAGAACTATTGTCGTATTTGAGAAAGCCGGCAGCGAGTGTGCGAGGATGCAGAGGCTCGTGATCAGCCTTCGGTGAAAAAACGCGAGCGAAAGATTAGTGGCGTTCAGATCGGAAAGTCAACGTCAAGAGTTACTTCTGTAAAGAGTTACTTCGAGACGTTCACTTAATGGGCGGGGTTTTTGCACTTAGGGCCAGTCGCCAGACGTGGTTGCCGATCTCACTCCAAAACTGTAACTGGCCCAATCTTTAGAGCGAGATTAGTTTTTTCAATGCCTTTTTTTCAAATGTGCATCTTGCACATTTGACCTTGACCAGTGACGATAAAAAGGAGCAATATGGGAATGATCGCTGACACACTCGAAGCATCGGATCCATCAAACGAACGCGGCTGAGGCAGCACCTGGACGTCCGCGAAAGCGTCCGTCACTGACTAAACTTCTCGCTTGAAACGCTCTTCAGGTTGGGGTGAGAGAACATGATTACTGTTTCTCAATTGCTTGGGGACCCAGTAACGCTTTTGCACAAGGTCGGTTTATATCTTGTCGTCGCTTCGGTACTCCTATTTATGTGTTATGAGTTTCTCTCATTTGTGCGGTTACTTTTTCGAATGTGGCGCGAGAAAGGTGGGAGCCAGGGGCGAGGCCGCTTCTAGCGAGGAACTGAATCAAAGCTAACATCGCTGTTCGATCTTGCTTTACAGCGATTCGGCGAAGAGGTCCGGGATACTGATGGCTCGAAGTTCAGACGAAATCGATTCCTCCTGTCTTTAACCCCATGAAGCGTATTCTCGAAGAGAGCAACGCCCTGCCAGACCAAAAATTGCCACTAATTGATGACTTGCGTGACAGAAAGCTATTTAGGGATGTTCCTACAAGGACTCTGCGAGAACTCTTGCTTAGAGGACATGTTAGACATGCAGTTCTGCAGCAAAACATGCAGCTAAGACTAGGGAGCGGGAGATTAGAATATCTTTTCATAATTATCTCTGGGTATCTCGAGGTTAGGTCAGCTTCTCACCTGCTTAAGAAAGGGAAGAGCCTCTTGATTGCTTTTCTTGGGCCAGAACAAATCGTGGGCGAGATCAGCGCGTTAACAACGGCGACGAGCGAGGCATTCTTCAGCGCCGCCGACACTTGCGAATTACTCCAAATTCAAACCAGGGAGCTTCGGCGCGTGGCTGAAAAGGACTTTAGAATTTACAGAAATCTCGCGGCTCTCTTGATCGAAAAAGATCTCCAAAATCGGAGACGCATGGAAGTAATCAATATGCGCGAAGGAGAAGCCCAGATTGCCAAGACGTTACTTAACTTTATTGAAGAGCGAGGAATGGAGCCAGGAGAGAAAAGCCGGATGAGAATTCGCGGAATCTTGCGGCAGAGCGACCTCGCTAATTACATCGGTTGCGATCGAACAACCATTGCGAAGCGGCTGAGGCGCCTAAAAGAGCAACGCGTCATCGACTATCCCTCGCCAGGCCGTTATCAAACCCAAAGAATAATCATCCTTAATTTGCCTGCGCTTGAGAGCATTGCTTATAGCAGCTAATAAGAGCGCCCGAGGATTGTTGAATTGCTTAGAGGACGAGATTTTTAGTTTGGATCATAACCTTACCGCTAGGCCGTCACTTTGAGCCCACTAACAGGCACGGCGAGTTGCTATTGATTAACCACCTTTCGCAAATAAGAGAGTTTGAGAATGAACTCGACCAGTCGCTTAGACGCTTAACCTCTCTTGCTTTTGACGGTCAAGAAGCACTTCACTTAGCGCTCAATTTCCTTGACTTTACTCATTCTCAGTTGAACGAGGCAGCAGCGGGAATGTTCAGCAGAGGGCTGGATATTTTAGCGCCATTCTTCATTGACGGTGAAAAGGGTGAACCACCTGACGCTAAACAATTGGTTCTCGATCTTAATTTTGCCGGGCATTATTTTTTGCTGCGTGACTATTTGTACTACACATACAACGCTAAAAATTCCTTCACTTGGCAATTTAGTGAGAACACACTCGAAATCCATTTTAAGGATTCTACTATACCCCGCCAATTCTATTTGCAGGCTAACAACCATTTTTTGATCTCTATAAACGCCTTCGCCGAAAGAGACCATGGGAAGCGGCTAAAGCAACTGCTCAAAGGAAAGGATGAATTCGCACATTCGGAGGTTCCAGAAGAGGTTGAAAGAATTCTTGAGGAAGAGGCTGATCTCAAGCTCAGCTTGTACTACAACCCCCTAGATCCAAGCGACGAGATAGAAATGGGCGGTTATAAGTACCGGGACTACTATTTAGTTTTTAAAGCCTTGATGATGAAGGCCCTCTATCACCGTTACCACTCCCAAGCCAACGAAAAATCTGGAGTGATTCGAGTAACCAACGCAAACCTGATAAATGATCTCCATAAGGCCACAGGAGTTCCGCCAGCTCAATGCGCGAGGATTTTGGATGACATAACCTACGATGCTCGCGCACGACATGAGGGAATCCAGCCGGTGTATTTCTCGCTGTTTCGTTTCAATAAGACTGACGAAGTCATCTTGTCGCCTTTCGACTTGGCTGTTTGGGAAGGTTCTATTAATGTCCTGAGGGTTATAGCCTTACGAAAGCCGGAATTATTTCTCAAAAACCTCTCGACTCCTCTAGGAGCTTCGTTTGTAACCCGTGTTCAAGGGACGTTTGTGTCCGCGGGCTTCAAGTGCTTCAAAGATCTTCGCCTCAATCAGTTTGATAGTCGTTTGCCTGACATAGATCTTCTTGTAATATCGGAAGAACCAACCTTCGGATATGTGTTGTTTTGTTGCGAGGTCAAAAATCCTATTCCACCACAATGGGCCAAGGACCATCTTCGAGTGTTGGATCAAGATAGTGTCGCGAAAGCATTTGGCCAACTCGATCTAGTTCGGGAGTTCCTCCTCTCAGAGGATGGCATTAGGTGGATTAGGACTCAGTTACCAGCCGAGGGATTACCTCACTTCGGTGACCAGTTCCTTATATCCGTTTTCTCCCTCGTAATTACCTCAAGGAATGCAGGAATGTTTTTTGGCGAAAGAGAGCACACCGTTATCGACTACATCACGCTCGGAAGAATTCTAGAGCGCTGTGACGGTGATGTTGTATACCTCTTGCGAGCTTTAAGAGAGGTCGGTATTTGGGCCGATTCGTGTCTCAAGGTTTCGCCGGTCCACTGTAACGTGGGAAGAACGAGCGTCGCGTATGACGTAGTACAAATAGATCAATTGTTGGATTTTGCTCAGGCGGAATTCAAAAGTTCTGGAGCAGATACGCGGATCGCAGAGGAGTTCATAAAGGAAGGTTATCATCCTTTTGATACTTTTGAAGGATTAAGGTCGGAGAAAGATCCATCCGACGACAATTAGTTGGAGGGCCATCGGAAGTCGGGCTCACCAGTGAAAGGCTTCCTCATTCAGCGTGCTAAGTCTTGGCGTCATAAGAGTATTGTTCGACAATCTGCCACGACCCTTTCAGGATCATTTGCCTTGCCGTAGTAGCCGTACAAGTGCCATTTGGATGTACCTCCCTGATCTTCCGCAAAAGCGCAATCCAACATTGATTCTTGAGTGAAAACGTCAATAGCTGCCAGCCTCTGGATAGAGAAACGTCAGCACCCCGAATCGTCCCAACTGAATTGATTCTTCGATAAAGAGTGTATTCCGGCTACTGGCGCCGCTCACAAACGGAAACCACGCGGACGCAGTGGTCCCTGCGGAAAAGAATCCTGAAGCGGGAGGTCGCTCACCTCGAATAGCTCGTGCTGTAGGTGAGTCCGGTTGTAATTTGTCGAATGATTCGATAGGGCGGCGAAAAGGAGCTTCGAAAGTTTCGGTTGAGAGCCACTTCCACTCCAGCCGATCATTACTCCATTTCATTACCAGACAGGGAAGAATATCCAGCCTGACATACTTAATGGCCGTGCTCGTTAGCGAAGTGCCGAATTCGTGTGCGACGTTGAGAATTCCTTGCATGCCGCGTGGCATGCGCTGAGCCCGCTTGCCAAAGCGCGTTGGTGGCATCAGCAAACTTGACGCGAAGTGATCGGCCTCTCGTTCAATCAGCAGATCCGATTCGTATTCGCAGACGGAAGGGTGTGGAGGCAGACCGGCGGCCATCGCGTTCCGGTGCTCATCGATGAAGTAATGTCCCAGCTCATGTCCCAGGGTGAAGCGAGCGCGGGTAGAATCTGACTGCTCCAATCGATCCAAGTTGGCGTAAATATGAAAACGCCCAGACTGGTGTTCCAGCAAGCCATCAAAGGAGTCTCCGTAGTAACCAAAGCTGGAGGTTATTTCCTTGGCCTGTATGATTGCGAGCGGCTCGATACGGAGCGTCGGGAAATACTCGTCGGCGATAGCCTCCGCCAACTCAGCCAATTCCTGCTCACGCGTTACCGAAAGTCGAAGCTGTCCAGCCTTACTGGTCATCGAGGTTCTGTTCCGCCATTTTTCGATCGCGCCTCATCCGTTCCTCGATCTCCGAAGGAATATTTTTGCCGGCGCGTGCGGCGCGTGCCAGCGAGTCCGAGGTGTCCTGATCGTCTGGCTGCAGAACTGCGACCCTTCCACTCCTCTTTTGGGAGCGAGTCAATACTGCCTCAGGGTCACGTAGTTCAGGCGGAAGTTCCTCGTGATCTTCCTCTGTCATCAAAGCCTCCGCGGCGCTCACATCACCTTCGGTCTGCGGAATGATCCAGCCCCTGGCCAGGAAGGCTTCATAGACTTGCTGCTCCAACTCTTCGAATTCGCCCAGTGATATCTTGTCGATGTGGTGGGGTTTCTTTCCCATGCTTACATTCTTTAACCTGTCTTCGACTCTATATATTGTTTGATCTTTCGGAGGGCTCGTCTCCTAATCTGGCGCAGATTCTCGGGAGTCGTCTTCAGGGTTTTCGCCAGATCGTCCGCTACATCATGCGGCAAGTGTTGGTTCTTCTTCCCCGGTTCATAATATTGGATCGTTGTGCGAAGCACGATTTGTTCTCTTTCTGACAGCGAGTCAGTGGCTTCATTCACTAGCTGCTTGATGGTTGAGGTTGCGGATGATTGAATCGGCTCGGGCTCCGGCACGGGGTCATTCTCGTCCAGCGGAACATCTCGTACACCATCCCTGCCCCGCAGCATGTCGAGGAAGATACGATGCGCAATTCGTCCCAGCCACGCTCTTGTCCGTCGCTGTAACCGGCCAGGATCCTTGATGCCCTCTCCGTTGAATGTACTGGCCTTTTGGTAGGCCCGTATGAAGGTGTCCTGGACCAGATCTTTGGCCCCGGCGTCGTCCAAAACTCCTCTCGAAAGCTTACGACAAAGCCGGTAAAGATATTCGCGATGACGTAGGAAAAACTCCGCCCATGCCACACGTGCAACCGCGGGGTCGTCCGCACGCATAGACATGTATATGAGCAGATCTTCGTCGCTCTCCTGGCGAAGATCCACGCCGGCACCGGCTGCCTGGACTAATTCCATTTAGATCGCTGCTCGATTACGACGTCAATTAAAAAAACCTTCATGAAGTATACGGAAAAGCGTGACACAAACCAGCTTGACCGCCTGGTGTCACGGTTCTTCGTCTTTCAGACAGAGCGGTAATCGACGTTCACAGCAAGCTTCATGAGAAAGGTGATTCACTGATGCAAGACGAGCAACAAACGCATGTTTTGGCCGGCGCCGCAGACGCGCGCCCGAAACCTGATCCACAACCGGGTCCCAATGTTCAAATAACTATCAACGGCGACACAAAGACCATCCACCGCGGTCGCCGCACGGTCGTCGAAATCAAAAAGCTCGGGGACGTCCCGCTGGCCGATGAACTTGAACAGTTGATCGACGGCAAGCTGCAACCGCTGGCAGATGACGGCGCCGTCACCATTAAAGGCGGTGAAGTATTCATGAGCCATACCCGCTCCGGTGGTTCTTCATAGAAAAACGTTATGAAATTCTCAGACGAAGAATTGAAGGAAGTGCGAGAACTCTGTCCTGGTGCTGAGGCCTGCGAAGAAGGAGGGGTCCCTTACATACTTCTCCCAGAGCTGAACCTGCCGGACGGCTGTAAACCGGCTCAGGTCGATGCGGTGCTATGCCCGACCGCGCATCATGGCTACACCTCCCGACTCTTCCTGGCACAGCGTGTCACCTCGCCGCAGTCACGGAACTGGAGCACGGAAGCTCGCATCCTGGAGCGCGTCTGGTATGCAATATCGTGGAAATTCGAACAGCCCAACCTGCGGCTCGCGCAGATCCTGGCGCTGCAACTGAGGGCATTCAGATGATCGTGCGGGGCCGGATTCCACAACAACTTTACCTGGCCGTGCGAGCAGACCTGGCACGCCGCCATGAATTTGCCGCAGAGCGGGTGGGATTTCTTTCAGCGAGATTCGGTAACAGCGCCGGCGAAGAACGGCTTGTTCTCTTCAGCGACTATCACTCGGTTCCCGACGACCAGTACATCGACGATCCACGCTCAGGCGCCAGAATTGACGGCACGGCTATTCGCGAGGCAATGCAACGCGTATTAGATACGGGCGATGGATTGTTCCATGTTCACCATCACGCTCATCGAGGCAAACCGGGGTTCAGTTGGATGGATCGGAACGAAACTCCGCGCATCATCTCGAGCCTCCAAGTCGCTGGGCCCGACCAGGCTCACGGCATGGTTTTGCTGAGCGATGATTTTTGTATAGCGCACATCTGGCTACCTCAATCAGACCAGCCGGTTGTGGCGCAGCGACTGACGGTAGTTGGTTATCCCCTACAGAGTTTCGACACGGAGGTGTGATGGCAGGCGAAAGATTCTCGCGACAGTCATTTCTCGGTGATAGTGCGCAGGCAATTATCGGGAACTCGATCATCGGACTCTGCGGTCTGGGCGGCGGTGGCTCACACATCGCGCAGCAACTCGCCCACGTGGGGTTCCAACACTATCGAATTTATGACGGCGACATTGCCGAAGATTCGAACTTGAATCGACTCATCGGCGCGACTGTGGAAGATTGTTTGCGAGAGAAGCGAAAGACCGCCATCGCCGAGCGAACCATCAAAAGTTTACAGCCCGACGCAGATGTGAAAGTGTATCCCTGTCGTTGGCAGGACCATCCCGAGCCGTTGCGCGGCTGCGATTTAATCTTCGGTTGCGTCGACGGCTTCGGCGAGCGTCGCGAGCTCGAAGCCTCCGCGCGCCGTTACTTGATTCCGCTCATTGACATCGGCATGGACGTCCATTGTGTTGAGAATGAACCTCCCAGAATGGCAGGGCAGATCATACTCTCCATGCCGGGTGGTCCATGTATGTTCTGCCTTGGTTTCTTAAACGAACAAGTTTTGGCCCGCGAAGGTGAACGTTACGGTGATGCTGGACCGCGACCACAGGTAGTCTGGCCCAATGGAGTGCTTGCCTCGACGGCGGTGGGGATCGCAGTCGACCTGCTGACCGATTGGACCAGGTCGCTGAGATCAGTCGTCTATCTGGAATATGACGGCAACAGGAATACTATTAAGCCACACCCGCGTTTGCAGTACATTCAAGTTACCGCTTGCCCACACTATCGGGCAGCCCAGGTCGGTGATCCTGTGTATCGAAAAGTAGCCTGACTGGGTTAAATCTGATCGAGCATCGCAAGCAGATCCCAAGGCTCAGCGACTACCGGCGTCTCATAGCGCTGGTCGAACTTGAGTTCGTTCACGACCAGATGATGCAAGCTTCTGTCAGTGGCAAAGTAGTCGCAGTAAGCGAGCGCAGCAGTGGCGTGCCCGAAGTCGTGCAAATCGTTGCCGGTAAATTGTCTTCCGCGGTTTCGTCGTACACCGGCGTGCAGGCCTGCGCGAATGATCAATGTTGGCAATTGCCGGCCTATCTTGTCGGTGCGCAATGCTTCCACCAAAAGGTTTATTAACTGCGGCGCAAATTGTTGGCGCGTATCTTCCGAAGGCGAGACTCCGATTTCGTTCTCGTAAAGGTGACTGAAGATCTTTTCCAGCGTAGGGAGGTACAGTTCGAGACCTCCTCTAAACTCATGCAGGTGGAGTTCACCGAAGGGCAGCGCTTTCTGATCATGCTCTTTGATCTCGCGATTCAGTTTGTCCGCAAGTGCGTCCCAACGGCCGTTCAGATCTGCAGGTATTTCTTGTAAATAAGAGAGCTGATCAGCCAGCGGGAAGTCCCAAAAATAATCAGTGAAAGCTTTTTGATACGCCAGCAGCTCATCCTCTGGATGCAATTTCAGCATGGGAAAAGTATGGCCCAATACGTAAGCGGGAGACGTCCACACAAGCCGCTCCAGTGGTTCGAGCGCAGCCGGACCACGTAAAGAGAGTTGAACGCAATGCATTAGCTCGGTGCCAGTTCGTTCCGCTTCACTTTGCAGTGCAACACCGAGCGAGAGTTCGTCAATGAGTTTCGCAGTAGCCAGTCGTGTTGTTTGGTCGCGTTGCTTCAGTAACTCCACCAACGTATTGGCATTGATTGGACAGATCACCTTTCCGGAGGCGACCAGCAGTCGTAGCTGGTCGAGCATCTTTTGGTGGACCGAATCTTTACCACGGCCCAAACATGCGTCTCGCAGTAGTATCCAGAAACGAGTGTCCAGGTAGACTGACTTCCGTACCAGGACGCGATCGGCGGTTGCAAGTACTTTGCTGCGCACGTACCGTTCGAGTGACACCTCGGGATGCTGTTGATGGTAATCGAGCGTGATTTTTTCCGGAGAGGTGTTAATGGGTTGATCCTTCATTTTGAGCTGTAATGAGCCTTCCGGCACTTAATGCTTCAAGAAAGCGTCCGGAGTTCTGAGGCTGGTTCTGTTTGCCTGCTTCGCTGAGTTTACAACGAACTCAGCAATTGCATGGTAATCGCGATAAACTTTCGAAAAGAAGCAAATTGAGGCCGGGCAGATCCTTGTATATGGATCGCAAATCGAAACTCCTACGCAATCTGACCTCGACGGTCTTATTGCAGAAGAGATGCGCTCGAACTCAAAGCGCAAAAGTCCATTCAACGCTTACAGGCGTTTATCAATGAAAGTTGCGAGCTCTCAATGTAAATGGCTACGAATTGGAAGGAATATCAAGAAGAAGCTGCGGAGTTCTTTAGGACGTTAGGTCTTGAGCTCAAACAGACGTTTCGTTGCGCGGCGTTCGCACCTGCCATGATGTGGATGTCCTTGTGCGGTCGCATCATGTTGGATTCGACGTCACTTGGATAGTCGAATGTAAGCACTGGAAAACCCGGGTTTCGAAGCTTCACGTGCTGGCGCTCCGGGAGATCGTCACAGATTTAGGAGCAGACCGAGGGATTCTCCTTTCTGAGGGCGGGTTCCAGAGTGGTGCAATTGAAGCAGCAACTCTTACCAACGTACGGGTCACGTCACTCCTCGATGTTCGCGAGACGGCTAAGAGCGAGATTCTCTCTATGCGTCTTCGGGAACTTTATGATCGCGCCGAGACCTGTCGAGAGCGATATTGGGACCTCCCAAAAGATTTACGAATCAAATACGGCCTTCGCCCAGATGTAGGCGGCCCAGGCTACTCTACGATAAACATGCTGGATCTCGGCGTTTCGCGGAATGTATCCGATCAACATTGAGAGTCTCGCCGCGTTATGTACACCTGAGGTTCCGCACCAGTTCGCTACAGTCGAAGATTTGGTCACGGTGCTCGAGCCGGTAATTAGTGAGGTTGAGGCAAAACTCAAACGATGCGAAGCTCACACCGGCAACGAAGGTGACGGCGCGCGTAACGAGTTGTAGACAAGTGGCATCGATCGTGCTGGGATCTCCAGGGTAAAACCCAATACGATCCGATGTGCGGTTTTTTTGATTTGCTTCTTGGTTTATTCAATTGTCGAAGGTGATGAGGCCATGTTGCCAGAAATTCTTGTTAATGCGACTGATTTGGACAACTGGGCAGAACGATTGGACGCTCGGAGCACACTCCCCAGGGTCATTCGACGCCTGGTCAGCGCTGCCCCGATCCAAATCGAACAAATCGAATTTCGCTCTGACGAAGGCACTCAATTGGGTGGATGGGATGGTGTTCTAAAAGCCACGACCGGCAACCAGTTTATTCCCGCTGGCCAATCCGCGTGGGAGTTCGGCACGAATCAAGGCGTTAAAGCTAAAGCCGATTATGAGTATGACAATCGAAAAGATGATCTCGGTGGCCTTGATCCGACAAAGACCACTTTTGTCTTCGTCACGCTAAGACGATGGGGTGGAAAGAACAAATGGATTAGAACGCGTAAAGCTGAAGGCTTTTGGAGCGATGTGAAGGCTTACGACGCCGATGATTTGGCTGCGTGGCTCGAGTGCGCGCCGGGTGTGCATCTCTGGCTCTCTATCTTGACTGGCAAACGTCCGGAAGGCGCGATCGATATTGCAAACTTTTGGGATGACTGGGCAGATGTAACCGAGCCGCGGATAAGTGCTGACCTGGTCCTCTCACGTCGTGAGGATGAAATTGATCGCCTCTTTTCGTGGCTACAAGGTGACCCTTCATCACTGGCCCTGCAATCTGATTCCAGGGACGAAGCGATTGCGTTCTTCGCAGCGGCGTTGGAACGTCTGTCGCTTGAGGAGCGGGAGCGATATCTCGTTCGTGGTATCGTCGTCGAAGACATCGTCTCTTGGCGTCATTTAACTGCGTCTAAGCAACCGCTTATTCTCATTCCTAAGTTTGACGACCGAGACGTCGTTACCCGCGCAGTAAAACAGGGACATCATGTGCTCATACCAATCGGGAAAGATGAGCCGACTTCGTCGGCTACTGTGACTATCCCACGCCTAAAGCGGGAACGTGCGAAACAGGCACTGGTTGCGATGGGGCTTCCAGATGAAAAAGCCGACGATCTCGCGACTCTGGCGCGACGCAGTTTAATGGCATTACGCCGAAAACTTGCGATCAGTCCGGAAGTGCAGCGTCCAGACTGGGCCAAGCCGGTGGAGGCCAGAACTCTTCTCCCCGCGCTAATGGTTGGTGGCTGGAATGATACGCTCGCGGGGGACAGAGAGATTCTCGCAAAGCTCGCGCGCAAACCTTATGAAGACCTCAACGACAGACTTTCGCGCGCAGCGAGTGAGCCTGACCCGCCAATCAGACGTGTTGGCGATGTCTGGCTTATTGCTTCCAAAGAAGATTCGTGGGCGTTAACCGGGCGGTATATTTCGCGTGAAGACCTTGAGAATTTCGAGAGCGTGGTTTTTGACGTATTCGGCCAGCCTGACCCGGCTTTCGATCTGCCGGTAGACCAACGTTACATGGCGAATATACTCGGCAAATCTTTACCCTACTCAGGGCTTTTAAGAGAGGGGCTTGCTGAAAGCTTGGCGCTCCTCGGGTCATGGAGCGATTCACTGATTTTCGCTGATGCTACTACTGGACAGGAGCGGGCCAACAGAATTGTCGGAAAGCTGCTGCAAAAGGCGAATGCTAATTGGAAGGTGTGGGCCTCGATCGCAGCGTATTTGCCTCTGCTGGGTGAAGCGGCTCCGACTGTGTTCCTGGATGAAGTAGAACGTGGCTTACTCGGTGAGTCTCCAGTCCTGCTCAACATGTTTTCGGAAGGCAGGAACACGCTTTTCGGCAGTTCTCCCCACACCGGTCTCCTTTGGGCATTGGAAACGGTCGCCCGGAATCCCGAATACCTCGGGCACGCAGCCTCTCTACTGGCAAAACTTGCCCGTCTTGACCCCGGTGGAAAGCTGGCGAACCGCCCGGCGAAAAGTCTGCACGACATATTCCAGTTTTGGCATCCTCAGACGATGGCGGGACTTGATAAGCGTCTGTCAGTGCTCGACTCAATCCGCGAGCATGCACCCCACGTGGCGTGGAGTCTGCTGAACACACTGCTTCCCGAAAGGCTTGGTGGTGTTGCATTTCGTACCGCGAAACCGAAATGGAGGGAATGGACGACCGAAACGCTTCCCCAAGTGACTTACGCCGAACTCGAGCAGGCTGAGCGTGAGATCGTGTCGCGTCTTCTTGCAGAAGTGGGAACTGACGGGCAACGGTGGAAGGATCTCATCTCCAAAGTGGACGATGTGTCGAAGGAGCAGCACGACACCATCGTCGAAAAGCTTCTGACGTTAGAGGTGGGAAGCTTTACCGATGAAGACAAGATGACAATCTGGTATGCGTTGCAGGATGTCATCTCAAGACACCGTGAGTTCGCGGATGCAGAATGGGCAATGCCAGCGCCGATGGTGGACCGCCTCCGGCGAGCGTACGACCGCTTCGCTCCCGACGACTTAATTTCGCAACAGGCATGGCTCTTCTCTATAACTCCAAAGCTCTTGAACCCCCCTGAGGGAGACTGGCACGCCAGGCAGGATGCTGTGCAGACGGCGAGGCTTGATGCAGTGCGAGAGTTGAAAGCAAAAGGCGGACTATCACTCGTCGTCGACTTCGCCGCTGGAGTTGAGAGACCAGGGGAGGTTGGTTTCACGGTGGGTCAGAGCGATCTGGTCGATGCGGAAGAAAACGATCTTCTCTCGCGGTATCTTGGATCTACGACCGCGTCAGAAAACTTATTTGCGCGTGGTCTAGTTGCGGGACGTTTCCGTTCTCGGGGCTGGGATTGGGTTGACTGCAAGCTTGCAATAGCATCGAATTGGTTACCAGAACAACGAGCAGACTTCCTGGCCTCCTTGTCTTTCGAGCCGCGTACGTGGGCCCTACTGGACGCAGAGACAGAGCGACTGTATTGGTCACGTGTCCTGCCGTTTGGTCTGCCTAATCGCGACCACAGCGAGTACGCTGCGCTGAAGCTCATTGAGTATGGACGTCCGCACGCAGCAATCGATTTTATCGCTCTCTATACGGATGAAAAAGGTCCCGCTGTTCCACTTCCCGTAATCGCCCAAGCGCTTGAGAGCTTGCTGGAAAAATTGCAAGAAGGTCCAATCGATCTATCTTCAATCGGGTACGACATCACGCGCTTGCTACGCCGGATTGCGGCGTCTGATGAAATTGACGAATCTCGTGTCGCGGCCCTGGAGTGGGCTTACCTTCCTATCATCAAGAACTACGGCAGCCCCAAAGTTCTGCACCGTGAACTCTCACGTAATCCGGCGTTCTTCGCGGAAGTGGTTTCGCTCGTATACAAAGGTAAAGATGAAGAGAGCCGCGAAATGACGGCAGAAAAGACTGCAAGGGCACGGCTCGGCTACGAGTTGCTTCATTCATGGCGACAATGCCCTGGATTACAAGAAGACGGTTCTCTTGATAGTAAAGAGTTCAGTGAATGGGTCCACCAAGCTCGACTTTTATTGAAGGAGCGGGATCGGCAATCGATTGGAGACCAGACAATCGGAGGTGCAATAGTCTATGCGCCACTGGATTCAGACGGCAGCTGGCCGCATGCTGCTGTACGCAACGTAATTGAGAAGCTTGAGAGCGACCATCTAGAAACAGGCATCGAATTTGGCGTCTACAATAGTCGGGGGGTGTTCATGAAGTCTCAAACTGAGGGAGGCGCGCAGGAGCGTGAAATAGCTGAAAGGTACCAAGGATATGCGAATCAGCTATCCGACCGTTGGCCACGGACGGCAGCCATGCTACGAAGAATCGCCCGAGTGTACGTTTCAGACGCGCATCGCGAGGACATCAGTGCAGAACTAACAGAAGATCTATGGCGTTAATATCGGTAATCAGTCTTTCGTATTCTCGGAGCCCGACTGTGAAGGTGGGTATGAGGAGATGCAATATCGGAGAGGGCAAGCCCGAAGTAATGCGTGATCCGGCGCAGTTGCCGTACAAGTCTCGACAGATAAAAAACAGATTAAGGCCGGACAAAACTTCGTGGGCCACTGGTTTGCAGATAGAAGCAGAACTCGATCTTTCATGACGAAACGTGGAATCGCTCGAGCTCACAGCTCCCAAATAACTCAAATTGATTGCGGTAGATAAGCGCCTAACTCCGTGAAAGTTCTAAAGAAAGGTCCTAGCTTCTATTAACACTCAGCGCAAGAGAAAAACCGCCGACTATTCCAAAAAAGACGCAGATGAGAATACCTGCAAGTGGGAATTGCCAGACCAGCATCATTGCACAAGAGTTGATAGACTAGTTCCTAATCCGAACCAGCTGGTAACCTCCGCCACCTGAGTGAGTTATCATGAACATCCCAATAAAGCCTATCAAAACTGAGCGCACGAATGGTTTCTTCAGCAATCTTGGTAACGAAGCTTCGTTACGGCTGTTACGACGCTTCATAAAATCAGCGGGCTTTACTTCCGGCGGCGATGCCGAACTGCTCGCTTCGTACACCGTCGAGAGTCTCGGCATAGGTGATTCATGGAAAAAGGCAGTCGAGGCAGTGAAGCGTTTTTTCTCGGACACGAACGTGATTGCAACCCAGAAAAGTCGCATTGAGATGGTTGCAGCCGAACTGCACTGCCCGCGTGCTACAGGAGTTAAAGCCACGCTTTCGGTGGTGCGAGAAACGGAAGAAGCGGGAGACTTCAAAGTCGAGATATTAGGTATCGGCGGCGGCGACGAATTTACCACCACCTTCTCAGTGGGAGATAAACTAGAAACTGTGGACGGCAACTGCATCGCCGCGATTTACTCGGTGCTGGCAGTTTTCGAATTATGCGAAATCGAGACTCCCGACCGCCAGATGCGACGATTCGTTCGCTTAAAGGAGCTCGAGCCTGATAGTTGGGGCATCGGTGGTATGCCGCTCGCCGGTACGGCTGATGCTTGCCAAACTACGGACTTTGGCGCGTTAACGAACGTTACTCCAAAGCCTTTTGATTTCCGGACAACTCCGAAGTCAGTCTTTACAAGGACGCTCTCGCTCGCCAGCGGATCAAAATGGAAAAGCTCAAGCAAAATCAAGCTGGACCAGTTTGGTATAAACGTCGGAGCATCGTTTAAGGGCAGCCGAACTCACAAAACAGAACTTGAATACATCCTCGTCGGCGGCTTCAAGTATCTGGCAGTAAAGCCTGAAAACCAGATCTCCTGGCTCTGGCAGGTGACGCCATGACGCTCGTCGTCGACAACCGAGACAGGTTGCGAGGCCGGCCCGGACTTCATGCTCTCATTGCTGGCGTGAGTCACTACCGCCACTTGCCGGAAGGTCACGGTGAGACTGGTACGGACACCTATGGTTTGAAGCAACTATCCACGGCAGCTACGTCAGCCTTCCGCATCTATCAGTGGCTGAAGCGTCGTAGTGATCATTTGATTGCGCCTCTGTCTACAGCCCGGCTGCTTCTCTCGCCGGCAGACGAAGAAGATGAGATAGACGAAAGCGTCACTCCGTGCACGTGGGACAACTTTGTCGAGGCCGCCCATGAATGGCGAGCTGATGCCTCAGTAAATAAGGACGACGTTACGTTCTTTTATTTTGCGGGGCACGGAATTATTAGAGACAAAGCCGATTCGGTATTGATATGCGACGACTTTGCTCAACCACGTCGCGGTGCTCTGCCCAACGTGGTGGCTTTTCCAAATATCTTTTGGGGAATGGCTCCGCCTGCCGACACGACTCAGCCACGCGCTCGCAGACAGTTCTACTTCATCGACGCCTGCCGAGAATTTCCGAAAGAGCTTAAAGACTTCGAGAAGCTCGAAATTCAAAGCGTTTTCAAAAGTGAGCTGAGTGGAACCGATGACCGTGTCGCTCCGATATTCCAGGCCGCCATTTCCGGCAGCGAGGCTTATGCAAGCGCAGTAGAGCAAACGTTATTTAGCATAGCGCTGCTCGATTGTCTCAACGGTCTCGCGGGTGAAGCCGGGCCGGAAAACAATGACGGGAGCATTCCCTGGCGGGTCCCGGTTTTCAAGTTAAGTACGATCCTCGACGAGCGCATAGAAGCACTCAATGAGCGTTACAAAACGGATCAGAAATCCGGACTGGTGGGGATGCCGAAAGACATTCCGATTCACTATCTCGATGGTCCACCTACAGTTGAAGGCACCCTGACGGTTGTCCCCGAAGACGCGAAGCGGCTCATCAATATAGACGTTCTCAACTCGAGACAGTCCAGCGTGTGGCAGCCGACGCTGGAACAAGCTTATCCTTATCAAGGAAGGTTGACTGCGGGGTCGTATTTCGTGAAGTCAACGATTCGCGAACCGCCCAAGCCACCGTACAGCAATCGCATCAGTGAGCCCAAACCGGTGACACCACCCAACTTCATACTCAAAGCGAGGCCTGCTGATGACTAGAGTAAGTTTCACCCTAAACTACGACGAGATGGGTTCATGGATAACTGGTGTCCCAATAGAAATTCGTCGTCTCGATCTGGCTCTCGTAGAACGCGGTGTTTCGGCTCAACAGTTTAATTTGAGTGAGGGGAATTATTTCGTTACCTCTCTTTTACCCGACGGTCGACGGCTATTCGCACATGCTGCGATATCTGGTCGGGAAAAGATGATTCTTCTTTCATCAGATCCGGATTATGAGTCAGACTCTAACGTCAACAATTCACGCGAGTATCTCGCCATCGATCTCCTGTCGCAATACCTTGCGAAAGGTTACGCGCGAGAAGCTGCCGCACTCGCACAATGGAATTACTCCAGAATCACTGACTCAAATGAAGATCAGAATTGGGTGCTTCCTACACTTTACACTTTGTTACGTTTTGGTGAGCTCCGAGAACTGGCAGACATGATCAACCAACGCGGGCAGTGGCATCAGGCGGAGTTTACCTCTGCTGATAGCAGTGTTATTCGAGGAGAGATCCTGGCGCGTCTGGGCCGTCATCAACAGGCTTTCTCAGCCTTTCTGGAATTGGAATCGCGTGGTGTGCCAGCTTTCACCGACGGTCTTTTCTATGCAAAGCAGCGATTACAGATTTATCGCCACGCACTTGAAATGGGTTCGCTGAAGAATGAGATTAGCGCCTATGCGATCCTGGGCCGGTTGCAAAGAATCGCGGCATATCAAAGCTCGGGACTGCGGATTGAAACTGTATTGCCCTTGAGTATCGGGCTGGAAACCCTGGGCGGCATATTCACCAGAATTGTCGAACGCAACACACAGCTTCCTGCAAGTAAGTCACAGATATTCTCGACGGCGGTGGACAATCAGTCGAGTGTTGAAGTGAACGTGCTCCAGGGCGAGCGGCTGATGGCGGCTGACAATCGCTCGCTGGGGAAATTTGTGTTAAGGGAAATTCCGCCGTTGCCCCGCGGCATGCCGCAGATTGAAGTCCGCTTTAATGTCGATGCCAACGGAGTGATTAACGTTTCCGCAAAAGACCTCGCCACTGGCCGTGTCGAGCATAGCATTTTGACCACGTCCGATTTATCGACTGCAGAAGTAAACCAACTGACTGAAGAGGCTGAGTTGTACTCAGAGTCTGATCTGGCGAAACTCAAACTGGCTGAAGCTCTCATTCGCATCCAAGCATTAACCTTTCAGATCAGGAATGCTACCGAGCATTACAATTTAGACCAAAAATCCATCCAGAACGCGGACGATGCAATTAGACTGGCGGAGCAACTCGTTGAGATAGACGCGACTGAAGAAGCAATCGAGATTTTGAATATCGCATGGAACAGACTGTTGCAACAGGTTCGAAGGATTCAGCGCGAAGTAAGTGCTGAAGGCATTTCAGCCGGTGCTGATTTCGATTCTGACGCCGACGTTCAACCCTGATGTTACTGCCAAGCTGTTTGGTTGATGCAGATTCCGATCATGTTGCAGCGATTAATCGTTTCAGACAAGCAGAAGGAAGAAGGTCAGAAACAGCAAATCAAGGTTGTATGCAGGAAGTGGCGAGCGGTTGGGCCAGTTAACCTGTTCGAGCCTCAAAGTTAGTGCAGAGATGGCAAAAACGCCGGGCGGATGGGGCTTTCTGATTCCACCATGAAATCGCGATCTCCATTAGGCCGCCGCTGGTGTGCGGAAAGACGATGCGATCGACAACCGGTTCGAGAAATCGTTCCGGAACGAGTAATGCCGCAAGCAGAAGCTCGCCCTGATCATCATCACCACGCAATTCGACGAAGCCCGAGTCTTCGGGAATGGTGAAGGCAGTCTGCAACTCAGCTTTTGGATGAAATCTCAAACGCTGGTCACCATCAACCAACAGTCTGATAGTGCTGTTGCCGAGCCTAAACATTTCCAGCCGGGCAGTTAGGAGTTGAAGACAATCCAGTGCTTCCTGCACTTGGGTGTTGTCCAGGACTGGCGGTGTGAATCTGGAATTCATTGATTCCCCGGATTATTAGACAGCGGACACGGACGAACTAAGTTCTCCCGTGTCCGCTGAAGTGAAAGATGTGTGGCTATCTCGCGTCAGTGCTTGTTTCCGGGCTTGCGCGATTCGCCGACATTGGAATTCCCCAGATCGGGACCGAAGACTCGCCCCACGGACCGGCCTCGCTATTTCGAGCATCAGTCTTCTTCACACGCGTCGCGCTCCTACTGCGAAATGAGTAAGGAACGAACCCGTCTTGAAGTCGCCCAGTGCTCGCGCCGTCATACCAATCGGACACGAGTAACTCTTCCTTCGGTACAAAGGGTTTCAGGTCGTTAAGTTGCTCCTGCTCCATCCAGTGAAATGCATTGACGGCCAAATACCCATCCGTCGGCAGCGTTAATCTGATTGGCGATTGCGTCTCGAAAGGACCGTCCTCACAGTCTAGCGAAGGACAATAGCCTCTCGGTTCGTTCGCTTCTCGATAGGCCGGCCGCGCTAATAGCCGAGGAAGTCTCCTGATTGTCAGTCCATGACCTGCGTAGAACGCTTTGTGCTCGTTGCTTCTCTCTCTTCGATCGGCGCCGCTCAACGTAGTCCAAGACGACTCAAGGCTCAGCTCGGGTTTGCTATCGTCAACCCAACGCCATCCGAAGAAATCCTGAACCATGTGTATTCCCAGAATAACGCAGTGTCTTCCCTCCCAAACGTTGGTGAACGGATATCGGATGGTTCCATGTTTCATCAAATCATCCGAAATGGAACGCTCGATGAAGTCTTCGATCGTCTGTTTGCATTTCTCCACAAACACGTCCCTACCTGTTATTGAACACTCGACACCCCTCGTCGTCCAACTTGGATACGGCAAACGCTTGTCAGCGATTTGCACGTCGATGAGGTGCCGGAGAATGTCCTCTTTGTCTCCGCAGCAATTAATGTGTCGATAAAGAAGAGGCTTCGGCTCCATTATCGAAACAATGTTGGGCTGTGAAAATCCCCACACCTCAGAGAGAACAGAAAGGTGTGTGGATCCAAATGGATTGCCTAGTCCTACCACTATCCATGTCATTCTCATTGCGTCATCCTCCTTTTCTACAAACTGTCTTCGAATCCTGGCCTTCATCGCGTAACTACCGTGCAACAAGACTCGTAAAGGTGGACTCTCAGTTGTAGAACTTGCCGAATCGTTCAGCACCTCAATGATTGATTCATCAACCCCGAACTCATACAAGTCAGAGAGCAAATCATTCAAATCATAGGTCCGTGGTCCGATTCGCTTGTGACGCTCATTCAAAAGCGTGATTTCTCCATCGGTAAGTCTCGGTGCTTTAAACCGATCTACCGGAGGAGTCGGAGTATCGTCGAAATCTGGTACAAAAAGCTTCAGCTTGGGATCGGCAAGGCGTAGTGCGCCTTGAAACAACTTGTTGTGCTCGTTAATCAGCGGTTCCAGCCCCCCGCATACAGGGTCCAGCAGCAAATGCTTGCGATCCCAATTAGTTAACTTCGAATTTTCAGCAAACATTTTTGCGAGACGCATCTCTCCGGGTTTCACCGTAATGTGAGCGGTGTTCCACGGGGTGAGGAGCTTCAAAGCGTCATTCAACAGTTGCCGATCGTGATCGCTGGCGGGTTTGGTGCGAAGAGCTTTGCGCGTCGGCGTGAGGACGTCAGCATATGCAAAGCGTTTCATCAACTGCTTCTTCATGCGGCCCTTGATGTTACGAATTTTTGGCTCATCGTAGAGCCCAAGAAAGTCGGTAATTTGCTTCGGTTTGTAATCGTAAAGCAAACATCCGAGTGCTATTGCAAGATATCTGAGCCTTGTTTTCAGTAATTGATTACAAACCAAGTGCTTCAGATATCTGACAACAAGATCATCTCGGGTCGGCTTGTATCTGGGCTCCATCTTCGGCAGCGGACTCTCCTGGTCTCGCTCCCAGCGAACCGAAGCGCAAAACACAGCGAACTGGAGGAGTGCCGCGCGAGGTACTGGCGACTTGTAGTGCGTTTCCGATCGTCGTCGCCTTGCTTCAGCCTGTTCAAGAAGAGTGGCTATCCAGCTCGCATCAATCAGAACGTGTAATGCCACGTCAGCAGATGGGTGGAGCATGAAAGCAACAGCAAACGCCTGCTGCCACTCATCGCGGGTGAATTTTCGGACTATCATGAGGATCTCCTTCCTGCCCATTCACCAATAACGCTCAAAGAAAGTTTTCCGGTCCTAGCCTAGCACACCTTTCGATCCGGATCGTGCCACTTTGGACGAACCGCTTTGGCAGGCCGATTTTGGCCGGCCCGCTTTAGGTGGTCCACCCTGGTTGGTCCAAATTCGGCAACCTACTTTCACCGGCCCAGTCCGTCTTTCTACCTCCGACCAAACCGGGCTGGCCCAGGGTACTAAGCTCGATCGCAGGCACGGACACGACATTAACCACGAATTTCAAAGGATGGAAAACATGAGAACGATTGCAAGCTATTTGGGTCAAATAGAAGAGGCAGGAACACCGATGCGACTCGCGCTTTCGCTAGTCGTACCGGCAGCCGCTTTCGCCGCGCAGGTCGAGTCGGCTGAGCTATTCGGTGTTCTTGCTTTAACGGATCTTCTCGGAGTCGCCTTCGGCGCGGCCCTGTTTAAGGCCAGAGGCAGCGGAGCCGCCAACTCTGTTGTGCCGACGGAGTAGCTTCGAGAAGCGACGCCTGGGGTGGCCACGGAGGGCTACGCCAGTTTTTTGTGCAAAGCTCTTTATCAGCCGCTAGCGGGTTAATGAGGCCGGAAATCCCGTTGATGACGGCAAAGCGAGTTTATCGCTTTCCGGAGTACCGGAGGGGAATGAAAGGCCCTACAACAAAAGGACAGGGCCTGTGGCCCTGCCCCTCCGTATACTCACCTGCTGCGGCGCTCAGGTCGCTCTCCAGCGTTGCCCTATCCTCCGAACAGGCACGCTGACTCTATCATGAATTGAGATTCAGACAACAAAATATTGGTGAGATGTATGGCCCCAAAACAAGATAGTGTAGTGCACCCCAGAATTGAAACAGAAAGTTAAGAAAGTTTCAGTTGCGCCAGCGAAGCTTCAAACTCGACCGGTGGTCGATAGCCAATGGCTGAGTGAAGTCGCTTGCGATTGTAAACTGCTTCGATGAAATGCTCGATCGAGGCGCGCACCTCGGCGAGCGTTTCATAGTCATTCATGTAGATCTCTTCGTACTTGAGCGTGCGCATGAAGCGTTCCGCTTTGGCGTTGTCATAAGGATTGCCGGTGCGGCTCATGCTGATCTCAATTTTGTGTTCCTGCAAGACCGCCACGTAATCAGTGGCGGCATATTGCACACCTTGATCAGAGTGATGAATCAGCCCCGGCTGAATGGAGCGCGTGCGCAACGCCATCTGCAAGGCAGTCAAGGTCAGCGGCGTGTCGATGTGGCGCGAGATGGCCCAACCAATACAACGGCGACTAAAAGCATCGAGCAGCACCGCCAAATAAATGAACTCACGCAACAAGCGAATGTAAGTGATATCAGCGACCCACAATTGATTGATGTTTGAAAGCAACAAGTCACGCGTCAGGTTTGGATAGACCATCAGCTTATGACGCGAGTCAGTGGTGCGCACGAAAGCGCGCTGCCGCAGACAGAGCAAATTGTCTTCGCGCAGCAACCGCAAGACGCGCTTGTGATTAACTTTGACGCCACGACGGTGTAGTTCTGCGGTGATCGGTCGATAGCCGTAGCTGCGCATCTCCAAGGCGATTGTCTGAATCTGCGAACGCAACTCCAACTCATCGTCGTTGCTGCTGCCAGGCTGGCGCAACTGACGCCAGATGGTTGAGCGCGAGAGACCGACCGCCTCGCCGAGCTGGGTAGGGCTCCGCTCGGCGGTCGCTCTCTCTTCCAGATGTTGACGGAGCAGTTCCATGCACAGTTGCCGGCGTCGACGGTCTGTTTTCAGCTCTCGCTTTCCAGTTTCTGCAAGAGCTTTTTTAAAAAGTCATTTTCCATGGTGAGTCGCCCCACCATGCGCTCGAGTTCGTGAAGGCGTGCTTCGTCAGTGTAGGCGTGACCACGGCCAGCAAAAGCGCGATCCTGATACTGCCGATGCTGGCGCCGCCACTTGGAAATCGTGGTTTCGGTGATTTGATATTCGCGAGCCACTTGCGCCTGGCTCTTGCCAGCCTCAACTTCGCGAATCACTTTGAGTTTGAATTCGCGGGTGAATGTGCGGCGCTTGACCGCTGCGGTCCGCGTCGCTACTGCGCCCTTCTTCGTCATCGTTAAGCCTCCCGCCCTCTCGGGCATATGTGCTTAACTTTTTGTTTCAGTCAAGGGTGCAGTTCATAGATTTGCTGTTTAATGTCGGGTATTAATTCGCGGATAATATAACATCGAAAAACAGGACCGGAGTTCTCTGCCATGCGAAAAGTGGCCGCCCACCTCGAAGAAATGTCTCGCGACTGCATTAAAGCTTGAGCTTTTGAGGGCCAAGACTGCTTACGACAAAATCCTGGAATTGCGGAAGAAGCGTCAAGACATGCTGCTCGAGACCACTGGAACTGACGTTAACACCAGTTCTCATTTGGAATTCCGGCTCAAAGAACTGGACGCGCAAATACAAACTCTGGAACAAACATTCTTCTTAGGCACTTCGTCTGAGACATCGGGAACTGCGAGATTCGAATTCAAGCCCGGCAAGGGATTGGACGAGGAATCGCAACCACTTTTTACATATTCAAGGAGTGGAACGAAACCAGGAGTTTGTGACATCGAGCAAGAAGAACCTGGAGTATTTAAGGCTTTTGTTCCGGAACCTCTCAAAGGCGTTTGCCACGCTAAAGATTTCCTAATTGCGTCTGGCGATTTCCGAGATTCAGACGCGTTTGTTAAGCGTCTCAAAACGGGCGCATCACGCGATGGCGCGTCGTCATATCTGTTCGAACGATTCAGTAACGGAACACAACGATTGATTGACAGCTCATCTGACAATGATAAGCCTCAGGTTCGAGCAAACTTGTTGAATACGCTGTTGGTAGAACTAAAGAGCGTTATCGACGGGCCAAGCATCTATCAGGATATTGTTCAGTACACAAAATTGTCTGATGCGACTCTGGATGTACGAAAGGAAGTTTTGAAGCTTGAGGCGCTGTCAAAACCGACGCCGGAACAACTGGCACAACTTGAACAATTGCGTCGTAAATTAAATCGGTCTTTGCTCGATGACACTTATAATAAAGAGCTTTATCGTCAAAGCTCCTGGGCACCTCACCCCGTATCGTTGGCAATAGATCCAAGAAGCCCAGGGTTGGCAAGCGCTGTGGATAAACAGAAGCTGGTTGAAAATGGCAAACGCGGTTTTCCGTACCGTATTGCGGCGATTACGACGGCCAAGATGTTCGACGATGAAACGGAAAAGGGTCGAAGCTCGGTAAGAATCGCTCAGTTTGGTCCAGTTCAATCGTTGCCCGCGAATTTGGGAGGGCGGCGGTCGAGCTACAAGATCACTTATTTCGATTCGACGGGCGCAATCAAGATCTTCGACATGTCTGCCGATGCGTTGATTCAGAAGGATAACGTTAAAGATGTCACCGACGCTGCCACCACTCTGCGCGATTCTGAAGCAGCAAAACTGGAACGTGACACCAAACTGCTGGAGCTCAAGAAGAAGAAACTCGATGCGGAAAAAGCACTGAAAGACGCTGCCAAAGAAACGCCTTCACCGTCACCTTCACCAGAACCTTAGATTGGAACATGGCCCGCGAGAGTGCCCATTTAGGCACTCTCGTTGAAGACCGGACAGAGCAGTACCAAATTCAAAGTCAATTAAGACGATCTTAGTGCAAAGCTCGCCCTTTCGGCGTTTGCTCGACTCGCCCTATACGAGAATGTGTACCGCTTTAAATGAGGCAACCAGCGACGTGAAAACCAAGCCCGTGCGTGTTTTTATTCCAGACCGCGCAACTATGTGCAAGACCCTCGGGGTAGAACCATATCGGATCAGTCGAAATGATTATTGGGACAGAAATCGCGCTCGCCTGAAAATGCTTTTTTTAGACGAAACGTGTTGGCCATTCTTCAGCCGGAGGGTTGAGGTTGTCCGGCGTCAATTAGATTCCTCGGGAGTTCTAAATTGTCGCCAATCGGGAGTGGACTATCTGCACAAATCCGGGCCCTTGCAAAGCACATCAATGTAAGACGCCGGGAAACATTCAGCGTGAGGATATTAGGCTGCTTTCATTTCGCGCAAAACGACATTCAGATCTTTTTAAGGCAAACAGCATTCATAGCTAGTTCGACCACAAGAAGAATTATCCTTTTACTGGCGGATGGTTTTCAATGGAGTTGATGTTGATTGGGTATCTTCTTTTAAGCCGGAAGCCAACTCCACCAGTTTTTCGGCAGCAATGGCTGCATTCTTCCTCGAGTCACGAGTACTGTGTACATAGCGGCTGGTCACTGCGACTGAGGAGTGCCCGGCCAGATCGCGAACTGTAGCAATGTCCACACCAGCTTGAAGCAAGTAAGTCAGGTAGGTCCGCCTCAGGTCATGCACGGTCCAACCGCCCTCAACTTGTTGGCCGTAGCAGAGATCTGCGATCGTAGAAGCGTTTCGCATTGCATCTCTAATCGAGTGATCGCGACATGTGAAAATATGAGCCTCGTCACCGAGTCCTTCGGCTTTGCGGCGGGCGATAACCTCTTCAACAGTTTTCGTCAGCTGTATGATCAGCGGGTCCTTGTCGGTCTTTTGCACACTTACTTTCAGAAATTGAAAATGAGAGTTCACATCAGTCCATTTAAGACTGAGCACATCACCTATTCGACAACCTGTAGCCAGCGAAATCAAAAAAAAGTCACGAGCGTCTCGCCAACTTGCAGCATGACGCCAGAGTTTAGGTGGCGGTCCGCCTAAGACGGCGCTAAGCTTTGAGATTTCCTCTGGCTCCAAGACTCTATTGCGCAGTCCGCCAGTTCCCATGCCTTTAGGAACTTCTGGAATTCTATAAGTCAAAAGATCAGGGTATTTGCGGGCCGCTTGTCTAAGCGCCGCACGGACCGTGTTTAATCCGCGAAGCACTGAAGACTTCTGGAGGCCTCTGCCGAGTTCTGCTTGAACCCATTCAAGTAAGTCTTCTTCGGATATGGAGGAGACGTAACGATCTAAACCAACAAATTCGCCCCACCTTTTCAATCTGTTTACATAGCCTATGTTGCGTTTTGCATAATTCGAGTCACGCCGAAGCGTCATTTGATCAGTCAATCGCTTGGCTTCGCTATCAACGAGAGTTCGGATGCTCGTGCGCTTGATCCTTGCGGGTACAATCCCATATTTCGCTTCACGAGAGGACAATCTCAAGGCGCCCAGTGCCAAGGAAGCTTCTTCCTTAGTTGCGAAGCCAGAATCGCGGTAACGCTTCCCATTGATTCTTACGTCGAAACGCCACACACATTTTCGATGCCGCTTAGAGTAGACTTTATTTATCAACTCAAATCTCCAACTAATTAGGCTCTTCACTGTACATTTTGGAACGGTAACATGAAACATCCAGAGTCGACACGTCGCTCGATTCTACGTTCCAGTCCGAGCTCGTGATTGTGTCGACGTTGTTTTGAGGTTATTCGGTTTCAGAATCCGTCTGAGTTCCTTCCAGGCTGCTTCCGCCTCAGAACCACGAACCGAGATCTGTCGTGGCTTGCCGCCGGCCAAAAGCTGGAAGACAACAACAGACTCTTCGTGGTGCGCTTTGGGTGAGAATACTACGTTGGAAACCTTGTGAAGGTTGATGAGATCCGCCCCCGACTCCCGAGCTAATTCAAAAATATTAGCTCTTTCGGCAAAATCGCGAAGCAGTGCATCGCACGCTTTACCTTCGTAGGTACGGCTGCTTCCGTCCGAGAATTCCAAATGGATTGAATGTTTTTCATTGAGCGAGTAGTGACCTGACGATAGTTCGTCAAGATTCAGTACTTCTTCACTTGCGGCTCTATGAGCGCTCTTAGGGAGTTCAACCACAACATATGAACTTTGAGCGATTCGGATCTTCCCGGCCCGTATTCGGTCCGGGTTGGGTTTGTAGTTTGCCAAAGACTTCCGTGTAACCGCGATCTTTCCTAATACAACATCACTTTCCAACCGCCCCTCACGAATGGCGGAATAGACAGCAGCGCGCGATACGCCCAATCGCGAGGCAGCTTCATTTACGCTCAAATACTGACCCTTCATCAGATAAGCTCTTACCACATTAACCCCGTAAAGTACAGAGGTTTTCAGTTGTAAAGCACAAACCTTGACACATGTGCTTCTCAGTGCTTAACATTGTTGTGGTTGGTTGTTTAACCGTTCGGATGAAAAACGAGGAACCAGAAATAATAGATCTCGCCCAAGCCGCTCGATTGACCGGGCTCGCACGGTCTACGTGGGCAAACGGAGGGGCTGGCACAAATAAGGTGCCTCGCATTCGATTGGGCCGAAGTATTCGAGTAACACGAAAAGATGTCATCGCCTGGCTGGAGGAGCGCAAGGCTGAAGCCACGCGATTTGCCAATCGAATGCAGGTCACGTAAACGGCTGAAGCGGCAACGCTATACGAACGTCTGAGGAACTAAAAATGCGTAGAACAGATTTAACGCTAGAAGATAACGACGTCCTGGAGTCACTGATGACAATGCCTGAAGTCTGCAAAATCCTGAGGTGCAGTTCGCGAACAATTCGGCGGTTTATCTCTGGCGGAAAACTCAAAGGAGTGCGAGTTGGGCGACGATACTGCTTCAGGAAGCAAGATATTGAGCAGTTTATAGGGCGCTGTCTAACCCGAAAATTACCAATATCCGGTTCGCAGCAACAAGAAGGGCTAACACATTGATAATAGTGCACTTAGTAGTGATTAGTAGCCTTCAATGTCCGCTTATGTCCGCGATCGTCTCTAACTAGTCTCCTCTGTTCAATTAACCACACCGGTATTTAGTACAAATCATTAAAGGAAATCACGATGAGTCCTACTCATCAAGTACTAATTCATATTTCTCGGTGAATTGCCCCACACGGAGAGACTCAAACATCACATCGGAGGATTGGCATGATCGAAACTATTTCTTTGCAAAGATTGCTTGAAGTCCTTATCGAGCGAAACGCAATTCGTCCTTCGCGCATTGCTCCTATGAAAACATCCGTGAAGCAGTACGCAAACGTCTTAGACTATATCGATCCGTCGCAGTGTCCACTCAAAGTTTACCTAAGGAATGAGAGGGAAAGAAACCGTCTAATTGAAGAGAGAGCTTGCGGCACCCGGTCTAAAGGCACAAAGACGGCCTTGGGTATTCACGCTCTGCGGAATCTGAAGAACAACATCAGCTACCTATTAAGAGTGGGTATGGAATCACAGATTCTATCCTCGACCGACGTAGATGAGTTAAAAAGCTGGAAGACATCAAACCGTGTAAGTGCAAAGCGATCGGTCGGTTATGCTGAATACACCATCCCACAACCTTATGCGCTTAAATCCTTTCCAGACAATTTAGCAAGAGACGTCAAGAAGTATGAGCAGTGGAGTACAAGATTAGTAAATCGCGAAAGGCCGAGCAGTCTACATAAGCGGCCTATTACTTTCCGAGCTCATCTTCGTGTGTTGGAAAAGCTTGCTGGGTTCTTAGTGAATCACAAAGGATTCAATGCGAGTGACATAACTCTGTCGATGCTTGGAGAGGCAGACCACATAATGGCGTACCTGGATTGGTATATCGAGCAGCAAGGGAGGTTCACGCAAGGAGCGGCGGGCAATTTAGCTGTTCTAACAGCCGTCAATAGATATCTCGCCCTCACGGCGGAGTCTGAAGAAGAAACCGCAAGAATTAGTGAGTCACATAAAGTGCTAAAGGCGTATAGAGCGAGTTTGGGATCCTTTGTCACTGTTAGAGATCAAGCGAAGCGGTGGCTGAGTCTCGAGCAACTCGAGTGTGTTGGCCGTTCAATTTACCCTTTGAACGCACTTCGTCTGAGTGAGCTGTCCGAGTTTGCAAAACGACAGATTGCCCGGGGACCTCAAAAGGAATATGGTCATTCTTTCTGCGTGTTGGCATATCGAGTAGCCAAGTCCCTTATGATCCGATTACTGGTCAGAATTCCATTGCGCCAAAGAAACTTGAGGGAGATGAAATTCAATCCGCTAAATCCGAGTGCTGGTCAAAATCTATTTAAAGAGGGCGACAAATGGCACATCCGATTTAGTGGCGATCAGTTGAAAATCTCGCACATCAGAGGAAAGGTTCATACGATTCAATATGAATTTCCGGAAATTCTGGTCCCACTATTGGAGGAATGGATCACTCGATGGCGACCAATTGTAATGGAGTCACAAACGACCCAACGCCCACCCACTGCGTCACCAGCCCAGCAGTTCCTCTTTGTGGACACTAAAGGCCAGCCGCTCGATGAAGATAAAGTATGGCACGCGATTACGTCGACGACGTATAAATTTACCGGCGTCGCCGTTTACCCGCATCTGATCAGAACGATTTGGGCCACAGAATATATCAAATCCACGAAGAACTATATCGATGCCGCCTACATGCTCGGCGATACGGTCGAAACTGTTCTAGCGAAATATGCGAAACTTCTGGACGAAGATTGTGGTAAACGAGCTAACGATTGGATTACTAGAAGACTAAACCACGATCCCACCTGACGGTATGAAAACATTAACCATAGCACCACACGAGGTCTGGAACCGAATACTCCTTCTTCTAGCTGCTCTGGTACTTCGGCTCCTGTAGATTCTGTCAGCGCGTGAACAGAGGCGATAGGCGACCGAAGGTTCAAAACGGGACTTCGGATAAAACTCAGCTCGTACCTTTAGCTTTTCGCCGGTTGCGTGCGCGTATTTTGCCGGCAGCAATCTGTCGCGCGCCTGGTGAGTAACCCTTTAAAGCCTTTCGCTCGATACCAATCTTACCCAGAACTATAACGCTCGTTAAACGCCCTTCTCGAATCGCCTTGTATACCGCTTCACGGGAAATTCCTAATTCTTTAGCTGCTTCGGAAGCTGTAAGGAGGGACACGCACGCTAATATGTTTGATTTCGGTGAACCAAATAAATAGCGTGTTCGGTTGACATGTGTGAACCGGCTTTGATAGCTTCGCGACAGAATAACGAGTGGTGGTTGGTAAGTCGATGCGTGAGGCTGAAGATTGATCGCGGCAACTGGCGGCTGAGTTGGGCTGACGCGTAGAAGTAACTGTCTATGCTAAGAGACGTCTCGATCAAGAGAATTACGCTTATAAATCTTCGACTGCCATCGTAACTTCAATGAAACCATCGGTGAGATAAATATGGTTTCGCTCACAGTACTTGAGTCCTTATTCCTAAGGCATCGAATTGAAAATGCAAATCTGCATGCCGTACCCAAGCTTACGACAACACCAATGAGCAATCGCGGCTCTGGCGAAAGCCGGCTCATAAACGAAGCCAAAGAATTTCTTGGCTCCCATTTAGTTTCTTTCTTGATGGCCGGTTATGACGACCTCGATATCGTGTATGCCCGCTGGTTCGAGGTTCTGACGCAGCGGCATGATCTAAAGACTAGGAAGCTGATAAAGATTTCAACAGGAGATTCGTGCGGCCTTCCACATGGGGAAGAGCCGCTGGTCCTATTGGCGCTTCTGAAACTGTTGAACAGCAATAGTGATCTTGTCGAAGGTAGTAAAGTCATATCTCCAACCGAAGAGGTTTGTTCTGTGTTGGGTTGGCAGATTTCAGATCACACTAGCGCAATTATTAATCGTGCAATCCGAAAATATTATCGAGCCTCGTACATGGTAGCTCACGATAATAAGTACAGCTTTGGTGATATGTCCGGCTATAGTGTCGATATTTCTCGTCTCATCGTTGCCTATGCTTTTAACAATGAGTTTGGGATTGAAGAACCGCTTGCTGCGATCGGATTCATTCAAGTCGAATTCAATGAGTCATTAGTAGCGGAGCTGCGCGACGCAAGTCTCTTAGGAATGGATTGGAGGTATGTGACATCGTTGAACTCGCACTGACGAGAGTAGTCTGCCCAAAAGTCAATTCTTCATCTGTGACAAGGTGGCCCTAAAACGGACGGTAACGTGGTTCCTCGACATTCCCGGTTTACCAAAGCCTGTACAAGTGTCTGCTCATATTCATCCAAGTCGGAGTAGCCACCCTGAGATAGCACGGATTCATTTTTTAATTGTTGCTCCGACACGTGAGCTAAGAGCAACTCGAGCGCGTGCAACTCCTGCTCTGGGTAATCGTTTTAACTGTTTATTCAGGCCTTTTATCTTTTCCTACCAGGCTTAGCGAAGCTTCACGTCTCCCATTTTGCTCCGTCCACTATTCATGGAACTAGAGTTTGCAGCCGTATTCTTCGTTCCAGGATTCATGACACATGATCCTAAACCTGCCAAAAATAATAGCCCGATCATGTATATCTGCTGTTTGACGATCACGACAAGAATTCCCACTCTATCGCCCCCACAGTTCCATTAGCTCGAGCAACTGGCGGTGAACCTCCATATCCCTATATCTGTACGGTCTATTTTGACAACATCTGCGACTGTTTAGAGGGAGTCACTGGAATAAGCCATTTCCTAATGGCGTTCGCCGTTACAAATTCCACTTTTTCGTTTGGGTAATCCTGTCGATAGTTTTTGAGGGTTCGATCCCAGTCGAGTGAAGTCTGTTTTGGTCGCTCGCTGATATGTACAATTCGGTCTGACATAACCTCGTATGGTAGCCAGTCTTGAAGCGGCGTCTTGCCATTAACCAAAAGCGATTCGACCTCCCAAACATCAAAGTCAGAAACCGGCTCTGCTGTATTGATAATGTAATGGCCCATGATGACCTCAGCTCGAGGTGGTACGCGAACGGCTCTGAATGAATTACGGCCTAAAAAACAAATTACAATCACCCTACCCGCATGCTGACTAGCATTTTCGGACCATTGCATCGCGGAAAAGCAATGTTTCTCATCCTTATAGCAGGCGAACTGGCCACTTGACTCAAGCGGGTTATCGTCCCGCAGTAGAAACCACGTTGGATCAGATCGGCGGTTCACGAGCCGTAGCTTAAGTTCGTAGAACGTTAACGGCGGTTTACTTGGACCAACTTTGATCAAGCTAGCGCTTGCGGGACAGTTGGGATCACCTTGACCCGACATAGCAACTATCTTACTAGTTTGGGTAGCTGAAGGGGACACTGTGTTCTGCTCCACGGTACCTTTCGTTGCGCTCTGAGAGAGGGCGCACGCAGAGCCGAGACTCACGAGTAAAATAGCAACGCCGATTGGGAAAACCCGATGATGTACTTCTTTCGCCATAATGTATTCTGCAGAGTTACTGCTTCCCTCCGCGCAACTTAAAGACCTCCATTGCGATGAAGGGCACATTTAAGAAACTTATATTGTACTCTAGACCTGGCATCTCACCCGTTGGCTCACGACCCTTCACCGAGAGTCGATTTGATTGAATCGGCTTGGGCAGATCCCAGAAGTAGACCGATAAAACCGTGGCCTCAAAAGCCGGATTGTTGCACGACTTTTGAGCCAAACTCTTGAGTCTCGAATCACCGTTGGCCTATTTAGGATTTATTTCGTAGCTCGAACAAACCCATGGCCGTAGCCGGAACATTCAAGAATTTGATTTGAATGCGTTCCCGGTTAACAAAGGCTGGAATCCGCTCACTTGGAGAACGTTGGGGACGTCCACCCCTAGGTACACCTGCGACTTACTCGAGTTAGGGCTTCGTGAATTGATACTTTACTATCTCTTCAGCGTAAGCGAATTTCTGCTGAATGTAGTCGCTGTAAGGATCAAATTTGACACGCATTCCCGCTTCCATAGCGGCCGCAGCAAAGACCTTCTCGCCTTCTATTACACAAGCCTTTTCAACTAGTCCGGTTCGAACGTTGACCAATAAGCGAACCGCTACCTGACCTTCAACACCACGTTCTTTTGCCTCAGGTGGATATTGAGGTCGCGGCAAGCTAATCAAGGGAGAGCCGTGATTTGCCCGCGCTTTCATTGGTGAAAACTTCGAAAAGTCGCATTCTCCATTTTCCGCAGATGGACCCGGCGACGGCGTAGAAGCGGTTGCGTCAGGCCGATGTTGATTTCTGTCGCATTGGACCATGATGAGCGCCAACAGAACCGCCACCATCGTAGGTTTTATTATTTCCGCCAAGTTCGCCATAGTTGCGTCAAGGTCAATTGCGTCGGATATCGAAGATGTAGCCGAATACTTTTGCCACATCAATGAAAGTAATCTTGACATTTTCCCTGTTATGAAGTCCAGGTATTGGGTCTCTTCTCCGATTGCCGCCCGCCCGCACGTATTCCTCCTGTAATGTCCGCTCGAGGGTGC
The DNA here is from genome assembly GCA_035248565.1 of Pyrinomonadaceae bacterium. Classification (GTDB taxonomy): domain Bacteria; phylum Acidobacteriota; class Blastocatellia; order Pyrinomonadales; family Pyrinomonadaceae; genus PSRF01. Next base: position 20,005 of record DATFHH010000112.1, on the reverse strand, counting down.
GCAGGTTAAAGCGTCCGAGCGGATGTCCATAGAAAACGTCCTGCCCGATCTTTATGCTGTTTTCATGGCCGTAATCCCCTGGATTCGGTAGTCCCTGATAGTCGTCATAGTTGGGCAGCCACCCGCCATCGCCTTCCAGCATTGTGCCAACCTTTCCCCATCTGTCATGGAAGAAAGCCAGAGGATCGTTGCCCAACTTCGTCGTGAGGACTTGATCATAGAGAGTGTCTCCAATGACATTAATCAGTCCCTGGCTCTGGATCAGAGTAGCGGCAGCGTCACAACCCACCCAGCCATACTTCTTACCGGTAAAGAACTTTGCTATCTCCGCGGCTTGAGAACTTCCAGTGGTCAGCCAAGGGGTTGCTGACTCTTTGCAGCTGCCGTCATAGCACCGAGGGAAGCCTTGTGCGTTGAAGGCCGAGCTAGCCCTGCGCACACTCGTTCTTATTCTGGTCTCCATGATCTCCAGCAGAGGGGTAATATCAATTACTTCCCCTTCCCTGACCTGTTCGGAGTGATTCAAATACTTCCAGTCGTTCTCATCGCCCGTGATCAACCTGGCGAGTTCAGACAACCTGTCGCACTTCTCGGCAGTGGCGTGGCCCTTATAGTCGTACCAGCCGCCGGTCCAGGTATCCCTTCTCCAGAGTCCCAAATGATCGACGCCGTTAACTCCATCATTGTCGATAAATCGATAGAGATTAAGACCACCCTCTTCTTGCGCTGGATCGCGGCTAAGCCAGCGTCCGGTTTGAGAGTTGTAGAAACGATAGCCATAATAACTGAATCCGGTTTCAGTATCAGCGTACTGCCCACTGAATCGGAACGGGTTTTGATCCGCGTACTGACCAACTTCCTTCAGTTCTTCACCGAAGGGATTGTAATCGTACGAGGCGTGGATCTTTCCGTCGCTCGCGCTGATCAACGAACCCACATTCTCGTTGCCGTCATAGCCTGCCATGTATGTGTTGCCGCCCGCGTTTACCCAGAGGAGCTCAATAGCGCCCCAAATTGCATTGCGGAACAGATTGTTACCGGCATCTAACTCGGCAATGAGGTTTCGCCGGTTGTAAACAAACTTGGTTGTGGATTGGAGTTCGAAGGTCGTCGAGGAGTCGTTCCAAAGAAAAACTTTCTTCTGAATTCTTCGTCCGCCCCAATCGTAGGAGAACTCGAGCCGTTTTCTAGCTTCGGCGGGTACGCTCGCGGGAGTCTCCATAATTATAAGACGGTTTTCGCCATCCCAGGAATAGTTCCATCGCCCATCAGAAACGAGATTGCCATCGTCATCGTAATTGAACGACTCAACATTCGACGGCAAGAGCGCGCGCCCGCCCTTCTCGTTCACCGCATCCTCGCCGCCGGCGCCGAAATTGTTTCTTGCTCCCACAATGTTGATTTGGGGATACACGGGACCAGCCGTGTTATCAACGAGCAGTTCGCGATAAAAGTATTCATTCTTACGTATGGTGGACTGATTGTTAGCAACCACAGTTGCAGCGCTATTCGCAGTACCAGTCAGATCGACGGCACCAGGGACCGTGCGCTGTGAATATTGATTGCGTGAATTGGTCGTGTAATACGATTCCCGCAAGTTTCCAAGTTGATTGCCGCCGTTCTTCGCAAGCGTCCGGTTTCCCGAAGTGTCGAAACCGTATTCCGTCTGAGCACCCCAAACGATCGAGTTATCCGGCCAATACTTTTTACCCGAAACCAACTCACCGCGATCGTTGTAAATGTAGGACCAGTAGCTACCATCTTCGCGAGTGACACGCGTCCGCTGGTTGAGATTGTTGTACGTGTAGGTGTAACTCTGAGCGACATCAGATGCCGGAGTAGTCGTAATGCTTTGAAGACGACCCAGCGTGTCATAGGTTCTCGCGTTGCTGGTGCCACCGGTGAAGGTGGTCGTATTCAGCAATCCAGTGGTTGGATAATAGGCGTAAGTTGCGGTTTGACTGCCGCTGGCGATTGTTTGCAGACGTGAATTTGAGTCGTAACTGTAAGTTTGACTGCTGAGCGTATTCGCCCCTCGAAAGGCTTGCAGCGAGTTGCGTCGCAGAAACTCATCGTAACCAACAGCAATTGCGACACCATCGAGAAGTCCACCTGTGATCTGTTCGGTCTGTAAGTCACCAGCCACATTGAACGTGCGAGATCGGGAACCGGCTGCGTCGTTGATGCCGATTTGGCGGCCACCGCGGTCATAAGTAATTGAGATAGCGGGTGTACTGTCAGAATAAGTTATGGTCCGAAGTTCGCCCGTGTTTTCGTCATAAGCGTAGGTGCACGTAACGCCTCGAGCCCATGCCCGCGTCTTCACCCTTCCCAACTCATCGTAGGTGAAAGCCGGACCCTTCAACGATGCGTCTTGCTTTTGAATCAGCAGCCCGGTCACCTCCTGATAACTCCACTTTGTTACATCGGCAGTCCCAGCCGTCGATGAAGGCCAAGTGCTAGAGGTCCAGTTTTGTCCGCCTCTAAAAGTGTGCAATTCAATGCGCTGACCATACGAGTCGTAGACATTAGCAACGGGATAAGTAGCATCGCCCCAAGTTTGAACCATTTCCCCACGACTGTTGTAGTTAAAATACGTCTTTTTACCTGCGGCGTTTGTCTGATTCCTGAGTCTTCCGGCACTGAGTTGACTCCCGGGGTAATACTCAAAAAGCATTTCGCCGATGCCATCATTAATCGAGGTTACTCGCCCAGTACTCGGGCTGTAACTGAGCGTCGTCGTCCCGGTCTGCGGATCAGTCACGCTGATTGGTCTTGCGAGTGGATCGTAAAGATACGTAGTTGCAGGCTGCGGTGTGGTGGGCGACGAGGACTGTAAGAGGCCGTTAATGGTAATACTAATCCCGTTGATGTTCGAATCAGGCGTATCAACAACAGCTACTTGCTTCTTGGCGACGCGATCAGTGGTAATCGTTGTTGTAGTGCTGCCTGCCTCGTTTGTAACGGTAGTTACGGAAATAGTCTGATCTGTACCATTGAGCGCAAAGTTGTTTAGTCTTTGCCGCTGTGACTGAATAGTCGGCGTGCTGTTGTTGTCTGTGACGTAGGTTCTGTTTGTGGTCACGAGGAACCAATCATTGCCGACTTTCTCGTAAACGCTATCGGTCTCGTTGATGCGATCCGTTGAAGCCAGAGACAGCGTTCCATTGGCGTCTATGTCGGAACCCACGCGCACCTGCTGGCCCAGTTCGTTGTATTCAAAAAATCTGTCGGCAAGGAGTTTTGTGGTTCCGGCCATCGTGGTTCGTTTTTGGAGCTGGCTGAGCGTGTTGTACATTGAGGTTTCGACAATATTTGTACCTGTGAAGGTGGGTTTCTCAACACTAACCGGTCGACTAATCCAATCCGAAGTCGTTTTGGTCCAGCGCGGTGAACTTGAACCGGTCGGGCCCACGAACTCTCGCGCGTATTGCGTCCCATCCGCATTCACACCGTAATCGAAATAGCGCGCCACCACAGCCGAACCGGTGACGCTCTTAGGCTGACCATCGAGGTAGTTATCACTAATCTCGGATGCGCCTCCCGGGAGCGTCATCGTTTGTGTGCGGCCGCCATTGCTGTAAAGATACGTAGTGTTCAACCCCGCCTGATCGGTCTCTCTGACAATGCGCCCGACCAGGTCGTAAACACGCGAAGTAGAGAGGCTGAGACTGCCTCCCTTCACGACCTCGCTCATCTGTCGACCTTCAGCATCATAGGAAAACGTGGTAACAATATCGGCCTGCGCCGGAAAACCGCCGCTGGCAGCAATGCCCTTCTTTGTTTTTGTCTGTACTCTGTTAAGCGAGTCGTAGCTGTATGTAGTTTCAATGCCGGAAGCGTCCGTCTCGGAAGTTTTCTGATCTCCGGTCCAGACTGCAGTCGTTATATCTCCTTTATGATTGCGCGACATGACTACGTGGCCACGGCCGTCATAGTCCATTGAGCTCCAAGCGATGCGTTCGTAGTCTGCACCGGTATAGACATAGGTCTCCCGCAACACCTGATTCCCATATTGGTCACGAATTGAAGTTTCCTTCGTTGTTTTAAACGCAATGCCCAGAGGTGACACAATGGTGCCCTGGACCATCGTCTGACGCTCGGCTAATCCGTTTACGTCAGGCGTAAACGTACTCAAAGCTGCATCGGCATTGGGCACGTAGTTTCCTTTCTCGTAAGACAAAATAACTTTTCTGCCGTCCGGGTATTCAACTGAAATCATTCTGTTCGCGAGCGACACCGGCGCTGTGGCGTGGTAATGCGTGGATGTAGTAACCAGGCTCTCGCTTGCTGAAGAGTAGGAGGTCTCGGTTTCAACGACTGCCGGATTTCCATCAACTGTGGTTCCCGTTCGCGAATAAGTTCTCTTCCTTACTATTACTCCGCCGATCTTTTCAGTGACGCTCGACAGTAGGTTTGTATAGAGAGACGTGATGATTCCATCGCTGTTGGAGTAGGTATAACGGATCGCGTAGCTGTTTTCTTCCGTCGCTGCTCCGATGGATTGGTCCTTCCACGGGCGCAAGACCAGGACCGTATTCCCAGCACTGTCGTAGTCATACTTCTCCCATGATCCATCCGGATTAACAACTGACACTCGCCTCGTGTATCTACCAGTCTCGGATTGATTTTCGTAATAGGAATAGACTGTTTTCAATGCTGCGCCGTCTGGATCGAGCACTTCCTGGATCAATTCTTCGCCCCATGCGAAAGTGTGGTAAGTCCGCGAGACTTTTGAGATGGTCAAAAGGTTCGTGTCTTTAACCACAATCGTCTCAACCCGTGACGTTTGTGTCGGGTAAGTGATGGTCGAAGTTTCGATACGTGCTCCGTTTCCCGTTGACAAGGTCCATGAGTCGCTAATTGCATCCCATGTGTACTCGCTCATGTCGGTGACGGCTCCCTGAATCTTTGAGATTTGAAGCCTCGTGGTCGACGATGGATCGGGGTTCTTAATCCTCCACGTCACAAACGGTTGTCCGGTGACCGGGTACAGGCCGGCGACTTTCGCTCCCACGTCGGCCGGACGGTAGTATCGGACCTCATATTCAGTCGCGCTGATGACCACGATGTCCGCAAACGTTTGTGGCGCTTTTACCTGTCGCAAACTTTGGTCCCCGTTGCGCACGACATCAACCTCATTCGTGCGCCCAGGTGGCGAATAGATAAGGGCGGCTGGTGTGTAAACAACTGCCGACAACGACTCTTCACGTAAGTTAATACTGTGAGCCGTTATGCCGTTACTCAAAGTTCCCATTCCCACTTGCCACAATACACTACCCTTTTTGGGACCTGTCGATTCGCCCGGTCCTTCATTTCCGCAGGGACATTTTTGACGTAGCACTACATTCCAACTACCATCTCCACCGCCCTCCGTGGTCCCAACTTTGTCGATCGACTTAGCTTCAACTCCGTCTATCTCAAGTTTATATCCCTCGGGCACCGTAAAATTGACGTGTGTGGAACAACTATCGGCACCTACTGTTAACGTGTAAGTCTGATCGACCTTGAGCTCGGTATACGTTAAGGCTGAGGTGACCCACTGTTCCGCGGTACAGTCGCCTGTTCCAGTGACCTGCGTACCGTTCAAGCTGATCGTGTAGGGATTATGCGAGCACATGCTCGCCGTGAAGCCTACCTTAACAACCGGAAGTTTGCAGGAATCACCTTCTTGTGCAGAGACCGAGATACTGAGCGCGAGCAAGGTCAGAATCAACCCTATAGTTATCATGATCCATCTGGTGGGGCTCTGCTCGTTTAGGCAACTGAGGCGATACAGCGCCATGGGTCTCATTAATTTGTGCCGGAAGTTCATGTCTTCGCTGATCCTTCTTCAATTCGTAGCCTGGTTAACGAAGGTCTTTCCGTGAGAAGCGCCTGCGCTATGGAAGTGGTGACGACAGTGGCGTATAGAGCTTCAGATTGACAAAATCGCCATCATCGGCAAGCGCGCTCTTGGTCGGGTTTCTTCCCTGTTGGAACTCCTGCAGATTTGTGAGGCCGTCACCATCCGGATCACCATTGGCAGACTGGCTGAGATTTCCGAAGTATTGCAGCTCCCAAGTGTCGGGCAGACCATCACCATCCGAATCAGTCGCACTGACGGAGAAGATCACTCCGTTGCTTACAACTCCGTTCACGGTAATAACGACCGGACCGGTAGTGGCAAAAACAGGCACTGCGACAATGACGCTCCTATGATTCCATGAGCTGACCGTCGCACTGGCCCCATTGAAGGTGACGGTACTCGTACCCTGCTGCGTGCCGAAGTTCGCCCCGTTGATACTTACCTGCGTTCCGGCAAGGCCATTTGAGGGAGTAAGGCTGCTGATAACAGGTGTGGTCACTACCTCGGTGGCCCATTTCACGGCAGCATCGAAAAGCGAGTTGCCTTCTGGGGTTAGACCGTTGGACGTCAAATCCGTTAAGAAGAACCCCACCCGGCGTGCTGGAGCATCGAGGTTCGGACCCACCATTGTCGCCATGTTGTCGTAACCGAAGATGACAAACTTCGTCGCGTCTCCCACGAGCGTTGCGATCCTTGCCGCATTTGTGTTTGGATTCCCCCACGTAAAACTGCTTGAGGCTGACACAGTCGGACTGGCCGTTAGTCCCGCAGCCAGTGGGTGTGTTGAATTAACTATCGCGAGTTGTGTTTGCCCGGTAGCAGTACCGAAGTCAGCGTTCAGGATGGATCCCGTCATCCCCTGGTCGTCAAACAAGTCAGACTTCCAAATGATCATTGGAATGGGAACATGACGGAACTTCGCCAAAACGTTGGCTGACGTAACGCTGGACGAAATGAGCACCACAGTCTTGCCATTCGCATCGCTTGTCTGAATGGCGTTATTGTTTCCGCTACCCTTAACCGTCACGGTGTAACCTAGATTCTGGAGACGTGTCTTGACGGCGTTGTCGCCTACGCCGAGAGTGGTGGAGTTAGCGACCAGTAACGCGTTGCGCGCCTGGGTCGTCCAAAGAATCATTTGCGGACGATTGTTGTCAGCCTCTCTAGAGTTGAAAGTTGCATAGGGTGTACTCGATGTAGTGTTCTTGATCGCGAGCTTGATAATATTTCGACCGGCGTCCTTCTCTGCTTTGACGTAGTCAGCGATATTCCATTCGTACCAACGCGCGTTGTTGTCGGTCACGGTCACCGACGTTAACGCTGCTCCCGTAGCCGGCTTGTTATTCCAGGTGATGCTGCCGTTACCGCTCTCAGTCCAGTCTGGCGCAGAGGTCAAAACGGGGTAGACCGCCGCGGAAACATTCATTGCTGATGTGTCACTCAGTCGACCATACAAACGCAATTTCGCGTTGACGATGCCGCTGATGGCGGTGATGTCAAACTTGAGGTAGGTCTCACGATTCGATCCCACCGCTGACACTTGCGTCTGCAATTCGTTAGTAGTGCCGAAGTTCGTACTCGCCGAGGCGCCGTCTCTCACATACGCATCGGCAATCGAAGAGAGTCCGGTCTGGCTGACGACGTTGATGTTAACGACGCTTGAAGTGGTCGTGCCGTTAACATTGTCAGTCGCCTTCGCCGTGAGCGCGTACGCACCCGAATTCACATTGGTCCAGGTCACGCTGTAAACCGCTCCCGAACTTGGGACGGTCGCGGTGGCAACAAGCGACGCACCGGCAAAGAACTCCACGTTGCTAATCGTGCCGTCAAGATCGAGGGCGGTGGCCACCAAGGGAATGTTCGATCCGGCAGGAAATGTAGTGCCGCCGAGGGGAGAATCCAGCGTAACCGAGGGAGCGATGTTCGGCAGGCCAACCGTTATTGCAACAGGCGGCGAGACTGTAGTCAGCGAAGAGTTATCTGTCGCTACGGCGGTCAGCGAATAATCACCAGCACTTACAGGGCCCCATGTGATCTGATACGGAGCCGTAGTTACCGTGCCTATGAGCGTCGTGCCCGCGTAAAACTCAACCTTGCTGATTGTTCCGTCGCTATCAGTTGCATTGGCACTGACGGTGACGTTCGCGGGAGATGTAAAGGGAACTCCGGGAAGTGGGTTTGTCAAAGCCACGGATGGTGCTGTGTTTAGCGAAGGACTCGTGGTAACGATAAGTTGTGGCTTATTCGTCGCTGCCTCGCGCGAATTCAGAGTCACGAATACGGTGGAGGATGACGGGTTATGAAGAGCCAAACTGATCACATCCCTACCGGCATTCTTCTGGTCCCTTACATAGTTCGTAATATCCAAATCGTAGCTGGCAGGAGTTGTGCTGTTGATCGTAGCGGTTGATCCTGCCAGCGCAGTGGCACTCCGTGCAGGTTTGTTATTCCAGGTGATTCCACCTGGACCGGACTCGATCCAAGACGTTGTCGATACGGAGTAAACACCCGTGCTTGCGCCTGCTGCGGTGGATGATGAAGCCAGGATGCGCAGCTTTACGCTACCGATGTTGCCCGCGACACCACTGACGTCGAATTTCAAATAAACATCGAAATTCTTGCTGTTGTTTGTCTTTGAATCAGTTTCCACTTTGAGAGTGGTAGCGAGGCCGAAATTGGAGCTTGCCCCGGTCCCGTCCTGTACATAGGCATCCCCCGTTGAATTCAAAGCGCTGACGATGGAATTCGACGAAGAAAAGTTAATAGTCTGGTTAGCATTCAAACCATTGATTGTTTGACTCGACGGAACAAAGCTGTAGGTCAGAATTGGATCTGCCTTTGAGGGAGTAAGAGTGTAGTTGCCGCCTTTCGCTACTGCCGGAAAGTTGTACGTACCGTTTGCGTCAGTCTGTGTGGTAGTGGATTGCGTGCCGCTAAGGACCAGCGTAACGCCTTCAACCGGCGCACCGGCGTTGGTCACGCTGCCGCTGATACCATGAGTTGCAACGGTGAAATCAGCGGTCTGTGCCGCACTAAGATTATTAAATGTCCGGCTTGCCGGAACAAAGGTGTAGGGAGCTTTCGTGGGCGTAACTGTGTAGTTGCCACCAGCACCCGCCACAAACATGTAATATCCGGCCGCGTCTGTCTGCACAGACGTGGACGCAGAACCACTCAAAGCGACAGTCACTGAGCTCAGACCGGCGTCGAGCGCATCGGTTATGTGTCCCTGAATTAGATAAGAGTTGAGGCCCGTAATTTTAACCACGAAACTATCTGAAAACCCGCCCTTGCTCGATTGAAATGGATTGACAGTTGGGAAGTTCGTCGAAGTTGTTTGCCCGGTCAAATACACATCGCCATCAGCGTTCAGCGCGATGTCTTTGGGATAGTCGCCGCCGCTTCCGCCCAGATAAGTAGAGAAGATTAGTGTAGAACCGGAAGCGTCCAGCTTTGTCACGAACGCATCGGTGCCGCCGGCGTTGAAATTTTGCACGGCGAGCATTCTTGGAAAGTTCGTCGATGTGGTCTCGCCGGTCACGTATACATTGTTTGTGGCATCCAAGGCGATTGCGTGGGGGGTATCAGCAGCTCCGCCACCAAGGTAGGTTGAATAGAGTAGAGAACTGCCACTCGGATCAAACTTCGACACAAAGGCGTCGACCACGCCGCCGCCATAAGTTGATTGAAATGCGGCCACAAGAGGAAAGCCGGTGCCCGCTTCGCCCGTAACATAAGCGTTGCCCGATGCGTCCACGGCGATGCCGCTTCCGAAATCGTCCTCCGGCCCACCATGGTAAGTGGAGTACAGCAGCGCCGTACCCGTAGGGTTTATCTTTGTCACAAAGGTGTCGCGCACTCCCGCAAAAGTGGATTGCCGTGGGTTAATCGTAGGGAAGTTCGTTGAAGTAGTTATTCCAACAATATAAGCACTGCCTGACGAATCGACGGTTACGTCGTTACCAATATCAATACCGCTGCCCCCAAGAAACGAGGAGTAAAGAAGGGTCGAACCAAGCGCGCTCAATTTGCTAATGAAAGCATCCGAACCGCCAATCGTTGGCTGAAATGCGTTGACCGTAGGAAAGTTTGCTGAGGACGTCTCGCCTGTGACGTAAGCGCATCCCGCACTATCAACGGCGATAGCTGACGGTGTGTCTTCCCCGCTACCTCCAAGATAGGTTGAGTAGAGGAGCGCCGATCCAGCCGCATTAAGTTTCGTCACAAAGCCGTCTCGGCTGCCGCCGCCATGAGAAGACTGGAATGCGTTTACCGTAGGGAAGTTGTCTGACTCGGTCATTCCTGTGATAGAGGCGCTGCCGTTGTTATCGACGGCAAGCCCATGAGCATCCTCCTCACCGTTGCCTCCCAAGTAAGTCGAATAGATAAGCGTGCTGCCTGTAGGATCCAATTTGGTCACATAGGCATCCCAGAAGTCAGCGCCGTGCGTGGATTGATAAGGATTCGCGACCGGAAAGTCCGTTGACCGCGTCGTCCCACCGACGTAGATATTGCCGGATCCGTCGAGTTGGATGCCTTCAGCGTACTCCTCGTCACCGCCGCCGAGATAGCTGGAGTAACTTATTTGAGGGTCGATTATTAGAGCCTTACTGTGATCGAAGGTGCCGATCTGAAACGTCACCTCTGTCTTTCTCTTCAACACGTAGCGAACGGAGATCTGAATCTTCTGACCATCCATCTCTTGATATACAATTGGTGTATGGAGGCATATCTCCCCACCTGCCACCCCAATCATCAGATCGCCTTTGTTGTTAAGGCGAAGACTTCGGGTGCCTTCATACTGCATCTTGATGGAGCTCGGATCGGCGCCGCTGCTGACGACAAAGTCATACTCAAGCTCGCCCTGGTCGCCGTGATAGACCACGTCAATCCCCGGGTAGACTTCCTCATATTTCACTTTCGCGTAGTGTGAGACGTTGATATGCCACTTTCTCGGATCATTGCCAATAAAGTAATTACTCTTGCCTGTCAGTTCCTCAAGACCGGTTATCCGCGGGTGTTTGTTAGAACCTGCCAGCTTCATTTTTATGACAGCACTCGGCGTGGTACGTCTGTGCGCACGCTTTATGTGAGGTCTGTTTTTAGCTTCGTCAGCAGCAGCCTTTCCTAAGACCAGTATCGACTCGCTGTCAGTCAGATATAAGTTGTACCCGTTACCACGCGAAAGAAATTTCGCTGGTGCGTCAGCCTGCCCGCGGTTTATTTCAAAGCTGAGAGGAAGTTCCGCAATTGTGGCTTTCACACGCTTCTGAGTTTCCGATTCTGGACCGCGACCCTTATGGTCAGGGGATTTCGGTGGATCGTTGACCTTCGAAGTGGAGGGCTCTTTGCGGTCTGACTCAGGGAACTTCGCATCAGTGTTGGCTGGCTCAGGGTATGAAGCCGCGGAACAAACCGGCATCGATGCCGGGTTCGTTACGATTACCATGCTGAGGAAGAAACTGATGGTTAACTTAACTTTGGTTTTTCGATTATAAGAGCAAAACATTTTATTCTCTCTCGGCTGAATTAAAGGAGAAACTGGTCCAAAACAGTGACTAAGGGACTACCGGGATCGGGGGACAATTACAGTGATTAATCACGTTGTAATCTATCGTCGTGTAGGCGACAGTTTCGGGCGAAGTATCGTGATGAGTCGTGAAGCCGACCATCAAACCTTTCACGTAGTACGAACTACTGATCCCCGATCCCGAGCCATCCATGGTTATGGGAAACTGGTATGACTCGACGAATGGTCCGGTTGGAGTGCCAGAAAATCCTACGACGCCGGGATTTGTTTGGACGGTCGTAAAGATGACTGTGCTATTGGGCTGATAGCCAGATGCAAATAGAATCACTGACTCCACATCGCTGAGGAAAAGAATTGATTCACAGGGTATAGCAGTGGCCACATTGTTTTCTGCCGTCGTCTGTTGAGTTTGTTGCTGCGTTTCAGCTCGCTTTGTCTTGGCTGGCTCTCCCGTCGGCTGTCTTTCGACACGAAGAATCCTCTTCTTAATTTTCGGTTGAGTTGAATCCTGTCCACCCGCAGAGATCACCGGTGAAAGAATGAGCGCAAGCAAAATACTGGCGAAGAACATTTTCAAGATCACTGAAGAGACGTTGGAGGCAGGAGCCGAATGATTCATTGGACGGTCCTTTTGAGTAAGTTGCGAATCGCAAGCAAGAGTGTTGTTTGACGCGGAACTGAGCAAACGAATCGAGAGTTCTACTTTGTTGCTCGTCTAATTAAAACACTTAGTTAAGATCGCGTAGCAGGGTGCTGCTACACTTAGAATGTTGTGTTTTAGAAAACCGTTGACGCGAGGGCCCACGGTGAATCGCACGTGAACGAAGGAACTGGAAATCGTGCTGCACTTTATGATTATGTGGCAAATCCTGTCAAGAAGGATTGGAACGTAACCCATTCTTTGGAACAAGGGCACAAGCATTCTTGCAGGAGAAATTGCGGACCAACATCTGAACTGACGAAACCTCCTGGCCTCGTATCTGAAAAAGCTGTTTTGGCGCTAAGAACGTCTACAATATTTCTCATTTAGTTAGTTCCCTTTTTTTGTCTTATGCATGAAATGTCTGGCCCGAGCCTTTTATCTGAGCCACCCGCGACCCAATGGCTCTGTTCCCGGACGACGCTCGGTTGTCGGCGCCACATCTTCCAGTGAAATCCATCCGGTCCCTATTGGGCCAGCACTTGGAGGATCGATCTGGCCCATCACGCGCCACGTCACGGTTTAAGAACGTGGCGTCGCCGCCCGAGCCATTCGTTCCCCTCACCGAATGACTCTGCAAATGGGAAGATACCCCCCGCAATCTTCCCGGTGAATCAGGTTGAATTAAGGCAGAGGCATTCGCAATCTGGGTCGCGCGGCAGCGAATGCCTCTGTCAGGAAAATCGCACCTCCCAGAGCGCATCTCCCAATGCGCGGTTGTCAAGTCCATCACTCTTCCTGCCCGCGCTCCTCAAGTAAGCAAGTGATCGTTTCGATGAGTGAAACAACGTCTCGCGGCTTCTGTAAGAACACTTTTGCTCCAGCTTCGCGGGCCGCCGCCTCTACAGGACTAGCCGAAAGCATCACTATCGGCGTGCGGGAGCGATGGGCCAGGTTGCGAGCACGACGCACAAGCTCTAAGCCGTTCACGCCCGGCAAGTCATAATCGATCAAGAACAGATCGTAATCAGCTTCGCTGGAAATCTTCTCGAGCGCGGCGTTTCCATTTGCACACGTGTCAACTTCCCAGCCTTGACTCTCAAGCGTTTCCTTCACGATTTCCGCGACCATCTTGTCATCTTCGACGTGGAGAATCGTTACGGTGTGAATTTCACTGACTTCGTCTTGAGCCAAGTCGCGATCTGCATCCTTGTTAAGACACATTTCGGACTTGCCAGTTTTAATTGCAGCTATGATCCTGCGGAGGTCTTTATGTTCGCCGTTCAGCAGCTTCTGGAGACGTTGATGACTCAGTTTAAGCAAACGCGCGGCTTGCCTAATTACACCCCCCGCTTCCTCGAGTGCTCGACGAATCAGCCGCGCCTCATGTCGATGCACTGATTCTTCCAATGAGGTAGGCAAGTTGGGCCACAGAATACGAGGCACAAAGCACCGGAAACAGTTTTTCATTCGGCGCAGCAAGTCCGCGTTCTGGGTGTTTGCAAGCCGGTCGTCAGCCCGCTCCAAAATGGTGAATAACTCGTCATCCGAAAGGCACTCTGGTAACTGCTCAACGAATGTCAGCGCCGCTAGGCCAGCACTCTCCGGATCATCCCCCTGCTCTGCCATTTGGATCGCACGTTCAAAGGCAGCGCGGGCCTCATGTTTACGCTGAAGCCGAGTCAATGTAATTCCGTAAGTAGTCAACGCCTCTGCCAGCAAGAAACGCTCATCGCCGTTTTCCAATAGTTGTACGGCCATTCGAGCAAACCTCTCGGCCTGTACAAGCTTTCCTTCAGCAAGCAGCACTCGCGCTCGCGTTTCTGCGACCTGCGCCTGGTGAACTACATCCCTAAGCGTGGTGAAGAGCGCTTGAGCCCGGTCTAGATGCTCGTGCGCTTCGGCAAGCCGGCCAGCTTTGAAGAAGAGCATTGCCAGGTTGTTCTCAACACACGCTTGATATCGATCATGACCGGCTTGTTCAAAGTGAAAACTTGCGGCGGCGAATTCGATGAGGGCGCGATCAATGTAATCCGCGCGACTTTCGGCTGCGCCCAAATTCTTGAGGACAGTAGCGAGTTCGTTATGAAACCTTCCTTTCAGCGAGTGATTATTGCTCGCTGCAAACAGCGAACTTCCGGTCTTCAGAACATCCAAGGCTTCGTTTAGTCGATTCGCTACCTTTTCAAGAACACCGCTTCGCAAAAGTGCGATGGCTTTTAAGTCGCCATCCTGATCGTCAAGCCGGCTCAATGCTTCTGCAAAGTTGACACGGGCATCGTCAAGACCACCTTCACGCTCATAGCAGAGGGCAATTTCTGTCTGTGCTTCAGCTATCTTCTTGATGTCACCAAGTGACTCAAAAATGGCAATGCTTCGGGTGATAAGGTTCTTCGCTGTTTCCTGTGCGCCTTGGATCTGGCTGGTGCTGCCAATCCAACCCGTTAGCGTACCAACACGCAGCAACACCTCCGCTGCAATCCACTGATCAAGCTGCTCAAGTTTTGCTTGCTCCCAAACCCCATCCCACAGTTCGCTCATGGCTTCGCGCGCCGCTTCATAGTTGCCTATTTCCTCGTAGTGTTTCGCCAATCGGCAGCGCGCTAAGGCACGCTGGTCAATCGTCAGATCGAGATCATCGATTTGGTGGAGGAGAAGGTGAAGGAGCTCTTTAGTGGGATTCATTTTGAGATTTGCCTTCTGTACGACGCTCAAAGGTAGACCGCGAGGAAGACCCGGCCCATGCGCCACGATGCTAAGATGCCGACCTCAAAATCTGAGTCGGTACGGCCTGGTCTTAGCTACGGCCTTCGCTGTTAGTACAACCATTAACTCTGCCTTCAGGAGAAACACTATGAAAAAGATCCGTGGCCTTTGTGCGGCAACGACGCTGCTCATCGTGGTGTCAGGTTCGGTTGCAGCCGGAGACATAAGTACGAACGTGGTTCCTCCGCCACCGCCACCGGCATCAGCAACAACTACCGAGCCGGAGCAGATTACAACCGATGAGACACAGAGCGCGATTGAATCGGAAACCTTGTTCGCTGAAATTACTTTGAGCATGTTGCAATTGCTCGCAGTGTTCTAGGTTCCGTTCCGCTCAAGCCGCAAACATCTTCCGCCGTGCGCTGGGCGCTCGGCGACCAACTATAAGTGTGTTCAGCGAAAGCCCTTGGGAGGCGGGCTAGATTGAGCGGCGTGAGAGTAAACCTGCTATTGACGTTAATGCAATACTTTTCCGAGAAAAAAGTTTTTGAGAAACTGCGAAAATAAAGGGCTTTTTGCAGGTGGCAACTCTCGTTGCCGATCTTGGCCCTTCAAACCGGCTAAATGATCTAGTTCGGACCTTAAACGCGTCCAGAGAATGAGTGCCAGCGCGGCATCTTGCCCTAGCGGTCCAGCCATTGCGATTAAAAATGCGGGGCTTTAGATGCACGACCGCAGAAAACAATTGGTAAGGATAAGAAGGCAACCCTAACAAAGGTGAGACTTGTATTTGCCGCAGCCTTATCCGTTATCTTTTTTATTTTCAAGATAAAGCTCATACGAACGACGCTCGTGCTCACCGAAGTTCAAACCGTTGGCATCGGCGAAGTGTCGAGTATCAGCTAGTATCAACTCAAGTACTTTCTCGGGTGAGTCGTCCGGGTACGAGTGATTGTGGTTGGTCATTTCGTAAATTAGCTCCGCTCGATAGGCGGGATAGGTTTGGTTGTCGTTAAAGGGCATTGCCAGATTCTTTAGCCCGTCGACCTGTGGATTAAGGCACTTGGCGGATCCGCCTACGTGCAGATAACTGCCTGCATTCCCAGCAGCGTAAATAGGTGTTTTGCAGAATTTACAGACGAGATTTGGCATTGTTGCTGATGGACTCCGAAGGTCGTGCGTCGCGGGATTCTTTTGAAGCATCTTCCGAGTGCCAAAGTTGAATTATAGTCCAAACGTCAGACTTCCGCTGTGATGACAATTCTCTGAATCGAGTCACTAGCCCAAGCTCATCTCTTTCGTCGCGACTCATTTTACTCACCGCGTGCGCGAGCAATTCGTCGACTGGGATGCCAAGCCCATGGGCCAAAGCAATTAGCCTGTCCAGCGTTACTCTGAGTTTGGGATTCCGCTCAATTCGATTGATATAGCTGCCGGAAATTGCTAGTCCGAAAAGTGCGCTTTGCCTGGATACGTCGGTGAGTGAAAGACCCTTCTCATTGCGAATTCGGCGAACGAAGTCGCCGAGACATTCCAGACTCTTTGTCGCTCTCTTCAATTTGTGTGTAGTCGGTCGCATGGGTTTCATCCTAATCGCATGCTTTGAATTCACCGTGTTCCACTAATGAGCGTGACTGGCTTGTTCCGTCTTTGTCTTTCGGGGGGTTGTAAGAACGTCAGAGAACAAAACTCTTTGCCAAGCAGTGTGTGAAAGTTGTCTCCAGTAATATCATCATCTACAAGGAATTCCATGTGTACCTGTCCTAAACGAATATAGGCAATCAATACGAATGGATTTGGTTCGCGCTCCCCATTCTCATACTCAGAAATGCGAGCCGGCTGGATTTGCGATTGCCGACCACAGTGAGATAGGAGTTGGGATTGCAGCTCGCTTGCCATGTCAATCTGGCCGACATTCAAAAATTGTCTAATTGCGAGAAGTTTTGCGGGTAGTAGTTTTGGACGACGACGAGGATTACGCATTTAAATTTCTGTTTCGCGTTGATGGGAACTAACTTTTTTGCTTGTAACGATCGAAATTGAAATTGTTGGGAATTTTGTTGGGGAGAGTCGTTTCATCATCGATAAGTGTTTCAAGATGGACTCGCGCTGCACGACTGTAGGCCAACAAGACCCAAAGGGACGGTTCTCTCATACCGGTTTCATACTCGGAGATCCGGGCGGTCGACAGTGAATGCTCCGCATGTAAACGTCGCAGCATTTCCGACTGTGATAATCCCAAAGCTTTTCTGATCTGAAGCAACTTTTGAGCAAGATTTTTAGGCCTGTATTTTGGTTTTGAACCCATTAATCGTGACACCTTTGCAGTCTTATTGCGAGCAATAATCGAACGCGTGTGCAACGCTCTTTGATCTCAAGATCCGCTCCATCGCGGGTTGCAATTGATTCGGTCATAAGGTGGTTAAGACACTTTTCGCTTTTTGCCGACTTTGGGTCTTTCGACTGACTTAACCAGCGAGATTTGAGGCTTAGGTTTCGAGATCCTGTTGGTCTTGATAATTCGTTTGCGCTTCCACTGAAGACTCGCTTTGAGCGCAGTGATCAAATCTTCCTGCTTGCCGCTGATGGTTGATTCGATTGTGAGGTGATATAGGCAACGGCCCATGCGGTCGAAGTCAGTGTGAGGGTAGAGATGTTCAATTGCTTGATCCAATCCGGTGAGGGCGTCAAGAATGCCTTCGGGGCCGTTTTGCACGGATTGCTTTAATGCGGTTAACTGAAATGCAAGACCAAGAGCTAATGTTGGTTCTTTTGCGAAAACTTCAAAAATGGCCGTCCAATCTTTGGGTTCCAGCATGATGCGCGGTATTAAAATTCGGGGCGTCGTATGCGCTCTCGTAGAGACAAACAACGCCCCGCTAACCCACACTTCTGGGTTGGCCCGGATCTGGTGTGGGATGTCAATTGGGGGTCGACGTAGCCTCTCAGCTATCAGGTAGCGTCAGCCCCTCTTCCTCGCCACGCCCTCTCAGCATTAACCATGGCGAGAGTCATTTGCAGAACCACTGGCAGCTGCCGCCGCATAAGTGGTCTGCTCTGAAAGATGCTTGGTTTGTCACCGCCTTGCATCATTCCAGACCCAAATCGGTGAGGGCCAACAGCCATGGGAAATTCCGGTCGTTTCTGTCGACCCCTCGGGAGAAGTGATGTTTGCGCGAGAGTCACCCGCGACAGCTCGCGTCCGTGCTACCCACATTCGCGAGTGACTCACCCTACTGGCACCTATAGGATTACGCGTTCCACATGAGAACTTATTAAGGACGCCCCCCGCAGAACCATTCGCGATTTAGTTTTGCGCGGCCGCCTCGCGAATGGCTCCGCTTGGATAGTCCGCGGAAGCGGGTTTATCGCTTCCGCGGACTTCGTGGCCCCCTCACCAAGGCCACTTCTGAAAATTCAAGAGCCTGGACTCAACCCCCAGCTTTCAACCAAGTCGAGATTCTCCTGCGCGAGTGGTTTATGGTTACGTGCTCAGGAGTCGATATGTAACCTGTTGCTTCGAGTCCGCGGAAGCCTCTGGGCGATTAGCTTCCGCGAACTCGATGTGGCCCCCTCACTAGGCCACTCCTGCGGGTTCGAGAAATACTCTCAAACCTAGATCCCGCTGCGCTCTCAATTGGTTGCAGCAAACAACGACTACATACCCGAATTCAATCTCTGGTGATCGCACCAGACGGCTAATGGTTTCAGCAATCGCTCCAATATCCTGCGGCTTGCGCAGGAACACATCAGCACCGGCTTCGCGTGTCTCTGCTTCGACTGCACTGGCGGAAAGCACGCCGATCGGTGTGCGAGCGCGATGGGCCAGATTGCGAGCGCGCTTCACAAGACCTAACCCGTTGACGCCCGGCAGGTCGTAATCAATGAGTAAGAAATCGTAATGAACTCCGCCAGAGATGTGTTCAATAGCGGCGTCGCCATTATCACAAGTCTGAACTTGCCAGCCTTGTTCTTCAAGCATCTCTTTCGCTAATGTGGCAATAGTCTCGTCGTCTTCAATATGGAGAATCCTTATGCTTCGCGCCACATCTAATTCGATGGAACAGTGGACGGTGTCGTGACTGCTGGTAACCGTCTTCAGATGGTCCATGATAGAACTCGAAAGAATGAAACGCTCCTTTATCGACATGAGAATTGATTCACTCGTATTGAGTAGCGAAAGGTTGAATACGAGAGGCGGGATTATAGGCAGCTATAATGAATGGTCAAGCTAAACTTCTCCGACGTTGGGAAGGGCGGGGATGCTATCTCTATGAAATGGAAGTAAATGATTGTAGTTGCATGAAACGATGTATGTTATTCATAAAGGGACAAACGTTGAGGACTAGCAGCGTTTGGCGCGAGAATGCGATCGACTCTTTGGGCAATAGACACACGGTTTTCATTCATGGCGTTGAGACGCGCTGGTCCAGTAATCGCAAGTGAGAGTAAGTCAACATGTGGCATAGTTCCTCATCGCGTGGTGTTAAGGTTATGCGTTGTCACAGCCGTGAAATTAGAGTACGATTTGAATGCCCTTACTCAGCGCATACTGCGACCTTAACGCACCGCACCAGCGCCATCAAGGGCAACTAACTGTAGCCCAGAGTGATTAGAAGATTGTGAACAGGATCTCCGTCAGCATCGCCGTTGTCAGGTCCTGCCACGCAATCTGAATTGCTTCCGTCGACGTCGGTGTCGGCGCGATCATGCCATCTGTAGACGAGTCGGCTGTTGACGCACAGCTAGGTGGAGGTGGTGGCGGATCGCTTTTACCCGGACCCTGCATATCTCCTCCCAATGCCAATGTCGCGCTGGAGATCACTAGTATGGCTCCCAGGAAAAAGCATCGAATGGTATTCATTGTTTAGATCCTCTGTCGAGTGAAGGCGGTACGCTATTCAGAGACCGCGAAATCATTGAGCATAAAATCACAACATCAATAGTCGCGGATGGAGCTGACGAATAAACCAAAAGAAAGGCGGCAGGCGCGGGACTGGCACGCTAGACGGGCCTGCAAAGATGCGCTTAAGCTCGAACGAGCTGGTGATTATGAGGGGGCTCGTTTGGCATTACGAATGACGTGGTGTGGAAGGATCGGCGAGCGTCCGAGGTTGGCTGAGCTTTCCGTAGACACGCAGGCAGAGGTGTTGTGGAGAGTTGGCTCTTTATGCGGTTGGCTTGGCAGTGCAAACCAAATCGCGGGCGCGCAGGAGTTCGCGCGCGATCTGCTTACCGAGAGTATCACCCTGTTCGAGTCGTTGGGCCAGCAGGACGAGCG
>DATFHH010000111.1:0-17843 GCA_035248565.1 Pyrinomonadaceae bacterium | reverse complement strand
AGCGGCGATAAGTTAAATAGAACGCGATCGTGATCAGAGTTGGAAATACGACCAACAGCCCTGCCCAACCCGCTGCCCGAAATATCGCGTAGATGAAAACTTCCGATAGCCACTCGTGAGTCACCCACTCAGATCCTGCTTTGGTAAATGAGTAGATGTCGGTCTGGGGAATCGTTCGCGAGGTGACGATGTCCTGACCCGTTTGCAGGTGCCACCAGAGATCCGGATCGATGGCCGCACTCTGCCGCACCGCCAGCGCAAATACCATGAGGAGGAAAACCAGCGGAAAGACGCGGCGAAACGAGAGTTGTTGCAAGAGGTTCATACGGTGGCGGGTGTTAAGCGTTCTTGCGGCGCTTCATAACCAAATAACCAGCGCCAATAACAATCACGACGATGGCCACCACGGTCACTGTGTCGAATTGCATCGGACTGCTCCTCAAAAAAAAATGTACAAAGCCGTACTTTTATAAAGGCTCAGCGATAAGAAATTTCCTAAGGCTTGTGTGACTTTTTGTGGCTAATGTCTGACTTCGAGCCGCGGAAAATTCGCCGGCGTTGAACTACTGTTCTGCTTCGCTTTCAACGTCTCGGCATAGTGATAAATGATTCGATCACTGCCCGGCAAGAGTCCGGTGATCGCAGTGTCATCTTTAATAATTGCTGCAAACTCTCTGCTGCCTCGCACAACGGCGTCGTCGCCTTTTTTTAATCCCCAGACGATTGCGACCGGCGCTGTGTAGGGGAAGATCAACGCCGACGTTGCCGCGGCACCCACCGCCAGCACGCCTGCACGATTGCCGCCTTCAGCGGCCGCTGTTAGTTGCACCGGAATGCGCGTGCCGTCGACCCCGATGATGTATTCCATCTCGAGCGTGAGCGCGCCTCCGCGTCCCCAGCTCTTCGCCTTTTCTGCTCTCACGATCTTCGCCCGGGCGATTGTTCCTCTCGGTATTACCAACACCCCATCAATAACAACTGCGCGCGCTACCGAGAACGCAACACTGTTGTTTACCTTAAATTTTGCTGAAGAGATCGGATAAAGCGTCTCTACTGTGATTGGCAGGCCGCGCGGTAATTTTACAGTGGCAGTCTTGATCGAAGACTCCGCACTCGAAGCGCCCGGCTCAGGAAGGTTTGACGGTCCATTCGGAAGAACCGACATGAAGTGCAGAACGTTTTCAGGCACTCCGCGTCTTCGCAAATCATCGAGAACTGGTGGAAAAATGTCGAAGTTGCAACGTGAGGCCATGATCTTGGCGATGATGAGGTGAGACTCCATGCCACTGCGGACCATTAGCAAAATGTCGTTGTTTCGCAGAATACGGGCCGTGTGCGGTTGAGATTTTGGGGCTTGAGCAGACGTTGTGACGCAGGTGGATAACAAAACGGCAGCGACAACCAACCAGTGTTTCCAGTTCATGATCGGACTCCTGGTGTGCGAGCAAGCTAATGGATGAGATCACAGGTGGCAACCGACGTGCCGCCATAAACCCCAGTAAAGCGAAGTATTTCACTGGATTTGTTTGTTGGAAGGTGGGCGCTCGGACACAACTGCTCGCCAGCGAGCACTTCGGTCGGGGTGGTGTTTCTTTGGAGTGCGGCGGCCTGGCGCCGCTTTGTTATCGATTCAGCTTGATCGAGGCCAAAGCGGCGTCAGGCCGCCGCACTCCAAAGTCGGGGCTGTTAATGTGCGCGGAGCTGGTGGCCGTCCAGATCTTCTTCCTGTATGAACCTGACCGCCATTACGCCGTACTGTTTGAGCCGGCGATAGAGCTTGCTGCGATCGATTCCAAGTGCGGCCGCGGCGCGCACCTGATTGCCACCAAATTGCTGCAAGACGGAGAGAATGTAACGCTTCTCGATCTCAGCCAGAGGTACGGTGTCGTTCATGTAAGCCTGAAGCACCTGCCTGAAATTGTCTGCGCTCGGTTGCGGCTGTGCCGTCAAAATCTCAGGCGGCAGATCCGCGATTCCCAGCTCGTCTTCCATACCGATGGCCAGCGCATATTCGATCGTGTTTTCAAGCTCGCGAACGTTGCCGGGCCACGGATACTCGCAAAGCGCGCGCATCGCTTGATCACTGAATCTTCTCAGCGGCTGACCATTTCGCTCCGACTTCACGTGCAGGAAGTGGTCCACCAACAACATCACGTCTTCACCGCGCGTGCAAAGCTCAGGCACGTGCAGCGGAAGAACTCGCAAGCGGTAGTAAAGGTCTGGGCGAAAACGTCCTTCAGCTACTGCCTGCGCGAGATCGCAATTTGTCGCGGAGATGATGCGCACGTCGATCGCGATGTTGGCGCGAGCTCCGATGCGACGAACTGTTCGTTCCTGCAAGACGCGTAACAACTTGGCCTGCGCGGAAAGATTCAATGCATCTACTTCGTCGAGAAACAGCGTGCCGCCCGAAGCTTTTTCGAAGAGACCACTGCGGTTTTCATGCGCGCCGGTGAAGGTGCCGCGTTGATGACCGAAGAGTTCAGCTTCGATTAACGTTTCAGGGATAGCGGAGCAGTTGATATCGACAAAAGCATTATCACGTCTCGGACTCAGATCGTGAATTGCGCGTGCAGCGAGTTCTTTGCCAGTGCCGGTGTCGCCGGTAATGAGCACTGAAGCATCGGTTGGCGCAACACGTTCGATGACCGAGAAGAGTTTTCTCATCACTGGCGACTGGCCAATGAGAGTGGGAGTTTTGGAATTACCTGTTCTAAGACCTTGCAGCTGCTGATCGACGTTTACCGAGTTGGGCCTTCCCTGATTTCTTTCGTGGGTGGACCAGGCATCGATAACGGTGGGAGTTGCTAGGGGCATTAAAGTCTAACTCCTACGGGTGAAATCCTTGTCAGGTTAGTGGTTTGCAACGAGTGTCGAGGGGCGAACTAACTTCCGAGCACTCCGCTTAAACCGAAATTGGAAAAAACAGCTAAACGAGTTGATATTCCGAATACTTGAGCAAACGTCTCAAAAAGCGGACCGATTGAACTACGCCTCGCCAAGCCGCACTTAGACCGAAAGGGGAGCCGGCGAGGGCATACTGCTGTGGATTATAAAAAAGGGGACTGGACGAGACCTTAACAGTTTTGGGTAAAGCTCAGGATGTTGCTAACTCGAACAGTCCGTCGCTGCGATCACCAGACACGTGTATTCGAGGGCCTTATGGCAACTCATGGGCCAACGCTCAAGGATGGTCCATTTCTTCACAATTCCTATAAAACTCGCGGTAAAAATTGTTGTTCACCAGCTCGACTGTCCAGCATCTGGACGTGTGTTTCTAGAATTTGGATTCGTGGCCGCAGATTACGCGGATTACGCAGATGATGGAACAGATCCCACATTCGCTGTTTAATTCTTCTGCTGAACAAAGAAGGGACACACTATGCAGGCGAATGAGGATTTCGTCTGTGCGCTGTCGAACGCTATCACGATGCTGGCTATCAGGCTTTACATTTCCGCACTGACGCTAACGTTCCTCTCGCTGGTCGTGGCAAATCGAACTTTAGGAATACTCGAAGCGACCGTCATTACCTGCGCGCTTATTTATCTGATTCTCGACGTCAGATCTGATCTGCAAGCCCTCAGGACCGAGCTGCGGTTATTGAAAGAATTGGAGAAGCGAATCTCTTGCTTAATATCGTCGTAAGTTTCGTTGCCGCACTCGTGCTGCATGAATTGGGTCACTACTTCGCCGCGCGCGTCTGTGCCGTTCCGATCAAGCAAGCTGGTTTTGGGTGGGGACCGAAGTTGTACGGCGTTCGAGTTAGCAAGGTTGATTGCCAACTCCGCCTGCTGCCGGTCGGCGCTTATGTGCAAATGGATATGGTCGCGTTACAGCGCAGACCGTTGTTGCAACAGTTGTTTGTGTTGGGTGCGGGTATCGGCGTGAACCTCGTGCTTTGTGTTTTGACCTGGGGATCGCTTTTCGGAGCATTCAATCTCGCGCTGGCAGTTGGTAACTTGATTCCGCTGTATCAACTCGACGGATGGAAGAGTGGCATGGTGATCTGCCGGCGAATGTTTGGCCGGCCAAGTCCGTTAGTTGAGTGGATTCTGACTCTTGGTGGCGGAGCTATTGCTGCGTCCGTGTTGGTGCGGGCGTTTCTTAATGTATGACGACACCGTTTTGGGGAAACATCGATAGTCGCCGCCTCGCGCGGGCTTATGTGGCGTTGGCGTTTGCGCAGGACGTGGCGAAGCGATACGCCAACGAAGACAAGTCATTGCATCCGTTGCTGACCGCGCTTGATATGTCCGCGAAGTTGATGGAAGAGATTCTGGAAGAGGTCTTACCGGAGGAAGATTTTTTAGCCACGGATGACGCGGATTACACAGATTTAACTATGTAATCCGCCTTCATCCGTGTTATCTGCGGCTACATACCCATGCCGCTCATGCCGCCCATACCGCCTGGCATTGCGGGACTGCCTTTTTCATCGTCGGGAAGTTCCGAGACCATCGCTTCAGTCGTCAACATCAAGCCGGCGATTGAAGCTGCGTTCTGAAGTGCCGTGCGAGTGACCTTCGCCGGGTCGATAACACCAGCCTTCACGAGATCCTCATAGCCTTCAGTCTGTGCGTTGAAGCCGTAGTTGTCGTTCTTATCAGAACGAACACGCTCGACTACCACCGCGCCTTCTTTGCCTGCGTTCTGCACGATCTGACGCAGTGGCTCTTCCAACGCACGACGAACGATGTTGACGCCGATCTGCTCGTCGGCATCGCCCTCGCCGTCCTCGTTGATCTGGAATTTCTCGAGTGCCTTCGCCGCCCTTACCAGTGCGACGCCGCCACCCGGAACGATTCCTTCCTCGACCGCAGCGCGTGTCGCATGCATCGCATCCTCAACGCGTGCTTTCTTTTCTTTCATCTCAGTCTCAGTAGCAGCACCGACTTTGATCACTGCTACACCGCCGACGAGCTTCGCTAGTCGCTCCTGGAGTTTCTCGCGATCGTAGTCGGAAGTCGTGTCTTCGATCTGCGCGCGCAGAGTCTTGACGCGGCCTTCGATGTCGCCCTGTTTGCCGGCGCCTTCGACGATCGTGGTGTTGTCTTTGTCGATCGTGATCTTCTTGGCGCGGCCGAGATCTTCAAGCTTGACGTTCTCGAGTTTGATACCGAGATCTTCACTGATGACTTTGCCGCCAGTGAGAATCGCGATGTCTTCGAGCATCGCTTTGCGACGATCGCCAAATCCCGGAGCTTTCACCGCTGCGATGTTGAGCGTGCCGCGCAGCTTGTTCACGACCAACGTCGCCAGCGCTTCGCCCTCAACGTCTTCGGCGATGATCAGCATCGGCTTGCCGAGCTTCGCAACCTGTTCGAGCAACGGCAGCAGGTCTTTCATCGAGCTGATCTTCTTCTCGTTGATGAGGATCAGTGGATTCTCGAGCACTGCTTCCATGCGCTCCGGATCGGTGACGAAGTAGGGGCTGAGATAACCGCGATCGAACTGCATTCCTTCGACGACCTCGAGCGCAGTTTCCATCGTTCGCGATTCTTCAACGGTGATCACACCGTCTTTGCCGACTTTGTTCATTGCTTCGGCAATGATGTTGCCGATCGTGGTGTCGCCGTTTGCGGAAACCGTTCCGACCTGGGCAATCGCATCGCCTTTGACGGGCTTCGAGAGACGCCTGATCTCTTCAGTGGCGCGCTCGACAGCTTTGTCGATGCCGCGTTTGAGAGCCATCGGATTAGCACCGGCGGCAACAGTCTTCACGCCTTCGCGGAAGATTGCCTGCGCCAGAACTGTTGCGGTGGTCGTGCCGTCGCCCGCGACATCGGAAGTCTTGGAGGCAACTTCGCGAACCATCTGTGCGCCCATGTTCTCGAGCGAGTCTTTCAACTCGATCTCTTTGGCAACGGTGACGCCGTCTTTCGTGATTGTGGGTGAACCAAATTTTTTGTCGATAACGACGTTACGGCCCTTTGGGCCGAGGGTGATCTTCACGGCGTCGGCGAGCTGATTAATGCCGCGCAAAATCGCCGCCCGCGAATCCTCACCATGAATAACTTGCTTTGCCATCTCTGTTTCTTCTCCTGCTTATAGTTGGAATCTTTCTTATTGCCGATTGCCAATTGCCGATTGCCGATTTGAAGCAGCTAACTTGGTAGCCTTAAATTGGCAATTGGAAATCGGCAATCGGCAATGACGTTACTTGGCTTTCTTGCTGCCGCCTGTGGCTGCGCCGGCTCGCTCGAGGACGCCGAGAATCTCATCTTCACGCATGATGAGAAATTCTTCGCCGTCGATTTTGATCTCGGAGCCGCTGTACTTGCCGAAAAGAACGCGATCGCCCGCTTTCACGTCGAGGGGTTGACGGGTGCCGTCCTCTTTATATTTGCCTTCGCCGACTGCGACGACCTCGCCCTCCTGGGGCTTTTCCTTGGCAGTGTCGGGAATGATGATGCCTCCCCGGATCTGCTCGCCCTCTTCAATTCGCTTCACAATGACGCGATCGTGAAGAGGCCTGATATTCGTTGCCATGACGCTGATCTCCTTTCAATACTGGTGAAATTTGGAATTTAATGATGAAAGCTCTAGCACTCTGTATTTGAGAGTGCTAAGGATAAAATCAACGACAGGGGATTGTCAACTAACCCACAGATAGTTAAATTAGCGCCCCTCGTGTGTAGCACAAACGCAGTCGGGATTGACGCCGGAACCACTCTCTGGAAGCTCTTCAATGCCAGTCAAATCCGGGAAATAAAACTCCTGTCCGCTGGCTCAATAGAATTCCTCCAGGATCATGTTGCCCGCTGGGCTCCGGGCATCATTGGAATTACCGGAGCGAAGGCCGATATCGTTGTGGCGGCAATCAGTTCTGTTCAATGCTTACCGGTAAACGAATTCGCAGCCTGGCGATCAGGTGCGTATGAGCTTGCGAAACTGAAAGCTATGATCCTGCCGCAGCATTGCCTGCTGGTAAGTATCGGGACTGGTACTTCCATTCTCGAGCTCAAGGGAGACGAAGTGACACGCGTCTCAGGCTCGCCACTCGGCGGAGGAACGCTTCTCGGATTGTCGAGACTGCTGGACTGTTCAGGTTCTTTTTCAGATCTTCTGGCACTCGCTTCGCGCGGAGAGCGGAGTAGAGTCGACTTGCTTGTGAGCGACATAGTCCCTTCCGCGGATAATCTCGCACTCACAATTAGAGATACGGTAGCTAGCTTCGGCAAACTCGATTCAAACGACCCAGCTGATCTCGCCCATGCATTGCTCTGGCTCGTCGGCGAAAATATTGGGATACTCTGCAACGCGATCGCACGACTGGTGGGCACTCAAACCATCGTCTTCGGAGGAGGCACACTTGCCGGAAACGATATTCTGAGTGATGTGCTCCGCGAAACGTTAAGGGATCGCGGTAATGACGCTTTGTTTCTTCCAGACGGCACTTTTTGTGGCGCTGTGGGCGCCGCATTAAATGCGACGCGCTGATTGTCGATGACCGTGCCTAAGAACGTATGACTCTGAAGGACCAAGTCTGCATCATTTCGGGCGGTGGCAGTGGCATTGGACGCGCTACTGCGATTCGTATGGCGGAGGACGGTGGTAAGATCGTGCTGCTGGGACGTACAAAAAGCAAGCTGCAAATCGTTCAGGCTGAGATCGAACGCGCAGGAGGTAAGGTTACGACTCACACGCTCGACATTACCGACCTTGAAGCTACTCAAGCGATAGTTAAGGATGTGGTACGAGAGTTTGAAAGAATAGACGTGCTGGTTAACTGTGCCGGCGACATCTCACGTCATCGAACACTTCTGGAAACGACGGTTGAAGACATCGACCTGACAATCGATTCCAACGTTAAGGGAACCATCATCGTTACTCAGGCGGTAGTTCCACAAATGCTTGCAACGCGTTCCGGCACGATCATAAACGTGTCGTCGGTAGTGGGTGTCACTCCTTCGCTGATTTCCGGAGTGGCCTACTCCGCGGCAAAAGCAGCAGTAATTAATTTTACTCACTATCTCAACAGGGAATTCGTCAACACTGGCATTAGGGCTTGCGTAGTTCTCCCTGGGGAAGTTGATACGCCGTTCCTCGACAAGCGGCCAAATCCGCCGGCGAACGACGCTCGGGAAATGATGATCGCGGCCGAGGATGTGGCTGAAGCGATCGCTTTGATGGCGGGTCTACCACAAAGAGCGATGATCCCGGAACTTGTGATTAGGCCAACGTTACAGCTTCGTCGAGTTCCTGCTTGAGAGACGTTTGTCAAAAAATGCATCGGTAACGCTCAACTAAAACACGACTTAAGGAAATCGACTCTCATGGTTTCCCCTTTGAACGTTCAGGTTTATCACGTCTTTCTTTCCTCGCCTGGAGACATGAAAGAGGAGCGCGACGAAGTGCGCTCATTCTTCGACATGTGGAATCGGGAGAACGGCCATCGCATGGTCCGTCTGGACGTGCTCGGCGACGATACTCATGGCATGGCCGGTGTTGGAGCTGCTCAGGAGTTGATCACCAAACAGACGCTCGAGAGATTTCGCAGCTCGCTGATTCTGTTTATCGGGTTGATGGGCCAGCGCTTCGGCACTCCCACCAGAAACGCCGGCTCTGGTACGGAGGAAGAATTTAAATGGGCGCTCAAGCATTGGCAGCAGCTACAGAGATCGGGTGGCTCGGGTGAGCCGTTTCCTGAAATAAAACTTTTCTTTCGAAACAGGTCTTTCGAAGCCCCACTCAATGTTGCTGCTATTGAAGCGGCGCTGGAACAGTACCGAAAGGTTGATGCTTTCAAGCAGAGGTGCAGACACGGCAAACCGTCTTTTTATTACAAGGAGTTTGACGATAAGCAGTTCGGCGAGGTGTTTGGCGCAGACATTCGTTTGTGGTTGTCGCATCCGGATCGTCCGTGGTTAAAGTCCGTGAGCTCGCCTGTTGCCGCGCCGGCACGTCCGCGGAAAATCAAACCGGTCCAGGTGACGCCCGAAAAGTCGTTCAACGAACCAAATACCGACACGAAAATGTTGTGGGTGCCCGAGGGCCTTTTTCTACTGGGCGAAGGGCGCAAAGTCGCGGTGCCCATCAACCTGTCATCTTTTTGGATCGCGGAGACGCCGGTCACGAATCGGCAGTACGGAATGTTTCTTAAAATGCAGGATCCGGAATACGAAGAGCCTGAATTCTGGACAGACGAACGTTACAACGACAGTCAACAACCTGTGGTTGGTGTGAATTGGTACAACGCAATGGACTTTTGCAGTTGGCTCTCGACGATCACCGGTTTGAAGTTCAGCCTTTGTAGTGAAGCTCAGTGGGAATACGCGGCGCGCGGAACGGACGGAAGAAAATATCCGTGGGGAAATAATCCGCCAACACCGAGAGTTGCGCGTTATGAACGCCAGTATGATCGTCCAGCTTCAGCAGGGAGCTATCCGTATAGTCGTGGCCCCTTTGGAGCACTCGAGCAGGCAGGGAATGTTTGGGAATGGTGTCTCGACGTCTGGAACCCAAAAGCCTACGAACAGTGGCGACACGCTGAGCCGCTAGACCCAATGACTACACAGGGGGAGGTAGAAGACGAAGATCGTCGAGTTTTGCGCGGGGCTTGCTGGATTGATCCACCTGACCTCCTGCTGGCCTCGACACGTTATTGTCAGCGAGCCAGCTATACCACGAAGCGCGCCGGTTTTCGCGTCGTCGTGAATCTGCCGGATGTTAAATGAAGACAGACCGCCGCAATCCGGAGTGTTGGGCTCATTGGGATCAACTTTTGCAAGATGTCGAGAGCTCGCCCGAGACACTCATCGCGCTGCTGGAACCGAACGGCGAAATGAGTCTTGCAGATGAGCAGACGCGCTGGGCCGATCGCTTTGTGTGTTTCAAGGGAAGCTTCAACCCAATTCACAATGGACATATCTCTCTTTTCAATGCAGCACTCACCACACAGAGCAACTCTAGCGGCGCATTTGCGTTATCGTTCCACACTTTCAAAAGACCGCTCTCGAGAGAAGATCTACTTTTTCGCACACGGCTCATTCACTTGGCCGGTTATCCGGTCATGGTCTCTCGCAGCGGCAGGTTCTCGCACATTGCAGAGTTCTTTCGGAAAATTTCACCTGCACTTCAGTTGGTCTTTCCCGTCGGCATCGACGTTCTTCTGCGGCTATTGAATTACTACGAACTCAGCGAGTTTGAAGCACTCTTTTCAAATTCGAGTTTCGAGTATTTCTCTCGCGAAGGATTCAATCGAGAACTGCCTTCGTCATTCAGCGGTTATCCACGCGTTAGTTTCCTGGGTGAGAATCGTTATTCATTTGTTACTTCAAGCAAACTCTGGCAATTGTGCGCTGAAGAAGCAGGCGACCAGGTACGAGCCTTAATGCCGTCAGGCGCAGTAGAGTATTTCCTCGCCGCCACACCTGAAAAGCCAAAACTGGACCATGTCAAAAGTCCAAGCGCTGCCAGCTGGCCCTTTCTTCCTGGGAAAAAGACCTTTGCAGTCGCTCGTGCCGAAGGTTCATATCTATATCTAAGCGATGGCCGCCGCGTCCTCGATGCAGCCGGCGGCGGTGGTGTCGTCAATGTCGGACACAAGCGGTTAGAAGTCATCAGTGCAATCTCGAGTGCTCTCAGCAATCTCTCCTACACTGTTCCCGGTTTTGCGACTCCCGAGCGATTGGCGCTGATCGAACATCTTCAGGAACACTGGCTTCCCAAAGGTCTGTCGCGTGTGCAACTGCTCGGCAGCGGGTCGGACGCTGTTGAGGCGGCAGTAATGCTCGCCCGTAAGTACCATGTTGCCTGTGGTCGCCTGGGCAGATGGAAAACGATCGGAAGAGACGTGTCATACCATGGCGCCACACTCGGCAGCCTGGCCATTGGTGGACATGATGGAAGAAAAGCTGGACTAGGTCCACTGCTGCCGGGGTTCTCTCACGCGCCAGCCTGTTACTGCCTCAGATGTCCTTTTGGTGAAACTTATCCGGCGTGCAATGTGTCCTGTGCACATGCCCTCGAGAAACTGATTGAAAGGGAAGGAGTCGAGACAATCGCCGCCTTCATCGCCGAGCCAATTGTTGGCTCAAGCGGAGGCGCCTTGGTGCCGCCTGACGAATACTGGCCGACAATTCGAGATATTTGTCAGCGTCACAACATCTTGCTGATCGCGGATGAGATCATAACCGGCTTTGGCCGCACCGGAGAACGATTTGCTGTGGACTACTGGGATGTCAAACCGGACATTCTCGTGGTTGGCAAAGGATTAACCGGCGGTTACGCACCTCTCGCGGCAATCTTCGCCTCCGAGATGTTGGTGGACCCTATCGCATCGTTGGGAGGCAGCCTGACGGCACACACGTTTGACGGGCATGGTGGCTCGTGTGCGGCGGCGAAATCTGTTCTCGAGATAATCCTGCGGGAGCAGTTAATCGAGCGTGTTCGTGAGAAGGGACAAGTGCTCGGCGATTCTCTGGCTGCAACACTGGCAACTCATCCTGCCGTTGCGGAGATACGAGGCAGAGGACTGTTGTGGGCAATCGAAATCGTTCGCGATCGCACAACCTTGGAACGTTATCCTCGTTCCGCCAACGTCACGCGAAGGATCGTAAATGCCGGTATCGAAATGGGCGTGTTCTTTTATCCGGGCGGGACAACCACCGAGCGAGACATAATTGTACTCAGTCCACCATTTATAGTTGAGCTTGAGGATATGGCAGAAATGGTAAGAGTGTTGAGGAGCGCAATAGATCAGGTGCTGAGTGAGAACGCTTGCCGCTAGAGAGCTATTCTTTGATTACAGAATCGCGTAACTTCCGTCGATCAATTTTTCCGGTCCTGCCCACCGGCAAGTGGTCAACGAATTCAATGTCATCCGGGACCTTGAAATATATGAGCCGCGCTCTGAGGAATGCTAATAGCTCTTCACGGCCGACCTGTTGGTCTTTATTCAATACGACGAACGCTCGCGGGACCTCACCTTGTTCCGGATGTGGAACACCGATAACAGCGGCCAGTTTAATAGCTGGATGAGAGTAAAGAACTGCCTCGATCTCTCGAGGTGATATGTTTTCGCCGCCCCTTATTATTATTTGCTTCTTGCGTTCGGTAAACCATAGATAGCCATCGCTGTCTTGGTAGGCATAGTCGCCAGTTTTCAACCAGAATCCGTGAAAGAATGCACGCTTAGTTTCCGTCGCCTGACGCCAATAACCGATCATATTTTGAGGACTCCGCAAGATGATCTCGCCAGTGTTGCCGGGTGGAACCGGGTTATTGCGCTTGTCAACAATCTGAATTTCAACCGAAGGCAGAGGCTTTCCCATCGAACCGAACTTGTCTGGAGAGACTGACAGATTAAGCGCGACGACGAACGATTCTGTTAAGCCGTAGCCGATTAACGGAACAACACCAGAGACGGCAACACAGCGATTAATCAATTCCACTGGCGTCTTATCTCCGGCGATACAGAGCATTTGTATGTTCTGAAAATGTCGTCTTTCAACAGACTCGTGCCGGAATAATTTCACTGCCTGCGGAAGAAAGAGTGTTGTATGCGTCGGTGCAAAACGTTCGAGCGCAGCGAGGTACCGCTCAACATCGAACGTCTCCAAGATCACAACCGAGCCGCCGGCGAAAAGCGTCCACAAGACATGAATAATGCCCACGGTGTCGGCCATTGAAGCTACATTCAGATAGACAAATTCTTTCGGCGGAACGCGATATCGACTCAAGAACGGCTCGCAAAAGAATGGTTCGATTGAACTGACAAAAGATCGCCGTGTGTGGACGACACCTTTGGGCAACTTCGTAGAACCTGAAGTGTGAAAGATAACCGCGGGCATTTCGGCGGGTATGTCTCTTCTTTCCGTTGCTGCCGAAGAAGCGAAGTCCCGAACTGCGATAATACGTTCAGGGGCGAGTCTGCTGACGTTCGCACGGATCTGGGCGAGATTCTCTTTTTCCACCAGAAGCCAACCTATGTTGCATTTGGCTAAATAGAAGTCGAGTTCTGGTAGTGTTAGTTTTGGATTTAGCGGTACTGCGATGGCGCCACTTTCAAAACAGGCAAGATAAGAACAGACGAGATCGGGGCCATTCTTGAGAAGAAATGCGACATTGCGGCCACCCGCTCCAGCTTCATTTAAGGCTGAAGATATTTTCGCTGTGCGTTCGAAGACGTCACGGTAAGTGAGCCGCAGTTTCCCTGAAATTAGCGCCAGCTTTGAGGAGTGAACCCAAGACCGGTAATCCAGTAGATCCACGACGGATGAATAAGGTTCATCTCGCCGCACCCTTCGCTTTTTGTGGCGATTCCTGGTTTTTGTAAGTGGCAACGCGTTTGGCGAGGGTGTTGCGGTGGATGCCCAGCACGACCGCGGTTTTCGAGAGGTGCTGTTTGTGCCTGGCCAAGGCCTTCTTAATGTATAGCTTCTCAAACTCGCTCAGCGCCTCATCGAGCAGAATGTGGCCTTCGAGCATTTCGTCGATGAGACTTTCAAGTCGGGCGCGCATCAAAGGTCTTTTCCGGTCAACAGTCTGTAGGCTTCCAGGTAACGAGCAGTCGTGGCTGCGGCGATCTCGTTCGGAATCGCGGGCGCCGGTGGCTTCTTGTCCCAGTTCAAAGTCTCGAGATAGTCGCGCACGAACTGTTTGTCGAACGAGGGTTGTGAACGCCCGGGCTCGTATTCATCCGCCGGCCAGAAGCGCGAGGAGTCGGGCGTGAGCACTTCATCCACCAGCAGAAGTTGACCATTCGTATTCAGTCCAAACTCAAACTTCGTGTCGGCGATGATAATGCCGCGTGTGCGGGCATAGTCGTGAGCTTCCGTGTAGAGACGCAACGACGTATCTCGCAAAAGCGCCGTCTGCTCGTCGCCGATCAGCTCGCGCACCTCATCTTCGGTTATGTTTTCGTCGTGACCCTGCTCGGCTTTGGTTGAAGGCGTGAAGATCGCTTCCGGTAGTTTCGCTGATTCGGGCAAACCTTCTGGCAGCTTGTGACCACAAACGGATCCGGTGCGCAGATAATCCTTCCATCCGGAGCCGACGAGATAACCACGCACGACGCACTCGACCGGAAACACTTCCGCACGACGCACAAGCATCGAACGACCGCGCAGAGTTTGCGCGTGCCGTTGCACTGCCGGCGGCATCGCATCGACGTTGCTTTCAATCAGATGGTTTGCGACAACGTGTTTCAGTTTCTCAAACCAAAATTCGGAGAGTGCCGTGAGCACTTCGCCTTTCCGTTCGATTGGCGTGGGAAGAACGCAGTCGAAAGCGGAAATGCGATCGGTAACGACGATCAGCAAGCTGTCTTCGTCGATGGCGTAAACGTCGCGCACTTTACCGCGACGAAGTAACTTCAGATCAGAGAGTGATGTTTGCAGTACAGTGGCGGTGCTCATGGAGGTAGTGCGGATCTTGCTCGCGGTGAAAAAGTTTGTCAACAAAAAGGCTGATTTAAATAAGCCGCGGATGAACGCGGATGACGCGGATCAGAACGCTTCGCGTAAGCGTCGAATCTGTGCAGCGTGGTTATGCGCATGCGCCGCATAAATCTTCAACCAATCGTCCGCCGAGTATGGACCACTTTCTGTGTGAGTGCCGCTGCGCTTCCAGTCGTCTTCAGTCATCAATTCCAGAAGCTGCATCGTCGTTTCGCGTGCGAGGCGGAAAGCTTCGAGTGCGGGCGCCATGTCGCGCTCGTTGTAACGGAGCTTAATCGCATACTGGTCCTGATCGTAGCCCTGGATGACCGGGTTGTCTTCCACGAGAAGTTTTCGTAGTCTTCCGGCGGAGAAGCTTTCGCTGTCGCCGAGGTGATGGACTATTTCGCGTGCGCTCCACTTGCCGGGAATCGGATGCGCGCCTAAGCTATCAGAGGGAAAGCCGTTGAGCGCGTTTATGACTTCGTCGTAACCGGCCGCATACTTTGCGATCAGATCTTTTCGTTCTTCGGGTGTCATCGCCGTCATTCCTTATATAATTGGGTTTGTAATGGCACAAAGCATAGCAAAGAATGGCGCCTCCTTGGAGTGCGGCGGCTTGACGCCGCTTTGTTATCAATGAGCGTGATCGAGGCCAAAGCGGCGTCAAGCCGCCGCACTCCAAGGAGGCGCCCGGAACATTTGGGCTTGTACACGGATGCAATTCTCCTGTACTATTCGGCCGAACCGAGTTGCGCCAGTTACCCCGTGGTGCTTGCCCGCTGAGCCTCCTGTCAGTTTCAGATCGACTATTAATTCCAATGGCTACAGCTACTGACAGACAAAAAACCGCTAAAGAAAACTTCGCAGTTCCCGACAACGGCGAACGTAAGGTTTCACTGTTGGTCGTGGAAGACGACGAGAATATCTCGACTGCAATCAGCGAGTATTTCTCGCGCGCTGGATATAACGTCAAGACTGTTGAGGACGGTCTAAACGGCGTAAAAGCCGCCCTGGACGATCCGCCCGATGCGGTTGTCCTTGACCTCATGCTGCCTAAGATGGACGGCCTGGCGGTCTGCAAGGAACTGCGCGAGAAGGTCGGCTATCTGCCGATTCTGATGCTCACCGCCAAAGACGACGTCGTCGACAAAGTGCTGGGGCTGGAGATGGGTGCGGACGACTACATCACCAAGCCGTTTAGCCTGCGCGAGCTCGAAGCTCGCATTAAATCTGTCCTGCGGCGCACACGGAATGGCCCAGCCACGGATGGCATGCGCGACGAGGCTCCAATCGTGCGTGGCCGGCTCAGGATCGACTCCGCGAAGCGGGAAGTCACGATCGGCGATCGCCAAGTGGAGCTGACGCCGAAAGAGTTTGATCTGCTGCGCCTCTTTGCGTCGAACCCAGGCCGGGTGTTTCCGCGGAAATACTTGCTGGAGAAGATCTGGGACTATTCTTACGAAGGTTACGACAGGACCATCGACTCACACATCAATCGCTTGCGAGCCAAGATCGAAGAGAACCCCGAAAACCCGCAGATGGTGCTGACCGTCTGGGGGATTGGCTACAAGTTTAGTGATGAACAATAACATCATTGCCGATTGCCAATTGCCGATTGTCGATTTGAATTGGCAATTGGCAATTGGAAATCGGCAATCTCTTCTCTAAAATCCGTAGCTTTTCTCACCTACTTATTGTATTCTTCGCCACAGTTTGTACAACATATGGGCTCGACTGTAGTCCATTCCCCCGACGCTATTTGAAACTGGAGGAGTCGAGAATGAATTGCATTGTGCGGCGGCTTCTGCCTGCTGTTCTCCTGTGGACTGCTGTGTTCATAATCGGTGCGCCAGTGCGCGCGCAAAATGCGAGCACTTCGACGCGAGCAGCTATAACAGTCCTCGACAGCACGAAAGAGCAGGACGGCCTTCTTGGCGCGGTACGTCGCGTAAAAACGGAAACCGCCAAGATCGAACTCAAAGACGGACGGTCCGTCGAAGGACCAACCCAACTAGTCGAGATCACCACCTACGGAATCAAGGGAAATCGAATCGAAAACACCTCCTACCCCATCGGAGGTTCTCTTGTCGGCAAAGAAGAATACAAATACGACGAGCGCGGCAACATCACCGAGATGACTGTGCGCGACGATAGCGGCGCGATCCTCAGCCGCGAAGCGTACAGCTATGAATTCGACAAGTTGGGTAACTGGACCAAGATGGTTACCAGCCTCGTCGTCTTCGAAAACGGCGAGCTGAAGCACGAGCCCGTCGAGGTTACTTACCGCACGCTCACTTACTATTTCGATGACAACGTGGCGAAGATGGTCGAGGAGCCGAAGGCTTCCGCCGTGACCGCAACTGTGGCGCCTGCTGTTCCAGAGCCACTGAATCATGTTCGAGGCCCGGAGGTGCTGGACCCGGGTGTTCGCTTGGTCCCGACTGCTTCAGTGGAAATTGCCGGAGACCCACCGGCGTTGGCGAAACAACCGGAGTCTGAAGGAACGGAGTCCGCTTACGTGGCCAGGAAACAGCCTGAATCCGTGCCATCTCCGGTTAAATCGGCCGCGGATACCACGGATGCTAAGCCGGCGGATAACACCGATACAGCGAATCATCTCTACCTAACCGGGCGGGAGTTCCTGAAGTTACAGAAAGACCGCGAGGCCATAAAGGCTTTTAAGGAGTCGATAAAGCTAAATCCCAACGCAGCCGAAACCCATTACGGGTTGGGCTACTGTAACTTCCGTTTGGGACGATTCCGAGATGCTGCTGACGCGTTCAAAAAGGCCACTGCGCTTGATCCACAAATGGCCAAAGCGCATTACGGATTAAGTCTGGCTTATCAGGAACTCGGTATGACGCAACAGCTGATGGACGAGTACCGAATCCTGGAGACACTCGATCGCAGTCTGGCGAAGAAACTACAGCAGACTTTTCCGCAGTACAACTTCTCGTGTCGCCTGGTCCAGGGCTGTCCCTAAGTAAGGAGTCGGAATGCAGAACCCTCGCTTCATAGTGTTGACCGGACACCTGAGCAACCATCCCCTGTCGGATCTGGTC
Organism: Pyrinomonadaceae bacterium; assembly: GCA_035248565.1. Classification (GTDB taxonomy): domain Bacteria; phylum Acidobacteriota; class Blastocatellia; order Pyrinomonadales; family Pyrinomonadaceae; genus PSRF01. The sequence goes on along the minus strand of DATFHH010000111.1, from coordinate 396 downwards.
GGTATTCTTCGTCACCAGCGGAAGTCTGGACGGCTGCTCATCGAATACCCAAAAGGCCCGGCAATGTTTTTCTTTCAGGACGGCGAGATGGTCGATGCGCGATTGAACGAACTGACGGGCTTGCAGGCGATCTGCGTCGCGTTGGCCCAACCCGAATCGTCGTTTAATTTCAATCCCCTGATCCAGAGTCCGCGCCGCACGATCGATCCTTCTTTACAACGCGCTGTGGCGGAGCTCTTCGGATGTTGGGACGACAGCGCACTCCAGATCGAAAGCACAGCGACGTCGGCGCCAGAAGTTCTAGCGCTGCCACCGGCGCCTCCTTTGTTGGTCCGGCAACGCTCATTCCTCTTCGTGATTGCCGCGGTGTTGATCGTGATTGGACTATCGACGGTG
>DATFHH010000110.1:0-52243 GCA_035248565.1 Pyrinomonadaceae bacterium | reverse complement strand
AAAGGGTACTTCCGACTTCCGTGATCGGAACAATGGCGAAACGGATGTAGATGAGGGTGACGATGAATCCGGAGGCGCACGCGATCTTGAGCCACCAAGGCGCCTTGACGCCAAGTGCCTTCATTCCAAACAACGGTATCGCAAACAGTACGAGATAAGTCAGCGCGTAGAAAATGCCACCGGCGTTGTCTATCAACTGAAACGCTTCCTGCGCGTGCACTCCTGTCAAGCTAAGCAGGCCGAGCACGAGCGTCACTGCACCGACAAACAGAATTGAGTTGATCGGCGTCTTGTACTTCGGATGCAACCGGCTAAACCATCCGGGCAGCAATCGATCCCAACCGGCGACCATCGGCAGACGCGTGTTGCCGGCAAAGTAAATACTCATCAGGGCGATTGTCCTGACGGTGATACCGAGAATTGCAATGGAAGCAACTGTTCCTACCCAACCGAGCGATCGAAATCCGATCGAAAGCACCTGCGGGATTGGGCCGATCAGGTCGATGCGATCGCGCGGAACAAATGCGAGCACAGAGCTGGTGCCGAGGATAAACATCGCCGCGATGATCGGCGCGGCAATCACCACCGAGCGTCCAATGTTTCGCGCCGGTGCGCGTGTTTCTCCGGCGAGGATCGCAATGTACTCAAAGCCCGTCAAAGCGCCGAGCGCGAGCTTACTGCCGACGTTGACGTTGAACGCAGAGAAAGTGGGAAACTGGATCGCAAAGGGCCGGTATTCTCCTCGTATGACTTGCGACAGAGCGAAGAGCGGCAACAAGATCAAAATAGCAAACGTGATCAGGTGCACGAGCCCGCCGACGTTATGCACCCACTTGCCGAGTGCTAAGCCGCGCATGGCTGCAACAACCATCGCGGTGACAAGAAGAAAACTGATCAGCATGATGGTCTTTGGGTTGTCTTTCATCCACGCCGCCGATGGGCCAATTGCGTAGGAGAGGTTTGTAGTGACTACCAATCCAACGCCGGCCAGAATCGAGATGGCAAACACCCAGAGATTCCAACCCACCATGAACGCGACAAAGTCGTTGAAAGCCAGCTTGGACCATTGATAAAGACCGCCCTCGAGTGGCATCAAGCGGTTGAGAAAGATCACTGCAGCGGCAAGCGGGAGATAGAACGTAACGATTGCTAAAATCCAGAATACATTTTGCTCGTGACCTAACCGTGCGGCCCAACCGACCCAGAATGTTCCGACAACAAAAACAACCTGAGTCAGAACCAGATCGAACAGACCAAGTTCTTTTTTAAAGACAGCGCTGCGAGCTTCAACGTCGCGCTCGATCTCGGCGACGGTTGACGTCGGTTCTGTGTAATCACTATTCATCGGCAACGCGGGCCAACCATTGGACCACATCAGGACGCATTTCGGGAACTATTTCGTGTGCGGCGTCATAACTTTTGAACACCACCGAGCGCGCTCGTGTCTTCAACTGTTTCTCATAATCACGCACTCGCTCTGGCGGGTATAGTTCGTCTCGCGTGCCGGCGAGATGCATGATGTCGATCTCCGCGCGACGATAAAGCAAACTCGTATCCCAGTCGCCGGGAATGCCGCCGCAAATACCGATCGCGCCGCGCAGATATTCCGGGTGTGTAAAAGCGAAACGGTAATTGAGTGCACACGATTGTGAGAAGCCCAGCAGGAAGACGCGCGTGGGATCGGCCACGCCTTCGTCTGCAAGAATTCTGATCAGATCCCGTATTGACTGATGATGGAGCGCGATCGATTCCGGCGCGCGAAAGTTTGTAGACCAGCCGAAGCCGAAACGGAGTGGACCACCCGCTTCTTTCGGTACTTTGATGTGCTGGTGAAAGCCTTGCAACGATGCGACGGCGAAATAGTCGGGCGCGAGGAATTGCGCTTCGCGCATCATCTGCCCTTTGTTCGCGCCGTAGCCGTGCAGCGCGATCAGCAACGGTGCACGAGGCTGCGACGCCGGTCTGAGATCGTAATAGATGTTGATGCGCTCTTCGAGACTGCGATCGACCCGGAGTTCAGCGCTGTTCATAGCCACAGATTACGCAGATTACACTGATTTTTGCTACGATGAATCAAATTTTCGCGAGAGGTGGCAGCAATGAAATTCCCGGGCGGATTCAACATGCAGCAGATGATGAAGCAGGCGCAGCAGATGCAGGAGAAAATGCAGAAAGAGATGGAGGAACTGCGCGTCGATGCTTCAGCGGGTGGTGGCGTCGTCACTGTACAGATGAAGGGCAATCATGAACTCGTCTCACTTAAGATCGATCCGGAGGCTGTGAAGGAAGGCGACGTCGAGATGCTCCAGGACATGATCGTGGCAGCGGCTAACGAAGCCAATCGCAAAGTCGACGAAGCTATCAAAGGCAAACTGGGTGGAATGCTGCCGCCGGGACTTGGAGGGTTATTTGGATAATCGACAATGTTAGAGTACGCCGAACCCGTCACCAAACTGATCGACGAACTGAAACGCCTGCCGAGTATTGGCCACAAGTCGGCCCAACGTCTCGCGTTTCACATCATGCGCGCGCCCGAAGCTGATCTCGAACGGCTGATTACGGCGCTCAGGGAAGTCAAGCAAAAGATCGTTCTGTGTTCTACCTGCAACAACCTCACTGAAGTCAATCCGTGTCGCTTTTGTTCATCACCGAGTCGCGATCATTCGGTCATCTGTGTGGTGGAAGAGCCGCACAGTTTGGTGGCAGTTGAAAAGACGCGCAGCTTCAAGGGCGTTTACCACGTGTTGCACGGCAGTCTCTCGCCGATTCGTCACATTGGACCAAGTGAATTGCAGTTGGCGAATCTGTTGCCGCGTTTGAAACCGGAAAATAATGAAGGCGTCGCGGTGAAAGAAGTGATCCTCGCGACTAATCCAACGACTGAAGGCGAGGCGACGGCGAATTACATTAGCCGGCTGTTGAAACCCTTGGGGCTACTAGTGACGCGAATCGCGATGGGAATGCCGGTGGGAAGCGACCTCGAATACGTGGATGAGGTCACGATGGATAAGGCGCTCGCCAACAGGCACGAGATCTAGCCGCGGATAAACGCGGATCTAAAAGCGGACGTGCTCAGGAGCCACACCTTCCTTACATGCCGTACACTCCTGATCCTTTTCATACATCCGCACGTCGTATTCGATCAGCGACTTGATCGGCACGCCCTCAATCTCGCTCGGTGCTGAAACAAAGCGCACGATCGCACCACAGCCGATGATTCTCGCGCCGAGCTTCTTCACCAGGTCCACTGTCTCTTCAATTGCGTGTCCGCTGCGGATGATGTCGTCAACGACGATGCACGGATTGACTTCACCCTGATTCACATACTGCCGAAACATGCGTTCGCCGTGCTCCTGCTCGGCCCAATAGATCTGTTCTGCGTTGAGCGCGTCACGCACGCCGAACGCCACCGGGATTCCGCCTGAACTCGGACTGATCACTGAAACTTTCGGCAGTTGGCTGGAGATGTCTTTTTCAAGTCGAAACTTGCGGCTGAGTGCGACTGCCAGAACGCGCGCTGTATCGTAGTAGCGAAACGCCAACGGCATCTGAAAATAATGTGGCGAATGCTTTCCGTTGGGATAAATGAAATGGCCCTCGCGAAACGCTCCAGTGCGTTGCAGGATTTGCATTACGGCATCCTGGGAAGGAATCAGCTCGACCATGCGGTTCTCCTCTTTAGATTTTCGCGCGAGAGCATACATCATCGCCGCCAGTTCGACTAGATGGGAATTCAACCGCGGATGACACGGACAACACCGATTCGTGTACAATGGGCAACCAACATCATGTCAGCAACTGAAACCATCAGTGTCCCCAAGCGGATTACAAATGCACAGACCGTTTGCAGCGAGAAAAACGAAAAGGGAAAACCCTGCTGGGGTCATTTGAAGCAGTTGCGGACCGCCGGCGAGCCCGCAGAGATTCATCTGCGCGGTGACGATGTTCTCTTCAAATGCCAGGCGTGCGGTACGCTCTACATGGGACCGCCGCTGGGCCACGTGCGCGACCCTTACAAGCAGAACAGGTTCGTCGAAGCTGAGTTGCAGGCATTATTGCAGGCAGCAGGTGGCACGTTGCCGGTGATCAAGAAAGACGAACGCGGCGTGTACGTGATGGTTGAGACAGCCACAGGCGATCATGGTCATGCGGCGAAACCGGCGCCTGCGAAAGCTGCGGCACCCGCACCAGCGGCGGCTCCGAAGGCTGCCGCACAAGCCGCACCAACGAAGCCCGCGGAGCACAAAGCGGGCGCACAACCAAATCGGCAATTATTCAAACGTTCGACTTATGCGGGAGTTAAAGACACTGGACCGGTTGCCGGTGAGACGTTTGAGCAAAAGGTCGCGCGATTGAAAGCAGTGTCAGCAGCGGCGAAACAGCGCGCGGAAGAGGGCGGAGCGCCTGAACCCGCTGCCGCAGTTGCTGCACCACCACCAACGGAAACAGTCGCAACACCACCACCAGCACCGGCAGCGGCATCAACTCCAGCGCCGGCACATAAGCCGACAGGCGATGCTGACCGCAGTTTGATGAAACGATCGACTTATTGTGGTGTGGTTGATACTGGTCCAGTTGCAGGCGAGACGTTCCAGCAAAAGGTCGCGCGCCTCGCGGCACTCTCTGCCGCAGCCAAGCAACGCACCGAGGGTGGATAGTAAATTTAGCCGCGGATGACACGGATAAATCCGGATCAAATCCGCGTCATCCGTGGTTAACTACCAACCCCTCCTTGGCGAGTTTCCAGTCGAGCACCTCCGCGCCTTCTTCCGACGCAAGCGCACGCTCAACATCCTGACGCCTTCCAGCCGCACACAAGAACGCAATGCATCCACCACCACCTGCGCCGCAAACTTTCGCTGCCTCAGCGCCACTCGCCAAAGCCTTCTCGACCAGCATATCCATCTGCGGCGTGGTTATTGTCGGCGCGAGGCGTTTGCGATTCGGGTAAGCCTGTTTCATCACCTCCGCCACCCGATCCCAATCGTCAGCCAACAGCGCCTCGCGCATGTTGCGCGCTGAGTCGCGAATGCCTTCGAACAACTCAAACAACTCCGAGTCGCCATCGATGTGTCGTTTGTAGATCTCCCAGTTATTGATCCCTGAAAGACGTGGCTCACCGGTGTAACAAATCGCAATCCGTCGCTCTAACTCCTCGGTGTTGATGTCTAGACGTTCTCGTTCAATTCCATCAGGCCGGAAATGCACGCACGAAACAGATCCGAAAAGCGGTGGATAATAGTCCTGAAAACCAGCCGGCACTTTGATCACAGTCGACTCGACGTTCGCGGCGATAGTCACAAACTTACGCTGTTCGTAACGATCACCTACCAGTCGATTCAATGCGCCAATGCAAGCGATCGCGAGGGCCGACGAACCTCCCAAACCAGCACCGGCAGGCACGCTGCTTTCCGCAATCAAATGAAATCCGGTCGTGGGTTTGAAAAAGTAGACCAACTTTGAGACGAGTTCCAGACGCTCCTCGAGCAGCAAGTCTTCCATCGCCGAGACTGTCGTCTCAAAAGCCACCTTTCGATCGCGGGACTCGAGAACTATTCGTCCATCATCTCGCGTCTCGATGCGGCAACGAGCATGAAGTGAAAGGGCAAAATTGACAGTCGTGGCGCCTGGGTGGAAAAGATAAAGTGGCCAGATGTCGATAGTGCCGCCAGCAAGGTCGACACGGGGAGGGGCGGAAGATTCGATGATCATTTGCGGTGGGAAGTTAACAATTTCGCTCTACTGTTGCAAATCGGGTCACTAAAAAGCACATAAGTAGGTCAGTCTTTTTGTGCTTTTTTGTGGCTGTGCTCTCCACGTCGCTGAGGCTTGAACGGAATGTGTTCTGTAAACTCCTGTCGCAGATCCTGGAGCTTCTCGGTCGCGGCATGCTCGAGTTCCTGAAGTCGTTCCGGATCTGCCTCCTCAAACTTGCGCGAAATCCAGAAGCGCTCGGTGAGATAAAAACCGGTAATGCCGACAACCACGATTACCAGCAACACTTTTCCGAGACGCTGGAAATCGCCGATCAGACCCATCACTGCGCCACTGAAGAAGTAACCTGCACCCGACAAAACAAAAACCCAAAGAAAGCAACTCGCAAACGAAACCATGAGAAAGCGCAGATATGGCATACGTCCCACGCCATAAAAGACACACGACGCCCAACGCAGTCCGTAAATGTACTTGGAAAGAAAGATCGAGAGTGGACCAAACTTGTTAGTCAGCCGTTCCAATCTCGGTTTTGCAGCGCGGTAAAAACGGACCTGTCTTACGCCTTCGCAAAAACCACGGCCGGCAAAATATGCGACGTTGTCGCTGAGGCAGCCAGCGACCGTGCCCCAAACCAAAACCTGCGCGAAACTGTATTCACCAAAGAAGGCGCTGTGAGCCAGCACGCCCGCCAAAAGAAGCGTGATGTCTCCCTCCAGCATGACAAGAATAAATACTGCGTAAAGTCCGTACTGGTATAAGAGGTCATTGACGAGATGGAGATGCATGAAAGTCTCAGACTGTTCAGCTCATGAAAACAAGATTGTCATCCGCCGGCGGCTGACAGGATAAACTGGAGGGCTCGCTGTTGACTACTCTTCCGGTTCTTCCTCATGAGGAGGTTTGACCACGAGGACCGGGCACGGCGCATGTCGCACGACTGACTCGGCCGTCGAGCCAAAAAGGATCCGGCCTAAACCTGTCCGTCCGTGCGACGAAATCACTATCAGATCTACATCACGCTCTTTCGCTACTCTCACGATCTCCGAAGCTGCTTCACCATGAACGACAAGTTCTTCAACATCAAGACCCGAACAATCGTCGCACTCGGCGAGTTTCGGCAGTTCCCGCTCCGCCGAGTCCTCGAGTTGTTCGGTAATATCGGCAATCGGAAGCGGTTCGGTCATCCCTGAATAACCAACCGTCGGCACGATTGGCTCGATCACGTTAATGCAGATGATTGATGCCTTGAACGTCCGAGCCAGCGATGCGGCATACGAAAGAGCGTAGTTGCCACATTCGCTGAAGTCGGTGGGGAGAAGTATGCTCCGTATCTGCATTAGCTGTTTTGTGCTTCTTGCCTTTTTGTGGCTTGATTCTACTCTCAAATCGCCAGTTTGACAGCCTCTGAACCCTCGACTATGCTTCGCGCAGACCGGCTTATGAGCAGTACACGAACAAACTTCATCGGAATCGATGTCGCGGGAACCCAGGCGCGCGCGGCTTTGGTTGACGATCAAGGCCGGATAATCGCGAACCGAATTAGCGACATCACGCCTAAAGGCACCGTGGCGCAGCTCGCAGAGATCGTGAAAGAGCTTCGCTCACCCGAAGCGTCAGTCTCTGCAATCGGCGTCGCGCTTCCAGGTCTGGTGAATCGACAAACTGATCGCGTTATAGCGCCGCGAGATCTGCCATCCAGCAGTGTCAAGGATTTGCATGGCGAACTGAGTCGCGCGACCGGTCTGCGAGTGGAGATCGAAAACGATGCGAACGCCGCTGCGTATGGCGAGTATAAAGTCGGCGCGGGACGCGGCAGCCGCAATCTCTTTTACATGATGATCGGAAACGGTATCGGCGGCGCGATCATCCTCGACGGCAAATTGTGGACCGGCGCTTCAGGTTTTGCGGGTGAAATCGGTCACATCACGATCGATACTGAAGGACTTCCATGTGTTTGTGGTAACACCGGCTGTTTGGAAACACTCGCTTCAGCGCCGAGTATTGTGCGACGCGCTCGCGAACGTCTTAATCGTGATTCGACCTCGTCACTGTCGCGCCTCGCCTTCAATAAATCGTTCACTGCCGAAGATGTGGCACACCAGGCAAAAGAAGGTGATGATTTCGCGCTGATGATGATCGAGCGCACTGGAAAATATATCGGCACCGCTGTCGCCACTGTCATCAATCTACTGAACATCGAACGCATCGTGCTCGGTGGCGGCGTTATGGATGCGGGTTCGTTAATTCTCAATCCGATCATTCAGGAAGCAAAGCGTCGAGCGTTTCAGCCGTGTTTTGAAGCCACCGAGATCGTCGCGGCTAACCTCGGCCTGGACGCCGCTCCTATCGGCGCCGCCATGCTCGCACGCGACGCGGCCACGGATGAACACTGATTTGCAGACGCTGATTTTCACGGATCAATCCGTGTTCATCAGTCTGATCTGTGGTTCAATTTGAATTTCCTCACCCATTTGGTAAAGTACCCCGTTACTTTGCAATAATCATTCAGTGGAAAGGTTTGTGGGCTGTTGTCTGCCAGTCTGTTGGTTGACTTCCGCCCCGACGCTTAATTGCCACAGATCTTCCATCACAGCACGAACGCGCTGGCAAAGATTACGATTTATGGTGCTGTCTTCATCATCGTTGCAGCGCTTTGGGTGGCCGTCGAACTAAATCGATCGTCGTGGAACACCGGTCAGTGGGTCGAAAGACAACAACCAGTTCAATTCAGTCATAAACATCACGTTGGCGATGATGGTATCGACTGTCGTTATTGTCACACGTCAGTGGAAACGTCTGCTTACGCGGGCCTGCCTCCAACCACGACGTGCATGAACTGTCACAAACAGATCTGGGCCGACAGTCCTTATCTCGAACCTGTGCGCGCGAGCTTTCGCACCGGCAAGCCGATCGAATGGATTCGCGTTCACGATCTTCCTGATTTCGTCTACTTCAATCACAGCATTCACGTAAAAAAAGGTGTTGGCTGTTCGACTTGCCACGGTCGCATTGACCAAATGCCAATCGCGTATCAGGCAGCGCCGCTACAGATGGAGTGGTGTTTGGAGTGTCATCGCGCACCGGAAAGGTTTGTCCGTAAGAGAGAGAAGATTTTCGACATGGAATGGCGGCCTGAAAACAAGACAGCCGCTGAACTGAACGAAGGCCGTCAATTACTAGCGGAATATCGCATTCAGGGAAAACACATCCTCGAGAGCTGTTCCACTTGTCATCGTTAACCAGATGAGCGAAAGCGACCGCCACATAAATTTCAAGCTGATGCGCGATCACATTCTTGCTGTGCAAGACGGTGAGACGCCGCGCGGCGGAAAAAAATATTGGCGCAGCCTGGAAGAACTCGCCGACACGCCTGTGTTTCGCGAATTTGTCTCGCGTGAATTTCCGCAACAGGCAGAAGGTTGGGACGATCCGATCGAGCGCCGCACGTTCATTAAGTTGATGGGCGCTTCGCTTGCGCTTGCTGGTTTGAGTGGTTGCGTCTTTCAACCCGCGGAGAAGGTTGTTCCTTACGTCAAACAGCCGGAGGATGAGATTCCCGGAAAAGCGCTCTTCTTTGCGACGGCGGCGCCACTGTTAGGCGCAGCCGTACCGGTCCTGGTCAGAAGCAACGAAGGCCGCCCGACGAAGATCGAAGGGAATCCGGATCATCCAAACAATCGGCCCACCGATTTTCCTGCCGAGGATCCGGTGTGGGCTCCGCGTGGTTCGAGTGCGACCGACATCTTCACTCAGGCATCGATTCTCGGTCTTTACGATCCGCTTCGTTCACAAACACTGACTTATCGTGAAGACATTCGCACCTGGACCGCGTTTGTCGGCGAGATACGATCGACGCTTGACGAGCAGCGTCCGAAACAAGGCGCCGGCATTCGTTTTCTGACAGAGTCGATCATCTCGCCCACGCTTGGCGCGCAGATGAACGCGACGCTGGCAGCGTTTCCGCAGGCAAAATGGCATCAATACGAACCTGCCAATCGCGACAATGTGCGTGCTGGTGCAGTCGCAGCTTTCGGTCAGCCGGTAAACACGACTTACAACTTCGAGCAGGCGAAACGCATTCTGTCGCTCGATTGCGACTTTCTGTCGCCGATATTTCCGGGCCATTTGCGCTACTCGCGCGAGTTCATCGCCGGTCGAAAGATCACGGAAAACAGTCGTGAGATGAATCGGCTGTACGTGGTGGAGTTAACGCCGTCGAACACGGGCGCGATTGCCGACCACACGTGGGAGGTCAAACCGAGTGAGTTTGAAGCGGTTGCGAGATCGATCGCTGCCGGTGTGATTCAACAATCACCAGCCGCGAGTGCAAATCTCGCGTGGATCGAGCCGCTCGTTCGCGATCTGCAACAACACCGCGGTGCGAGCATCGTCATGGCCGGCGCGAACCAATCTCCATTCATTCACGCGCTTGCGCATGCGATGAACGAGGCGCTCGGCAATGTGGGCAAAACTGTTTTTTATACCGATCCGCTCGAAGTCAATTCAGTGGACCACAGGCAGTCGCTACAGGATCTAATCAATGATCTGGACGCCGGACGCGTTGATTTGTTGGTAATAATCGGCGGCAATCCGGTCTATAACACGCCAACTGATCTAAAACTCAACTTCGAGCGACTTAATAAAGTCAACAAGCTGCGCGTTCACTTCGGTGAATACAGAGACGAGACTTCTGAACTTTGTCACTGGCATGTGCCTGCGGCTCATTATCTCGAGTCGTGGGGCGACACGCGTAGTTATGACGGCACAGTCACGCTCATACAGCCGTTGATCGAGCCGCTCTACGATGGCAAGACGCCGTCTGAGCTGCTCGCGCTCTTTTCGGACCAGTACGATCGCAAGCCGTATGAGATCCTGAAGAGTTATTGGCAGACGCAAAAGTCAGGAGGAACGGGCAGCACGCAGCCCGCGCAGGCACGACCGATCGCGCCGCAGCAGCAGTCAGCAACACCCGCGCCGTCGCCGGCAGCTTCGCCATCACAGGATTTTGAAAATTGGTGGCGACAGGCTTTGCACGATGGCTTCATTCCTGATTCCGCGCTGCCAACGAAGACAGTCGCGTTAAGCGCAAACTGGGCCAATCAGAATCAACCCGCAACGAACCAACCTGCGTCTCCAGACGGATTCGAACTGGTCTTTCGCACCGATCCTTCCGTTTACGACGGCCGTTTTGCAAATAACGGTTGGTTACAGGAACTGCCGCGCCCGTTAACCAAAGTCACGTGGGATAACGTTGCGATCGTTAGTCCAAATGCGGCGCAGGCGCTTACCGGATCAAACACAAATGGTGGCGCTATAAAAGGCCGTGAGCATTACGTGCCTACGGCTGATCTCGTGGATCAACAAGGCCACACGTTGCGCGTGCCGCTCTGGATCATGCCGGGACAACCCGATGGCGTGGTCACCATTCATCTCGGTTACGGCCGTCGTAACCAAATTGTAAACTTCGGCAGCGCAACTCAGGATCCTGTAGCTGGGTTTAACGCTTACGAGATCAGAACTTCTTACGCGCCGTGGTTCACCACGGGAATCCGGTTGCTTCCAACACCCGCTCAGCATCTGCTAGCGACTACACAACTGCATTTCACTTTCGAAGATCCTAACTTCAGTCGTGAAGAGCGCGACGTGCTTCACTCAGAAACACTCGAAGAATTTCTGCAGGGCACAAAGCACGACGAGGAACGCGAACACGAGACGCTTTACACTCCATATCCATACAAGGATCAAGCCGCAAACGCGCCAAATTACGCGTGGGGCATGGCGATCGATTTGAACAACTGCATCGGTTGCAACGCCTGCACTGTCGCTTGCCAGTCAGAAAACAACATCCCCGTCGTTGGTAAAACCGAAGTCGTGCGGAGTCGCGAGATGCACTGGATTCGTGTCGACACTTACTTCCGCGGTTTCGATCCGAATAGACCAGAGGCGACCAATTTCATGCCGGTGCCTTGCATGCACTGCGAGAACGCGCCGTGCGAGCCGGTTTGTCCGGTGCACGCCACGGTACACAGTGCCGAAGGCCTCAACGACATGGTCTACAACCGTTGCGTCGGCACGAAGTACTGTTCGAACAACTGCCCGTACAAGGTGCGGAGATTCAATTTCTTTCTTTATCAGGACTGGAACACGCAGACTTATCAGTTGATGCGCAATCCTGATGTGTCGGTGCGCAGTCGCGGCGTGATGGAGAAGTGCACTTACTGCGTGCAGCGTATTCAGGGTGCGAAGATTCAGGCGGAGCTTGAAGATCGAAGAGTACAGGACGGCGAGATCGTGACGGCGTGTCAGGCGGTGTGTCCGACCGAGGCGATCGTCTTTGGTGACGTCAACGATCCGAACAGCCGCGTGTCGAAGTTAAAAGCGAACGAACGCAATTATTCGCTGCTGGGTGACTTGAACACGAAACCCCGTACGAGCTATTTGTCGCAGTTAAAAAACCCGAATCCGCAGATTACACAGATTTAATCTGCGTAATCTGTGGATGGATTTAAATGCAAGACGAAGCGCAAAAGCCATACACCGAAGGTCCGATGCACTCGACCTCGCCCATGATCGATCCGGGGCTGACGTTTGCATCCGTGACGGACAAGATCAGCTCGATCGTCTTGAAGCGCAAGACGTCGCTGGCGTGGTTCTTAGGCTTTGCAATTTCGTTTGCACTGTTCCAGTTGATGTTGCTGACGATGACGAACCTCGTATTCGTCGGCATCGGACTCTGGGGCGTAAACATACCCGTCGCGTGGGGCGTCGCCATTCTCAACTTCGTCTGGTGGATCGGAATCGGCCACGCTGGAACCTTGATTTCGGCGATTCTGCTGTTGCTGCGACAGCGATGGCGCACGTCGATCAATCGATTCGCGGAGGCGATGACGCTTTTTGCTGTGGCCCAGGCCGGCATGTATCCGATATTTCACCTCGGACGTCCGTGGCTTGCGTATTGGCTGTTTCCTTATCCAAACACAATGGACATCTGGCCGCAGTTTCGCAGCCCGTTGATGTGGGACGTATTCGCGGTCTCGACTTACGCGACGGTCTCCGCGATTTTTTGGTTTGTCGGATTAATTCCGGACTTCGCCACGCTGCGCGATCGCGCGCGCAGCAAACCATGGCAGATTCTTTACGGCATGCTCGCCATGGGTTGGCGCGGCTCGGCGCGTCACTGGCATCGTTATGAGATGGCCTACCTGCTGCTCGCCGGACTTGCCACGCCGTTGGTGCTCTCAGTGCATTCGATCGTCAGCTTAGACTTCGCGGTCGGCATCATTCCCGGATGGCACGCGACGATCTTTCCGCCGTACTTCGTCGCTGGTGCGATCTACGCGGGTTTCGCAATGGTGCTGTTTCTCACGATTCCGCTGCGACGTTTTTACGGTCTCGAAGGCTTCATCACCATGCGTCACATGCACAACATGGCGAAGGTGATGCTCGCCACCGGTCTGATCGTCGGCTACGGCTACATCATGGAAGCGTTTTTTGGCTGGTACAGCGGAAACAAGTACGAACGTTTCATGATCTGGAACCGCATGCATGGTCCATATCACTACTACTACTGGTCGTTGGTTCTCTGCAACATCGTGACGCCTCAGTTTTTGTGGATCAAACGAGTGCGTTCGAACTTGCTCCTGCTCTGGATCATTTCAGTCATCGTGAGCATCGGCATGTGGCTCGAGCGGTTTGTAATTGTCGTCACCAGTTTGCATCGTGATTACCTGCCTTCGTCGTGGGGCATGTATCAGCCGACGCAGTGGGATTGGTTCATGTTTATCGGCTCGATCGGATTCTTCTTTACGCTACTGTTTCTCTTTATTCGCTTCTTGCCGATGATCTCGATTTTTGAGATGCGCACGATCCTGCCCGCGGCGGAGGTGGAGGAGTAAGTGGACGAACACGCAACACAGATGCAGCATCCGCCGGTGCATCGACGTCACGTACCTCCGCTTTATGGCGTGATGGCTGAGTTTGAGAATCCGACTGATCTCGTGGCCGCTGCGCGTCGCGTTTACGCCGCTGGTTACCGACGAATCAATGGCTACTCGCCGTATCCGATCGAAGAACTCTCGGAGGCGATCGGATTTACGCATACGAGTTTGCCGCTGATCGTTTTCATCGGCGGTGTGCTCGGCGGACTCGGCGGGTTTTTCATGCAGTACTGGATTGAGGTGATCAACTACCCGATCAATGTTGGCGGCAAGCCTTTTAATAGTTGGCCTGCGTTCATACCGATCACGTTTGAAATGACGGTGCTGTGCGCGGCGTTTGCGGCGGTGTTGGGAATGCTCGTGCTGAACAAGCTGCCGCAGCCTTATCACCCGGTTTTCAATGTGCCGAATTTTGCGATGGCCACGCGCGATCGATTCTTTCTCGCCGTGGAAGCGAATGACCCGAAGTTTAAGCATGACGAAGTGGTTGCGTTGTTGAAGAGTTTGGACGCGTTGGAAGTTAATGATGTCGAAGTTTGAAGCCACAAAAATGCACAAAAGTCACAAAAGATGGAAAGCAGTTATTTGTGCTTTTTGTGCTTCTTTGTGGCTGATCTGCGGTGGCTGTCGAAGAGACATGCAGGACCAGCCAAAGATGAAGCCTCAGCGTGGCACTTCGTTTTTTGGCGATGGTCTGTCGGGCCGGCAACCGATTGAAGGCACTGTGCCGCGTGGCTTTTTGCGCTCTGACACCGCTTACTTCACCGGAAAGAAATCAGCATCACCAGCGGCAAGCCCGACGCCTGGAACGGCCCAACCCGGAAGCGCGCAAGCAAACACGTATCCTGACGACGTTGACACGTTTCCATTTCCGATTACGAAAGAGATCGTGCTCCGCGGCCGCGAGCGCTACAACATCTTTTGCAGTGTCTGTCACGGCTTCACCGGAAACGGCGACGGCATGATCGTGCGCCGCGGTTTCCGCCGTGCAGCGTCGTTCAACGACGATCGCTTGAAACAAGCACCGGTTGGCCATTTCTTCGACGCGATAACAAATGGTTGGGGCGCGATGCCGTCATACGCGTCACAGATTCCGGTGCAGGACCGTTGGGCCATCATCGCTTACATCCGCGCGTTGCAAACCAGTCAGAAGAACCTTGCGGCGGCCACTTCGGCCAGTCTGTCACCAACGCCTTCGCCTACACCCGCAACTGGAGGACACGAATGATCCAAACATTCAATCCTCCAAACATGTCGTCATTGCAACGGCGTTCGTTGATTGTGGGCATTATCTTTTTAGTGGTCCTGCTGGTGGCTTTGATCTTCGACCGTAGACAGTTCTTCCAATCGTATCAGGTTGGATGGACCTTCTGTACCGGAATCTCGATCGGCTCGATTGCGCTTCTGATGCTGCAACACCTGACGGGCGGCGGTTGGGGATTGGTGATCCGGCGTGTGCTCGAAGCTGCGACGAGAGTGCTGCCGTTTATGGCGATTTTGTTTCTGCCGATCATTGTCGGTGCTCACTATATTTATCCCTGGACCGACCAGATGGAAGTGTCCGAGCATCCCGCGGTGCAGTTTAAGGCTCGATATCTCAACGTTCCATTTTTCACGATTCGCGCCGCGATCTATTTCGCGATCTTGCTCGCGCTCGTGTTCTTGCTCAACAAGTGGTCGCTGGCTCAGGATCGCACTGCTGACAATCGTTACACGAAAAACATGCGGGTTTTGAGCGGGCCGGGAATGGTGGTGTTGATCTTCACCGTCACCTTTGCGTCGATCGATTGGTTCATGTCGCTCGAGCCGGAATGGTTTTCGACGATTTACGGTTTCATCTTTGTGGCTGCATGGAGCTTGAGCGCGCTTGCATTCGTGATCTTCGCGATGGCGCAGTTGTCTCGCGAAGAACCGATGAAGCGCATCGTCGCGCCGCTGCACTTCCAGGATCTCGGCAAGCTGCTGCTGGCTTTGGTGATGTTGTGGGCCTACTTCGCCTTTTCGCAGTACCTGATTATTTGGTCAGGTAATTTGCCCGAAGAGATTGTTTGGTACATCGCGCGTATGCACGGCGGATGGGGCGTGACGATCGTCACTATCGCAATACTTCACTTCGCGGCGCCGTTTCTGTTTCTGCTGTCGCGCAGTCTGAAACGCACTCCAGGCAAGCTAGTGCTGGTCGCGGCGCTGATAATTGTGATGCGCTCAGTTGATCTGCTGTGGATGCTCGTGCCGGCGTACAAAGGTCATCGATGGATCTGGATGGACGTGATTGCGTTGATTGGATTTGGTGGATTGTGGCTGACGCTGTTTACGTGGCAGTTGAGCAAACGACCACTGATTCCGATTAACGATCCGCAATTTGAATCGACACTCGCGCAAATGCACGCGGGACATTGACCCACGGACTATACGGATTATGGCAGATAGACGCGAAGGAAATGGACATCGGACAGAGACGCCGGACGTTTCGCACATTCGCAACGTCGAAGTCACACACGAACGAAGCGATGTCAGTGTGCGCGGTGTGCTGACGTTTGTAGTCGTGCTCACGATTGCGGGGATCGCGATTCACCTTGGCGTGTGGCTGTTGTTTGACTACTTCGATAAGCAGCAAGCACGAGAGTCGCGACCAGGACCGATGGCGCTGACGAAGGAAGAGCGGTTGCCGCCGGAGCCGCGTCTTCAGTTAGCACCGGGATTTCAGATCAAGCTCGAAGACGGTCAAACGAGAAAACTGGAAAGGGCTGCACCGCAAGCCGAGTATCGCGTTTTGCGGCAACAATGGGATGAGAATCTCAAGACTGGATTGAAGGATCAGTCGGGCAAGGTCGTCGGCATGCCCATCGACCAGGCGATCGACAAGATCGTCTCAGGCGAAGGCCTGCCATCGAGGACAAAAACAGCTCCAGGAAAGTTGACTGACTACGCGATCGGTATGCCGACAGCCGCCAGTTCCGGCAGACAAACGGGGAAGAAATTACAGTGATAAGAGAAAAACCATCCACAGATTACGCAGATAAATACAGGTTAGTCTGGGTATGTCTATTGATACTCTTCGCCGCTGCATCAGTGTTGGCGCAACCTGGGCCGCCGGGCCCGAGTTCACCGCTTTATGGCGCGCGGCCTGCTAGCGGAAATTCATCTACAGGTCTGCCTACAGCACTCCGCGACGTGCGGATCGAACAGAAACTTGATCAGCAGTTGCCGCTTGACCTGACCTTTCGCGACGAAACGGGTCAACAAGTAAAACTTGGCCAGTACTTCGGCCAAAAACCTGTCGTGCTCGCGCTCGTCTACTACTCCTGCCCGATGCTCTGCACGCAAATTCTCAACGGCATGGTCACCTCGTTTCGCGTGCTGCCATTTCAGATAGGCAAAGAGTTTGAGGTCGTCACAGTCAGCTTCGATCCGCGCGAAACAAACACGCTCGCCGCAAAGAAGAAACAGGTTTACGTCGATTATCTGCCGGAAAAGATGCGAGCAGAAGCACGCGATGGTTGGCATTTCCTGACAGGCGACGAGGCTAACATCGCGCAGCTAGCCGCGGCTGTTGGGTTTCACTATCGTTACGACGAAGCCACCAAACAGTTTGCGCACGCCAGCGGGATCATGTTGACCACGCCGCAGGGAAAACTTTCACGCTACTTCTACGGCATCGAGTATCCAGCGCGCGATCTGCGTCTCGGGCTGATCGAATCGTCTGAAAACAAGATCGGATCGCCGGTGGACCAACTACTGCTCTATTGCTACCACTACGATCCGGCGACTGGTAAGTACGGTGCGGCGATTATGAAAGTGATGCGCGTGGCCGGTGTGGTTACAGTGCTCGGACTTATTGCGATGTTGTTACTACTCAAAGCGCGCCATCAAGCAGTGACGGGAGGCGCCGCTCAGTAATGCAGTCGTACATTCAATTGGTGCCCGACAGCGCTTCCACCTTTTCGTGGAAGGTTGACGCACTCTATTTCTATCTCTCGGGCGTCACGCTCTTCTTTACGCTGCTCATCTCAGGAGTTCTGATCTTTTTTGTCATTCGTTACCGGCGGCGCACTCCTTATGAGATTCCGCGTCCGGTGGCCGGCTCGCACAAGCTCGAAACGCTCTGGACAGTCATTCCTTTCCTGATCGCAATGACGATGTTTGCCTGGGGCTCACAGGTCTATTTCGATCAGTACAAAGCGCCGGCGAACGCAGTCGAAGTGTATGTTGTCGCCAAGCAGTGGATGTGGAAACTGCAACACGCCACTGGACAGCGCGAGATCAACGAGTTGCACATTCCAGTTGGACGCAAGATCAAACTGATCATGACGTCGGAAGACGTGATTCACGACTTTTTTGTGCCTGCGTTTCGCACGAAAGCAGATGTGGTGCCGGGCAAGTACACGACGTTGTGGTTTGAAGCAACCACGCCGGGCACGTATCACTTGTTCTGTGCGGAATATTGCGGCACGAACCATTCGGGCATGACCGGATCCGTGATCGTCATGGAACCGAGGGAGTTTGACAATTGGTTGAGCGGCAACACGGCCGGCATGACGCCCGCCACCGCGGGGCAGCAGTTATTTCAAACTCTCGGCTGCGTGTCGTGTCATGGCGCGAACGGTGAAGGCGGACGTGGTCCAACTCTGGCTGGCGCATTTGGGAAGATGACGCCGCTTCAAACCGGTGAATCAGTGCGAGTTGATGAGGCTTACGTGCGCGAGTCGATCCTGAATCCGCAGGCGAAGATTGTGGCTGGTTTTGGGCCCATCATGCCGACGTTTCAGGGACAGATCAGTGAGGACCAGTTGATGCAGTTGGTGGCGTTTATCAAGTCGCTACAAGCGACCGGGCCGACAGCGCCGGCAGCGGCGAGTCCTTCGCCAACGAGAAATACAAAATAGGTCCTATAGGACCTATAAACAGGTCAGGTTATGAAAGCAATAGAGTCATTCGAGGTACCAGCGCCACCGAAGGTCAACTACATCAACGCCCAGTACGGGCTGAAGTCGTGGCTATTGACCAAAGATCACAAGCGCATTGCTCTGCTTTATCTCGGGTCCATCACTTTCTTTTTCTTCATTGGTGGCCTTTACGCGATGATGATTCGGCTCGAGCTGTTGACGCCGCAAGGTGATCTCCTGCAATCGGCCACTTACAACAAGGTCTTCACCCAGCACGGCATCATCATGATCTTTTTCTTTCTCATCCCGTCGATACCGGCGACATTGGGAAACTTTCTGATCCCGATGATGATCGGAGCAAAAGATCTTGCCTTCCCGCGAATCAATCTTTTGAGTTGGTATATCTATCTGCTGGGTGGACTGGTAACGATTTACGCGTTGCTCGCCGGCGGCGTCGATACGGGTTGGACCTTCTACACGCCGTTCAGTACGACGTTTTCTAACTCGTATGTGGTCGCCACGGGCCTCGGCATCTTTATCACCGGCTTCTCATCAATTCTGACCGGGCTGAACTTCATCGTCACGGTTCACACGATGCGAGCTCCGGGCATGACCTGGTTTCGGCTGCCGCTGTTTGTCTGGTCTCTCTACGCTACCAGCCTGGTCATGATTCTCGGCACGCCCGTGATCGCGATCACGATCCTACTACTCGCTTTTGAGCGCGTAGCGAGAGTCGGGATTTTTGATCCATCGCTGGGTGGAGATCCGATTCTCTTTCAACACCTGTTTTGGTTCTATTCGCACCCGGCTGTTTACATCATGGTTCTGCCTTCGATGGGCGTGATCAGCGAGTTAGTCGCCAACTTCTCACGCAAAAACATCTTCGGGTACAGCTTTGTCGCGTTCTCGAGTCTGGCGATCGCGGTGTTTGGCTTTTTGGTTTGGGGTCATCATCTATTCGTCTCCAGCCAGTCGGTCTACGCCGGAATGATCTTTTCGTTTCTAAGTTTCGCAGTGGCGATTCCTTCCGCGATTAAAGTGTTCAACTGGACGGCGACGCTGTACAAATCGTCGATCTCATACGACACGCCGATGCTCTACGCACTCGGCTTTATCGGTCTCTTCACGATCGGTGGCATGACCGGTCTGTTCTTGGCGTCGCTCGCAGTCGACGTCCATTTGAGTGATACCTACTTCGTCGTCGCACACTTCCACTACATCATGGTCGGTGGCGCGTTGATGGGATACCTCGGTGGTCTGCACTACTGGTGGCCCAAGATTTCAGGGCGTATGTATCCGGAAGGCTGGGGAAGATTCAGCGCGCTCGTGATCTTTGTCGGTTTCAACCTGACGTTTCTGCCGCAGTTCGTCGCGGGATATCTGGGGATGCCGCGCAGGTATCACGCCTACCCGCCGGAGTTTCAGGTGTTCAATGTGCTCTCAACGGCCGGGGCGTCGATCCTGGGCTTTGGCATGCTGATACCTGCAATCTACTTCGTGTGGTCCATGCGCTACGGCAAACATGCTGAGCCGAATCCGTGGCACTTGCCCGGACTCGAGTGGCGCACGCAGTCGCCGCCGCCAACTGAAAATTTTGAAGTGACGCCGATCGTCACCTGGGAAGCTTATGAATTCGCACCCCCGGAGGAGACGGAAGTCATCGGTAAATTCCGTCCTGAGTTCGAACGTATCTGAACATGGCCGAAGTAATTAACAGTCCAGCGACAACAAATGAGGTCCACGGCCACCGGTCGTTGCAGCACCACTTCGAAAACATGGAGCAGCAACGCGAAGCCGGTACGCTCGGCATGTGGGTGTTTCTAGTGACCGAAATCATGTTCTTCGGCGGAATGTTTCTGGCTTACACGCTTTACCGGTCGATGTATCCTGCGGCGTTCTCGTCAGCCAGCAACCACCTCGACATCACCCTCGGTACACTCAATACCGGCGTGCTGATCTTCAGCAGTTTTACGATGGCGATGGGTGTTTACTTCACGCAGGTCGGTCATCGACGGCCGCAGATTCTTTGTTTAGTAATCACGCTGCTGCTGGGTTTGTCGTTTCTTGGCATAAAGGCAAAGGAGTATTACGACAAATATGAAGATCACTTGATTCCGGGCAGTCTGATTCCGGGTAATCCATTTGGGCCGGCAGTGCAACAGGAAGGTCAGCCAATGGATCCTCACAAGCTGCATCTGCTGCCGGGCGCGACTGTCAGACAAGTAGAAATGTTTTTCTGGCTCTACTTCGCGATGACTGGCATGCACGCGTTGCACATGATTATCGGCGCGGGGTTACTGACGTTTCTGATAACTTTTTCAATCAGGGGGCGTTTCGATCCCGAGTATCACAGTCCGGTCGAAGTGATTGGACTTTACTGGCACTTCGTCGACATTGTTTGGATTTTTCTGTTTCCGTTGCTGTATTTGCTCGGGCGTCATCTGGAGCACGTTTAGTTTGGCTATGGCATGAGCGAGCACATAGTTTCACTCAGAATTTATATCACGATCTTCCTGGTGTTATTGGCAGGAACCGCGTTGACTGTTGTCGCGGCGTTCGTTGATTTTCCGGGAAAGCTCAACGCGATCGTTGCTTTGACTATCGCCACCATAAAAGCAACTTTCGTCGTGCTTTACTTTATGCACGTGCGCTACAGCTCACGCCTGGTGTGGGTGATCGTGGCTTCTGCGCTCTTCTGGATGGGAATTATGTTTGCCTTGACCTTCAGTGACTATTTGACACGCAGTTGGATTTCAATTGGCTACTAGTTTTACTCGCCGGGTTGCAACGTCGTTTCCCGCACTTCGATCAAACGCTTACATGAAGGACAGTTCAACCGAATGGTGGCGTCTGACGTTTTTATTGGCGCAGCACAGTAAGGGCAAGCGCCGTCGACCTCGTTGCGATGAAAGAGGTCGCGCATCATGAAGATCGGCAAGACCAGACCTGCAAGCAGCAACGGAATGCCGAAAATGAGGCCAATCGTGGCGCCCTGACCAAGCGTCAGGCTGATGACCAGGCCGGCGATGAAAAGAATCAGGCCAAGCAGAATGCTGAATGAGAAGCTGTAGGCACTGTCAAACGTGCGGCCTGATTTCGCAACATTTGGTCTGTTAGCGTCCATCTTGAAAAACTCCTTGGATTGTTGGAGAGTTCTGGGGAGATCGCTTCGGACTCGGTAGCACTGACTTTTACTCCTGCGGCCGATAGTTGTCAATCTCTCTCCCCGTTATCAATGTTAATCTGTGGCTTATGACATCGTTTGAAGAATTTCTCAGCCGGCACGATGAAGAATCATGGTCGGCAACACTAACGACCTTGCTTCGTTCGATTCACGAGGTGGATCGAAACGCGACTCAGATCTGGTTCGCGTTTTATCCGCTCGGGTTGTTTCAGGCTGTCGAGCAAGCTGAAGATCCGGAGATGCTCGCACAGCGTCTGCTCTTGCAGGGAAACTACCGATTGAAGGATCAGATCGATTCGTCTCACACATTTCTGTACGGTCATCGGTACTGGCCGGTAGTAAAGAATGCCGTGCAGAAACACGCACGAGAGTTTTCCGCGAGTGAAGCGCAATCGCTCGCGGACGTGGTTTTGTCTGTCGCGCAGAAGGTTGCGGCTGAGGCGAAAGTCGATCAATCGCTGGTTATCGGCATCACCGCAGTTGCGTTCATGACTATCAGGCAAACAGGTCTCGCGGCTTTCGAAGCGGCGCCGGGTAAGGTCCTTATTGATAAAAAACACGCGGCGAAGTCGGCTGCACAGGTCTTGCGCGAACGTGCTGTTGACGACAGCCAGGGACTCTTAAGTTTTCTTAAAACTGTCGACAAGAAGTGGACTGTCACTTACGACGAGAACGACGACCGCGCGAAGTATCGTATGAACCATCTTCAGGATCTGGCGTGGGGCGCTGCCGATGATCGTTCACGCAACTGGCGCGAGATCGATCCGCGCCGGATTGAAGGACCAATTCCGGTTGAGTGTCGTTCGGCGTCGTGTGGCACGTGTTGGGTCGGAATTCTCGGTGGCGCAGAGAAGCTCACGGATGTCGCCGCGCGCGAAGGCAAGAAGATCAAGGAGTTTGGTTACATCGACACTGCCGAGGCAAAGCCATTAATCCGTCTTGCGTGCCAGGCACAGGCACTCGGCGCGGTGTCGATCGTCATTCCACCCTGGAACGGGGTATTCGGGAAATATTTGAAAAAGAGTTGAAGCCACGGATGACGCGGATAACACGGATGTCACCCAGACCCCTGCTCTTTGTGTTCGGTGCTGCTTTCCTCTGGAGTACTGGCGGACTTTTTATCAAATGGAACTCGCTCTCCGGTTTTGAACTCTCGTTTTGTCGTGCGTTGTTTGCCACAGTCACCGTAGCCTTTTTCACACGACATGAAGGCTATGGTCTCAACCGCGTGATGTTCGCCGCAGCAGTTATATATGCCATTCTTGTTATAACTTTTGTTTTCGCCACTAAAGAGACTACCGCCGCAAACGCGATCTTTCTGCAATATACGTCGTCAGTGTACGTGCTTATTCTCGAGCCGATAATCTACAAAGAGAAGTTTCGCGCTCGCGATCTGATCACAGTGGTGGTTTGTCTTGGTGGAATGACGTTGTTTTTCGTCGGGCAACTCCGCCCGCAAGACATCACGGGCAACATTCTCGCGCTCGCTTCCGGTTTTTTCTTTGCACTTTACTTTCTCTTATTGCGGCATCCCCGCGCGCGCCAGGTGAACCGCGCCTCATCGGTAATCTATGGAAACGTGATTGCAATGGTTCTCACTGCACCCTGGGGAATTGCAGCACTCACGCACATCAGTCCACACGATGCGCTCAGCGTGACCTATCTCGGCGTAGTCCAACTGGGAATCTCTTATGTGCTTTTCACAACCGGGATGGCGCACGGTGTGCGCTCACTGGACGCCGGAATAATCTGCTATATCGAACCGGTGCTGAATCCGCTGTGGGTATTTCTCGTGCTGGGCGAAAAGCCTTCGCGGTGGGCACTACTCGGCGGCGCAATCATTATCGCCGCCGTTATCACTCATATGCTTTTAGACGCGCGCGTAAAGAGAAGAGACAGCGCGGTTGTTTTGGAAGCCGCGCATGGCTAATCGTCAAAAACGCTGCCTACCCTGATTTCAAAACCCGGCAGCACTACTGACCTAAGGTGGTCATCGCGTTCGAGAACAACGCTTGGAGCGTATCGCTCGCCCTCAAGCACACGCATTTCAATAATTCCTGATGACTCGTCAACGAGCCACAACTCCTTCACGCCGAGCGCAGCATAAGTGTCTGCTTTTGTATTGCGGTCGTAGATTGCTGATCCGGGTGAGATGATTTCAATCACGAGGTCCGCTGTAGTCCTATAATTCTGAGCCATCCGCGCTTGCCCAAGCCATGAGTTAACTCCGATGAGGATTTATGTGGAGTGGAGTATAACATGGACCACAGAATTGAGCGACTCCTTGGAGTGCGGCGGCCTGGCACCGCTTTGTTATTATCGATCGCGTCTGGTCGAGGCTAAAGCGGCGCCAGGCCGCCGCACTCCAAGGAGTCATCGCATCCAACTCGGCCGGCTGTCGTAGTAGCTCGGCGAGCGATCGGGATATCGCTTTTTATACTGTTGATAACGCGCCAACAGTTTTTCGTAACGCTTGTCGGAAGAGCGAAGCGGTTTGTGAGGAATTGCGCGCAGATGGTCCTCGATCTTCGTCATGTTGCGTGCTGAAAAACGCCAATCATAGTTTCCCAACTCGTAAAGACTGGTTAACGCATAACCTTTCAGCCGTCCTGAAAAGTCGACGTAAGTATCAAAATAACTCCACGCCAGATCTCGTAACGATCGAAAGATAGGCTTGCGGCCATGTAGTCCCGTATCACGCGAGCGCGCAATCGAACCCCATCTGCCATCTTCTTTGAAAACAAAAGTCACGTGGTCCAACAAATCGTATGATTCGAGGTCGAGCAACAGCGGCGGATAACCATGCTGCTCGAGAATCACGGCCGCTGCCACTGCCGCTTCGAGACAGTGAACTTCGTCCTGCTTGATGAGTTCGCGAAACGATCGCAATGTGGTGGTTGAACGTTCCCAGTTGTATGGCATCGAACTGAAGAAGCGTTGCACCTTGGCGGGAGTGTTAAGCCGCTGAATTAGTTTCCATTCACTCGCGGTGAAGTCTTTTTTATCGGGAATCATGCGGAAAATAAGTCGACTTTGTTCGCTTACGCTACAAAAGCCTTTAGGCGCACTTGCCTGAATCAATCGCAAATGTCAGACTTACTAATCGCAGACCAACTTGGCGCGACGCAATCGTGATCAGGTTGAGTTTAGCAAAACAGAGACTTTTCTTTTCCATCAATTATCCAGCAATGAACCAGCAGGCTACAGCTTCACAAAAAACTCGCGCCGAACAAGAAACCGAAAATGAGGCAAACCGTTTGAGAGAGCAAGTGGACGAGGCCCTGATCGTCGTGGTCGCTCGTGGACCAGACGAGGTTGAGTCGTTGCAAACTGCGGCGGATCGCATCGAACGAGCCGCACGCGACCTCGCGGATGCTTTGCGCGAACTCGCTCAACAGCGCAGAACTCCGGAAGTTTGAACTCTTTGATTGGAGACTCTTAATGGCGTCGATTCGCACTCAAGCAACTACCGAACATCTTGGCCGCAAAAATACGTCAACTGAATTAGATAGCTACGGGATCAAAGAACCCGCTCGCGTTTACTGGAACCTCAACACGCCTGAGCTCTACGAAGAGATCGCGCGCCGGCGTGAAGGCGCATTCTCGAATCACGGCGTCATCCTCGTCGATACGGGTGAACACACTGGCCGGTCTGCGAAAGACAAAGCGATCGTGCGCGAACCCGATAGTGAGCACAAAGTTTTTTGGGGCGACGTAAACAAGGATTTTCCGCAGGAAAAGTTCAACGCACTGAAAGCACGAATGATGGCGTATGCAAAAGGGCGCGATCTTTTCGTGCAGGACACTTTTGTAGGCGCAGATCCAAAGTATCGTTTGCCGATTCGCGTAGTCAGTGAGTTAGCCTGGCATTCACTTTTTGCGCGTACGATGTTCGTCAGCGCTCCCGAAAGTACGCCACACGCGCCCGAGATCACCATCATCAACTTTCCCGGCTTCCAGGCCGACCCGCAACGCGACGGCACGCGGTCTCCGACTTTCATCCTGATGGACTTTAGCCAACGCTTGGTTTTGATCGGCGGCACGTCCTACGCCGGTGAGACCAAGAAAAGCGCGTTCACGATAATGAATTACCTGCTGCCGCAACGTGGTGTGATGAGTATGCACTGCTCAGCCAACGTTGGCGCTGCCGGAGACGTCGCGATCTTCTTTGGTCTCTCAGGAACGGGTAAAACAACTCTGTCAGCCGATCCGGAAAGACGATTGATCGGCGACGACGAACACGGCTGGTCTGACGATGGAGTGTTCAACTACGAAGGCGGCTGTTATGCGAAGGTGATTAAGCTCTCAGCCGAAGCAGAGCCCGACATCTATCGCACGACAACGATGTTTGGGACGCTGCTGGAAAATGTTGTCTATGATCCAGTAACGCGACAGATCGATCTCGACGACGCACGCAAGACTGAAAACACACGCGCTTCGTATCCGCTCACGAGCATCAACAACATCGTCCCCGAGGGACATGCCGGCCATCCGCGCAACATCATTATGCTGACTGCTGATGCTTTCGGTGTGCTGCCGCCGGTCGCACGTTTATCGCCAGAACAGGCGATGTATCACTTCCTCTCCGGCTACACTGCGAAAGTTGCGGGTACTGAAAAAGGTATTAAAGAACCTGAGGCGACTTTCTCAACCTGCTTCGGCGCGCCGTTCATGGTGCTGCATCCCGGCGTTTACGCCGATCTGCTCGGCAAGCAGATGGCGAAGCACAACGCTGTATGTTGGTTGGTTAATACCGGCTGGAGTGGTGGACCATACGGCGTCGGTAAGCGAATGAAGATCAGTTATACGCGGGCAATGATTCGCGCGATTCTCAATGGATCGCTGGCGCAAACTGCGACGACGCCGGACGCTATTTTCGGCGTGAACATTCCGGTTTCGTGTGCTGACGTGCCGAGTGAAGTGCTGCAACCGCGAAATACCTGGTCAGATAAAGATGCTTACGATCGTCAGGCGAAGGATCTCGCCCGCAGATTCAACGAGAATTTTAAGAAGTATGAGGCGGGGGTTTCGGAAGCAGTGAGGGCTGTGGCTCCGAAAGTAAGTTAGCCGCGTCATCCGCGTTACCCGGGCGGCCAGTTCATCGGTCGTCCAGCCAGGACGTGCACATGCACGTGAAACACTGATTGCCCGGCGCCTGCGCCAGTATTGATCACCGTGCGATAACCCGCCTCAGCGTGACCCTCATCGTTAGCCACGCGCGCACTTACACGAAGCAGATGGCCCATCAACGTCTCTTCTCTTTGTGAAACTTCATCAAGCGACTCAATGTGCTCGCGCGGAATCACCAGCACGTGCATCGGAGCCTGCGGATTGATGTCGCGAATTACCACGCAGTGCTCGTCCTGGTGGACCAAACTACCCGGAAATTGCCCGGCGATGATTTTGCAAAAAAGACAATTCTCTTCCGCCATCTCTCACTCCTTGAATACTAAACCGGTTCGAGAACCTGAGTCGCAGTTACAGGCGCGATGATTCGTTCGATCTCCGCGCCGACCGCACGCAGCTTTGCTTCGATCTTCTCGTAACCGCGGTCGATGTGGTAAACGCGATCGATTAGTGTCTCGCCTTTCGCAATTAAGCCGGCAAGCACGAGCGACGCCGACGCGCGTAGATCCGACGCTATCACTCGTGCTCCGTTCAGTGGACTTGGTCCATCAACGATTGCTGCGGATCCGTCAATATGAATCCGCGCGCCCATGCGTTGCAGCTCCGAAGCATGCATAAACCGGTTTTCAAAAACCGTCTCGACAATCTCAGACCTGCCTTGCGCCTGTGTCATCAAAACCATGTACTGCGCCTGCATGTCGGTGGGAAACTTCGGATACGGCGCCGTGGAAACGTTGCCTGCTTTTAAGCCTTCAGGACAACTGACTTCCAACGTCGTGGGATTAACTTCTCGAATCAAGACACCAACGCTTTGCAGTTGTTCGATAATGCTGGTTAAGTGATCCGGACGACAGTCTTTGATCTCAAGTTCGCCGCATGTAAGCGCAGCAGCGACGATGAACGTGCCGGTCTCAATGCGATCGGGAATGATCGTGTGCTCTGCACCGCCGAGCGATTCGACACCTTCAATCTGGATCGTTTCCGAGCCGGCGCCGTTCACGCGCGCTCCCATCTTGTTCAGTAATTCAGCGAGATCGACGACCTCCGGTTCGCGCGCAGCGTTATGAAGAGCGGTAGTGCCGCGTGCGAGTGTCGCGGCCATCATCAGATTCTCGGTGCCGGTGACGGTGACTTTGTTGAAATGAATGTCAGCCGCTCGCAAACGTCCATCACTCGGCGCGCGGGCAACAACGTTTCCGGCTTCGAGTTTTACTTCCGCGCCAAACTGCTCGAAACCAGCGAGATGCAGATCGATTGGGCGCGTGCCAATCGCGCAGCCGCCCGGTAGTGAAACTTTTGCTTTGCCAAATCGCGCAAGCAATGGTCCGAGTGCGAGTACCGACGCGCGCATGGTCTTTACGAGTTCGTACGGCGCTTCGAACAATTCCACGTGAGCTGCGGAGATTTTGTGCGTGCGAAGCTCGGGCGTTAGGACTGTCGCTCCGATGTCTTCTAATAGTCGTCGCTGTGTGATGATGTCACGAACGTAAGGAATGTTGTGCAGAATAACAGTTTCAGGCGTAAGCAGTGCGGCCGCCATGCACGGTAGGGCGGAGTTTTTGGCGCCGCTGATTGCGACTCGGCCGTGAAGTGCCCGGCCGCCGGTAATCCGAAACTTGTCCACGATGGTGGACAGAGTAAGGCAAGCCACAAAAAGGCACAAGAACAAATACCAGCCACAAAAAGGCACAAGACGCACAAATGCCTCACTGATTTTTTATTTTCTTGTGCCTCTTTGTGGCTAAAACAAAAGTGCGACGAGATTGATCCCGTCGCACCTTCGCACCGCCCTCTTGCTCGCACACCTATTCGTTGGCGGTAACCCGTTTGAGATGAACGCCCCCGTTTGTAGTCGTCGCTTTAACTGTCGCTCCACCCGCGCCGAGATTCAGCGCGATCTGTTTCGTGATTCGACCCTGAACAGTTACCGGAAAATCAACATTAACGCTTCCATTCACGGTTGCGGTTTCGAGATGGGCCGAGTAGTTCTCGGGCACTGACATAACTACGCCACCGTTTGTCGTGCTTACGTCGAGAGTCTCTCCGTCCCAATGATCCCCACTGAGCTCGATGACTAGCCCGCCATTCGTCGTTGAGCCGTGAACCGTGCCACCGACCCTCTTTAGGACCACTCCACCGTTCAACGCAGTGAAGTCGATACGGCCATTGACTTCAGCGATCGCGATGCCACCGTTATGCGTCTCGACAGAAACATCCGCACGGCGGGGCACGAACACTTCGTAACTGACGTCCCAGTTATAGTCCCTACGACCTTCAGGACCACTTGCGAAGATCTTGGCACCGCTGGTTTGAATCGTTATTTGTCGACCCAGTGCCACAGCTTCTTCGGCGGTCGGTGCCGCAGTTTGGACGCGAGCCCGCACCAAAACCTGGTTCTGATCCCAACCTTTGACAGAAACGCCGCCGTTTTGCCGGCCATCGATTGCTATCGGCCCGCCACTCAGCGCCAGCGTCTGCTCTCTCATCTCACAGTTGCCGACCAACCTGTCGTTGTACGAACTGTTATCACGACACGACAGCGATCCTTTTTGCGCATATACCGAAATGCTTGCGAACGCCAATAACACAGCTATCAGCAGCGTGCGGTTGTACATGGTTTGTATCTCCTTTGAACGCTAAACACCACGAGCGGAAATCTTGTGACAAATATCCGTGTTCATCCGCGAAAATCCGCGGCTAATATCTTCGCAGAATCACGATCCTTGGGATCCCCTGCAAATCGGGCTTAATCTCAACCAATTTCCAAACCTCACTATCAACCATCTCTGTCACCGCCTTACCTTGATCGAATCCAATCTCCATGAGCAGATGCCCATCGTTTCTAAGAAATGCGGGCGTTTCCTGAAGCAGACGTCGAATCATGCTCAGACCGTCGGGCCCCGGCGATAAAGCACCGCGCGGTTCGTGGTCCCTGACTTCACGTTGAAGCCCAACCAAGATCCCGGCTGAAACATAAGGCGGATTCGATACGACGAGATCAAACTGATATTGATTCGGATCGACACCACTGAAACAATCGGAAAGCGCAAAAACGATTCGCTCCGAAACTGACAGACTGCGCGCGTTCAACTTCGCGACTTCAATCGCCGACGCTGAATTGTCGAGCGCAACCGCGCGCGCCTGCGCAATCTCGCACACGAGTGTTATCGCGATACAACCGGATCCCGTTCCTACGTCGCAAATAAACGGCGCTGAACCCTTAACAATGTCGAGAGCCGCTTCGACGAGTAATTCTGTTTCCGGACGCGGAATCAGCACATCCCGCGTCACTTGAAACTCGCGTCCAAAAAAATCCTGGACGCCTACGATGTATTGCAGCGGCTCTCCCGACGCACGCCGCTCGACAAGTTCGCGTAACCGCTCGAGCGAATCGTCGTCAACCGGATCTTCAGAGTGACTGATAAGAAACGTCCGATCTTTACCGAGCACGAACGACAGAAGCGAACCAGCCTCACGGCGTGCTTCCGGTACGCCACCACTCGCCAGAACTCGTGATGCGCTCCTCAGAATCTCAGCAATAGTGTAATCGGCGTTCATCCGTGTAATCAGCAGCTAAATATACTTTTTAGGAAGCGAGTCGTCATTTGATGTTTCTTCTCAGCATAGAACGAGTCTCGTTCCTCCCGTGACGTCAAGGACCCCTGGAGCAATCGCGCTTCAGGGGTTCTGGCGTAATAGGGCGAGGTTTCAACAACGTTTGGCGTCGAGGAGTCTATGGGAAGACTTTCCAAAAGCTGCTTGTTGTTTGGCCTAAACTGGCTTGATGCACAGTTGACGCTGCTCTGGATTCGTCTTCACGTCGCCACCGAAGGAAATGCGTTAATGGCGCGCATTTTGGAACACGGGCCGTTCGCTTTTCTTGGCGCCAAGCTCCTCATTGGCGCGGTTGCGGCTTGCATACTCTATCGCTGCGCTCACCTGCCAATCGCGAAACATGGTCTAAGTGTCGTGCTCTGCATTTACCTGACACTGATGATCGTCCATGCCGCCACGGGCGCTGTTGCGCTGGGCTGGCACGCGCCGGTTGTCCTCCTCGAATACTTCGGCCGCTAACACAAAACGAAACTCGCTTACCATTTGCTACGTTGTTACAATCTGCTCGCAACGGCTCCCGTTGCGAAAGCATCCTAGCGTCGATGTCGGCAACTCACCAAAATTCAGATTTTTGAGAGGCAAGAAGCCATGTACAGACTTTCCGCACGCCAAATTCTATTGATTGCCCTTATCTCAGGATTATTCGCAGCTGGAGCGGTCGTGATTTTGGATCGCGTTTCAAATCGGTTTCAGCCGTCGCAGGCAGCATTTACCGAATCACCTGCGGCTGGAATCAGTGATCCGGCGACAGTCACCGACGAACAAAATAACATCGAGGTTTATCGCGCATTGAGTCCGGGCGTCGTGTTCATTCACTCAACCTCTTACGCACGCGACTTCTTTGGTTTTGTAGAACAGCAGGAAGGTTCCGGTTCTGGTTCGATATTGGACCAGCAGGGGAATATTCTAACGAACTATCACGTTATCGAAGGCTCACAAAAACTCTCCGTCAGCATGGGTGGACAAAAAGACTATCCGGCAACGGTTGTCGGCGGCGATCCTGATACCGATCTCGCCGTCATTCGCTTGCTAGAAAAGCCGTCCGGCGCATTGACGGTGGTGCCGATGGGCGATTCGGACAAACTCGTCGTCGGCCAAAAGGTGCTCGCGATCGGTAATCCGTTTGGTCTCGATCGAACGTTGACGACCGGCGTGATCAGCGGACTCCAACGGCCTATTCGCGCTCGTAACAACCGGCTGATCGAAGGCGCTATACAAACCGACGCTTCAATCAACCCAGGTAATTCAGGTGGCCCACTGCTCGACTCGCGCGGACGAATGATTGGCATCAATTCGCAGATCCTGTCGCCGTCAGGTAGTTCCGCGGGCGTCGGTTTTGCAGTGCCAGTGAGTATTGCGAAACGCGTTGTGCCGCAGTTGCTGCAAAACGGCAAAGTGCGTCGTCCGAAAATGGGCATCAGCACGCGTGACGTTGAAGCTTTTAAAAACCAGGTTGATTTGCCAGTCTCTGACGGCGTGCTAATCATTCAGGTGATGCGCGGCAGCGGCGCTGCGCAAGCCGGACTTCGCGGCATCCAGCAAACAGACACGGGCGATTTTGAATTGGGCGATATCATCGTTGGTATCGACAACGACAAAGTCACCAATTCTGACGATCTCTTCCGCGTTCTCGACAAACATCAGATCGGTGAAACCGTTCAGGTTCAGATTTGGCGGGATGGGAGAAGGATGTCGGTTCCGGTGCGTTTGATGGAATCTGCTCAATCGCTACGCTGATGCTATGCACCAGACCACCCACTTTTTCAATCTGGGGTATGGCTGGCTCTGCAAACATTGCAGCGCGGAGGACACTGAACGCAAACGGGCGCATCACTCTCACGGAACGCAAAAGCCGCCGGGGCTAGCGTTCGCGAGATGGGTTGACGAACAACACTGGCGGGGGCTTGTATGCCCCCGCTGTGGTATCAGCGAACAGATCCGTCTTCATCAGTAAAATCCGCGGCTAAGATCCAAACTCGAGTTCGTAGTCTCTGAGACTTCGCGCGATCACATCATGCGCCTCTTCGCGATCGTAAACATCAACGATTTCGACTTTCTTGTCCTTGTCGCTCGGGAGTTGTTTGTAACTGAGAAAGTAATGCTTTAGACGATCGATCAATCCTTCCGGCACGTCACCAATCTTCCTGATATTTCCGTAAGCCAGGTCTGATTCGAGTACGGCAATGATCTTGTCGTCAGCCTGATTGCCGTCAATCATTCGCAGACCACCTATCGGCCGCGCGTGCAGGAAAAAGCCGCCGTACAAAAACGCTTTCTCTGATAAGACGCAAATGTCCATCGGGTCTTTGTCGCCTTCGATATCGGGGCGGCCGGTTCGTTGCTGGCAGAGTTCAGCCACTTCGCGACCGCAATATGTTTGTGGAATAAAGCCGTAGAGCGTGGGCGACATTGAAGAGAACCGTTGCGGACGATCGACGCGCAGGTGGCCGGACCATTTATCGAGTTCATACTTCACGGCGTCAGTGGGGACGATTTCGATGTAGGCGTTGACTACCTCCGGCGTTCTCGGACCTGAAGTCACGCCGTGCCACGGATGAGCCTGGAAGAGTTGTTTGTCCATGCCGCGATAATAGCCACAAAAAGGCACAAAAGTCACAAAACAGGTAAAATGCGGGACATGGCGGTGAGCGTCGAAGTAGTTGCGAAGCCGGTGGCAACCGCAATCTCGTTGCGCTGGATCATCAGCGCGCGCGACGATCTCGTCTGGTTCATCGGCTCAGTCGTGTCGAGTTATGCGTTGCTTGTGCTTTACGTGACCGGACTCCTCCCACTGATCCCGATGGTTGCGTTGTGGGCCATCCTAATCGATGCGCCACACGTCTTCGGCACCTTCTCCCGCACCTACTTCGATCGCACGGAAAGAAAAAATCGCGCGCGGCTGCTTTGGGGATCGCTGCTCTTTTTCGCCATTGGACCAGTGATGGTGCTCGCGGGCGCTGGGTTTGTGTTTCTGTTTGTGGCTGCGCTGTGGGCTTACTACCACTTGGTGAAGCAACATTACGGCTTCATGGTGCTCTATAAAAAGAAGAACGGGGACTTGGCGCGTGTCGACAACGCACTCGATCGGCTATTCCTGCTGTTTGCTTTCAACTATCCGTTTGTGGAGTTTATCGCACGCGATCCGAACGCGATGGCGCGCGTACCCGAGGTATTGCGTGCAGGCGTTAATGGCTTTGCGAAGCTGCTCCTTGCCGGAACCATTCTCTTTCTGGTTCTTTGGCTTGGACGTCAGGTGCAGCGCGCGATCGCAGGCGAGCCGTTAAATGTTCCGAAGTATCTTCTGTTGGCAGCGGCGATTCCGATGCACTGGATCGTGTTGCTCACGCCAATGCCGCACAAACCGATCGCGATCGTGGCGATACTGACGATTTATCACAATCTCCAGTATCACCGCCTCATTTGGTTTCACAATCAGAAGTATAAATCGCGTGAGAAGTATGGCGCGGCGGAGTTTATCAGCCGGCGGTTGGTTTACTACGTTGCGTGCGGGATTATTTTTGGGGTGATTTATCAGGGGCCGCGGCAGCTCCTCGGATATGTCGGATTGCAAAGCGCGCATCCAGCGCTGATGGTTCAGCTTGGCGTTTCGTTTCTGTGGGGCTACGCGTTCATTCATTACTATTTGGATTCGAAGATCTGGAGAGTACGCAGGGATCCTGCGGTGAGTCAGGCATTACAGATTAGTTAGCCGCGGATGACGCTGATGAAACGCGGATCAGAAATTTTGCTTATTCTATCCGCGTTATCCGCGGCTAACTAGTCCTGTCCGTGCTCGTCGCCGTTGAAGTGCAGCACCGACGACTCGTCGTCAATTACAGTTTCGAGATGGACCGGGCGGCCCCAGAGCGTGTAAACGTGTTCGAGCGCTTTGCGCGCGTACCTCATGTCGAGCTCGGTGCCTTCATAGCAATGCTTGATGTAGAGCTCGCGGTTGCGGTTGTAGTCGCCATCCTCCACCTGCAAATACGGAAAACCGAAATTCGTCATATTTGAAACTAGCTGGTCGCGCACTTTTTCCCAGCGCTTCTCGGTGATGGTCCACTCTTCCTCTTCAATCAGCTCAAACACAAACAAGTCCAGCTCTTCACATAACTCTTCGGTCAAATAGTTGCGCAAAAAGGAGACATCATTGTCCAGCTCTCGCACTTCGAAGATCTTCTCGCGTCCTTGTTTGCCAATCCGGCCAAACTTGTCGCGCTCTTCTTTCGAAGGATCATCCCAGCGTCGCTCGATGTCTTCAAAGACCTTATAGCCGAGATAGTACGGATTTAACTGGCCTTTCTGCGGCGAGACGACGCCGGCGTGAAGATTGGCAAACTCGATGTGTTCGTTGTCGTTCAGATCGAGCTCACGCATGATGCGCGCGTGCCAGATACTCGCCCAACCCTCATTCATAATCTTCGTTTGCATCTGCGGGACGAAATACTCCATCTCTTCATGGACCATGGCAATCGCGTCGCGCTGCCATGGTGCAAGCGACGGCGAGTTTTTCATGATGTAGAAGAGCAGGTCTTTCTCGGGCAGCCGCTCGCGCTTTGCGTCCGCATCGTCATCGTTGCTGGCGTGCTTTTGTTTCGACTCGCGCTCAGCTTTGTCGAGCAACCAGAGATCGTCGTAACGTCCTTCCTTCGGCTGCAGTTCTGCGCGTCGCTTCTCTTCGGCAACAGAGACGTCGCGCTTGATAAAGAAATACGGATCGATGTGTTCCTCGATCGCGAGCACGGCGTCGAGAAAGCGTTCGACCGTTTTGCGACCGTGCTTGAACTCATACTCCATCATCCGCTGCGCGTGAGTCGACACACTCTCGACCATGCGCCGGTTAGTTTTTGAAAAGTATGAGTTGTTTTTGAAGAAGTCGACGTGCCCGAGCACATGCGCAATCACCATCTTGTTCTGAATCGGGCTGTTTGTCTCCAACAGGAAGCCGTAAGCAGGATTGGTGTTGATGACGACTTCGTAGATCTTCGAGAGTCCGAAGTCGTACATCGTTTTCATGCGATGGTAGGTCTTGCCGAAGGTCCAATGAGAATAGCGACCAGGCAGCGCGTAGGAGCCCACTTCGTACATTACGGTGGCGGGCACGATCTCGAAATTGGTCGGATACGGATCGAGACCAAAGCGTCGAGCAACTTCCCAAATCTGCTCGACCGCCTTCTCTAACTCTCTGATCTCTTTGTCTTCCATACAAGTTAGCCGCGGATGAACGCGGATTACACGGATAACTCTCTCTTGCCGAAGAACTGCTTCAAAGCAGGGTAGACGTCTTCTTTATCATCAATGCGCACGCCGACGAAGCGATCCTTGTTTTGCAGTCGATCCGAAAAGATTGACAGCAGCGCGCCAGATGAGCGGCGGTAACTCGACGATCCTTCCTCACCAATCTCACCGTAACCAAACAGATTGCACGTCGCGATCAACTCGTCAGCCAACCTCACTGCTTCTTCGTTATCGGAGTAGTAGTTGTCGCCATCTGAAAAGTGGAACGGATAAATGTTCCAGTCGGAAGGCCGATAGCGTTGCTTGATGATATCGAGCGCGAGTTGGTAAGCGGACGAAACAACTGTTCCGCCCGACTCTCCCTGCGTGAAGAATTGCTCCTCACTCACCTCTCTTGCTTCGGTGTGATGCGAGATGAAGACGATGTCGACATTGTCGTACTTCGTTCTCAGAAACCGCACCATCCAGAAATAGAAACTGCGCGCGATGTATTTCTTAAACTCACCCATCGAACCGGAAACGTCGATCATGGCGATGACGACGGCGTTCGACTCGTAACGCATTACCTCTTCCCACGTCTTGAATCTCAGGTCTTCTTTTTTGATGTCGCCAAAACGTGCATCACCTTCGCGCGCGTTGCGGCGAATGTTTTCGAGGATCATGCGGCGTTTGTCGAGATTGGCGATCACACCGGTGCGCCGTATCTCGTTGAACTGCGTCTTGCGCGATTGAACTGCTTTTTTCGCTTTCTCTTCGAGGTAAGGCAGTTGTAGATCTTCGAAGATCAACGCAGCGAGCTCGTCGATATTTACTTCCGCTTCGTAATAGTCGGCGCCTGCTTCCTGACCAGCTTGTCCTGAACCCTGACCACCGCCGGGCCGGCTCTCGCGGCCGATAACGTCGCCGACGCGCGTCTTTCCGTCGCCCTGGCCCACGTGTTTGCTTTTTTGGTAATTGAAGCGAAACTTGTACTCGTCAAGAGCTTTGATGGGAACTTTAACGGTGCGCTTGCCGTCGGAAAGAATAATGGCTTCGTTTGAAACGATCGACCCGAGGTTCTTGCG
Organism: Pyrinomonadaceae bacterium; assembly: GCA_035248565.1. Taxonomy (GTDB): domain Bacteria; phylum Acidobacteriota; class Blastocatellia; order Pyrinomonadales; family Pyrinomonadaceae; genus PSRF01. Next base: position 15,477 of record DATFHH010000110.1, on the reverse strand, counting down.
GATGGCTTCTTTTACGCGCTCTTTGTGGCGCTCCTGATCGATGATGCCCTTGCGCTGTAGCGACCAGTCATTGCGTTGAATAGACATAAAACACCATCCACAAATTACAGAGATTTCTCTTTACAAAAACTGATCACGACTTCGGTAAAGGCTTCCGGATATTCCTCGTGCGGCAGGTGACCGCACTTCAGAAAAACTATCAAGCGAGATCCGGGAATCTCCGCGTGCAGCCGCTCGCCATCAGCCAATGGAATCTCGAGGTCGTTTTCACCCCAAAGCAAAAGCGTGGGCTGACTGATTAGATGCGCGTCTCTCGAAATCCGTTCAGCATCCCAGCCGCGGATCGTGCGAATGATCGCGCGTTGTGTGCGGGATGCGCGCAAGAGTTGATGTCGCGCATCGACTCGTCTTTCGTCGAGCACCCATGCGTGCCGATCGTAAACTCGCTTCATGCGCCGACGCAGTAAGCGACGCGATCCCATTAAAAGCGGTGAAACGACGTCGCCAACCAGCGGCGAGCCAAACAATCGCATGAGCGTGAACCTCAAAGGCCGGTTGTTGTTAACTGTACCAACAAGGATCAGCTTCTCAACTCGATCCGGATAATCCAACGCGCAAGTCGCAGCGACTGCACCACCGTAAGAACTGCCGACGAATATGGCTCTCTCGATGCCGAGACAATCAAGCAGACGCATCAATAGTTTTGCTTGACCCGCAATTGTGTATTCACCGTTTTTTGGTTTGGCGGAATAGCCGTAGCCCAACATGTCAACGGCGATTACCCGATAATCTTCCTGTGCAAGACGCAGGAAGACCTTGCTCCAGACGAGTGTTGAGGATGCGAAACCGTGAATCAGGATGAGTGCAGGGTTGTTTGCGTCGCCGGCTTCCTGGTAATGAACGCGAATTCCATCGACGTCGGCAAAGCACGAGTGCTCGGAATGAAAGATCACGTCACGACATTTCTGCCAGTCGGCATCACGTGGACGCGCGAGGAGTTTGCCCGCAATAGCGAGTGTTGCGGCCCCGGCGATCCAGTAACGTTTCTTCATATGTTTTAGCCACAGATTTTCGCGGATAAACGCAGATCTTATCCGCGTTTATCCGCGTTCATCTGTGGCTAGAAATCTATCGAGACAGCAACGTGCCGACATAGGTCAGCAGCTCGTTCGCACAAACCGGACAGTACCCGTGCTCTTTCACCAGCCGGTCAACCACCTCGTTAATGCGCCGCAGTTGATCCGGATCGGGCGTCTTGGCCGACGTTGTTATCTTCACCACGTCTTTCAGGTCGGCAAAGATCTTCTTCTCGATCGCTTCCTTCAGACGCTCATGCGAGTTGTACTCGAACGGCTTGCCCTTGCGAGCGTAAGACGAAATGCGAATCAGTATCTCCTGCCGGAAAGTATTCTTAGCATTTTCAGAGATCCCGATCTGCTCCTCGATCGACCGCATCAACTGTTCATCGGGATCCATCTCCTCTTCGGTGATTGGATCTTTGATTCGCTCCTTGTTGCAGAACGCTTCAACGTTGTCGAGATAGTTGTTGCACATCGTGCGCGCCATCTCTTCAAACGAGTAGACGAACGCTCGCTGCACCTCAATCTTCGCCAGCTCGTCGTACTCCTTGCGCGCCTGTGAGATGTGATTCAAATAACGCTCACGCTGTTCGCCGCTGATGCCGGTGTGTTGCTCGAAACCATCTTTAATTGCTCGCAGTGAGTCGATCGGATTGATACAGGTGACGCCATCGCGGACGAGCGCGCTCGAGAGTCTATTGATAATGTAGCGCGGCGAAATACCGTCCATGCCCTCGCGAACGGTCTCCTCTTTCAGCTCGCGCACGTCTTTCGACTTGTAACCCTCGACGTCTTCGCCGTCGTAAAGCTTCATCTTCTTCACGAGATCGACGTTCTGCCGCTTGGGTTCTTCGAGGCGCGTCATCACCGCAAACATCGCGGCCACTTTCAACGTGTGTGGCGCGAGGTGAACGTTGCGCAGCGCTTCAGACTGGTGCAACAGCTTGTCGTAAATGCGTTCTTCCTGCGATACGCGCAGGTTATAGGGAACTTTGACGAGGATGATGCGATCCTGTAGCGCTTCCGATTTACGATTACCGGCAAAAGCGATGTACTCGTTCTCGTTTGTGTGTGAAAGAATCACTTCATCGGCATAAATCATTGCGAAGCGACCGGTCTTGATGCTTTGCTCCTGTGACAGCGTCAGAAGGCTGTACAGAAACTTCTCATCAACCTTCAGCATCTCGACGAATTCCATCAAGCCGCGATTGGCGATGTTCAACTCACCGTCAAAACGATAAGCACGCGGATCCGATTCAACGCCCACTTCGCCGATCGTCGAAAGATCTATTGAACCAGTGAGCTCAGTGATGTCCTGCGACTTGGGATCACTTGGCGAAAACGTACCGATGCCGATGCGTTCTTTTTCTGAGAAGACGACGCGATGAACTTTTACGTCTTCATGACGGCCACCATAAGTGTGGTCCAACGCATAGCGACACTGCGGGCAGAGATCGCCTTCGATATAAATCCCGTAATGCTTTTCTATTTCGCCGCGCAGTTGGTGTGGAATGAGATGCAGCGGCTCTTCATGCATCGGACAATCCTTGATTGCATAAACTGCGCCGGCCTCGGTCCTGGTCCACACTTCCAGCCCGCGCTTGAGCATGTTCACAATCGTCGACTTACCACCGCCGACGGGTCCCATGAGCAACAGGATGCGTTTGCGCACCTCGAGACGCTGAGCAGCCGATTTGAAGTACTCGACTATCCTGGCTATTGGTTCCTCGATGCCGAAGAGCTCGGATGAGAAAAAGTTGTAGGAGAGGACTTCGTGTTGAGTGCCCTCGTTAAGCCGCTCGACACCGGCGGCATGAACCATGTCGTTGATGCGAGCGTGTGAAAGTTGGGCGACGCGTGGATTCTGGGCGACTAATTCGAAGTAGTCTCGAAACGATCCCTCCCAGCGCAGTGCTTCGTGCTCACGACGCAGATCTTCCAAACGTTCGCTGATATTGAATTGTTTATTGCCATCCTGCTCTTGCATAGCCTTTGAAACCTCTTCGGCTTTCGCGCATTGGACAGCGTGTGGGGAGAGGCCACGCCATTTACACAACCGCCCGTCATGGTCGGGAACTTGCGGTTCTTAAGTCGTCAGTGCTTCGTGATACGCCTCACGCGCGCGTAAGCGTGAGCTGCGTCCTCGAGGCATCTCTTCTCAATGATCGATTTCAACGGAAGTCCGGAAGGAAACAACTGTGGGAAGCGGCTATACGCGCACTTCCTTGCGCGCAAGTATAGCACAGAGGTAAAGGACCTAAGTCAATGCTTATTTTGCGCGCCTCTTTGGAGTGCGGCGGCCTGGCGCCGCTTTATTATCGATCATGCTTGATCGAGGCCAAAGCGGCGCCAGGTCGCCGCACTCCAGGGAGACGCACAACTTAAACCGCACCGCCGAGCACGACGCGTGGATGCAAGCGCCTGGTATTGGCATCGTATTGACCGATCGCTATCAGCTCGTCGTTAGCATCACACATCTTCACGTTTTCTCCATCGGCCCACTCAGCTTCCGCGACATTCACCTCTCTTCCATGATTGGCCCGTCGAGCATCTTCGGCGTTTAGATGCACGAAAGGCATCTGTGAGAGCGCCGCTCCTGAGGGCAGCAGGATCGTGCCAAGCGACTCTTCGCCAAAGTGGATCTTTAACTGATCTAGCGTAATTGCCTGATCGATGGAGAAATCACCAACTCGAGTGCGTCTTAACTCTGCCAAATGCGCGCCAACGTACAGACGTTTCCCGAAATCTTCTGCCAGCGTTCGGACGTACGTGCCCGAAGAACAAGAGACGCGCGTGTGGAAGTCGAACGTGCCGTCGAGATTGTCTTTGATGAGTTGGCCGTCGGGCCTGATCGCAGCAAACTCATAGATACAAACATGTATCGGCTGTCGTTCAACACTCTCACCACGGCGCGCGAGTTCGTAGAGCTTTCGTCCCTCGACTTTCTTCGCCGAGTACATTGGCGGCACTTGATCGATATCACCGCGAAAGCTCCTGAGTGCCGCTTCGATATCTGCCTCAGTCCAGTTTCCGGATTTTGATTCCTCTGCGGCTGGTCCAGGAATCGGAGTTCCGGTGCGGTCACCAGTATCGGTTGAATATCCCAAACGAATGATAGCTTCGTATTCCTTGTCAGCGTTCCCGAGAAACTGTGCGAGGCGTGTAGCTTTACCGAGAAGAATAATGAGCACGCCGGTGGCAAACGGATCGAGCGTGCCGGTGTGACCAACACGACGCTCACGCAGGATGTGACGCACGCGCGCGACTACATCGTGCGAGGTCATTCCCGAAGGCTTATCTACTACGAGCACGCCATCCATCTCTGGCATTTTAGATCAGCCACGGATTAATCTGTTAAATCTGTGGCTGAAGTCTTACGTCAAACCTTCGAGCGCGCTGTGAAACTGCTCGCGGCGAAACCGCGATCGGTCGCAGAACTGCGCGAACGATTGTTGAAACGTAAAGGTACGCCCGAGGCAGTTGTCGAAACGGTGATTTCGCGGCTGAAAGAATACGGCTATCTTGACGACGAGCGGTTTGCTTTTAGTTATGCATCTTTCAAAGTGAAACAACGCCCGCTTGGACGCCGGCGTCTCGAGCGCGACCTCAAATTCAAAAAGGTCCCGACTGAGGTAGCAAATGAAGCGTTGGAGCTTGTCTACACGGAAACGCCTGAAGAGCAATTGATCGACAAAGCCATCGCGAAACGTGTGCGGCTGCGCGGACGGCCGAAGAACCGTATCGAAGCGAAAAGCCTGTTCGATCATTTGTTACGACAGGGATTTCCGTTCGATTTGGTGAGCGATAAGGTTCGCGCACTGGCCGTGGATTTCACGGATGAAGCTGATGTTAGTTAAACTCAAGAACTATGACTGGTAACGAGATTCGCGAAGCGTTTTTGAAGTACTTCGAAGAGCACGGGCACACGCGCGTGCGTTCGTCGCCGCTGCTGCCGGCAAACGATCCGACGCTGTTGTTCACCAACGCCGGCATGAACCAGTTCAAAGACGTCTTTTTGGGTGCGGAAAAGCGGGAGTACGTGCGCGCAACGTCGTCGCAGAAGTGTGTGCGCGCAGGCGGCAAGCACAACGATCTCGATGAAGTAGGCAAAACAGCGCGGCACCACACGTTCTTTGAGATGCTCGGCAACTTCTCGTTTGGCGATTACTTCAAGGAAGACGCGATCGAGCTTGCCTGGGACCTGCTCGTTAATGTTCTCAAACTCGATCCGGCGCGATTGTGGTTCACCGTGTTTGGCGGCGATGAAGAAGTCGCGGCTGATGAAGATGCCGAGGCGTTGTGGGAAAAAGTTGGTGCGCCGCGCGCACGCATTCTGCGGTTCGGTCGCAAAGACAACTTCTGGCAAATGGCTGAGACTGGCCCATGTGGACCATGCAGTGAGGTTCATTACTACATCGGTCCCGATCCAAACGATGCGGAGAATTCCGCCGCCAACGTCAATGGGCCTGGCGATACGATCATGGAGATTTGGAATCTCGTCTTCATGCAGTTTGATCGCAGCGAGACTGGACCAGGACAGTTCAAGCTGGATCCGCTGCCCGCGCCTTCAGTCGATACTGGCGCAGGACTCGAACGTCTCGCGGTCGCGTTGCAAGGTGTGAAGTCAAACTATGACACCGACTTGATTCGTCCGATCGTTAACTTCACCGCCAGGGTCGCAGACCGCAACTACGAACCGGAAACGCAGGAAGGATTTGCGATGCGTGTCATTGCGGATCATGCAAGGGCTGCCGCCTTCTCGATTGCCGACGGCATCCTGCCCGGCAACGAAGGCCGCAATTACGTGCTGCGGAAGATCATGAGACGCGCGATCTATCAAGGTCATCATACGCTCGGATTAGAGGGAGTTTTCTTCAGTCAAGTTACAAATTTCGTGATTGACCTGATGAAAGATGCTTATCCCGAGCTCGAAATGCAGCGCGAGTTCGTCGAAAAGATGGTGCGGTTGGAGGAAGAGCGTTTTCGTTCGACGTTGACGGTTGGCTTGAACAAGCTCGACGAAGTGTTCGCGGCGAGCAAAGGTGCAATGCCGGATTATAAGACGTTGGCGCGACTCTACGACACGTTTGGAACACCGCGCGATTTGATAAGAGTCGGCCTGGAAGAACGTGGCTTTGCAATCGAGGAAGACCAGTTTAATAGCTTGTTCGATGCGGCGTTACAGCAACTCCAACAAGCAGTTACGACGGAAAAAGGCGAAGCGAAAGCGAGGGTGAATCCAGTTTACGCAAACCTCGCGACACGATTGGGCCGATCTGTGTTCAAGGGTTATGAAACGACTTCCCTAGATGATGCGAAGATCGTCGCGATTATTAAAGGCGCAGAGATTGAAGCTCTGGCCGAAGGTGAAGAAGGCGAGATCGTACTCGACCGCACGTCGTTCTACGCGGAGAGCGGCGGACAGGTTGGCGATGTCGGCGTGCTGATTGGTCCAACCGGCGGACTGGCTCTCGTTAACGACGCCTACTCACCGGCGCAGGGCTTGATCGTGCACAAAGTCAAAATCGAAAAAGGAAGTTTTAGTGTTGGCGATATAGTCTCGGCGCAAGTGGACGTTGAAAAGCGGGATGCGACACGTCGAAACCATACCGCGACTCACTTGATGCACGCTGCGTTGCGTGAGGTTTTGGGTGCGCACGTTAAGCAGGCAGGTTCGGTTGTCGCGCCGACGTATTTGCGTTTCGACTACTCGCATTATCAGCCTCTGACGGCGGCAGAGAAAGAAGAGATCGAGCGACTGGTCAATTATCACATCCTGCGCAACGAGCCTGTGCGAACGGATGAGATGGCGATTGAAGAGGCGATGCGCTCGGGTGCGATGGCGCTGTTTGGTGAGAAGTACGGCGAGAAAGTGCGCGTGCTTTCGATCAAAGGCGCTGAAGGTATTTTTTCGAAAGAGCTCTGCGGTGGCACACACGTTCGTGCAACCGGCGATATCGGCCTGTTCAAGATCGTCAGCGATGAGTCAATTGCTTCGGGTGTGCGACGCATCAGGGCGATTACGGGAATGGACGCGTATGAGCGATTCCGCGAAACGGAAGTTCTGGTTGATGAGTTGAGCAGTGGATTGAGAACTTCGCGCGCGGAGTTACCTGTCACGGTTCACCGTCTGCAAGACGAACTGAAGAAAACACGACGTGAAGCTGACGAGTTGCGGTTGAAGATTGCGAGCGGGGCGGTGGGTACGTCGGCCAATGGTGATGAGTCGCGTGAAGTTGCGGGCATTAAAGTCCTGGCCCGTGAGGCGAGCGGGCTTGATGCGGCGGCGATGCGACAGCTTTCCGACACGCTGTTGGCGCGAATCAAGTCGGGCGTGGTTGTGCTGGGACGCAGCAACGAAGGAAAAGTATCGCTAATTGTTCGGACGTCACCAGACCTGACGGCAAAGGTGCCGGCCGGACAGGTAATCAAAGAGTTGGCGCCGCTGGTTGGCGGGCGCGGCGGCGGCAAGGCAGACATGGCCGAAGGGGGCGGCAACCAGCCAGAGAACCTGGCAGCCGCACTCCAAAAGAGCTATGAAGTTATCGAACTATTGTTAAGCCGCGGATGAACGCGGATCAGTTTTCTTATCCGCGTTATCCGCGTCATCCGCGGCCTAATTTATGCCACTCTCACATAGCCTTCTGTTTCTCAGTAAGCGTGATGTTCATCTTCTCCAGTGTCACCCTATTGAGCGTACCGGTTACTTTCAGCCCTTCTGCCTGTTGATACTTCCGCAGTCCTTCGCGTGTCGCATCGTCAAGCTTGCCGGTCTGTTCTCCCGAGTAAAAGCCTCGCTCCTTGAGAATCCCCTGGGCTTGGTTGATCTGTTCTTTGGTGGCGCGAAAGATTGGGCCGCGTTTGGCGCCCTGCTTTGTGCCGGGTTTGGAAGTTGAGGTTGAGGTCTGGGCCAGGACTCCAGTGCTGAAAACACACAGGAGCAGTAGTGTGAGCGTAAGAATGTTCTTCATCTGTTTTCTTCCTTTTGTGAGGCGCGCAGAAGCGCGCGTGTTTATAGTTTAACCGTGAGGTTATTTGCGAAACGCGCTGATTTTACTACGGCTGTCAAGTAGATCCACCCACAGATTACGCAGATGAGCAAACAAATCTGCGTAATCTGCGGATAAACTGTGCTACCATTCAAGAGCCTCACGAGTCTCGCCCCGAAACTCAGCAGAAATACACGAATAAATGCCAAAATCAATCCTTCTTCTGGTAATGCTTGTTGCCGCTCCGGGCGCAGCCCTTGGGCAGTCTAACTACCAGATCGATAATTTCGACCTTCCGAACGCTGTCCAAATCCAGACACCCAAAGTTGATCCTCCAAAACCAGCGAAGCGCCTCATACACCTGACCAGCCTGGAGATAAATCCATCACTGGGCGGATTTACTACCGGAAATTCCGACGTCGATAACTTCATCATCGAATCCGGCAAGCGAAATTCAGTCGACCCGCTGTTGCTCTACTCCATCATGCACCAGGAATCGAGCTTCAAAGCACGTGCGATGTCTCCGAAAGGCGCACGCGGCTTGATGCAGTTGATGCCGCCGACCGCCAGCCGCTTTGGCGTGACCAACATTTGGGATCCGAAACAGAACATCGAAGGCGGCGCACGTTACATGCGCTTTTTGCTCGATCTGTTCTTTGGAGACGTGCGTCTCGCATTGGCCGGCTATAACGCCGGCGAGGGCGCAGTGTTGAAGTACGGATATCAAATTCCTCCGTACAGTGAAACGCGCGAATATGTTCGTCGCATCGGCGAGCGATACAGCCTGCTGCGCAACCCACAAGCAGCGATTGCGCTCACACCAGCACAACTCGCCGCAGCTCAGAAAAAAGATCCAACTCCACTGAATATCTACGAACGCAGCGTTTTCATGGCCAGACTGCCTGATGGTCGCTTGCAGCTAGTCAGTCAGTAGCAACTCCACACTATATATCCACGTATTTCACACATACTGTGGATAGTGTAGGATCGAACTCCATGACCTGTTCTAACTGCGGAGCATACGTTACCCCCAGCGTCCGGTTTTGCTCGAACTGCGGCGCGGCCACCGATTCTGAAGCAACGCGAATTGCCCGCCTTCAATCGCGTGCGCTGGAAATGAACGCTGACCAGGATCTCGAGCATACGATCTTCACCGTCCGACCTACGATGATCTTCGTCAAAACCTGTTACGCGTTGGCAGTGATTACCGGCATCGCTCTCGTGTTTCTGCTGGCGTCGCTGGGAGTGTCCGCAGCGATTTCGATCCCGCTCGCGCTGGCAATATTGCTGATTCCGGGTTATTACCACCTGCGGCGAAACATGCTTCGCTACACGGTCACGGATGCAAAACTCCAAATTGACACCGGCCTCGTCGCACGCACGACCAAAAACATTCCGTTGAGCAAAATTCAGGACGTGACGGTCTCGTCCAGCATTCCACAGCGAATGATGGGCTTCGGCGACATCATTATCGACAATGCCAGCGAGCTTGGCGGCTCGATAGTGATGCACAACATCAGCAATCCACGCCATTACGCTGACCTTCTTTTGCGCGAACTCCGACGCTGGCATTAAACTGACCACGTGCTGCCGAAACACGCGCAGGGAACATCAAACACCCGGCGGTTTCTAACGACTGTTTCACGGCCCGCTCGAGGAGCGTCAGTTTGCGTTTATTTCTGCTATTTACTTTATTGTTGACCTTTATCGGTTCCGGTTTGGCTGAGAACAGTCCAACGGAGCCTCTGCGATTGCTCCCGGAACAAGTCGGAACATACAAGCAAGTCAGGCACTCTCTCTCTCCCGATACAATCGACTTCGCGGGTGTCCCTACTGCTATGGAAGAAGCCGAGTACGTCGGAAGCGATGGCAGCAGAGCGCTTGTTGGGATTGACCACTTCCAGCAGGATTCCAAGGCATACGAGCGGTTCAGCCTGGCAGCCGACTTCGCTAGACGACAGGGGCAACCGAATCTGGAAATACGAAGCGACATCGGCACCGCCTGCTTCGTTTTCGGTAATACGATCGGGTTTTTCAGAGGCACAAGCTTCGTCAGAATGGGCCGCTTGAAAGGCAGCCTTGAAAGTCTGCATGAATTGGCCGAGGCGTTGAGCAATACGCTCGACAAAAGTGAGGACGATATTCCGGCTTTAATAAAACATCTTCCGAATCCCGAAGAAGCGGAAAAAAATGCTGTTTACCTAAACAATTTTGCCGACCTGATTCAACTCGATATACAGCGACCCGTGTTTTCGGCGATCGAATCGGGTGGAAATGCTGATGCGGTGCTCGCGTCGTATGGTCCAAGTAAACTTCTGATCATTGAATTCAATACGCCGCAACTAGCAGCAGATAATGATCAACGCATCATCGCGCGCATCCAGGAACTCTGGAAACTCGGCCTGCCTGCGCCAACCGCGTATAGGAGAGTCGGAAACTATTCAGTGTTTGTTTTTGACGCGCCTGACGAACAGACGGCCAAGCAGTTAATCGATCAGGTCAAGTACGAGCAGGTGGTGCAATGGCTTGGTGAAAACCCAAACATCTTCAAAGAGGCGCAGAAACGGTATATCAACACGACACTTGGTGTGTTGGTGGCTGTATTGAAAGCCTCGGGCTTCGCGCTAATCACATGCTTGGGAATGGGTGGACTGATTGGCGCACTGCTATTCAATCACAGGCGTGCGCAACAAAAGGACGTCGCTGCCTATTCGGATGCTGGTGGAATGTTGCGACTGAATCTCGACGAGATGACGCCTGAGACAAATCCCGCCCGGTTGTTAAGCGAAAGAAACTAGAGCCGCGGATGAACGCGGATTCGTGGGCACAAAAAAGTGCGGGCTGCTGATTTTTCTTGGGAGGCTCCCCCAAGCCCCGTCAAGACGACAATCAGCAGCTCCGCTATGATTGCTCTTCGACTGCGCCACAAGCGCCACTCCGTTCCCCCAAAAGAGTCGAACGCTTGCTTGTCAAATCTGTGAGAGGATGCCTCCCCCAAAGCCTCCACTCACCGCAGTTTCAGAGCCTGACCCGATTTACCCTTATCTACCCTTCTTGTTCTGATTGAGCTTTGGCAATGATTGTGCCAACTTCGGCTTTATGCCATTCACGAGAGCTTAATTGCAGTTTTGCAGGGATTTTCTCGCGAAAGACTAATAAGTGATGTGGCAGAATTGTCTATCCGCAGTCGAATTTGTACACGTTCGATACAACCCTGACAGTACAAACGAACGATTATCGCTCGCTCTTGTCAGGGCAAGCTCTTGATGAACTCGTCGATCTCGCTCCTGGTGTTATAGAGATGTGGAGCAATTCGAAGACGGTCAGTACGGGGCGCCGTAATGATGTTTCGCTGTTTCAAATGAGCGTAAAGGCCCATTGCGGAGCTGCCTGGCCGCGGTGCGATACAGACAATTTGCGACTTCTCGCCGGGTACCCGAGGGCTGACCACCTCGTAGTCTCTTGCTCTCAGACCGTCGCAAAGGTAGTCGGTGAGCTCTTCGAGATACTTGGCTATAGTTTGCACCCCAAAACGGCTCAGAAGCTCAAGGCTCGCTCTGAAACCATGCAGCAGCGACGCCGGGCCAGTGCCAGTTTCCCATGCGAGCGTGCCTCGGTTCCAACCCTGCTCGAAATTGAAATAGTCATCCGGATTCGGAACACTGACCCAGCCGACAAGTGTGGGTTGAATTCGTTCACGGGCGCGGTCAGAAAGGTAAAGGTAACCGACCCCTTCTGGACTCAGTAGCCATTTGTGACCTCCGCCTGCCGCAACGTCGATCAACTCCGCTTCGACGTTGGTCGGAATAACGCCGAGAGCCTGAATGGTGTCAACCACCAGCAACGCATCGTGTTGGCGCGCGATGCGTCCGAGCCGTTCGAGATCGGTGCGAAATCCGGAGGCATACTGCACCTGACTGATGGCCACTACGCGCGTATTTCGGTCTATCAGCCTTTCCAACTCTACGAGGTCGATGCGGCCGCCACGTTCGGCACACATGCGCACCTCGACGCCGAACACATCGCGAATGCGCAGCCACGGGTAGATGTTGGAGGGAAACTCGCGACTGAACGTCACAATGTTGTCGCCAGGTTTCCACGTGAGGCCGTTGGCGACCGTGGAAAGCGCGTCAGAAGTGTTTCGTACAAATGCGACCTGTTCGGCACGCGCGCCGAGAAGACTAGCGAGTAATTTGCGGGCTTCCTCTTTGACAGTCAACCAACTGCGAAAGTTGAGCGAGCCGTTTTCGTTGACGTCTTTGAGCTGCGCCTCGACGGCGCGAATAGTAGGGATTGGCGGAGGCGAGACGGCAGCGTGATTGAAGTAAATCAGACGCTGAGTAATCGGAAACAGCGCACGTACTTCGGGTGTCATGAGACGTTCGCTTGTGGTTTTCGCAATTCGAACGAGGCGGTGACTTCGCCAACTACGTCACCGCGCCGATTCACCACCGGAAAGAATGCGTAGCGAGCAACCGCCTCGAGCGACGCATCCTGCAACACGTCGAGCTGGCGAAGCAATTCGATCACCACCGTTGGTCGCGCGCGTTTGTCGTCGCCGTCCTCGATCTTTACCGCGAGGCCCAAGCCTCTCGGCCATCTTTCACAGGGATTAATTCCCGCCGTGTAGACTCCTTCGGCGCCCACTTTCGAGATCAGACGTTTCGGAGCCGCGCGCATGAGTTCTGTATCCAGTCGATCGGAAGTGCCACCGATTAGTTCAGGATATGCGTTCATCACGCGAACTATTCGCTCGCAGGCGTTACGTGTCGCTCGATCGAAGCTCGCTGGCGGTGACACCAACCGCGCGTATGCCAACGCCATCGCTCTAACCGTGATTCCAAAAATCGGCGCGGAGCAGCCGTCAATACCGACCGCCATATCGGTGACCGGCACATCCGAAAACCGCGAGATCGTCTCGGCAATCGCCAGTTGCACCGGATTTTCTGGGCTCTCGTAGTTTTCAATCGATGCGCCGATATGTTTCGCAACGGCAAGCATGCCGGCATGCTTGCCGGAACAGTTATTCTGCAAGACGTTTGGCGCTTCACCGCGTGAACGCATCTCGGCCGCGACTTCGGCGCTGTACGGCTCATGCAGGCCGCACCGTAACGCCTCAGGTCCCAATCCGATCTTGCGCAACATCGACGCGACCAGTTCTGTGTGAATGGGTTCGCCGTTGTGCGACGCGCAGGCCAGTGCGACCTCCCGATCGGTGAAGCCGAATCGCTCGGCAGCACCGGAGACAAGCAGCGGCAACGCTTGAAAGGGCTTCGCGGACGATCTCAGGAAGGTGACGTTCTCGGGCGAGCCTGCGTAGCCGACGATATTTCCGTCAGGCTCGAGAACAACGATGTGACCGCGATGACGAGACTCAGTTATCGATCCACGTCTGACTTGGACGAGTGGCTCCGCGATAGGGATCTGATGCGACATGTAAACGCATCTTGCCACAAAGAAGCACAAAACGGCTAAGAGTCTTCTGTGACTTTTTTCAATCTTTTGTGCTTTTTTGTGGCTACTTGCGGCCGAGGCTGAGGACGGTCAACTTCACCACACGACGTCCGAAACGCATTGCTTCACGCGCGGTGGGAGTCCAGATATCAATCCGACGACCACGCACCAAAGTTCCCGTGTCAGCTACCAAATACTCGCCGCTGTACGATCCCGCATCGATGCGAACTCGCGATCCCAGCGGCAGGTGCCTCGGGTCGGCTGCGATCAAGCCCTTCGCAACAGGACGGCCGCTGGCGGTGCGTCCATGCAAACTGTAAGCGGTTGCGACGTAAGCTGCGGGTGGTACGACGTAAGCTTCTTGAACAGCGATCACTTCTCCGATAGTTCCTTTCGAGAGAAGGTCTGTTGGCGTTACGGTTGTTTGTTGTTGGGTTTGGGAAGGAAGAGTCTCCGCCGAGAGAGTTCTGGCAGAGAAGATCAAAGAACTGGTCAGAAGTACGAAAGCGATAAGCGCACTTCCGCCAAAGATTGAATGAACTTTCAATTCGGGTCTCCTGTCCGATGTTGTTGCCTGCTCTTCAGCGTCCTGCGCGAGTCCGTTCTTTCCTATGACTCGTCCCCTGGCTCTAGGAGTCTGATTAAAGTCAGCCGAGGTTGGGGGCTGGCATCCTTGATGCGGTGCGCTGAAAAGAACCTGTTTGCTAAAACTAAAAAACGAGCATTTCGCTCTTATTCCAGTGCTAGGAGGCTAGCACACGGTTTCGTGATAAGTCGACTGCGAAAGATTATATTTGTGAGATAAATTGCAGATATTACGATTTAGCCGCGGATTTACGGGAAAAAACGCGGATCAGAGGGCGAGGAAGTTTTCCACTACCTTGCGGCCTTCAGGGTGCTCCTCGTCGAAGAGCTCAGGATGGAACTGGACGCCGTAAACGCGACGGCCCTTCTGCTGCATCGCCTGAATCTTGCACGTCTCGTTCGAGGCAGTTATGCGAAAACCATCAGGTAACTGTTTGACTTCATCGCAGTGTGAATGCCAAACGGTGATCGCGGAAGGTAAGCCCTTGAACAAACCTTCGCCGGTGTTGTCGATTGGGAAGAACCCCCGCTCGCGCTTCGCACCTTCGTAACCTTCCCCCGGTTCGAGTCGCTTCATCAATCCAACTTTGGCGCCATAAGCCAGTGCAATCTGCTGATGACCACCACACACGCCGAGGATTGGTTGACTTGCCTGCTTGATTACATCAAAGACTCCCGCGAGCGACTGCGGCGAATACTGGTCCCACGGATGACTCTGGCCACTGAGAATGATGTGCGACGGGCGCAGACTGCGGACTCTTTCGAGCGATACGCTGTGAAACGGTTCTGTGAGGATCTCGAGGCCGGGGATCAGGCGGCCGAGCACTGCGCGAATCTCACGCGGGCTCGCGCCTTGACCATCAACTGTGTTGTCGACCAGATAAACGAGCAAGTTACTTCAAACTATAAAGCTTCCCATTGAACGCGCCGATGTAAATCCGGCCATCAAGAATCGCCGGCGTCGCATTGATATTATCACCAATCTTCAACTCGCTGATCGCTCGCCCGTCTGCGGCTGAAATCGCGTGCAACCAACCGGCTTTATCACCAAATATCAATCGGCCATCAACCAACGGCGCGCTTCCCCAAATCGCACCGCGAGCGCGGTAACGCCAAATAACCTCTCCCTTATCGGCCGTCAGGCAGTAGAGATAATTGTTGCTCGATCCGATGTGCACTCTTCCGTCCGCGACGATCGGGCTGGCCCAAAATCCACTCTTCTCCTTGCCTGTCCCACCCAGGGCCTGGTATTTCCAGATGAGTTCACCATTGCTTTGCCGGAAACAATAGATATAGCCATTTTCCGCGGCCGTATAAACTTTGCCTTCGTAAACCGCGGGTGTGGAATCGGAGTCCGCACCGATACGCGC
>DATFHH010000109.1:0-59471 GCA_035248565.1 Pyrinomonadaceae bacterium | reverse complement strand
CTGCATGATCTTCGATGCGCGCAGTTTCTCGCGCCGGTGAACTACATAGACTTTCGCGGCATAGCGCGTGAGAAATGTAGCCTCTTCCATCGCCGTGTCGCCACCACCAACGACGATCAGAGTCTTATTTCGAAAAGCGGGCAGTGGACCATCACACGTCGCACATGCCGAAACACCATTACCGCCAAATCCATGAGGAACTTTTGCTTCGCCGGGAATGCCGAGCCACTTCGCAGAGGCTCCGGAAGCGATGATCAAAGTCTCGGTCGAGATCGTCTGCGAGTCGGTGTAGAGCTGAAACGGGCGTTCGCTGAGATCAACTTCAGTGATCCACGTTTCGAGGAATTCGGTGCCAAACCGTTCGGCTTGCTTGCGAAATTCGACCATCAGGTCCGGACCCTGGATTCCTTCTGAGAAACCGGGATAGTTTTCCACTTCGGTGGTGATCATCAGTTGCCCGCCGGGAGTTGTCTGTCGATGTGCGTCTGCTGGAGCGTCGATCAACAGCGGTTTGAGGTTGGCGCGTGCAGAGTAAATTGCGGCCGTCAGTCCTGCGGGTCCCGATCCTATGATGACAACATCTCTTTTAATCGTTTCGTTAGGCATTCTGTTGCGGTCCTGAGATCTTGAACAATACGCCGAAGGCGTTGGCTAATCTAAGCCGAGCGATACGCCGAAGGCGTTGGCTAATCTAAGTCGAGCGATACGCCGAAGGCGTTGGCTAATTCCAGCCCAGGGTTCGAGCACCAGCGAGAACCCTGGGTCAACCAATACAACGTGTATTCAACCCTGAAAGGGTTGCCGCCGCACAAGCCTAACGCTTTCAGCGTTGATTTCCTTTGCCTGCTTCTAGCCCAAGGTTGTCGCTGCGCTCCAACCGTTGGGCTAAAATTAGTCAACGCCTTCGGCGTTACTTAAACTGCACCACTCCGCGCAAGCACGACGGTATAGCCTTTTCGGTTGAGCGTATAGTATAACTACGGATATTGGGGTAGTCGAACCGCGTAGATGAGTAGCCCGGGTAGCCCTTCGGAAACGATTGAAACCATTGCCGTGATTGGCGCGGGCACGATGGGCCACGGCATTGCGCAGGTTGCCGCGGCTGCCGGATTTCGAGTTTTACTCAGCGACGTCGATCGTGACTCGCTTGCTCGTGGTGTTCGGAAGATTGAGACCAATCTTGCCAAGGGAATTCAGCTCGGCAAGTTGACGGAAGATGATCGCGACCGCACCTTGCAGCACATTCATGGAACGACAAAGCTCCAAGAGTGCGCCGCGGGAGATCTGATCATAGAGGCCGCGCCAGAGAACCTGGATCTCAAACGCGAAGTGCTCCGGAAGATCGAAGCTGCCTCCGAACACCGATTTATTTTTGCAAGCAACACTTCGTCGCTATCCATCACTGCGATAGCCAGTTCTTCGAAACGCCCCGAAGCAGTTATTGGTATGCACTTTTTCAATCCTGTGCATATCATGCGACTGATTGAAATCGTAGTGGGTGAGAAGACGAGCGCCGAGACGGTGGAGACGGTCGAGAGAGTCGCGCGCAAGATGCGTAAAGAGCCGATCGTCGTGAAAGACGTCCCGGGTTTTGCTTCGAGTCGTTTGGGAGTCGCGCTCGGTCTCGAAGCGATGAGAATGCTTGAGCAAGGTGTGGCGAGTGTGCAGGACATCGACACTGCCATGGAACTTGGTTATAACCATCCGATGGGACCTTTGAAGTTAACTGATCTCGTCGGACTCGACGTGCGTCTGAACATCGCCGAGTATCTTTATCGCGAACTCGGTTCGGAGACATTTCGACCGCCTGACGTCTTGCGGCGTATGGTTCGCGAAGGAAAGTTAGGTAAGAAGAGCGGCGAAGGATTTTACGATTGGAGTAAGGAAAAGGAGGACGCGCGTCGCGCACAGTCTTCTTAAGCGCTCCAGCTGCGGTGTTGCGTAACAATGAGTACGCCTTACAACAACGAAGAAAGACGATTTGCGCTGCGGATGTCGCTGCGGCTTCCGATCGTGATTTCCGGTCGTGCGGAAGACGGCTCCGCGTGGAGTGAGCCGACCGAAACTGATGACATCTCGACTTCAGGCGCTCTCTTTCATTTGAATCAAAAGGTTAACCGCGGCGAACGTTTGT
Organism: Pyrinomonadaceae bacterium; assembly: GCA_035248565.1. Lineage (GTDB taxonomy): Bacteria > Acidobacteriota > Blastocatellia > Pyrinomonadales > Pyrinomonadaceae > PSRF01. The sequence goes on along the minus strand of DATFHH010000109.1, from coordinate 57,337 downwards.
ATATTCGCGCGCACCGGCCCGATGGCACGCCGATAGAGGCGACTGCGATGGTGGTGCGAGTTGCGCCGGCGATTTACGGCACCGCGCGAGTAGGAGTGCAGATCGCTGAACCCACCGAAAACTGGTTGCGTCTATTCGTGTCGTGGGTGGCGGATGAGCAACCAGCGACGAGCGATCCTGAAGGTCCTCCTGCCTCCGAATAGTGCTTCGCCACAAAGAGGCACAAAATAATACAAAACGGGGAGTTTTCAATGCCGGAAACTTACGAGACTCTGCTGCTCGAAAAACGCGAGCGCGTAGCCATCATCACCATTAATCGTCCTGACAAACGGAACGCACTGAACATCAAAACACGCGAGGAGGGCGCGGCCTTACTCGACAAGCTCCGCGGCGATAACTCAGTTGGCGTGGTTGTCTTTACTGGTGCGGGCGACAAAGCTTTCATTGCGGGTGCGGACATCGGCGAGTTTGCCGGACGCACGGCGATAACGCAGCGCGACGTGATGATGTCGCGATCGTTATTCACTGCAATCGACAGTTTTCCGAAACCGGTGATTGCAATGGTCAATGGTTATTGTCTTGGTGGCGGTTGCGAACTCGCGCTCGCCTGCGACATTCGCGTCGCGAGTGAGACCGCGTCATTTGGTCAACCTGAAATCAACCTGGGAATCATTCCGGGCGGCGGCGGCACGCAACGTCTGACGCGATTGGTTGGTGAAGGAAAAGCGATGGAGATGATCCTTACCGGCGAAATCATCGATGCGCGCACCGCGTTTTCGATCGGATTAGTGAATCACGTTTTTCCTGCAGATCAACTTCAAGCGAAGACCATGGAAATCGCGAACCGCATCGCGGAGAAGAGTCCGATCGCGTTACAACTGGCGAAAGAGGCAGTGAAACTCGCGTCGCGCTCCAGTCTGGATGAAGGTCTGCGGCGTGAGGTGGATCTCTTCGCGCTATGTTTCTCGACTGAAGATAAAGACGAAGGTGTGAAGGCGTTTTTAGAGAAGCGGAAAGCGGCGTTCAAGGGAAAGTAAATTTGGCCGCGGATTACGCGGATTAAAAACGGATGAAAGTGCTGCTACTGATTATCGGGATTGTGGTGGCAACTGCCGGCGGTGTGATCGCGTATCGCGCACTTTACGTCGAACCTAAGTCAGCAATCATCGTCACTGAGAGCGGCCGAGTACGCGAGCTCCCTAATCAGGCTCGCGTGGTCGGCGGTGCATTACTCTTCGTAGGCGGCTCTGCTCTCGCGATCTACGCCGCCACCCGCAGGCGCCGATAGCGCTTCGCGAATAAGCTCGGTGAATTGCTGACTGATCCTCGATATCTCGAAGCGCGCGATAACCTCCTCTTTGCCCCATGGTTGCAGCGGCTTTTTTCTCGCTTCACGAAGAAAACTCAGCAGCGATTTCAGTTGACTCCGAATCCCGGCACTGTCTGAAGGATCCGCGACCCAACCGTTCAACTCGCGAATAAGACTCGCTGCCGTTCCCGCCGGAGTTATTCCGAATATGGGGCGACGCGCGCCAAGATAGTCAATCAGTTTCGAAGGCAGGAAAACACTGAAATCGCTCGGCGCATCGATGACGAGTAGAGCGTCTGCCTCCTCCATCAACTTAAGACTCTCAAGATAACTGACCGGTTTTCGGAATTCGACCAGATGTCTCGGCAACGATTGAAGCTCCGCAGATATCAACCGCGAGTCAGGCAGCTTGTTGACTAACTCAAATGTCACACCGTTCAAAATTCCAGGCTCGGATCGATGTAATTCCACCAGTGCCCGCACCAGCGGTTCAGGAGTTCGTGGTCCATAGAACTCTCCTAAGAAGCGAATGCGAATGACGTTGTCTCTGTTACCCGAACCGTTCGCGAACAGAGCCGGATCGAAAGCATGCGGTAACACACGAGCGCGCTGTTTCCAACCGGAAGGGTATTTCTTGAACACCAGATCGACTGTTTCAGCGGATACAAAAACGCTTATGTCGCTTGCCGCGATTACTGCTCGCTCCAGCCGCCGATTGAAGGAATTGGTGACCGGATCGGCTGTCGTGAATGGATTGTCAGTCCACGGATCGCTGAAATGTGCAATCCAGGGAAGACCGAACTGTCTTTTTAGAGTGAGCCCGATGAGATGGTCGCTCATCGGCGCGCCGAACGTAATTAAAGCGTCGAACGACTTCTCACGACAGATCGGTTCCAACGTGCGGCACACACTTCGATTCCACTTCTTAAAAGCGTCCGGTGTTCTGTTAACAATCGGGAGTTTGAGCCTGCGCGCCGCCCTGAACACAAATCCATCCCAGGAGGACCTTGAGAAAGGAACTGTCACCTTCGTCAAACTCGAATCACGCGTTGTGGCCGCCAGGAGTTCATCCTTGCCATCAATAGGACTGGCGAAGTCTGAACATGCCAAGACGACGGCGCAATCGATGCGTGTCAGAAGTCTTGCAACCTGCACAGCGCGAGGAGTCGCGGTTGGCGGGTAGCCGAAGGAGATTGCAAGAATTCGAGGCAACAATTTCTGAGTTCGGTTAAGAAGTTTATCCACAGATTACGCAGATTATCTTGTTGAATCTGTATAATCTACGGGTGAAAATCCTGCAACTTTCCCGCTTTTGATATTATTTACTTCCTAAAAGCAAGGGTATTCTCCCACATCAAGTCGTCGCATGACCGCTATTGCACCCCAGATACAGATTCGACCCATTGAATCCGTCGCTCAGATGAAGGCGTTGGAGAGACTTCAACAGGACGTGTGGGGCTGGGACGATCTGGATACGACGCCGCTCATGAACTTCATTATCCTCAAGGAATTAGGCGGGATGTTGCTCGGCGCCTTTGACGGCGAAAAAATCATCGGGTTTGCGTTTGGATTTATCGGCTGTGACGCGGGGCGAACCGTTTTTCATTCGCACATGCTCGCGGTGCATCCGTCCTATCGCGAACACGGGATTGGCTGCCGCCTGAAACTCGCACAACGCACGACTGCGCTCGAAAGAGGGTTCGATCACATTACCTGGACTTTCGATCCTTTGCAGAGTACGAATGCGCACCTTAACTTTCACAAACTGGGTGTTGTTTCCAATAAGTACAAAGTCAATTTCTACGGCGAGCAATCGTCGAGTCCGCTACATCGCTCTATTGGCACCGATCGTTTGTGGGTTCATTGGTTTCTCAAGAGCCGGCGCGTTGTCGATCGCTTGCAGGCAACGCACGAGCAGATCGCGGATTTTGATGGAGCTCAACGTTTGATTGACGTAGGAAGTGATGGCTTAGCTGTTAATCGGACGGGCAACTTTGATGGTGGTCCAGTTCTAATTGAGATTCCCGAAAAGATCAGCGTGTTGCAGCGCGAGAATCCGGCCGCGGCGCTGGCGTGGCGCAAGGCGACTCGCGCGGCGTTCGCCGACGCGTTCGCGGCCGGATACGTTGTCGACGATTTTTTGCGAGGTTACTATCTACTGCAACAATCCGCGTAATTTGTGGATGAAAGTTTCAGTAAAGTAGTGAATCAGACTGTCTACGATCAATTTGCAGCACAGGCGGAGCGAAGTTCTGACGTCGCCGCGATAAAGGCGCCGGACCGCTCACCGTTGACCTATGCGCAGACGCGATCGCAAATAGAAGCGGTTAGAGAATCTCTCAACGCATTCGGGGTTGGTCGGAACGACCGAGTTGTTATCGTGCTCGATAATAGTCCTGAGATGGCGGTGGCTTTCATGGCGGTCGCTTCATGCAGCACGGCCGTTCCGCTTAATCCCGCATATCGTGCCGACGAATTCAGGTTTTATCTGTCGCGCGTAAATGCAAAAGCGCTCATCGTAAGCGCTGCGGATCAAACTGGCGTGAAAGACTTGGCGGCGCGCCTTGGTCTTAAAATTATCGAGCTGATTCCTCATCAATCTGCGGAAGCGGGAAGTTTTGAGCTTCATTGCCACGAGCGTGAAGCAGCTTCGCAAACAGGTTTCGCGCAAACCGACGACATCGCGTTGATTCTTCATACGTCAGGAACCACTTCCGCGCCGAAGATTGTTCCGCTGACGCACCAGAATGTGTGCGCCATGGCGAAGAATAATCAGGTAGCACTCGAGTTAACTGAAACCGATCTGTGCTTGAATATAATGCCACTGTTTCACTCGACCGGTTTGGTGGGTGTGGTCCTGTCGTCATTGATTAGCGGAGCCGGTGTTGTTTGTCCGCCGGGTTTTTATGCGCCGCAGTTTTTTGATTGGCTGAACGAGTTTAAGCCGACGTGGTTTACGGCTGTACCGAGCATGCATCAAGCGATTCTGGCGCGCGCTCGCACTTCAGTTGATCCGGTTCAGACTCGATTGCGCTTCATTCGTTCATCGTCTTCATCGTTGCCACGGCAGCTCATGATGGATCTCGAAAGCGTTTTTCAGGCGCCCGTTATCGAGTCGTACGGAATGACTGAATGCGGCATGATTGCCTGTAACCCACTTCCTCCGCGCACGCGGAAGCCACGTTCAGCAGGTGTGGCGACGACGATCGATATCGGTATTCTGGATCCTCAGCGCGGCACATTTTTATCTAAAGGCGCGGAGGGCGAAATCGTCGTACGTGGCGCGTGCGTGATGAGCGGATACGAGGCGGAGCCAACAGTGAATCAGGAGTCGTTCACGAATGGATGGTTCAAAACCGGCGATCAGGGGTTTCTTGATGATGATGGTTACCTGTTCATTACCGGCCGATTGAAAGAGATAATCAATCGTGGCGGCGAAAAAATCGCGCCGCTGGAAATTGACCAGGCGCTTTTGGAGCACCCTCTAGTCGAGCAGGCCGTAACGTTCCCGGTAGCTAATGACGTCTTGGGCGAGGAAGTAGCCGCGGCTGTAGTTTTATCGCCTGATGGCGACGTTACGGAAATGGAGTTGCGCGAGTTTGTGTTTTCCCAGTTGGCGCCTTTTAAAGTCCCGCGTCAGATCTTATTCGTCGACGAGATTCCGAAAGGATCGTTTGGAAAATTACAGCGTTCGCGTTTGGCAGAGTTGCTTCAGGTTCAGGCGCGCGACCAGAATGCTTCTGCAAGCGAACAGGATTACGTTGCGCCACGCACGCATGAAGAAATTGTCTTGGCTGACATTTGGTCGCGCATTCTCGGACTTGAATCGGTCGGAGTTTATGACGACTTCTTTCGTTTGGGTGGTGATTCCATTCTCGCCACGCAGATTGTTTCGCAAGTGCGAAAGATCATGGAAGTCGACTTATCGCCGATAACCATCTTTGAGACGCCGACAATCGCCGGACTGGTGCGCATGCTTCACGCATCGCGCCAAAATGCGAAGGGAATCACAGCGGATCCGATAAAGCCGATTCCGAGAGGCTAATCCACAGATTACGCAGACTGCATGTTACAGAGTTCGACCTACGTATTTCCCCTCTCGTTTGCGCAGCAGCGTATCTGGTTTCTTGACCAACTGGAACCAGGCAGTCCGTTCTACAATCTACCTCAGGTCATCAGCATCAACGGCAATCTCAATGTCGATGCTCTACAGCGAACTTTCAACGAGATAATTAATCGTCACGAAGCTCTTCGCACCACTTTTTCTGTCACGCCGGAAGGGGCGAGGCAGGTCATTGCGAAAGCACTAACGATCGACGTGCCTGTCGTTGATCTAACAAGTGTCCCTGCACCCGAACACGACCAGGCGATCTCAACGCTCGCGCGTCAAGAAGCGCGCCGTCCCTTTGATATTTCCACTGGTCCATTGTTCCGCGCGCGTCTGTTGAAGATTTCAGCAGACAGACATGTCCTTCTGCTGACGATGCATCACATCATCAGCGACGGTTGGTCCATAGGTCTGCTGTTTCGTGAGATAGGCGCCATTTACGAAGCCTTCGCCGCCGGCGAGCCTTCACCTTTGCCGTCTTTACCGATTCAGTACGCTGATTTTGCTGTTTGGCAACGGGAAGCTTTGCAAGGGCCAGTGTTGGACCGACAGGTAAGCTATTGGAAAGCAAAACTCTCGGACGCACCTCCGGTGCTGGAACTGCCATCAGATAAGACACGTCCCGCAATTCAACAGTTCCATGGCGAGCAGAAGGTGCTATGGATTTCACAAAGCCTGACACAGAAGCTGAAGCGGTTATCGGGCGAGCATCGCGTAACACTTTTCATGACGCTGTTGGCGGCGTTCAAAGTTCTGCTTTGGCGATACACGAATCAACCTGACATCGTCGTCGGTTCCCCGATAGCAAATCGCACTCGAGCTGAGACGGAAGAGTTGATCGGTTTCTTTGTAAACACGCTTGTGCTGCGCACCGACTTGTCAGGCAATCCCACTTTTGCCGAGCTACTGGGCCGTGTAAAGAAAGTCGCACTCGAAGCCTACGATCACCAGGACTTGCCGTTCGAAAAACTCGTCGAGGAGCTGAGTCCGGAGCGCGATCCCAGTCGCAATCCACTGTTCCAGGTCTCTTTCGTTTTGCAGAACGCTACGCGATCACGGCTCGAACTTCCAGACCTGACGCTAGAGACTTTGGATGTCCACAGCGGAACGGCAAAGTTTGATCTGACTCTTTCGATCCTCGAAGTGCCGGAAGGATTGAAGGCGAGTTGGGAATACAACACGGATCTGTTTGAACCTGCGCGCATCGAGCGAATGATGGGCCACTTTGAAGTGCTGCTCGAGGCGATCGTGGCTGAGCCGGAGAAGCGCATTGGTGAGCTGCCGCTGCTGACGCCGAATGAGCGCGAGCAGTTGCTGGTGGAATGGAACCGCACCGACGCAGCGTATCCGGAGAAGCAGAGCATTCAACAGTTATTTGAGGAACAGGTAGCGAGAACGCCTCACGCGGTTGCGGTAAGTGATGAAAAGCAGTCGCTGACTTACGAGCAGCTGGAGCAGCGCGCAAATCAACTGGCGCGGCGTTTACGAAGAGAAGGCGTAGGAGCGGAGAGCCTGGTGGCAGTTTGCCTGGAACGCTCGACGGAATTAGTGGTGGGGCTGTTGGGAATACTGAAAGCCGGTGGCGCTTACGTGCCGCTGGACCCGAGCTATCCTCAGCCGCGTTTGCAGTTCATGCTGGAAGACTCAGCGGCTGAGGTGGTGCTGACCGAACACCATCTAGCAGCGCGACTTCCACACATTAAAGGTAAGCAGATCTGCATCGATCAGGAGCGCGAGCAGCTTGCACAGGAGAGCACGGAGCGACTACGGGCCGAGAGTCTGCCGGAGTCGCTGGCTTATGTGATCTACACCTCAGGTTCGACTGGACGGCCGAAGGGCGTAGCAATTGAACACCACAGCACGGTGACCATGTTGCAGTGGGCGCAAACCGTGTACTCACGCGAAGATCTGGCAGCAGTGCTGGCCTCGACTTCCATCTGTTTTGACCTGTCAGTGTTTGAGTTGTTTTTGCCGCTGAGTGTAGGTGGCACGGCAGTCATAGCTGAAGACGCACTGCAGTTGGCGAGCACTGAGTGGCAGCAGGAGCTGACGCTGATCAACACAGTGCCGTCGGCGATAGCAGAGTTGTTACGGCTGAAGGGAATACCTTCGAGTGTGCGAGTAGTAAATCTGGCCGGGGAACCATTGCCGCAGACGCTGGTGCAACAGCTTTACGAGCAGCCCACGATTGAGCGTGTTTACGATTTGTACGGACCGTCAGAAGACACGACCTACAGCACTTACGCGTTGCGTTCGGCGACAGAGGCAGCGACGATTGGGCGGCCGATTGCAAACACGCAAGTGTATCTGCTGGACGCATGGCTGCAGCCGGTGCCGATTGGCGTGCCTGGCGAACTGTACCTTGGCGGCGCAGGGCTGGCGCGTGGTTACCTGAAGCGGCCCGAGTTGACGGCAGAGAAGTTTATTGCGAATCCGTTTGGCGCTGCGGGCACGCGTTTGTACAGGACAGGCGACGTGGCGCGGTATCAGGAAGACGGAAAGCTGCAATATCTCGGTCGCAGCGATCAGCAGGTGAAAGTGAGAGGCTATCGCATTGAGCTGGGCGAGATTGAAGCGGCCATCAACGAACATCCCGATGTGCGCGACTCGGCTGTAATCGTAAGAGAGGATGAGCCGGGTGATAAACGGTTGGTCGCTTACGTCGTCGCCGGCACACATAACGACCACGCGCACGAATACGACGAAGCATTGCACGAAGAACAGCTCTCTCAGTGGGAAACAATTTGGGACGAAATCTACACCGAAACAAACTCACCTGAGCCGGGCTTTAATATCACCGGCTGGAATAGTAGTTATACGGGAACTCCCATTCCGGCAGAGGAGATGAGCGAATGGGTCAACAGCACGATCCGAAGAATTCACAGTTTATTTCCGCAGCGCATCCTCGAGATCGGTTGCGGAACGGGCTTGCTGCTTTTTCGATTAGCCTCGCACTGCACGGCCTACCATGGAACCGATCTCTCACAGCGAGCGATTAATTACATTAAGGCAAACTTGCGACAAGTTGCGTTCGGCTCGTGCGACATCACTCTTTCGCAGCAGCCCGCAGACGATTTTTCAGGAATTGAAGAGAGTGCGTTCGATGTAGTGATATTGAATTCGGTGGTCCAATATTTTCCAACCATCGACTATTTACTCAAGGTGCTCGAAGGTGCGATCAAGGCAGTACGGCCGGGCGGCTCGATCTTCATTGGCGATGTTCGCAATCTTCAATTGTTGGAAGCATTCCACGCCAGCGTTCAGTTACACAATGCGCCATCGTCCCTGGCAGTGAACGATCTACGTCAGCGTGTACAGAAGCATGTTCAGGATGAGAAAGAGCTGGTGATCGATCCCAATTTCTTCCGGCAGTTGCCGAGGCGTTTTCCTGAAATCACAGGAGTCAGAGTCCAGGTTAAGCGCGGCCAATATTTAAATGAGCTCACGCGTTTTCGTTACGACGTCATTCTACAAACCGAGGTGAGAGGCTCTGAGCCTCGGCGGCTCATCGAATGTGACTGGCAGCAGGAAAGCGGCGGAGTTGAAACGTTTAGGCAGTTTATAACGAATAATTCGGCCGCTGACATCTTGTCGATCAAAAACGTACCGAATGCTCGAGTGGCGGAAGCAGTAACAGCGATAAATCTGCTTCGCAGCGACGACGAGTGGCGCAATGTCGCTCAATTGCGAGAGGCTTTAGGCGAAAACGTTCCGCGGGCGAGCTTCGATCCAGAGGAGTTGTCGGCGCTTGGCGAATCGCTCGCATATGTCACGGAGATCACGTGGTCCAGTAAGAATCCACTTAACGTTGATGTTATCTTTCGCCGACCCAATGTTGCACTTCCGCTGCATGAGAGAAGTACTACCAACGTCGATCCAGATTGGAGTAAGTACGCCAATAATCCAATCCGTTCAGACGTCGCGCGGAAGCTCGAGCCGGCTTTGCGTAAGTCGCTAGCGATTAAACTACCAGAGCACATGGTGCCGTCGCACTTTTTTATCCTGGACCAGTTACCACGCACCGCGAACGGCAAGTTGGATCGAAAAGCACTTCCAGCAGGTCATTACCTGCGTCCCGACCTGGAGCAAGTCTTCACTGCGCCACGCAACGCTATCGAGGAGAAGATCGCCGCAGTTTGGGCAGAAGTTTTGAAGCTGAAGGCGGTCGGAGTTCACGACAACTTCTTTGAGCTCGGAGGGCATTCACTACTCGGTACGCAGATCATACTGCGATTAAACAAGCTGTTTGGAACCCAATTGCTATTGCGTTGGTTGTTTGAGTCTCCGACAGTTGCCTCGCTGGCCGAGCGGATCTCAGCGGTGACATTCGGCGAATCAAAAGAGGAGCCTGCTCTCGAGCCGGTTTCGCGAGATCAGAAGTTACCACTGTCTTTTGCTCAGCAGCGCCTTTGGTTTATGGCGCAACTGCAACCTGAGAGTGCGTTCTACAACGTCGCTACTGCAATGCGAATAGTTGGACCACTCAACTCGACCGCGCTCGAAGCCGCAATCGATGCGTTAGTGATGCGTCACGAGTCGCTGCGCACTGTCTTTCCGTTGGTAGACGATGAGCCGGTCCAGTTCATTACAGAGAAGCAGGCGAATGTGTTTTCGACTATCGATTTGAGTGGCAGTGAGGACTCTCTAACCGAAGCCTGGGAGTTGCTGAAGCGTGAGGCTCAACGACCCTTTGATCTATCGCGAGGACCGTTATTCAAGACGACTCTTACAAGACTCAATCGTAACGATCACGTTCTGCTTATCAACCTGCATCACATAATAAGTGACGGCTGGTCGGCGGCAATACTCTTCCGCGATCTGGAGAAGTTGTACGACGCCTACTGTCAAAATCGATCCGCGGCGTTGCCCGAGCTAAAAATCCAATACGCTGATTACGCGGTCTGGCAAAAGAAATATCTGAACGATCAGCGCGTCGAGAATCTGATTTCATTTTGGCAAAACTACCTGGCTGGCGCGCCGCTAGTATTGGAGTTGCCGCTGGACAGACCACGACCTGAGTCGCAGACCTTCACAGGCGCAGACTTGCCCGTAAAATTTTCCAATCGACTAAGTGCCGCATTAAATGAACTGTGCCAGCAACAAGGCGTCACGCCGTTCATGACGTTGATGGCCGCCTTCCAATTATTTCTATCGCGGTGCACTGGTCATGATGACGTGCTGGTGGGCACTGACGTCGCTAACCGAAGCCGGGTTGAGTTAGAACAACTCGTCGGCTTTTTTGTAAATCTGGTGCCCGTGCGAATTGACCTCACGGGCGACCCGACATTCGTCGAGCTGTTGGCGCGCGCTTCGAAATCAATACTCGAAGTGTATTCACATCAGGATCTACCCTTCGAAAAACTTGTAGAAGAGTTGAAGCCAGAGCGCGATCTGCGGCGCAATCCAATCGTTCAGGTTTTGTTTGTGATGCAAAATACGGAACAGCGCACCTTGCGGCTCTCCGGCACAACAGTCGAGCCATTCAAGCTAACTAACGCGAGCTCACGTTTCGACCTTGCGCTGTTTGTAAGCGAGAAGGACAATGGTTTGCAGGGTTTATGGCGGTACAATCCCGACCTCTTCGCCTCCACAACCATCTCTAACCTTGCGGATCAATTCGAAGCTCTGTTGACTCGCATAGTTGCAGATCCGAACGCCCGACTTGGGTCGTTAAGTATCGACCCCGCAACTGAAAGCAAAAGCTCGATGCCGCAAGGCGAAACTGAGTTTCAGGTTAACCAGTTCAGAAAAGGACGACGCAGGGCCGTTGACCTGGCCCAACTGCGCACGGTAAAGACCCAATTTCTCGAACCAAACACTTCGCTGCCGCTCGTCATCACACCTGACACACAAGATGTCGATCTGGCCGAGTGGGCGCAGGCAAATCAAGAGTTCATTGAAGCCAATCTGTTGAAACATGGCGCGCTGCTTTTCCGAGGCTTCAACGTAGCTTCCGCCGTTGAGTTCGAAAGTTTTGCCAATGCCACTTGTTCCGAGCTGTTTGGCGATTATGGCGATCTGCCACGCGAAGAATTGGGCGGGAAAGTTTACGCCTCGACACCTTATCCAGCGGACGAAAGAATTCTTTTTCATAACGAGAGTTCTCACATGCATCGCTGGCCCATGCTGATCTGGTTTTATTGCGTGACCGCGGCTGAACAAGGCGGCGAGACGCCAATCGTCGATTGCCGCCAGGTCTATAAACAGATGGACCAGAGCATTCGCGATCGATTTGAGCGAAAGGGACTGATGTACGTTCGCAACTTTACCGATCGACTGGATGTCAGTTGGCAAAATTTTTTCCAGACTGACGATCGATCGAAAGTGGAAGACTACTGCCGCAAGGCTGCAATCGACTTCCAGTGGAAGAACGACAACGGATTGCGTATTCGCCAGTTTTGCCCGGCGGTGGTCGAGCATCCGCAGACCGGTGAGATGGTCTTCTTCAATCAAATTCAGTTGCATCACATCTCGTGCTTGCCGGCGTCGGTGCAGGATTCACTGCGCTCGATGCTCGACGAAGAGGATTTTCCGCGGAATGTTTATTATGGCGACGGCTCGGCGATTGAGGATTCAGTGGTGCAGGGTCTTGTGGATTTATACGACAGACTGTCAGTTGGTTTTCGTTGGCACGAGCGCGACGTGCTCATGCTAAACAACATGCTGGTGGCACATTCCCGCAACCCGTTTAGCGGAACGCGAAAGATTGTTGTTGCCCTCGGTTCAATGGTATCCACAGATCAATCTGCGTAATCTGTGGATAAAATTCGAAAATGCAAAGTTCAACCTCCCACGGCTTCCGCCTGTCTCCACAGCAACGACAGATTTGGATTTCGCAGCAAGCATTTCCAAGTCAGCCGTTGCGTGTGGCTTGTAGTTTCGATGTGACAGGACGTCTCGATCGCGACCGGCTGCGACAGGCGTTGAAGATAGTCGTCGGCCGGCACGAGATCCTACGCACAACCTTTGCGCGTCCTGCCGGGATAAAAACTCCGTTCCAGGTGATTTCTGAAGAAGCGAAGTTTTTTTGGCGGGAAGTAGATCAACAAGTCGACGCGATCTTTTCAGCAGAGTGCAAAGAGCCGCTGATGCTTGATCGTGGACCAGTTGTGCGATGTCACGTCGTGAAATTGTCATCGGACCGCGCAGTGCTACTACTCTCTTTGCCCGCAATCTGCGCCGACTCTCAAACAGTCTTCAACCTGGCGGGCGAGCTGTTTCGCGTTTATGAGTCAGGTGCGGAGTCCGGGGCAGACGAAGTGGCGCAGTATGCTGATTTTGCCGAGTGGGAGAACGAGCTTCTTGAATCCGATGACGAACAGGCGCTGAAAAAGAAAGCATTCTGGAAGCAGCGGCAGGGTCAATCAGTTCCGGTTCTGCCGCTGGAACAACGCGCTATGGCCGAGCAGCCGCCCGAGTACAGCGAAGTCATACTCGACCTCAGCGATGTCGCTCTCGATACTGATACTGCTGTTTCGGATCTGCTCTTTGCGACCTGGCAGTCGCTGATTTCGCGATTATCAGGCCAGCGCGACTTCACGATTTATAGGCTTTGTGATGCTCGCAAGGGTGAAGACCTTCGTGACGCACTCGGCCCATATCAGCGCTATCTGCCGATAAAATATCATCTTGAAAACGAGCTCAGGCAAGCGACGGACTCACTCGAATACTTCGAACCTAACGACGAAGGACTGCTTTCCGGACGAGCAATCGCCTTTGAATTCGAAGAGCAACCTCATTGGACCACTGAAACTCTCTCAGTCTCACTGGCAAACCAGTTTGCCTTTCTAAATCCGTTCAAGCTGAAACTTTCCTGTCGGCAAACGGACGAACGATTGTCGCTTCAGTTGCAATATGACTGTCGTGTCTTTCATCGAGAAACCTGCGAGCGGTTTGTCGGTTATTTGCAGCGCTTGATTGAAGCGTTGGCTAATACGACGCGTGCAACTCGCGCGCAACTAAAGCTCGACGCGATCGATATTCTGCCGGCAAGCGAACGAGAACGACTACTGGTTCATTGGAACGAAACTGCCAGCGCGTATTCACACGAAAAGTCCGTTCACCATTTTTTTGAAGAGCAGGCCCGCAAGACACCCGCGCAGCCAGCAGTTGTTTGCGGTAATCAACAACTCAGTTATGAAGAACTGAATTCCAGGGCCAATCAGCTTGCGCATTTGTTGATCGGGCCGGGCGTTGCGCCAAACGCACGTGTCGGCATGTGCCTGTCTCCTTCCGTTAACACAATCGTTGCTCTGCTCGGAATTCTGAAGGCGGGTGCGGCCTACGTGCCCTTGAATCCCGAACATCCTTCGGCACGATTGAACGCGCAACTGGTAAAAAGTGAGGCAAACATTTGCCTCACCAATGTGGCGAGCATCGCCGAAACGCTTAGCGCAGACATTCGGATCATCCACTTTGAAAGAGACGCGCGTTTGCTTGACGATCTACCTCACACGAATCCGGCTGTTGCAGTCAGCTCGGATGCTCTGGCTTATGTGATTTACACGTCCGGCTCAACCGGCACGCCCAAAGGCGTTGCTGTTCGTCACCGCAACCTCGTCAACTACACACAGTTCATGCTAGATCGCATGCGCATCGAGGCGCCGCTTCACTTCGCAACGGTTTCAACGATTAGCGCAGACCTCGGAAACACATGCATTTTTCCGTCGCTTTTTTCCGGCGGCTGTTTGCATATTCTTCCTGCCGAGGTGGTACTCGAATCACGTCTGTTCAGGGATTATTTCCAACAGCATGCGATCGATGTATTGAAGATTGCGCCCTCACATATCCAGGCGCTGCTGGCCGACGGCAACGAACGAGAAATGCTTCCGTTGCGATATCTGATCCTTGGTGGTGAAGCGTTCACGCGGCAGTTGCTCGATACGATTCTAGCGTCTTCCCCTCGATGCAAAATTCTAAATCATTACGGACCGACAGAGACGACCGTGGGATCGCTGACGTTCGACGCAAGCGAGCAGAAACTTTCTGATACCGCACGAACCGTGCCGATTGGCCGCCCGATCGCAAACACTCGCGTGTATATATTGGACAAGTACATGAACCCATGTCCCACTGGTGTCGCTGGAGAGTTGTACATCGGCGGGGCCGGAGTCGCTGCCGGTTATATAAATGATCCCGATCAGACTGCCGCGCGGTTTGTCCCGGATATCTTTTCAACGGACCTTGGTTCTCGACTCTATCGTACCGGCGACTTAGCGCGATATCTGCCGGACGGAAACGTTGAATTCCTTGGCCGCAGCGACTTCCAGGTGAAAGTGCGGGGTTACCGGATCGAGTTAGGTGAAATTGAGGCGGCGCTCAGCGGGCATCCACTCATTCGACAAAGCGTTGTGCTGTTACGGCAGGATGGCGGTCGCGAGCGGCTTGTGGCATACGTGACCGGGTCACGATTGCGACCAGCGAATACACCTGAGATAGCGGAATTCCTGACACAGCGTCTTCCGGATTATATGGTGCCCGCACCGATCGTCGTTTTGCGAGCCTTTCCGACAACGCCGAACGGCAAAGTGGATCGCGCAGCGCTGCCCGCGCCCGAAGAAGCACAAGGAGTTGACAGAGTTGTGAGACCTCCACAAACACTCGTCGAGATTGAATTAGCTAAAATCTGGTCCGGTTTGCTCAAGATGGAGGAACTGAGCGTCCACGACGACTTCTTCGATTTGGGCGGCCATTCGCTTTTGGCGACGCAGGTCGTCTCGAGGGTTAGAAAAACCTTCAATAAAGATATACCGTTGCGTAGTATCTTTGATGCACCGACAATCGCTAAACTCGCCGGTGTGATTGAGAGCGCAACCTCCGCAGATACAGTCGACCTTCGGATGGAACTGGAGGCTATTGAGTCGCTCTCGGATGAAGAAGCAGAGCGTTTGCTGGAAGGATAGCTACAAAGAAGTGGCAAAGCCACTCTCCCCGCCTGGGTTTCAAAAACCGAGTCTTATTAACTGTTTCTAACTCTTGAGCTTTGCATGGATGATTTGACCAAAAGAGTGACCACGCTTTCGCCTGCGAAACGTGCCTTGCTCGAGCGGCGGCTGGCAAGTCGAAACGGCGGCGGGCCTCGGCTTGCAGCCCGTACCGGTGATGGGCCTGCTCGCGCGTCATTTGCCCAGGAACGGCTGTGGTTTCTTCATCAGATCGAGCCGCAAAGCGCCGCATATAACGTGCCGCGCGCGATTCGAATACTCGGCAACCTCGATTTAAACGTTCTGCACCAACGCCTGAACGAAATAGTCGCGCGTCATGATCCTTTGCGAACGCACTTCGCACTCGTCGATGGCAGCTTACGACAGATCGTCGCCGAAAACGTCAGCATCGAACTTCCGGTTGTAGAGCTTGAGGAGCATGAAAGCGCACGTCGAGCGGCGGAACTAATAAAACACGAAACAGCGCTTCCATTTGACCTCAGTACCGGCCCTGTTCTGCGCGCACAGCTTCTGCGGTTTCACACAACAGAACACCTGCTTCTCGTAACGATGCATCACATCGTCAGCGACGCCTGGTCAGCAGGCATATTTTTTCAAGAATTAACCACACTCTACAAAACGTTTTCCGAGCAGTGGGAGTCGCCGCTCGCGCCATTGAAACTGCAATACGCCGATTACGCAGAATGGCAGCGCGACCGGTTACAAGGCGAGGTACTCGCAGAACAACTGCGATACTGGCAAAGCAAGCTGAACGACGCGCCAGCAATTTTGGATCTGCCGACAGATCGACCGCGTCCGTCGCAAACAAATCGCGGAGCCAGTTGCACCACCAGCATTTCCGAGTCGCTTACCGAACAACTCCGCGAATTGAGTTCAAGCGGGGGGGCGACGCTTTTTATGACGCTACTTGCCGCGTTCAGCGTTCTTTTGCATCGCTATTCAGGCGAAGACGATATCGTAATCGGAACGCCAATAGCCGGTCGCAATCGGGCAGAGGTAGAAGGTCTCATCGGGTTCTTTATAAACACGTTGCCGCTGCGGATCGACATCGCCGGGAATCCAAGCTTCAACGCTCTATTAGCCCGCGTGAAGCAAACAGCACTCGAAGGATACGAACATCAGGATTTGCCGTTTGAAAAACTGGTAGAGGAGCTAAGGCCGGAGCGTTCGAATCGAATGCCGTTCTTTCAGGTGATGTTTCAGTATCAACATGCACCGCGCGATGTCGCCAGCCTGAATGGAGTCACCTTCCTGACGGAGGCAGTCGAAAGCCACACGTCAAAATTTGATCTGTCTCTCGGCGCTTACGAAAGAGATGGTGTGCTGAAGTTTCAATTGGAATACAGCACTGATCTCTTCGACCGTGAAACCATTGAGACGATGCTCTCGCGGTTTACGATTCTCTTGCAGAGCATCGTGTCTGATCCTGATATCAGCGTGGGCCAATTGTCGATTATGACCGACGCTGAACGTGGTCAGTTGCTCGTCGATTGGAACGACACGTTCGAGGATTTTGGAGAGTTTGAAAGTCTACAGCAGAAGTTTGAGCGACAGGCCGCGCAGAGTCCAGACGCGCCGGCGATAATTTATGAGGACCAGCAATTAACATTTGCCGAACTAAATGAGCGTGCAAATAAGCTGGCGCATTATTTGAAGAAAGCCGGTGTCGAGGAGGAAACAGGGGTAGCCGTGTTCCTGGAGCGTTCGCCGGACATGATCGTTGCTCTGCTCGGTGTCTTGAAAGCCGGTGGGGCTTACGTCCCGCTGGACGTGTCATACCCAAACGAAAGAATTGATTACGTTTTGCAGGACTCTAGAGCGCGAGTGGTGTTAACACACGAGAAGTGGCGGAGCGCTTTGCCTGCGAATGATCTTCTGCTCGTATCGCTCGATGACGACTGGGACCAGATCGATCGCGAGAGCGCTGCAAATCTAGCCGCGACCGCACATCCGGAAACTGCGGCATACGTGATCTACACATCCGGCTCTACAGGCAAGCCGAAAGGAGTCGTCGGTTTACATGGCGCAACCGTGAATCGGCTGGAGTGGATGTACAGGCGGTATCCCTTCGCTGCCGACGAAGTGTGCTGTCAAAAGACGTCATTAAGTTTTGTCGACTCGATCTGGGAAATATTTGGACCACTGCTCACGGGCGTTCCTTTGGTAATCCTACCGGAGGAGGTCGCTAAAGACGTCGACCACTTTATCGACGCACTTGATAAGAACAGGGTCACTCGGCTCGTGCTAGTGCCTTCGCTGCTGCGTGCGATGTTGGCGACTGGCGACGGAATCGGCCGGCGAATATCGCAGCTTAAATCATGGACCAGCAGCGGCGAAGCATTGCCTTTGCCGTTGGCGGAAAGTTTCAAGCACCATTTCCCGGATGCGATACTGCTCAATTTATACGGTTCGTCCGAAGTGGCAGCCGATGTGACTTACTACGAGGTTGAGCAAAGTGCTCTGCCAGACATTCCGCTCGGCCGGCCCATACCAAACACTCAGCTTTACATTTTGGATTCCAACCGCGAGCCGGTTCCAGTCGGCGTCACCGGCGAGATATATGTTGGCGGCGCGAACCTGGCGCGCGGCTACCTCGATCGTCCGGAGTTGACCGCCGAGAAATTTGTTCCTCACCCATTCGCGAACACTCCCGGTCAGCGTTTGTACAGAACCGGAGATCTGGGACGATTCCTCGGGACCGGAGACGTTGAATACAGAGGCAGAACAGACCATCAGGTGAAAATTCGTGGCTCGCGAATTGAGCTCGGTGAGATTCAGAGTGCGTTGGACACTCACCCTGAAATACGCGCCAGCATTGTGCTGGTGCACGAAGATGCTTCGGGCGAGAAGCGGCTGACAGCTTACGTGCTCAGTCGTGGCAAGAGATTGTCGAATCGGGATGTTCGCGCTTACCTGGGCAAGAAATTACCGGAGTTCATGGTCCCGGCGTCGATAGTCGTGCTCGAAGATTTTCCGCGAACGGCAAGTGGAAAGATCGATCGCTTGAGTCTTCCCAAGCCTGTTGACGTTCGCGAAGATCAGGTTGCGCCGCGTAACCTGACGGAGGAGATCGTCGCCGAAGTATTTACTGACATACTGGCGGTTGACGAGATCAGCGTCAACGATGACTTCTTCGCGCTAGGCGGGCATTCGTTGTTGATTCCGCGAGTTATCAATCGTCTGAATGAACTGTTCGCTGTAGATCTACCAATGCGTGCGCTCTTTGATAATTCAAGGATCAGTGAGTTGGCGGACACAATTGCGAGCTTGCGATCGGTGGACACAGCAGCACAAACGCCGATTGTGCCGGTTTCAAGAAACGGCGAGCTCCCGCTTACGTTCGCGCAGGAAAGCCTTTGGGCCATCGAGCAGTTCGCTCCGGCGACTGGAGCGTACAACATCTCGCGCGTTCTGCGGCTGAAAGGAAACCTTAACATCGACGTCCTGCAGCGCAGCATCAACACAATCGTTTCCCGTCATGAAATACTGCGAACGGTATTTCGCAGCAATAACGGAAAACCTTTCGCGCTGATTGATCGCGCTTGCAAAATCGACCTCGCGATCAAGATCAATTCAGAAGCTGAAATGCGCCCGCAGGTAACTGACGAGGCGCGGCGGCCATTTGATCTTGCGAAAGGGCTGCTGATGCGGGCCACACTCTTTCGTTTGGCTGAAGACGATCACATTTTGATGGTGACCATGCACCACATCATCAGCGATGGTTGGTCCATGAACATATTCCTCGATGAGCTCGTGTCGCATTATCACGATCTATTAACTGACAATGAGTTAGAGGTCACGGCGCTTCCGATTCAATACGCGGATTTCGCCGAGTACCAACGTAAGTCACTTCAGTCGGATAAGCTGAAGACGTCGTTGGCGTACTGGCAGCAGCAACTGGCCGGTGTTCCTGCTATCGCCGAGTTGCCGATTAACCGGCCGCGTCCGGCCATTCGCACTTTCCAGGGCAATCGATACGCGTTTGAGATTCCCGGAGACCTGACCGCGGCCTTGAAACAACTCGCCCGAGACGAGCGAGTCACTCTGTTCATGACCTTGCTGGCAGCGTTTCATACGCTTCTCTGGTCATATTCAAATCATGACAATGTCGTTACCGGCTCTCCCAGTGCTGGGCGCCGGCCCGGGACCGAGAACTTGATCGGCTATTTCGTGAACACGCTCGCCTTGAAAACAAACTTCTCAGGCGACCCGACTTTCCGCCAGATAATGCGGCGTGTTGCCGAGACGACGCTCGAAGCCTTGGCCCACGAGCATGTGCCGTTTGTGAAGGTTGTTGAAGCGTTGCAGACAGAACGCACGCTCAGTCACAACCCGGTGTTTCAGGTTTGGTTTGTGCTTCAAGCCGGCCCTGGCCTGGGTGAGCGAAGAGATTTTCCCGGGTTGGTGACAGAGCCATACGCCATCGATAGCGAGGTTACGCGGCACGATCTGCAATTGACGATGTGGGAAAACTCCGGAGTCCTGAAAGCTGCGTTTACGTACAGCACAGATATCTTTGACCTGGAAACGGTGTCGGCAATGGCAGAAGAGTTTTTAACGGTGCTTTCCAGGATCGTTGAAGAGGCGGATATTCGCTCGAGTGACTTGCGAAGATTGTTCGAACAGAGTCGAGACATGAAACAGCAACAGTTAGCACGGCAGAAGTTGCAGTCAGCCAGACGCAGGCCATCCACGGATACTCGTTCAGTGTGATAGGCCAACTACGGCGAAGGCGTTCACTAATTTCAGCCCAGAGTTGGGTAGTGATGCAGTTTCAGTAACGCCGAGGGCGTTCACTAATTTCAGCCCACGGGTTGGGTAGTGATGCAGTTTTAGTAACGCCGAAGGCGTTCACCAATTTCAGCCCACGGGTTGGAGCGCAGCGACAACCCTGGGATCGCGATTTGGAAATTAGTCAAACGCTGAAAGCGTTCGGCAATTGGCGAAACTCTTTCAGAGTTTCATCGCTCGGATCAGGCTACCCAAGGTTCTCGCTCGCGCTCGAACCCTGGGCTGAAATTAGCCAACGCCTTCGGCGTTAGTTGGCTCAATTACCCCGCTCTGGAGGCGGCACAAATCAGTCGATGAAATCGGAAATGGGAAATTTAAAGACAGTCCGTCGCAAACCACTCAGCCTGTCGGGCGAGGACTCTGTGCGAGAAAGTTTAATCGCAGACGGTCTAGTTCAATTCCGGCCCGATGTTGAAGGGTTGAGCCTGTCTCAATGGCTGGAAACGAACAGACAGTCGGTGCTCGATAAACTTCAGACCACCGGCGCGGTGCTCTTCCGCGATTTCAATCTTCTCTCAATTCCCGATTTTGAACAGTTGCTCACAAAGTTGTCTGGCGAACTTGTCGACTACTCATATCGTTCGACACCGCGAAATCAGGTGAGCGGAAAGATTTATACGTCGACCCATTATCCCGCTCATCAGAGCATTGCGCTTCATAACGAAATGTCTTACTCGCGGCAATGGCCCATGATGATCGGCTTTTTCTGTGTTCAGGCGGCAAGCGAGGGAGGTGAAACGCCGATCGCCGACAGTCGCAGAGTTTTCGCGCAAATCGATCCTGCAATCAGAGAAGAATTCATTCGCAAGCAGGTGATGTACGTCAGGAACTATGATGACACACTGGATCTTTCGTGGAGGGAAGTCTTCCAGACGGATAGCCGAGCGGAAGTTGAGAACTATTGTCGGAAGGCGGGAATGAAGGTTCAGTGGAATGGCGACAAGCAGTTGCGCACGTCGCAGGTTTGTCAGGCTGTGACAGAACATCCGGTCACTGGTGAGATGGTCTGGTTTAATCAGGCGCATTTATTCCACATCTCGAGTCTCGAAAAAGACGTGCGTAGTTCGCTGCAATCAGCAGCGGGAACCGAGCCGCGTAACGCATTTTTTGGCGATGGCTCGGAGATCGACGAGGCGGCTCTCGATCACATAAGGGCTGTTTACGACAACGAAAAGGTTGCTTTCTCCTGGCAACGTGGCGATATACTCATCCTCGACAACATTCTCACAGCCCACGGCAGAAACCCTTATCGCGGCCCTCGCCAGATCGTCGTCGGTATGGGGCGTCTAATGGAAAGCCTTGTAGAAAACTGAGCGGACCTACTGGGAGCTATGTCAGAAGAAATTGTTCACGGCTACCGGCTATCGCCACAGCAGAAGCGCCTCTGGCTGCTTAAGCAAGGCGCGGACGCTCACGCGTTTTGGTCGCGCTGTGCCGTGAACATCCGAGGGCGTGTGAATCCGGAGAGACTTGAGAAAGCAATCGGTAGAGTTGTTGAGGAGCATGAGATTCTGCGAACGACGTTCCAGCTGCCAACGGGAGCGACCGTGCCCGTTCAAGTCATACATCCGCAGTTGCCTACATTGCCTCTATTTCGCGTCGACCTATCACAGATCTCGCACGATGAGACAGTGATGCTCCTCAGAGCGCCGGCAATGTGTGCGGACCTGCGTTCAATGGAAAATATCGTCGCGCAGGTTGCAAGGTTTTATGAGTCTGAATCGGCTGCGGTCGAGGCTATGCAGTATGCCGACTTTGCCGAGTGGCAGCGCGAGCTACTGGAAGCCGTGGAGGGTGAGCCGGGAAGACGGCACTGGATTTCACGATCGTCTCACGCCAGCGTGAGCCTGCCTTTTGAGAAGCGAGCTGAAGAAGGAACTCTTTTTCGGCCTCAACAATTGCCGATAGAGCTGCCTGCCGATATTTCGGAGGGTGGTTTGTTGGCGTGCTGGCAAATTCTTATTCAACGACTCGCGGGATCTTCGCCAGTGACGCTCGGTATCGGCTTTGACGGCAGACGCCATCCCGAACTGGTGAATTCGGTTGGGCTTTACAGTCGTTACGTGCCGCTTCAGGTTGAGTCGATCGATGAGCGACCGACGATCGATCAGTTGTCTCAGCGTTTGGCGAAAGCAGAAAAGGAAGCCGCTCAATGGCAGGAATACTTCGCCTGGCCCGACGCTGTAAATGAATCGCTACCGTATTTTTCCGTTTGCTTTGAAGAGCGTCACCGCACGAGCGTCTTTCGTGCTGAGGGCGTCACCTTCTCGGTTAATGAGTGTGATGCAGTTGACGATCGCTTTAACTTAAAGCTGGTCAGTGTGCTAGTGGATGGAAGGCCTCACCTGGAGCTTCACTACGATGCAGGGCGATTTGATACAACGGACATTCAGCGAATGGCGCATGAGTTGGTCATTTTGATTGCAAACGCCGCTCGCAAACCGACAACGCCAATCAGTGAATTAGACAGTCTCAGCAGCGAGGAACGCCGTCGCATCGTTGAAGGCTTCAATCAAACAGCAGAAGAGTTCCCGATAACATGTATCCACACGTTGTTTGAAGCTCAGGCGCAACAGACGCCTGACAGAGTCGCTGTTGTCTGCGGTCCTGACAAAGCGACGTACGCGCAACTGAACGAACGAGCAAATCAACTTGCTCGCTACTTGCAAAAGCTCGGCGTTGGTCCAGATGTTCCCGTCGCATTGCGTCTCGCAAAATCGGTAGACTTCATCGTTTGCATGTTGGGCGTGATGAAGGCAGGCGGCGCTTATTTGCCTCTGGACGTAAACATTCCTGAAGAACGTTTGGCGACAATGCTAGCTGAGACCAGGGCGCCGGTACTGACATCTCTGAATGCTCTTGCTGACGAACTGGCAAACGAAGCCAAGGACAACTGTTCCAGTGATGTAACTCCCGCAAATCTCGCCTACGTGATATTCACTTCGGGATCCACTGGCAGGCCAAAAGGTATTGCAGTTGAACATCGCCAACTCTGCAATTACGTTCACGCGATCGATCGTAAAGTCGGGCTGTCGGCCTGTCGTAGCTTTGCAATTGTCTCTACGCTGGTTGCGGACCTGGCGCATACAATGCTCTTCCCGTCGTTGTTAACTGGAGGCACTCTCCACTTGATCTCGGAAGATCAAGCCGCGAATCCGCCAGTGCTCGCGGATTACTTCAGACAAAATCCCATCGACTGTTTGAAGATAGTGCCGACACATCTGAAGGCTTTACTCGTCTCATCCGATGCGCGCGAGCTACTTCCTCGACGACACTTGATTCTTGGTGGCGAGGCTTGTTCCCGCAGTCTGGTAGAGACAGTCCACGAATTATCAATGCTGACGCCTCCTTGGAGTGCGGCGGCCTGGCGCCGCTTTGGCCTCGATCTTGCGCAATCGATAACAAAGCGGCGCCAGGCCGCCGCACTCCAAGGAGACGCTCGCGAGTTGGCGATTTGGAATCATTACGGTCCAACAGAGACGACCGTCGGATGTGTCGCGCATCGTTTTACTTTTGGGGACTCGGACACGATCACGATTGGGACGCCGCTGCCAAACAACACGGTCTATGTTTTGAACGAACACCTGAGACCTGTGCCGGTTGGAGTCGCAGGCGAGTTGTACGTTGGTGGTGAAGGCGTCGCTCGTGGTTATCTGAACCGGCCTGAGCCAACTGCCGAACGCTTTATGCCGGATCCTTTTAGCAAAACGGCAGGCCGGCGTTTTTATCGCACCGGTGACCGCGCGCGTTACTTGAGTGACGGCCGTATAGAAGTTCTCGGTCGGGTGGACCATCAGTTGAAAGTGCGTGGCTATCGAATTGAGCCCGAAGAGATCCAAGTCGCACTGAACGAACATCCGCTGGTCAGTCAAAGTGTGGTTGTCGGCAGAGAAGATCACGGAGCTGACAAGCGACTCGTTGCGTATGTAGTGGCAGAAAATTCGACGGAGCCGGAAGTCACAGATCTGCGGGAGTTTCTCGGACGGCGACTACCGGAGTACATGGTGCCGTCCGCGTTTGTTTTTCTCAAAGGCTTACCCATCACACCAAACGGCAAGATCGATCGCGACGCTCTGCCGGAGCCTGGTAGCGGGCGAAGAGAGTTCGCGGCTCCGGCAACTCCGGCTGAGATGGAGTTGTGCCGCATTTGGGCCACAGTGCTGGGCCTTGACGAGGTTGGCATTAACGACAACTTTTTCGAGCTCGGCGGTGATTCCATTTTAGGTATTCAGATCATTGCGAGGGCAAATCAGGCCGGCATGAACCTCGAGCCGCGGCAGATTTTCCGATATCAAACTATCGCGGAGCTTGCGGCTGTCGCGAACGACGGCCTGAGGCCTGAAACGGAGCAAGGGATGATTACTGGCGAGGTAATACTCTCGCCGGTGCAAGCACGTTTTTTTGAGCTCGGCCTGCCGGATCCGCATCACTACAACCAAGCCAGGCTTCTCAAGTTGCGCAAGCCAGCCGATCCGGATTTTTTGCGAAGCGCCGTCGAACAGTTGCCGCTTCATCATGATGCATTGAGGCTGCGATTCTTTCGTTCCGGACAAAATTGGAAACAGATCAATAGTGAGCCGGAATCAACAATTCCGTTTGAACGCATCGACATCTCAGACAGCAACGAAACGGAAATCGACGATGTATTGAGATCACAGGCAGAGCGGATCCATGCAAGTCTGAATTTGCAGGACGGCCCGCTCGTTCGCGTCGCATTGTTTGACGGCCATGATAGGACTCCCAGCTATCTGCTGATTGTGATTCACCATCTTGCCGTTGACACGATCTCATGGGGTGTGTTGCTCGAAGATCTCGAAACGGTTTACCGGCGCCTTTCGACAGCCGAGAACATTTCACTGCCGCGCAAGACCACGTCTTTCAAAACATGGACCACGCAGTTAGCGCAGTTTGCACAATCAAGCACGATCGAGCAGGAGATCGAGTATTGGACCTCACGCCTCGCGCTCTCGGATGCAAAGTTGCCGGTTGATTACTCGGGTCCAAACACCGTCGCATCCAGGCGTACGATCTCAGCTTCGTTAACTCCGGCTGAAACACGTTCAGTGCTTCAGGATCTTCCGGCAAAACATCGTACACAGATTAATGAAGTGTTACTGACGGCGATGGCGAGAACTTTCACCGCCTGGATGAGAACCACATCATTTCTCCTCGATCTTGAAGGGCACGGCCGGGAACAGATAATCGAAGGCACGGATCTGGCCCGAACGGTGGGCTGGTTTACGACAATCTTTCCCGTAGTGCTGGAGATTGAAGAATCGACGACACCGCTTAAGGTGTTGCGTGATGTGAAGGAACAGTTGCGAGCAGTTCCGAACCGCGGAATCGGTTATGGTCTTTTGCGTTATTTGAGTGAGAGGAAGGACGTTGTCGAACAATTGTCACGCTTGCCTCAGGCAGAAGTGAGGTTCAATTATCTCGGCCAACAGGATCGGTTCTTATCGTCGTCGCAGTTGTTTTTATCGACTCACAATAGCGGAGCGAATGCGCAGAGTCTCAGAGGAGAACGCGCGTACTTGTTGAATATCATTGCGAGTGTGACTGCGAGTGAGACCGGAGGCCAGTTACGTTTCCGTTGGACTTACAGTGAAAACATCCACGCAACTGAGACGATCGAGCGATTGGCGGAAACGTGTCTGGCCGAGTTGCGAGCGTTGCTCAGCGAAGGTGAAACAGCCGACTCGATTTATGCGCCTTCGGACTTTCCGAAAGCGAAGCTTAGTCAAAAAGATTTGAACGCGATTCTGGTGAAGCTTCGAAAATAGCCACGGATAAGCACAGATTACACGGATGGTGGCGATTAGCAAGAGAAATAATATTGGAGTAGCGGCGGCGCCTGCGTTCCTTTCGCCTGCGCAGGAGCGGCTGTGGTTTCTCGACCAGATTGATCCCGGTAATGCATCTTTGAATATCGCACGCGCCGTGACGATAAGCGGCGCGCTGGATCGAGATCTGCTTCAGAGGTCTTTAAATCAAGTCGTTGCGAGACATGAATCACTACGCACGACGTTCGCAACCACGCAATTGTACGCCGGTGTCGATAGCAGGCCGGTTCAGATAGTCGCAGACTCGCGAAATGTTTGCATTGAACTTGTTGACCTCACTATTAGTGTCGAGCAGGCGCGACACAGCTTTGATTTGTCGCTAGGCCCTCTCATCCGCGCCACGCTGATGAAAACGTCCGATCAGTCGCACACACTCCTAATCGTTGCACATCGCATCATCGCTGATGAGGAGTCGCTGAACATTCTGTTTCGTGAGCTTTTTCAGATTTATGCAACCGGGACTCTGCCGTCATTGACGCTCCAGTATTCCAAGTATGCTGCGCGACAACTGAATGTGTTGGAAAGCGACGCAGCACGAGCAGCGATCAACTACTGGCGCGAGACTTTGGAAAGCGCGCCTGCCGCAATCGAACTTCCGACTTATCGACTCAGACCGCATCTGCGCACTTCGGCGGGCGCAACTGTTTCGACTCGGCTTAGCGAAAAACTCGTTTCGTCTTTGCGTGCCATGACTGATCGCCAAGGCGTGCCTCTAAGCACGACCTTGCTTGCAGCGTTTGCGGTTCTGCTCGCTCGTTACAGCCGTCAAACGGATCTCGTGGTTGGACTGGCAGTATCGAACAGGCAAGATGAAGATGTCCGAAACCTCATCGGCGCTGTTTCCAATTTGCTGCCGCTTAGAATCGATCTCTCGCCGCAAGAGCCGTTCTCGGAGTTTTTGGCACGCTTACGTACGAAAGAGCTCGATGCCAGCGAGCGTGGGTTTATTCCCTTCGAAAAGCTGCTTGAGGAATTGAATGTTGAGCGCAGCTTGAGCCGGCCGCCGCTGGTCCAGGTCACTTTCAATCTGCGTAGTGAACACGAAACAGTTCACGCTGGACCACTCACAATCCAGACGTTTGATTTCGATCCCGGCGTCAATAACTTCGAGCTAACCCTGGACATTGTGGAAAGTGCAGACGCGCTCGAATGTCGCTTTGGATACAACTCAGACATCTACGACGCGACGACGATCGAGTCGATGAGCAGCCACTTCAAAGTTTTGCTGGGAGCAATCGCCAGCGAACCTGACCGACAGATTTCAATGTTGCCGTTGCTGAGTGTTGAGGAACAGCATCGATTGTGTGTTGAGTGGAACGACACGAAAACGGATTTCCGCTCCGAGCTCCTTACGCCTTCAATGTTTGAGCTTCAGGTAGCTAAAACACCTCATTACACCGCTGTGGTCTTTGGCGACCAACGCATCGACTACTCTCAGTTGAACAGGCGCGCTAATCAGCTCGCTCATCATCTGCGGAGTTTGGGAGTGGGTCTGGACTCCAGAGTAGGAATTTGTATCGAGCGCGGCATTGGAATGGCCGTCGCAGTTTTAGCTGTGTTGAAGGCCGGTGGCGCATACGTTCCATTGGACCCTGCATATCCAGCAGAGCGGCTGCGGTTCATGCTCGACGATGCAGATATCCGCGTTTTGCTCACCGATGAACAATCTGCCCGGATGCTGCCAGCGAACAACCGAGTGTTGCGCATAAACGTCGACGCACACAGTTTCGCCGATCAGCGCGACGACAATCTGCAAGTACGAATTCACGACGACAATCTCGGTTATGTGATCTATACGTCGGGCTCAACTGGCCAGCCAAAGGGCGTGGCGATGACGCATCGAGCCTTGCGCAACGTTTTGTCGTGGCAGACACAACAGAATGGTGGTCCTTACCGCACTCTGCAATTTGCTTCTTTGAGTTTTGATGTCTCATTTCAAGAGATGCTCTCAACCTGGTGCTCGGGCGGCACGTTGATACTGATCACCGAAGAAACGCGCAAAGATACGCGAGCACTGCTACACGTGATCGACCGTGAGCAGATTCAGCAGCTCTTTCTCCCCTTCGTTTTCTTACAACATCTCGCCGAGGTTATTGACGACGGAGAACAGTTGCCTGTTCACCTGCGCAGCATAATCACTGCTGGCGAGCAGTTGGAGATCACGCCGCAGATCGGCTGGCTGTTCTCGCAACACAAGAATTTGAGTTTGCATAATCACTATGGACCATCGGAAACCCATGTGGTGACTGCATATCAGCTTGAAGACGCGGTCGACAAATGGTCGAAGCTCCCACCTATCGGCCGTCCGATTGCCAACACACGAATCTATATTTTGGATGAGGTTGGTCAAATGGCGCCGGTTGGTGTTGCCGGCGAGCTGTGGATCGGCGGCGAGAATCTTTCGCGAGGTTATCTGAATCGTCCGGAACTAACCGCAGAAAAGTACGCGCCCAATAGGTTCACATCTGAACCGGGCGCGCGCGTTTATCGAACTGGCGATCTCGCACGGTACTTACCAAACGGCAACATTGAATTTTTAGGTCGCGCTGATAATCAGGTAAAAATTCGTGGTTATAGAATCGAGCCCGGCGAGGTTGAGGCAGCACTCCGCGAGCATCCGCTGGTTCGCGAAGTTGCGGTCATTGCGAATCAAGGCAAGCTGGTGGCGTATGTTGTCCGTTTGCCACAGGTCAATGGCGATGGTGTCAAGCCCGCAAATGTGTTGCGCGAATTTCTGGGTTCAAAGTTACCTGCCTACATGGTGCCGGCATTCTTCATAGAACTGGATAACCTTCCACTAACACCCAGCGGTAAGATTAACCGGCGAGCACTGCCGGCCCC
Source organism: Pyrinomonadaceae bacterium (assembly GCA_035248565.1). Classification (GTDB taxonomy): domain Bacteria; phylum Acidobacteriota; class Blastocatellia; order Pyrinomonadales; family Pyrinomonadaceae; genus PSRF01. The sequence goes on along the minus strand of DATFHH010000109.1, from coordinate 28,501 downwards.
TGAAGAGTCTCGCGCTCAAAAAGATCTGATTGCTCCGCGCGACACAGTTGAAGAGCAACTGGTGAAACTCTGGACCAACATACTTCAAGTCAAGCCGATTAGTGTGACGGACAATTTTTTTGAACTCGGCGGCGATTCGCTTCTGGCAGCGCGCCTCTTTGCCCAAATTCATAATCGCTTCGGAAAGAACCTCCCCTTGTCGACGCTCTTCGTGTCTCCCACGATCGAACAGTTGGCAAATGTGCTTCGTGAAAGTGACACTGAAGCTGCGTGGTCGTCGCTCGTTCCGATTCAGCCACGCGGATCAAAACCTCCGCTATTCTGTGTTCACGCTGCGGGAGCAAACGTCTTGATCTACCGTCCGATGTCACGGCATCTGGGAGACGACCAGCCAGTCTATGCATTGCAAGCGCAAGGCCTGGACGGGCGTCAGGAACCGCTCAGGCGTGTTGAAGACATGGCGAGAAGGTATGTAAAGGAGATTCGGACACTTCAGCCGGATGGTCCATACTATCTGCTGGGCGCTTCTTTCGGCGGGCTGGTTGCTTACGAAATGGCGCAGCAGCTTCTCTCTCAGCGTCAAGAGGTCGCGTTTCTTGGATTGCTCAATACGAATTGTCCTGTTTATTCGCTCGGGAAGAAAGCTATTTGTCACTTGGGCCATCTGAGGCAACGAGGCTTATTGAACTATTCACGGGCGGTGGCGGGGAGCGTCAGACGGCGTCTTAACCTGGTGAGTTCTGACCAGCAGACGTCAAACGCTGACGTCAGGGGCCTGGTGCCGGAGCAGGCTGATGATGCGCTCGTTCAGACGGTGGCGGCTATCTTTGAGGCTGAGCAAAAATACGTTCCGGCGAACAATCGCTACCCAGGAAAAGTTACTCTATTCTGGGCCAATGACGCCCCGCGCGACTTCGAGGATAATCGACTGGCCTGGCGAAAAGTTGCAGCCGGCGGACTCGAAATTCATGTTGTGCCGGGAAGCCACACAAAGATGAGAGAAGAGCCGCACGTGCAAACATTGGTGGAGAAATTGAGGCCTTCTCTCGAAAAAGCGCAGGCGTTAGTCGTTTAAGTATTTTAAGGAAATGGCTGTAGAAACTAAATCACCCCAAAGCCCGCCGGAAGTCGATTTGGAAGATCTGTACCAGTTGTCTCCGATGCAACTGGGCATGCTGTTCCACACTCTCGAAGCTCCTGAATCGGGTGTTTATTTAGAACAGTCAGTGTTCACGATTGAGGGCGCGCTTGACGTCGTCTCATTTGAGCGCGCGTGGCAGACGGTAATCAACCGTCATTCGATTCTTCGCACTGCTTTCTTGTGGCAGAACCTCGATAGTCCGGTGCAGGTAGTGCACCGGCACGTTGATATCGCGATCGAAAAACACGATTGGCGCGGTAAATCCGTTGAAATTCAAAACCAAACGCTCGATGAGTATTTGTCGACGGATCGAAATCGTGGATTCGACGTGGAAAAGGCGCCGCTCATCCGTCTGGCACTTTTTCAAACGTCTGACAACACTCACAAGTTTGTGTTTAGCCGCCATCATCTGATTTTGGACCGGTGGTCGCGCGCGATAATTAATAAAGAGGTGTTCGCGTATTACGATGCATTTACGCGAAATGAAGAACTGCTACTCGAAGATCCACGGCCGTATGGTGATTACATTTCATGGATTGCTGCGCAGGATCAGGATGCAGCAGAACATTACTGGCGCGAGAACCTCAAGGGCCTTTCCTCGCCGACAAGAGTCGAAACGCAAGATCAGCGCGAAGATGTAAGTGAATATCACGACAAGCGAATTCAACTATCTCAATCTCAGACGACAGAGTTAAAAAGCTTCGCTCGCCAGAACAAACTCACTCTGAGCACTATCGTTCAAGCAGCCTGGGTCATATTACTCGCGCGCTACTCCGGAAAAGAGGACGTCCTGTTTGGCGTGACTGTCTCCGGTCGCACGCCGGCTCTTGCCGGCGTTGAATCGATGGTCGGTCTATTCATCAACACGCTGCCTCTTCGTACAAGAGTCAGATTTGATTCGCCGGTTATCGATTGGTTGCAGGCGTTGCAACACCAACAACTCGAACTTCAAACATACGAATACTGCTCGCTGCTCGACATACATCGCTGGAGCGAGATTCCGCCGGGCGAGCCACTGTTTCGGAGTCTGCTCGTGTTTGAAAATCTGCCTGTCGCGAGTCGTCACGAACGGGATGACAGCATCGTCATCCGAGGCGATCGCAGCTACGGTTCGGCCACTGGTTATCCACTAACGCTGATGGCGACGCCGGGCAGCACGCTCCATCTTCAGCTTGTTTACGATCCCGCACGCTTCGATCCCGAAACAGTCGAGCGCATGTTGCTTCATCTGCGAACGATTGTTGAAGAAATCATCGCTCGTCCGGACCAGAAGCTCGGCCGTATGCGGATGCTAACGGCGGCGGAGGAAGCTCTGCTGGACGAGTGGAACAATACGAGCACCGCATATCCGAATGTTTGCGTGTATCAGCTCATCGAGCGGCAGGCGGCGTTGCGGCCTGATGCGATAGCTGTTGAGATGGATTCTGAGCAATTGCGGTACGCGGAGTTAAATGCCCGCGCGAATCAGTTGGCGCGACATCTTCGCGCGATGGGCGTCGGGCCGGAAACGTTGGTGGGAGTATTTCTCCGTCGCTCAGTTCAAATGGTGGTGGCGCTGCTCGCGATCCATAAGGCGGGAGGCGCTTACCTTCCACTCGATCCTTCATTTCCCGAGAAGCGGCTTTCGTACATGGTCCAGAATGCAGAATTGAAAGTTCTGTTGACTGAGACGAGTTTGGCGGACGCGCTGCCGCCATCTACCGCAAGGATTATCAACGTCGATAACGATTTCGCTCGGCACAGCAGCGAAGATTTAGTTCCGAATGTTACTTCCGAGAATCTAGCCTACGTAATCTATACCTCAGGATCGACGGGCAACCCCAAAGGCGTTCAGATCGAACACCGCGGATTTACCAACTTCATATTGTCAATGCAGCGCGAACCCGGAATCACGCCGGACGATGTGGTCCTCGCTATCACGACACTATCGTTCGACCCTGCCGGCTTGGAACTCTTTCTGCCGCTGATAACCGGTGCGCGTTTTGTAATCGCAGACAGCGAAACGGCGGGAGACGGTTTTCAGTTGCGAGAAAAGTTGGCGACCTCAGGTGCGACCGTCCTGCAAGCTACACCGACCACCTGGCGAATGCTAATTGATGCGGGTTGGCGCGCTCGCAAAGGTTTGAAGGCCCTTTGCGGTGGTGAAGCGCTTTCAAGCGATCTTGCCGGCGAACTGATGGCGCGCGGCGCCACACTTTGGAATGTGTACGGTCCAACCGAGGCGACAGTCTGGCCAATGACGTGCAGAATTGAGCCCCGCGGATCAATTTCCATCGGCCGGCCCATCGCGAATATACGGGTCTATATTCTCGATAAACTCGGCAATCGTGTCCCGGTAGGAGTTGCGGGCGAACTACACATGGCTGGCGATGGGCTCGCCCGTGGTTATCTGAATCTTCCTGAGCTAACGGCCGGGAGCTTTATACCCGATACTTTCGGCTCTGACGCAAATCAGCGACTGTATAAGACTGGTGACCTCGGGCGATACCTGCTCGACGGCAACATCGAGTACCTCGGACGCCTTGACCATCAGGTAAAGATCCGTGGATTTCGAATCGAGCTCGGCGAGATCGAATCCGTACTGCGCCAGCATCCCGCGATCCATAAGTGCGTCGTCGTGGCCCGTGAAGATTCCCGCGGAGAGCAGCAGCTTGTTGCGTATGTAGTGAGGGCTGGGGGGGCGCACACCACAGCCGCAGAGTTGCGTGCGTTTCTGAGCGATAGATTGCCGAGCTACATGGTGCCGGCTGCGATGGTTGAGCTGGACGATCTGCCGCTGACTCCCACTGGCAAAGTAGACCGGCGCGCACTGCCCGCGCCCGATTATCGTCCGCAGGCCGAAGACACTGTTTCACCACGCTCGCAACTGGAAGAGTTGTTGTTGGGGATCTGGACGCAGGTTTTGAAGACGCCGGATATTGGCATCAATCACAACTTCTTCGAACTCGGCGGACATTCACTGCTCGCTGTTTCTGTTGTCTCTCGGACGCGAGCTGCGCTCAACGTCGATCTAAAGGTCAGGCATCTGTTTGAAGCGCCAACCATCGCCGCGCTCGCGCACAAGATTAATCAACTGTCCGGAGTGCAGCCGCTGCCTCCGATCAAAAAGGTCAGGCGAGATCGAGAGTTGCCCGTGTCGTTTGCGCAGGAACGAATGTGGTTTCTCAACCAGCTCGAAAAGGACAGTCCGTTCTACAACGTGCCTGGTGCTTTCAAGTTAACTGGTCCATTGGATGTTTCCAGCCTACAAAAGGCATTTGAGCAAATTACGCTGCGGCATGAGGCATTTCGAACGACATTCTCCGTAGTCGACGGCAGGCCAGTGCAAGTGATTGGCGAAGCGACCTCGGTGAGATTCTCCACCTGTACTTTGGAGGGATTAGCCCCAGCGGCGGTCGAAGGTAAGATTCAACGACTCGGATACGAAGAAGCTCGTGAACCGTTCGACCTCGAGCGTGGTCCATTGTTGCGCGCGAAAGTGGTCCGGCTCTCCGAAACTGAACACGTTGTTTTTACAACCGCTCATCATATCGTCAGTGACGGATGGTCACTCGGGATTTTGATACGCGAGCTTGCGGCGCTCTATGAAAACCTCACCTCGCAAACGTCAACGCCTTTGCCCGAGTTGTCGATTCAATATGCCGACTACGCTGTTTGGCAGCGCGATTGGTTGGAAAAGGAGTTATTGGATCGCCAACTGTCCTATTGGAAAAAACAGTTGCAAGGTGTTCCGACCGTTCTTGATTTGCCAACCGATCGGCCGCGATCGTTAGTCCAGACATTCAATGGCGCGCGGTATTCTGTTCAACTCTCACAGAAAACCACCGAGGCTTTGAAAGAGTTGAGCAGGCGTGAAGGCGCTACGCTCTTCATGACGATCCTCGCGGCTTATGAGACGCTGCTCTTTAGATACACCGGACAAGAAAACATTATTGTCGGAACTCCGGTTGCTGGGCGCAGTTCGGCGGAGATTGAAAATCTCATCGGATTTTTTGTCAACACGCTTCCTTTGAAGACGTCGCTTTCCGGCAATCTGACGTTTGAAGAATTGCTCGCCGGCATCCGCGAGACGGCCCTTGACGCTTACGCTAATCAGGACTTGCCGTTCGAACAGTTGGTAGAAGCGATGCAGCCGGAACGCGATCTCAGTCGTACCCCGCTGTTTCAGGTGATGTTCGCGTTCCAAAATGCGCCGCGCGAAGTTTTTCGCGCAAGCGGATTGACCTTCGAACGACGACGAATCGAGAACCACACTTCAAAGTTTGATCTAACACTGTTCGCCACCGAGGCAGCGGAAAAGCTCTACTTCACATTTGAATACAACACGGATCTGTTTGAGCGTGCGCGCATCGAGCGAATGATGGGCCACTTTGAAGTGCTGATCGAGGCGATCGTGGCTGAGCCGCAGAAGCGCATTGGTGAACTGCCGCTGCTGACGCCGAGTGAGCGCGAGCAGTTGCTGGTGGAATGGAACCGCACCGCCGCAGCGTATCCGGAGAAGCAGAGCATTCAACAGTTGTTTGAGGAACAGGTAGCGCGAACACCAACAGCCGTGGCGGTAAGTGATGGAAAGCAGTCGCTGACTTACGAGCAGCTGGAGCAGCACGCGAATCAATTGGCGCGGCGGTTACGAAGAGGAGGCGTGGGAGCGGAGAGTCTGGTGGCAGTTTGCCTGGAACGCTCGACGGAGTTGGTGGTGGCGCTGTTGGGAATACTGAAAGCCGGTGGCGCTTACGTGCCGCTGGACCCGAGCTATCCACAGCCGCGTTTGCAGTTCATGCTGGAAGACTCAGCGGCTGAGGTGGTGTTGACCGAACAGCATCTGGCAGCGCGACTTCCACACATTAAAGGTAAGCAGATCTGCATCGATCAGGAGCGCGAGCAGCTTGCACAGGAGAGCACGGAGCGACTACGGGCCGAGAGTCTGCCGGAGTCGCTGGCTTATGTGATCTACACCTCAGGCTCGACAGGACGGCCGAAGGGCGTAGCAATTGAACACCACAGCACGGTGACCATGTTGCAGTGGGCGCAAACCGTGTACTCACCCGAAGATCTGGCAGCAGTGCTGGCCTCGACTTCAATCTGTTTTGACCTGTCAGTGTTTGAGCTGTTTTTGCCGCTGAGTGTAGGTGGCACGGCAGTCATAGCTGAAGACGCACTGCAGTTGGCGAGCGCTGAGTGGAAACAGGAGCTGACGCTGATCAACACAGTGCCGTCGGCGATAGCAGAGTTGTTGCGACTGAAGGGCATCCCCGAGAGTGTGCGAGTAGTAAATCTGGCCGGTGAACCATTGCCGCAGACGCTGGTGCAACAGCTTTACGAGCAGCCGACGATCGAGCGTGTTTACGATTTGTACGGACCGTCAGAAGATACGACCTACAGCACTTACGCGCTGCGCTCAGCGACAGAGGCAGCGACGATTGGGCGGCCGATTGCAAACACGCAAGTGTATCTGTTGGATGCATGGCTACAACCAGTGCCGATTGGCGTGCCTGGCGAACTGTACCTTGGCGGTGCAGGGCTGGCGCGCGGTTACCTGAAGCGGCCGGAGTTGACGGCAGAGAAGTTTATTGCGAATCCGTTTGGTGCTGAGGGCACGCGTTTGTACAAGACAGGCGACGTGGCGCGCTATCAGGAAGACGGAAAGCTGCAATATCTGGGACGCAGCGATCAGCAGGTAAAACTGAGAGGCTATCGCATCGAGTTGGGCGAGATTGAAGCCGCGATCAATGAACATCCGGACGTGCGCGAGTCTGTCGTGGTCCTGCACGGAGATGGACTAAGCGACAACCGCATCGTGGCCCATGTTGTTTTAGAAAATCAGCCGCGCTCGGACGAAAGTGGACAGGCTCAGCGTCTGCATCAGTGGCAGGCAGTTTGGGACGAAACATACCGTCAGAAAACCAGCCCATCTAACCCGCGCTTCAACACGATCGGCTGGAACAGTAGCTACACCGGCGAGCCTATTCCGGAAGAGGAAATGCGGGAGTGGGCCAGCGGCGTCGTACAGAGAATACTGGCGCTAAATCCGCGGCGCGTTCTGGAGATCGGCTGCGGCACTGGCCTGGTCCTATTTCAAGTCGCGCCCAAGTGTAGGTTCTATTGTGGAACCGATGTGTCGAGCCACGCTCTTCGTTACCTGGAGCAGCAGTTTGGACCAGGCGAGTTTGATAACGTCAAGCTCTTGCAAAGAACAGCCGACGATTTAAGCGATCTCGACGCTGAAAAGTTTGATGTAATTATCCTTAACTCGGTCGTGCAGTACTTCCCGAGTATCGATTATCTGGTCCGTGTTCTTCGTGGCATCCTCGACGTTGCGGCTCCCGATGCAGCGATTTTTCTTGGAGACATTCGTTCACTTTCTCTATTGCGTCTGCTTCATACAGACGTGCAAGTTTGTAATGCGCCAGCCGGGCTTACCATACAAGATGTGCAAACTACGATCGAAAAGCAGATGGCGCTTGAAAAGGAACTCGTCATCGATCCAGCTTTTTTCAGCGCCCTGCAACAGCTTCTTCCGGGCATCGCGCGCGTGGAGATTCAGTTGAAGCGGGGTCGTCATGAAAACGAGCTCACGAAGTTTCGCTACGACGTCACGCTTCATCTTGGCAAGCGCGAACTATCCAAAGCAGATTCGCAGACTGCGGACTGGGGAACTGACGTAACGACAACCGACGATCTTCGCCATCTCCTCAGCTCTTCTAACCCTGAGCTGCTGACCGTAAGAGGGGTGCCGAACGCCCGTCTTAACGCGTCGCTTCGTCGAATGGAATTCCTCGCCAGTCAGCCCTCAACGATGAGGATTGGTGAATTCCGCAAACTCCAGAACGATCCCGGTCGGGAAGGTATAGACCCGGAAGATTTATGGGCGCTTGATAAGGAATTTCCGTACAGCGTAGAGATAACCTGGTCTGAAACCGGGACAAACGATTCTTTTGATGTGCTACTAAAGCGTCGCGACGTGCATCTTAACGCGGTTTCTGAAGAAGTCAGTCGCCACCGCGAGTCAAATTGGCGAAGATTTGCGAACAGTCCCTCGCATGCCGAGCCCGCTCGTGATCTGTTGCCGATGTTGCGAGGGTTTCTGGCACAGCGACTGCCTGAACACATGATTCCGTGGATGATCGCGGAGCTGAAGGAGGTGCCGCTAACTGCTAACGGCAAAATCGACAGGCTTGCTATTAGCCGTCTCGGGGTAACAAAACGCCGGATCGCGGGTACTACCTTTGCGCCTCCGAAAACACGGACAGAATCCATTTTAGCGGAGATTTGGGCGGAAGTTTTGCGGCTTGAACGTGTTGGTATTGAAGACAATTTTTTCGAAATCGGCGGCCATTCGCTATTGGCAACACAGGTAATCTCCAGGGTGCGGGAGCGCCTCGGCGCTGACTTACCGTTGCGGAGGATTTTCGAATCACCTACAGTTTCAGGGCTAGCTCAAGGTCTGGAACAACAACTGCGCTCCCACACCGCTACGGAGTTGCCAATTACAAAATCTGCAGGCATTAAACCCGCAGTGTCGCCGGAAGAGATAGATCGATTATCTGAAGACGAAATCGACTCCCTGCTTTATCAGGTGTTAGCCGAAGCAGACCGAGAAATATGAACGGTCAGATCAAACAGATGAACGGGCTGTCCGTAGAGGAGAAGCGAAAGCTGCTCGCGGACCTGCTACGCCAGCAAAATCTGGAGCCGAAGAAGTTCCCTCTTTCTTTTGCTCAGGAACGGCTGTGGTTTCTCACTCAGTTAGAGCCTGCAAATCCGTCTTACAACTTGCCGTTTGCGCTTCAGTTGAGTGGCGCTTTGGATGTCGCGGCGTTGGAAAAAAGCATTAACGCGATTGTCGCGCGTCACGAAACTTTACGGACCAAGTTTGTCGCTGTCGATGGTGAGCCCTTTCAGTTTGTCTCTACAAACGAGACCGCGAGCTTTGAGGTGCTCGATTTGACGTCGTTGCCTGCGGCCACCGCCGACAGCGAGTTAAAGCGGCTGATGACTTCTATCGCTGAGCAGCCTTTTAACCTGGCGCAGGATTATCCGATGCGCGCGTCGCTGTTGAAACTGTCCACTGACGAACACGTGTTGTTAGTGACGATGCATCACATCATTAGCGACGCATGGTCCGTCAGTATTTTTACTCACGAGCTGTCGAGTTTCTATAAAGCGTTCACGACCGAACAGGATGCTGCGCTTCCTGAGTTGCCAATTCAGTATCGCGACTTCGCGGAATGGCAACGCACCTGGCTGAAGGGCGACGCTCTCAAAGAACAAGTTGCTTATTGGGTTTCTCAACTATCAGGCGCCGCGAAACTGGATGTGTCGGCGGACCATGTTCGTCCAAAAGTGCGGACGTATCGCGGCGGCCATCTCAGCTTCACGCTGCCGGTTGATTTGACAGACAAGCTCAAGAAGCTGAGTAACACTGAGGGCGCGACCTTGTTCATGACGCTACTTGCAGCGTTTAAGGTTTTGCTATTTCGCTATACGGGTGAGCGTGACATCGTCGTTGGCTCGCCGATCGCCGGGCGTAACCGAATTGAAACTGAAGCCTTGATCGGATTCTTTGTTAATTCACTTGCTCTTCGAACTGATCTTTCCGGCGACCTGACGTTTCGGCAGTTGATCGCTCGCGTAAAGGAAGTCGCGCTGAGCGCCTATGCGCATCAAGACTTGCCTTTTGAAAAACTCGTCGAAGAACTGAATCCTTCGCGCGACGTGAGTCAAACTCCCGTGTTTCAAGTCATGTTCGGCGTGCAAAACGCGCCACGCGCGACAGCGAAGCTTGAAGACCTAACCGTAAAGCGAATCCCAACCGAGGTTCGTACTTCCAAATTCGACTTGACGCTGCTGATGTCTGAGACCGCGAACGGTTTGACCGGCTGGTTCGAGTACAACGCCGATCTTTTCGAACCGGCAACTATCGAGCGTTTGAAAGATCATTTCGAGAACCTGCTTACAGGTATAACGGTTAATCCGGGTCAATTGATTACTGCCCTGCCGTTGATGGGTGCTCGAGAGCAGCAGCAAACACTGATCGAATGGAATAACACGCCAACTTCATATCCACGCGAGCAAAGCATTCATGAACTGTTTGAAGAGGAGGTGTTGCGTACGCCTGACGCTGTTGCAGTCGTATTCAACGATCAGGAAGTTACGTACGCGACGCTGAACAAGCGCGCGAACCAGTTGGCCCACTATCTACGCAAGCAGGGGGTTGGACCGGATGTAATCGTGGGCCTGGCGGTGGATCGCTCAGTCGAAATGATGGTCGGCCTGTTGGCGATCTTGAAAGCAGGCGGAGCGTATTTGCCTCTCGATGCTTCGTATCCGGCGGAGCGCCTCTCGTTTATGCTTCAGCAAGCGGGCGTGAAGATCGTCTTGACACAAGAACATTTGCGACGGAACTTGCCCGCGTCTGACGCAACAGTGATTGCGCTCGACGTGGACTCTGCTGAGATAACATCCCAGGACGATCGGAATCTCCCCAATGCAAGCTCGCCTGAGAATCTCGCTTACGTAATTTACACGTCAGGCTCTACCGGAACTCCGAAAGGAGTAAGCGTCACCCATAGAAACGTGGTGCGATTGGTAAAAGAAACAAACTATGCACGTTTTGGAAATGATGAAGTCTTCCTTCAATTCGCTCCGGTAACGTTTGACGCTGCCACTTTTGAGATCTGGGGAGCGCTGCTGAATGGCGCGCGATTGGTTGTGCACGCGCCTGGCATTGAGTCGCTCGCGGATGTGGGCCACACGATACAGCGCCACAAGGTCACGACCGTCTGGTTAACTGCAGGGCTGTTCCATCAGATGGTCGACGATGAATTACAGAGCTTGAAAGGCGTGCGGCAACTAATTGCCGGTGGAGACGTGTTGTCGGTTCCGCATGTTGAGGCAGTTGCGGGGACATTCAAGGACTGCCAGGTAATCAATGGTTATGGTCCGACAGAGAACACGACTTTTACCTGTTGCGAAAAAGTAAGCACGGCGAGCATCGGCCATTCCGTCCCGATTGGGAAACCGATTTCCAATACGCAAGTTTATATCTTGAGTCATCGTCTGGAACCGTGTCCGGTGGGAGTGCCGGGCGAGTTGTTTACCGGCGGAGATGGACTAGCCCGTGGTTATTTGAGCGATCCTGCTGCGTCCGCTGAACGGTTTGTGCCTAACCCATTTGCGCGCACGCCCGGCGAACGACTTTACCGAACCGGAGATCAAGTCAGGTATCGCAGCGACGGTTCGATAGAGTTTCTCGGACGCATTGACCAGCAGGTAAAGATACGCGGTTACAGAATAGAACCGGGCGAGATCGAGTTTGCCTTGTCGCAGCACGCTGAGGTCAAGGAATGCGTGGTCACGACACAGACTTCGAAGAACGGCGAGAAACGGCTGGCAGCGTTCGTCGTAACGGCCGCTGGTAAAACGGCCGGCGCCGAAGAACTCAAGAAGTTTCTCACTGAAAGACTTCCTGAATACATGGTGCCGTCGTTTTTCGGAATTGTCGAGCACCTGCCTCTTACTGAGAATGGCAAGATCGATCGAGAAGCGTTACCGGCGATCGATGAGCTGGCCACAAACAATCATGTATTCGTCGCACCAGAGACGGAGGTTGAACTCAAACTCGCGGCTGCATGGACCAAAGTGCTGGGCTTGGAGCGAGTGGGAGTGCACGACAACTTCTTTGATGTTGGTGGCTACTCACTTTTGGCCGTGAAGCTGATCAACGAGATCGAGAAGGAATTCGGACAAAAAATTCCTTTGATAACGCTGTTCCAAACTGCAACTATCGCGGGTCTGGCAAAGATGCTATCAAGCGAGACCGATCAGCGTGATTGGCCTACGCTGGTCCAAATCCAGCCTGGCAATTCCACGAAGCCTCTGTTTTGTGTTTCAGCGCCGAACGTAAATGCACTCGGCTACATTTCACTGGCGCGAGCTTTAGGTTCAGACCAAATGACGTTTGGTCTTCAGGCGCAATATCCTGAAGATGCCGAGAGTGAACACAGTCAATCTGTAGTAGAGAATATCGCCGCTGAGTATCTTCGTGCGCTGCAGGCAGAACAACCGCATGGTCCATATCACTTGATCGGCATGTGCCGCGGTGCACATATCGCTTACGAGATGGCTTGCCGTTTGGAAGAGCAAGGTGAAACGGTGTCATTGCTTGGTGTTCTCGATACTTTTGTGATGGAAAACACCTACAACTATTTTTGGTATGTGGAGCACTATTACGGCCGTCTGCAGTTCTGGCTTCGTCTTCCCGCGAAAGCAAAGCTCAGTTTCGTCAATTCACAATGGCGCAAAGTGTTATCCAATCGACGCTCCGCTGAAAGAGCCCTGCGCCGAGTTTATTTTCCGGGTGATGATTTCGAACCGAAGACATATCGCGGCCGCGTAGCTGTCTTTCGAGTTCTCAAACAGCCCCGGAACCGCATCTCCGTTTGGGATCTTGGTTGGGGACGGCTGGCGAAAGGCGGTGTTGATGTTCGCGTGATTTCCGGCACGCACAGTACGCTGTTGCGCGAACCGCACGTTCATGTTTTGGCCAGTGAGCTCAAGCAGTTCATTCATCACCCGATGTTTCAGAGAAGCGAGCCCTCGCCGAATGGATCGAACAACAAGGCGGTCAACTTCTTTCAACCTACATAGGATCACTTTTCTCCCTACGCGCACGTAATGCGGTCAGGCGTGAACACTCCGGATAAAACAACCGAATCACCAGCGATTAATTTTGACCACGTATCGAAGCGTTATCGGGTTTATCGTGAGTCGGAAAACGGAGCGTCGAACAAGTCGTACTTGCGCAGATTGCTGAGAGCGGGGAGCACCAACGATTTCTGGGCTGTTAATGACGTCAGCTTCACCGTGGCGCGTGGCGAAGCACTGGGGATCATTGGTCACAACGGAGCCGGCAAGAGCACAATTCTAAAGCTGCTTTACAACATCACCCGCCCGACGCGCGGCGAAATCACCATCGATGGAAAGTTATCAGCGCTTATCGAAGTCGCATCGGGATTTCATCCTGAGTTAACCGGCCGCGAAAACGTTTACTTAAACGGATCGCTGCTTGGCATGCGACGCGCGGAGATCACGAAGAAGCTTGCGAGCATAGTTGAGTTCGCCGGCGTGGCTCCTTTTATCGATACGCCGGTCAAACGATATTCCACCGGAATGTATTTGCGGTTGGGTTTTGCAATTGCGGCACATCTCGAGGCTGACATTCTCTTACTCGATGAAGTTCTCGCGGTCGGCGATGCAAATTTTCAAGCCAAGTGCATCAACCGGGTAACCGAACTGAAGCGAGCGGGTAAGACTATCGTGTTCGTTTCTCACAATCTGAGTGCAGTCGAGAATCTGTGCGATCGAGTGTTGTTGCTCGATCACGGTCGAGTGATTACGAGCGGTGCGCCCAAGCGTGTTATCGCCGAATACGAGCAGCTTCGTCTAGCGCTTCCACCGGCTGACTCCGCGAATGTGACTTATGGCGGCAACGGGCTTGCAACGATTAACTCGGTCTCGTTCCTGGATACCGGCGGACAGAAGACCATGACCTTTTCGACTGGCAAACCGTTTCGCATGGCCATCGAATTCATGGCCCACAGTCCACTCGAGGATGTGATTGTGGATGTGTATTTCTACTCAGTGTTCGGAAATCTCCACACACATTTTTCAACCGACAGTGAAGAATTGGATCTGAAGCCGGGCGCGGGCGTGGTGGAGTTTTCATGCGCGGAGATATCGTTGGGAGAAGCCGCCTACAACGTCGAGGTAGCCCTCAGAAGTCGCAACGGCTCGTTCAATGAGTATATTGACTACAAGCGCGCGGGTGTGATTAACGTCGCCCGCGGCAAGCTCGTGCACGGCGTGTTTCACACACCGCACACGTGGAGTGTGAGAAACAGTTGATGGTAGCACTTCGTTGTGGAGCTATTGGCTAGACTAAAAGAACATATGACGTAATGTTTTGGTGATCCTGTCATAACCATTAGAAAGGTGTGTCACGTGAGAGGCTCGGCGGGATCATGGCGCAAAACTTCGACGGATTCATCGAGTTTTTGACCAGCCAATGCTCCGAAAGGCTGCTGTGCGAAGGGAAAAGTTGTGAGTATATATCTCTTCAGTAAAGAGGAATCGGACTGTTTCAAATAACTCTTGACACTTGTGTCTGGCGGGCTTAGAGTCCCTTCGCCATTAAGCTTGTATCTCCAGAGGCCGCACCGCCTCTTTCCCGTTGTTATTGCGGAATGAGGTTTCTTCAGGTCTCTAATGCCAACTTAGTCGGGCTATTAGTACGTTTGGTCCTCTAAATCGGTCGTTAATATCAGTACAAAATAACTTCGGTAATGAGCGCAACGCCTTTATCGAACTAACCGCTCCTTCGCAGGAAGGCGCTCTTCTCAGAAATGCAAGGGGAAAAAGATCTCAACCCTAAACCCTACTTGGAAGGCCTTGTCGGTCAGCTCGCAGGTAAACAGTTCTTTCTTGAGAACAGGCGTGTAGTAGTCGGCAGAGATCCGTCGCAATGCCAGATAACTCTGGCCCAGAACGTCATCTCCAAAATCCACGCTGCGCTCGAAGTTGACGACTTGCAACGAGCTACGCTGGTTGATCTAAGCGGCAGGCAATCTACCTTTGTCAATGGGGAGCCAATCACTCGACGCGAGCTGAAGGATGGCGATCGCGTGGGTTTTGGCTTGGGCGGAGTCGTCGCCTTCACCTACCGCGCTGCTTTTCCCGCGCTGAAATATAGAAACGTACCCACTGATAACGGTGACCACAACGTCGCGAGGTTGATAATTTCAACGGAGCCGCAGGCGCCTCGCGAACACGCTCGACCAGCGGCGGCCTCGGACGTTTCAGTCCTACCACCGCAGTCTCCCAAAGGGACTGCGGGCACGACTATTATGCGTGCCGCGAAACTTCCCGTTATTCGCCTCGGAAGAGCTCCTGATAACAATTTCGTCCTCGATGCGCCGAGCGTCTCTCGCTACCACGCAATCTTAAATTATGAGAATGGCTCTCAACCGATCATAAGCGATCTTGGCAGCACGAACGGCACGTTTGTAAACGGTCAACTACTAACCGAGCCCCGCCAACTCACGCCGGAAGATCTGGTTTTTCTTGGTGGATTCTTACTGCACGTCGATGGCCGGACCATCAAGCAACACGATCTCAGCGCAAGTTCAGTTACGGCGCAACACATTACAAAAACGATCGAGGGCAACACGATTCTTCACAACATCTCACTCGCAATCAAACCGCGGGAGTTTATCGGACTGATGGGTCCATCGGGTTGCGGCAAGTCTACCTTGATGGATGCGCTGAACGGGCTGCGGCCCGCCACGACCGGACATATATACATCAACGATCTCGATCTCTATCAAAACTTCAATGCGCTGCGACGATCGATCGGATACGTTCCGCAAAGAGATATTCTTCACGACGCACTCACTGTCGAACGAACCCTGTTTTACGCCGCGAAGTTGCGCCTACCGCAAGGAACTACGCCGGAAGTTGTACAAAACATCATTAACGAAGTGATTCAAACTGTCGGGCTCGTCGAACAGCGTCACACGACATTCCGGCAACTAAGCGGTGGCCAGCAAAAACGCTTAAGCCTGGCGCTGGAACTCATCACGAAACCCAGCTTTCTTTTTCTCGACGAGCCGACCTCACCGCTTGATCCCGAAACAACTGAAAACATGATGATGCTGTTTAGGCGTTTGGCTGACGAAGGTCGAATCGTGGTGATGGTTACCCACAAGTTTGAGAAGTTTCGTCAAATGCACCAGATCGCAATGCTTACGAAAGGAGGACGTCTCGCCTTTTATGGTCCACCTGCCGAGGCATTGCAGTATTTCGGCTGTCAGGAACCAGGTGATATCTATCGCCATATCGGCTCGCGCGATCCTGACCAACTGAGTCGCGACTTTGAGAAATCGGCCCAGCATCAGAAGTATGTCCACTCGCGTATTCTGGAGAGCGAATCATTGACACGGACCGCCGAGGCTCTGCAACTCGGGACGCATAAGCATGACGCGCCCGAACGCGGCATTGGTTTAAGACAATGGTCCACTTTGACGCGTCGATATCTCGAAGTAAAACTCAAGGACAAACGCAACACGCTTTTGCTTCTCGCCCAGGCGCCCATTGTCGCCATTCTCCTGGCGATCATTGTGGGCGACTCTGTAAACAACTCACAGACTCTCTTCATAGCGGCCATCGTGTCGATCTGGTTCGGGGCAAACAATGCGGTTCGCGAAATTGTTTCGGAAGCGGCCATCTATTCGCGCGAGCGTTTAGTGAATCTCAAGATTCCCTCCTATGTGTTTTCGAAGTTTACGGTTCTGAGTGGCATTGCATTGATTCAGTGTGTGCTATTCACCGGCATTCTTGTTGGCATGAAGAGGCTGGACGGCCGTGATTTCCCTTCACTCACGCTTGTTCTGTATTTAACTTCAGTTGCCGGCATCGCTACCGGTCTCTTCTTTTCAGCCCTGGTTAATTCAACCGAGAAGGCGATGAGCGTATTGCCGTTGCTTCTGATTCCACAGTTACTGCTCAGTGGATATTTGAAGCCGCTGAATGATGTATATGTTTTTGCCCAAACACAAAAACCGGCAAGCCATGCGCAGTTTCTGAATTACGAAGCAAACAAAGATCAGAAACAGCCTACCGCGCGCCCAACTTCGCAGCCGGCGCTTGCGCCGGTTGGTAAACGCGATGGGCTGGGTGTTGCCAACTATGCGGCATACTTGATGGTTGCACGTTGGACCATCGAAGGCCTGGCCCATATTGTGAGCGTCCACGACTCTGACGCGCGCTCGAAGTTGGCAGCGACGATTTACGTAGCGGAGTATGAGCGAGTTTTTGAAGGAAAATCCGAAGACGAAATTGCGACAGCTTATCGCCGGCGAGTCGCCGTAGATTGCGCTGCCTTGGTGATATTCAACTTTATTTTTTTGGCTCTGACGATGTGGGCGCTCAAGCGCAAGGATGTGTTGTGACGACACCTGGTTGTTAACGTGAACACTGATCTGTTAATTGGCCGCTCAATAGACGGGCGCTATCGCATTGACGCTGTCATAGGTAAAGGCGGCATGGGGACCGTCTATCGTGCAACTCGTCTTCTCATAGGTGATGAGGTCGCCATCAAGGTCCTGCACACAGGTCAGTTTGAAGATCCGCATGCTGCAGAGCGATTCCGTCGCGAGGCTCGCGCGGCTGCCCGTCTCAAGCACCCTAACGCGGTCAGCATTTACGACTTCGGTGTCTCGGGTGAAGGTCTTCAGTATCTGGTAATGGATTTGGTCGAAGGCAAGAGTCTGCGCGACATTACAAAAGCGCAAGGTCCTCTCAGTATTTCATTAATCGCAGAGATCGTCTCGCAGATTTGCTCGGCACTGGATGAGGCACACCGACAACATATCGTTCATCGCGATATCAAGCCCGACAACATAATTCTGAACTCCACACCCGCTGGACCAAGAGTCAAGGTGCTGGACTTCGGTATTGCGAAATTGCGTGACGACTCGGCAACAATTTTAACGCAGACCGGCAATGTGATGGGCACGCCGCACTACATGTCGCCTGAGCAGTGCCTGGGAGAAGAACTCGACAGCCGCGCGGATATCTACAGCCTCGGAATAGTTGTCTATGAAATGCTATGCGGAAGGGTGCCTTTCAATTCACCCATATCGACGGCGGTCGTCGTGCAACACGTCAATCAAACACCTCCGTCTCTGCGAAAATTTAATCCTGCGATCTCTTTGGCAGTCGAAGGAGTGGTTCTACGCGCGTTGGAAAAGGCGCGCGACATGCGGCCGGCAACAGCAGGAACATTCGCCCAAGAGTTGATGGCAGTTATCAATCGTGCGACTGAGCCGACTATGGCCTATTTAGATGGTTCACTAGCACGGACGTTGACTGCGGAACCACCACAAATAGAATTGGATGAGGAGACAAGAGAAAAGCCACCAGATGCTCCCCCAGGATTGTCCTTACCCGAAACCATCTACTTAGGCAGACCCGGCGTGAGTGATCCCGCCGCGAACCGCACAACGAACGGTACGCAATCGGCCATAACAGCAAACGTCAAACGCACGCGCTCGTTTTCCTACCGTGCGGCCATACCGCTACTAGCAGTAATTGTCGTTGGTTTCATGGCCTACTTCTTTTGGTTTCAACGGCCTAAAACCGTTGAGACTTCACCCGGCACCCCGCGGGAAACCGTGGCGCTTGGTGGTTCTATTGAGAGCGTTTCCGAGCCGAAACACACCGGTATGGCCCACATCGGCGGCGGACAATTCCAAATGGGGAGTGACGAAGGAGACACAGACGCGCGGCCAACCCATATTGTGACGGTGAGAGACTTCTATCTGGATATCTATGAAGTCACCTGCCGTGATTACAAAAAGTTTATTGACGCCAAGAACTGGCCAGCGCCTCCAACGTGGAAAGATCGCAACTATGCGCCGGGTACGGATCTGCGCCCGGTGACCGGAGTGAGTTGGGAAGATGCGACGGCTTACGCGCAATGGAAGGGTAAGCGTTTGCCGACCGAGGACGAGTGGGAATTTGCAGCGCGAGGTCCCAAAGGACTGCGGTACCCCTGGGGTAATGAATGGAATAGCGATTGTGCAAACGCCGACAACGCTCGCAACGGGGTAACGAACGTTGGGAGCTACAAGTGCTCCTCGCCTTTTGGTGTACAGGATCTGATCGGCAATGCCTGGGAGTGGACCTCCAGTTCGTGGCTTCCGTATGCAGGTGGTCGCTTAGCGAATGCGCCACATCCGTCAGACAAAGTGATTCGCGGCGGATCGTGGGAAAGTCCTCGCACTTTTATTAGTTCAACTTCGCGAAGTGGTTATAGCGGCATCGGCCTCCACGCCGGTTTCCGCTGCGCTATGGATGGTCCGTAGATCAGTTTCAAATGCAAAGTAGTATGAAGTAATTATTCTCATGCGTTAAAGGAGGTTTCCTCATGCTCCGAGCGAACCGTGTGTTGCTGTTCTCACCTTTGGTTCTCGCTCTTCTCTTCTTGCTGGCGGCAGGTCCTGCGAATGGACAAGGCAAGCAGGCAGTCGTAGTCCTTCGTTCCGACCAATCTTCAGGTGGATGTGACGGCAACGTTGACCTGAGCTTCCAAATCATCGTTGACCCTAAACTCAACAACAAAGATGAGATTCGATTACTTTCGCCTGTCGCTAGCAGTGTTCCATCACTGATCTCGCGCAAGGCATACGAGGATTCCGGCAAACGAAAACTTCGCGATCTCTATGCTTTGAAATGGGAGAAAGATAACGTGCTGTCTGCTGTTTCTGTATCCGGGCAGGGTGGTTTTTTAGCACTGCCGGACGACATGAAACCACAGAAAGGGATGGATGAGTCTCTCGCATCGTTCTATGGCGTCACACTCACCGGCGAAGAACGGACGGGAAAACAAAAAAGAAAATTGGATATACCGTTGCGATCAATCGCAAGGGTTTTCTTTATTTCGGAAGGGGCGCCGGTAAACGACTCACTTTTCAATCATGCCGCAGAGGAGGCGAGCGTTGCCATCTGGGAAGCCTACCTGAAGAAGACCAATGGTTATCGTAGCAGCGAAGCCAACGCGAAGATGCATGAGGCACTTGTCCAATGTGCTCGCGCCGATTTAAGTAAGTTCGTCGACGGCGACTACGCCTTTTTAGCGAAAGTTCGCGAGCGTGTCGCGCGCACTCAGTCAATTAAGGATGATGAAACAGTTCGGCGGCTCGCTGCTGACGTTAACCGCGCTCAGCAGGAAGTTGAAAATGCTCGCAACCTGACGGAGCAATTGATCAAAGCTGAAAAGTGGGACGAAGCGCTCACAGCGGCTGACCCAATCAAGAAATATCTCACTACCTGGCCCGAACTGAAGGAAATGTATGAGCACACCTTAAGACAGAGTCATGAACGCCATCTGGATGCTGCAAACAAAGCTTGGGTCGCCGGACAATTGGAAACATCCCTGAATGAATGTTCGATCGCGTGGGATCGCTTGAAAGACTCGGAACCTGCCAGAGCGTGTGTTTGTCGTGCACGGAACGAAATTGCAGTTCGTGACTCACAGCAGAATCGCAAGATTAATCGTCCCAAAGAGGCGATGGAGTTGTTGCAAGAGCAGATCGCTGACAGCGACTGCAAAGCCGATCCGCGGTTGGCAAAAAATTTAACTGAGTCGAAATGTGAATACTCCCAACAACTCTTTGCTCGATCTCGTCAACTGCTGGGTATCGGTGGCGCGGCAACTACATCGCGCCGCGGTCCTCGAAGACCGGTGTCCTCATTCGCTGGTCCTGCGGTGAAGGAAATCTCGATGGCAAACAAAAACGACTTTCGCGAAGCGAGAGAACAATTAATCCTCGCAAGCGAGCTCTGTCCTGAGGATGAGATTCGCAAACTACTCATGGCGGCAAACCGCAAGCTTGCCGACTTCTGTAAAGACGAAGCTCGCAAGGCCTTACAGAGAAATGATGACGGTACGGCGTATGTCTATCTGGTTAGCGCGCAGGCTTATATGCCGGACGATGCTGAAATCTCCGGTCTTCTGGCGCAGGCACGCGAACGTTTTCAAGAACGAACAAGGGTGAGTGTAGGTGTCGTGCTGCAAAACGAAGCTCGCGGTCCTGAAGGCGCTGCGGTGATTGCCGAGGTCACGGACGCGATCAACTCGGCAGCCACCAGTTCCGGGTTGGCCCAACCAAATATTTTGGATTCACGTCAGGCAGCGGCTGCCTGGCAAGCCATCCAGGCAGGACGCGCCTTGAACACGCCGACAGTGATCTTCGCAGGTACCGTGCTTTCTGCGGGAGTCGACTATTCGGAAGATCCGCGATCAGTGCAGTCGTCATACAGTTATCAAAACCCGCGCTGGAAAGAGGCCGATCGGGTGCACGACGCAGCGAACGAAGAGTATAAAAACTGTAAGAAGAGATATGGCGACGCTGCCTGCGGGAGTCTCGCGTCACGAGTGGCGGAGTTGAGAGCCTATCGTGATCAGATTCAGCAAACCATAACCGAGAGCTACTCCTACCGCGAAAATCCAAAACATATGGCTGGCGTGGCCCGAATGTCACTCCGTGCCAACGATAGTATTTCTCGCGGCGCGCGTTCCGGCGAGACTCTTCAGGCTAGTGATGAGTGGAATTGCGTGGAGCGCACGGGTGTTAATGAGCGGGACTATCGAGTCCGAGAAAATTATTGTCCCGCTCCCGATGCACGAGAATTCTTTGGTCGCATCGCCGGCAAGATCAAGAGTGACGCTTTTCTGCACGCGACCACACAATTGCGCGAACTGCCACTGAGCTACTACCGCCGCGCCCAGAGCGCTGCCAACCGGCAACAATCGGTTGAAGACTACCTGCGGTTCGTATTTCTCACTCGCGACAAATCAGGAACGGAAGCACAACAGGCGAAAGCATACCTGACAGCTTTCGATCCTGAACTCACTACAGACGGAGTTATTCGTTGAGTATCGAAGTGGTTGCGAAAACACACAAAATCAAACTGCTCATAATGAGCTTCATTGTGCTTATTTGCTTCATGGTCCAGCCGGATGTCTTTGCACAGGGACCTTGTGGCGGCAAGCCGTGTCCCAGGATTACGGTCTCACATCCAATACATCCGCCACGGCCATCGCAGCCAGGCCCGAAACGACCAACGACGGTTGAACCCACCTCTCCGACTAACTGCGAAGATTCTGATCTCGTCGTCGTTTGCGGAATGCCGGGTTGTAAGATCACTGTCGAAGGCAGGAATTCGAAGGCGAAGTTCACACCGCTAAGCACAGTGATCACGGATGATCTGGGTGGCTACACTTTTCAGCTTCTTGGCAATCAGCAGTACCAGGTTAGAGTTTCAAAACCTGGTTACGAATCATTTACGAAGGACGTTGGAAAGATAGCTTGTCATGATCAGCAGGAGTTGAAGGCATCTCTCCTGGCCAAGCCCGTGACGTTGCGTCTCCGGACGGATCCGCCTGAGTCCGATATATACCTTGAGAGCCAAAAACAACCTTACGGAAAGAGCGACCCCCGCGGGCTCTTTTCTTATTTGCTCTCCAAGCCGACGCTGCTGATCGAAGCTCGAAAGCCAGGTTACTTGAGCGCCACGAAAACTGTTTTTCTTGCGCCTGAAGTAGGCTCGCAGGAAATCTTACTCTCGCTTGAACCAATCAAGGCGACTCTGCGCATCACTGCAAATGTCGAAACTGCGCATGTCAGCGTAGACGCCAATCAAACTTTAAGATCCGTTACCGAGAAGCTGCTGCTTTCTCCGGGCAAGCACACGATCACTGTGAAAGCTTTGGGGTATGCGACTGCCGAATTCGAAGTCTCTGTTCAGCCTGAAGAAACGATCACGAAGAATCTAAACCTGGAGCGCTTACCCATCAATGCATTGCAAGAGCAGGCCGGAACATTCTTCTCGAATCGCGCGTACGACGACGTCGTAAAACTCGCCGAGTACATACTTGAGGCTGATTCGACGAATGCCGCAGCAAATCGGCTCCTTGGTCTCGTGTATCTCGAACGCGCGAATCTTCCTGACGCAGAATCGCATTTCGAAAGGGCTCTCGCAGGTGGTGAAACTGTGATGCTACCAGTGCGGCGTCATGCCGGCGAGAAGTTCGAACTTAACAAAGGACACGATACCTGTGATGCTTACCTGATACTCAGCAAGACCGAACTCGAGTTTAAGAGCACACGAAACGCCACCGAAAACTTCAGAGTTCCTTATACCCAGTTACAAGTTACAGGCATTCAACTGAAAAGCGGCGTGGCTTCTTATCTGAAAACCAAGGTGACGGTGAACGGCAAAAGTCGCGATTACAACTTCTACAGTTTTGACCGCGAACTGTCTCAGGCCGGCAAACCCTACCTCGAAATGATCCAACGTCTCATGCGTTCTCACTAAACACTCTAGGAGGTTCCCATGAACTCGAATTCTAAACTAACAACCGGCCAGATGGTCGGTGTCGGAGCAGCAGTCCTCGTGTTACTTCTCTTCTTCTTTCCCTGGATCGAACTAAACCTTCTGTTGGCGACGACTAATCTGTCTGGTTTCCAACTGGCTACTGGCAGCGGCCCTGCCGGCGCGAACTTTCCGGGAGTGCCGAGTTTGTTGCTCGTGCCGTTGAGTATGCTCGCCGTGTTAGGGCTGGTAGCGTTCGGTCTTCTGAGTTCAAACAAGCAATTGAAAGGCGTGGCGGCAGTTTTCTTTATCGGAGCCGGCGCGATCAGTGGGCTGATAATTATTTATCAGTATTTGAACTTGAATCAGGAACTCAATCAAAACATTCTCGGCATGATCACTCAAAAGATGTTCACCTACTCCTTCGGAGCACACGGGTCTCTGATCGGCAGTGCAATCGTCTCAGTAGGTGGCGTCCTCGATTTGATGACCGTCAAGAAACCGGTGTGAGAGCCTGCTGTGCGCACTGAGATGAAATAACCGAGATGGACCAGACGAAGAGCTACGTCGAGTCAGTTCCTTAAACCTGCAACTAGTTACCTCGCATCTGGGTCTCACCGCGTTTTCCAGGAGACGATATGATCTGTCTGACATGTAAAACACCAAACATCAATGAAGCGAGATTCTGCCTGAGCTGTGGCGAAGCGCTTCCGAATCCCAACATCACCCCACACCTCAATGCCGCCTTTTTGGGGGTTGTTAACGCGTCGGGCGTAGATGCCCTCGATGACGAGATTACCCGCGTCGCGCCGGCTCTGATCCACGATGCCTCAAACATTCCTCGCAATGATCGGGATGATCCCATGCTCGGCCGCACCATCGAAAATAAATACCGGCTCATCGCAAAACTCGGCCGTGGTGGCATGGGATCTGTTTACAGGGCCGAACGTCCCCTGATTGGCGATCAAGTCGCAGTAAAGATCCTACACGCCGAACACGTTGCGCAACCACAATCGTTCGAGCGGTTTCGTCGCGAAGCCCAGGCGGCTGCGCGACTAAAACATCCAAACGCAGTATCAATCTACGATTTCGGTGTCACCAGCGATGGATTGGTTTATCTGGTAATGGAGCTGGTCGAAGGCCACAGTCTTAGACAAATCATCAAGCAGCAGGGCCCACTTACACCAACCGCCACGGCTGAAATCATCACTCAGGTTTGCTCTGCACTCGAAGAAGCACACAGACAGCAAATCGTCCACCGCGATCTCAAACCAGACAACATAATCGTGAACGCTGGTATCAATGGCCTGCGAACCAAAGTCTTGGATTTTGGAATTGCCAAGCTCCGCGATCTTACTGCCGGAAACTTGACGCAGACCGGCAGCGTAATGGGTACGCCGCATTACATGTCACCGGAACAGTGTCTCGGCGAGGAGCTGGACCATCGTTCCGATGTCTACAGTCTCGGTATCGTTCTCTACGAAATGTTAACCGGCCTTGTGCCCTTCAACTCTCCGATTTCAACCGCAGTGGTGGTGCAGCATGTAAACCAAAAGCCGCCTTCTCTGCGCGCGATCAACGTCAGCATTTCCGAGGACTTGGAACGAGTGGTCCTGCATGCGCTGGAAAAGAAGCGTGAAGCCCGACCACAAACGGCAACGCTCTTAAGTACCGAACTGAATGCGGCTGTTCGCCCTCCGGCGAACCTTTCGCCTGAACCTGCACTTCCTCCTTCTACCCCGGGCCAGCCAGCAGGACCCGTAATGGCGCCGACCATGGTCATGCGAACACCACTATCCGGAAATCCACTGGTGATACCGAGTGCTACTACGCACGGAGGATTGGACGCGGCGACCAACCAGATCCCTGTTAAGCGCAGTGCGGCAAAGCGAATCCTGCTCTTTACGGCGCCGCTCGCATTTCTCATCGCTACAGCTGCGGTATATCTGGCCTTCTTTTCGTTTTCCGCCAAGCAAGCCGTGATCGATGAGATTAGAAAAGGAAGCCTTGTAAAGCCGGAAGGCTCCAGTGCGTACGATCTCTATGGAAAATACAAACAGAAAGATCTCACCTCAAAAGACAAGGAAGAGATCACTAATGAAGTGGCTCCAAAAATTGAAAAACGCGGCGACGAGATTTTCAACGGTCTCAAGCAAGATCAAGCGGAGTCTGAAGATCAATGGGCCGAAGCGATTCGGCTCTATAGCTGGTTGAATGAGTTGCGACCCAACAAAACGACTGAGTCGAAAGTTCACTTCTCTCAAGCATCCCTGGCGTTCTCACGAAAAGATTTCAATGCCGCCTTAACCAGTTATCAGCGCGCAGCGCAACTCCAGCCTGACGCGCTGACGCTGAATCGCTTGGGCCGCGTGTATCTGAATTTGAAGGACAAAGGTAGCGCTCGTGAGTATTACCGGCAGGCTACAGTGGCCGAGCCTTCCTGGGTCTCGCCATGGATCAATCTCGGGGCCATTTGCCTTGATATGAACGATCCTTATTCGGCTGAGCCGGCCCTCCGACAAGCAATCAGCATTGATTCGCAAAAGGCTTCGGCTCACAACCTGCTTGGACAAGCCCTCGAAAAACAAGTCCGACTCTGTGAGGCGCTGCAAGAGTATTCGTCGGCATTGGACCTGGCCACCAGGAATCCGACAAACACTGTGAACTCCGACATGGTGCGAAAAAGGATCGCCGCTCTGAACGCCAGATATGTTTGTGGAGATTGATCTCGATGACATGGAAACAATGGCTTTTCTACGTCGCGGTTGGTCTGTTGCTGGGCAGCATCATTGTGATTACCCTGTCGATCATCTTTGCTCCTTACCGCACGGTCGACATCCTCATCTCCAACGGCACTATCATCGACGGAAGTGGTGGGCCACCTCGCGTTTGTGACGTCGGCATTCGCGACGGAAAGATCATTGAGCTGAGCCGCTGGCGTTACTATCTGACAAAGGCGAAGATCCACATCGATGCTTCCGGCCTCGTCGTGGCGCCGGGGTTTATCGACGTTCACACACACGTCGAACCCAACATCCCTGCTGCTGGTCCTTTCCGCGCCGATAACTTCCTCAGACAAGGTGTAACCACGATAATTACCGGAAACTGCGGTCGCTCTCGGACCAACATTGCCGAACTCTTTCAGAAACTTGAGCGCAATGGAAGTTACCTCAACCTAGCGACTCTGGTGGGCCATAACAGTGTAAGGCAGCAGGTAATGGGATCGGCTGCGCGACCGCCAACACCTGAAGAACTCGAGGCGATGAAAAGCCTGGTTGATCGGGCGATGAGGGACGGCGCCGTTGGGTTCTCAACAGGCTTGGTCTACGTTCCAGGACGCTTCGCTACTACTTCGGAGGTAGTGGCATTGACGACAGTCGCGGGTGCTCATGGTGGGCTCTATGCTTCGCACATTCGTGACGAGGGACCAAAAGGGTTGGAAGCGATTCGCGAGGCGCTAAAGATTGGGCGCGCAGCAGGTGTAGCGACGCAGATATCTCACTTCAAGAGCGCTGGTCCAAGGCAGTGGCACACCATGACCCAAAGGCTCGCTTTGTTAGACGAAGCTCGCGAACAGGGCCAGACCGTTGGCATTGACTTCTATCCTTATGCTCGCTCAAGTACGACAACTGATGTGTTGTTGCCGGATTGGGCGCTCAAGGATAACCGCGCAGGACTACGAGAGGTGGCGAAGTCGGCGGTAGCAAGGCGCAAACTACACGACGAAATACTCTCTAACTTGATCGCTGAGGGGTGGAAGGATTTAACGTTCGTGAAGCTGGCCGCCGGACGAACAGAATGGATCGGAAAGACCCTGGCGGAGGTTCCCGTGGCGGCATTCGACCTGCAGCACCAGATTGAAAACTTGATTGAGATTTCTCTTCGTGGCGGCGCTCAAGCCATCTATGCTGACCTGAACGATCAGGACGTGGCTGAAGTTGCCGCCTACCCTTTCTGCGTGTTTGGTTCGGACAGTGCAGTACGCGATTCCACGGCAGATTATCTTCCGCACCCTCGCGGCTGTGGAACATTTCCTCGCGTGTTCCGCCAGTACGTTATAGAGCAGGGTTTATTATCGCTGGAGGCGGCTGTTCATAAGGCGAGCGGGCAAGCAGCAGAAACGTTTCACTTGCGCGGGCGTGGATTTCTGAGGCCAGGTTACTGGGCTGACCTGGTAATCTTCGATCCGAACAAAATTGAAGATCGAGCTGATTACGATCAGCCATTCGCAGCGCCTTTAGGAATTGAATACGTGATCGTAAACGGCGTCATCGCCGTCGATCATGGGAACCTTACAAGTAATGGTCCAAGCGGCATGCCAGTGCGTAGAAACCAATAACACTGCCTATCGCCACTCACCCTGTAACGTGAAGGGCGCCCAGTAATATGGCGATGCCCATCGCGAGTCCTTCATAAGCGACACTTGCGCAGCCCGTAGCGCCGCGGCGGGCCGCATACCTTCCTTCAACATTCCGCGATAAAAGCGCACCATCAATTCCGTCGTGCCCAGGTCGCTCACACCCCACAGACTTACAACCACGCGAGGCGCTCCCGCATACATAAATCCGCGGGTTAGGCTCACTAGCCCTTCTCCTTTTATATTCTTGCCCATGCCAGTCTGACACGCACTCAGAACCACCACCTCAGGCGAAAGCTTCAAGTTAAAGATCTCGTGCGCTCTCAAGAACCCGTCCTGCGTTTCTCCACGTTCGTTCACCAATGAGAACACTAGTCCTGACAACTCTGGGTGTACGCTGTTCAAAAGACCGTGCGTAGACAAGTGCACGTAACGGTACTGGCTTAACTCTGCACTTGTGGCTGTGTCACGGCTAGCAGCAAAATCCAGCGCTAAACGGCGGTCAGCAGTGGGAACCATAGCAACTATCTGCTCGGCTTCGTCCCGAGTTCCTGGGAGACGTGGAATATAAAATCCATCACTTGCGACACCTGTGTCCTCAGTGGCTTTCACTAGCTGGCGGTCCATGCTTTCCTCGCGCACCGGCGCCTCGCCATCAGGTTTTGGCATCTTAGTGTTACTTGCCTTAACTCGCTCGTCGTCTTTCATGAAGACAGGATCGGCCAGCGCCACTACGCTCTTCGGCGCCAGCGTGCGCCCTGCCATTTCACCTCGGAGCACTGCGAGTGTCGAGGCGGAAGGCAGGTTTACAATCTCGTGATCTTCTAACAGAAGTCTCGTCACTCTTCTTTGCCGGCTTGTACTCGATGCGCCACCACTAACCACGGGCAGAGCTCCAAACGGAACAAAATGGAGTACGTCATCGGCTACAATCATCAATCTCTTATTGCTCAACAGTCCCGCTACGGGAGCAAGCACCATCCGGCTCAGGGATTCAGCAGCTACTGGGATTTCCGCGTCAGACCGTGCGACGCGGACTTCCCGTTGTTTGTTAGTCTCATCCTTGA
>DATFHH010000108.1:0-102293 GCA_035248565.1 Pyrinomonadaceae bacterium | reverse complement strand
GTCGTCGCCTTTCGGTAACTCGTAGCTGGTACTCGAACTTGACGTCACCGCCCACACATAACTGCGCTTCTCACCGAGTGAATACTCGAGTAACAGCGTGTCCGGATCGAGGACCTGCGTCTGAATCTCTTTTAGCGTGAGCGGTCGTGGTTGCGTTAGAGCCGCGTACCGAGGATTTTTTTGCCTGATCTCAGTTTCGACTTGCTGCAAGTCGTCGATTAGCTTTTTAATCTCTTCCGCGATCGCCTTGGCTTGTGTCTCTGAATATGGACGCGAAAACAATTGCATCTGCGTCTCAGCTCCGACATTGAGCCGGCGTTGGATCTCACGTTCGCGTTGTAGCAATGTCGCATCAACGCCCTGGCGTATATCTGCATTCGCCTCTGTAAGAATCTCCAGCAAGGAGCGGGCACGGGCGCGTTCGCTTGCTTCGAGCGCCTTACCATCGTAGGCGCCGTTAGGATTTTGCTTGTGCAGACGCATCAGCAAATCGATGTAGAACTCGTAGTAGTGCTGTGACCCTTCGAAATATGATAGACGAAGCGCCGGATTGATTACTTTCGTGCGAAGAGACTCGATAATCGCGATGGCTGATTCAATCGCGGCTTGAGAGCCGGCGAGATTTCCGCGATCAAGTTCTCCAATGGCGATCTGCTTCAATGTGAGCGATTCAGATTGGCGATCACCAGTGGCGCGCTGGATCGTTTCCGCTTGACCGCAGTAGTCAGACCACTTCTGATAATCACGGAGACTAACGTAGCTCATGCAAAGCCCAAAGAGCGCAGCGCCTTCGCCGAGACGATCATGCTCCGCGCGAAAGAGAGGCAAAGCCTGATCGTAATACTCGAGAGCTTTTTGCGTTTCGAGATCAGAACTGTGGGCTAGGCCAAGCGTTAAAAGCGCAAGAGCTTCTCCGCGAGGAAAGTGCATGGCACGAAACAATGATACAGCTTGCACAAGGTTATCTCTCGCCTGCTGAGGCTGATCCATCACATTGGAGAGCGGACCAATTGCAGTCGGGGCGGCTGCTTGACTCTTACGAGAACCCGTAGTGCGCGCGATTTCGAAAGCCTGGTTGTAATAATTGAGTGCCTCCTCGGGTTTCCCCAGGAAAATAAGAAGACTCCCCATTGTCGACAGGACCAACATTTCCCCGTCAGGCTCATCCGCGGCGCGAAACAGGGGCAACGCGCGGTTGAAAGTGTCAAGCGCCTTCTGCATTTCTCCTAGCTTGGCGTGTACGAGTCCAATATGAAGTAGTGCAGTCGCCTCTCCTTTCGGACTACGAGCGGCACGAAAGAGAGGCAATGACTCCTCATACTTTTCTATCGCCTTCTGATCCTGCCCAAGTTGGTCGTATGCATAGGCGAGCAGGCAAAGCGCAGCGCCCTCGCCCTCAGGAAGATTCAGCGCATGAACCGATGTTCTGGCCGATTCCAGTTTTTCAATGGCCTTCGTCAGTGATGCGGGTGATCCTTCAGAAACCAGTTGAAGCCCCTCAGCCAGTAGTTTTGTAGCTTCGTCTTCCTGTGTCTTCCTGGTGTCTTGTGCGGCTATGGTCGCGCCGAACAGAAGAATAGTTATTAGCAGGAACAGGGCACGTTGAGATGTTGGTTTACTGAACATAGTGAAGCACTAAATTGAACAACAGCCCGTCAGTGTTCTTAGGGACCACCGAATAGATTGTTTGCGGCATGGGATCGTCTCGTGTCAGTTGCCTGATACGCGTGCGAGATGCGGCAAGCTGCTCTTCTGTGGTCCGAGTCTGGCCAGCGCCACCGTTCATTTCCAATCGAGTGGCCTCTCCGCCCCACCGTTCCTCCCACTCCCGGAGTTGCGTTTGTGAAACGGGTATTGCCTTTGGACCAAGCCGCAATTTAAGCGGTGATTTGGTAACTATGATCGTAAGCAACTCACTCGATTGATTCGCGTTGGGGCTCGCTTTGAAAGGCGGTTCATCTTGTGCGGGAATGTCTATTAACTTTCCAGCTTGGAGCCGATTGTCCTCACCTTGCGTGGGAAATATAAGGTTAGTCTCGCCGTAAGTGCCGTCGGCCAGCCAATCGCGATTCACTACATAAAGGTAACCATCGCGCGGCGATTCAATGCTGATACGAAGAGTATCACCCTTGCGAAACTTTACGTCGGCTTCAACGCGTCTCGATGTCCAGTCGTCTCTGTTCCAATGACTTCCGAAACCGGATCGCTCCGCGTTGGGGGATCCGGCGGGTTCGAGTTTCCAGATCGTCACGCCTACTTGCAACTTCGGCTGATCAGATCGTTTTGGTGCTGACGTGACGACATGATATGTAGCCGGTGGTCGTTTACGTATCCTGGGGTTTCCCGGCCGCTTCTTGAGGAACTCGTCAGCAACAATTGCTCTGCCATTTTCGTCCTGCGCGGGGGCTGGATCTTGCTGCTGAGTGGCGGCTACGGTTGCTAAGGCAAAGATGAACAAGGATATTCCGAAAGACTTCAACGTGATCGGTCGTAGAAACATGCATTGACCTCCCGACGACGAAATCAATAACAGTTGTCGTCATCTGTGTTGAAACTCCACCATCCTGACTAACAAGTCACCGTTGCCACGCACCGTAATCTGGTGGGTTTCTTTATTTGTCGTGTACTTCGTCTTCACTTCTTCTTTCTTCGCCATCAAAAACTTCTTGGTGGCCGCGAGGGTATCGCCAGTTAAGCCTCCCTGCGGATGCTTGAACGCTTCGGTCTTCGCGGCTTCAAGTTCGGGCACGGGTGAAGTTGACCAAACGATCCAGAAGTTTTCCGTGCCTGACTCGCCAGTGAAGGTGTTCCAGCCGCTCTGCACCAGTTGATTGGCGCCTAGCGTGGCTGAGCCCTGATTTGTTGACGGAAGTGGATAAATGATTGTGAAGCTGGTTCCGGAACGCGACGGTGGTCCTTCATTGAACAGGTAAAGAAATCCCGGATCTACACTAGAGATATTAAGACGGAACTTGTAGCCCGTTTCGAATGTCTCATTTCCCGTCGACAAAAAAGCGGGCTGATACGGCTTTCCGCTGCGCATCCTCTGAACATCCAACCAATAAGTAAATGAACGCGCGGGCGGTGTCGGTTGCGGTTGCGATGTCGCTCCCACCTGATTTTCCGGTGCAATCACGGTGTTGGGACGCAGGTAAATGGCTACGGTAATACCAATGACAACAAGCAGTAGAGCGCCAGCGATATACTTCAGTGTTCGACCATCTGTGGACCGAATTCTTTCCGCAGCGACCTGATGCAGCGGCTCTTGGTCTTCAGTCAGAGCACGTGCCAGGTGATCACCAAACTCGGCTGCATTTTGGTATCGAGCAGCAGGATCGAACGATAGCGCACGCAGCAATATCGCTCGCACTTCGGTCGACAGATTTGGTCGAAGGTCAATCGGGTCAAGGCGCACACCTGCCCGTTGCATTTCGAGCAGTTGCGGGGCTGACGATGGATTAAAAGGACGGCGGCCGGTAATCATCTCAAATGCAATGATGGCCATTGAGTAGGTATCACTTGCCGCGGTGATTTGCTCTCCCCCGCGAAGCTGCTCGGGAGACATATAAAGGACAGTGCCTACCGGCATTTTGTTGGCCGTACTCGGAGCAACGACAGAATCTTTAACCTTCGCGATACCAAAATCCACGATCTTCACCCATTCTTTCCCTCCCTTAAGAAATTGAAGCAGAACGTTTTCAGGTTTAAGGTCGCGATGAAAAATTCGTCGCTCGTGAACATCGTCGAGGGCAGCGCCCATCTGCTTCAGAATCAACGCAGCACGTTCAAGGTCCATGCCCTCGCTGCGAATCTGCGAGCGCAAGGTCACGCCCTCCACGTACTGCATCACGATGTAAGGCTTGCCGTCAGCCAGTTCGCCCGCTCCGAGCACACTTACCACGTTCGGATGATCGATGCGTGACAGAGCTTCGATTTCCTGGCGAAACTTTGTCACGACGTATGGTTCCGCGAGTGAAGCCTCAAGAAGGACTTTTATAACTACCTTGCGATGGTGCAGCGTCAGGTCGCGGGCGAGATAAACCTTGCCGATACCGCCGTGACCGAGTTTGTTTTCGACAAGATACCGGCCATCGATCACTGTTCCCACGAGACTGTCGCCCGGCTCAGCACTGCTCGATTTATCTCGATTACTGTTTGAAATGACTTTGAGTCCCAGCTCGAATACAGGAACCTCGAGAAACTGATCCGCAATGTCGTCAGCATGTAGCAGCGAGGCGACCTCGCGCGCAAGAAGCGGATCGTTGTTACACGCGCCCGCCAGATATGCGCTGCGCTGAGACCGCGCGACCGGTAACGCCAAGTAATAGATTTCCTGAATGCGATCCCAGAGGGGGCGCTCCATTGACTTGTCTCCCGTGGTGAGAACTCAAGCGGCGAAGATTGTTGAGCGCGGAGATCTTTAGCGCCGTGGGTTCCAGTTTGGGGGCAGCATTTTATATGGGCGAGTCAATCATGACAATAGGTACTTGCACTCAGAAAAACAGGCGATCAACAAAAGAAGCGCCGCGCGAGGTGCAAACACGACCTTCCGCCCACGGGCATAGTAAGACCTTTCGGCCCTCCTAACGTAATGGTTTCATTCCGCAGTTTATTACCATGATTAATATAGAAAATGGTTTTACTGAGAATTGAGCGGATTTGCGGTAAGATGCGCGCCGACACAAGGATACACTTAGCGAACCCCTCGTCTGTGCGCTTCGCGATACCAATGACCCGTGACCACGAAATCACTGAGCTTTTAAAGGCGTGGAGTAATGGAGACGCTCAAGCGCTGGAGGAGCTGATCCCGCTAGTTGACGATGAGCTTAAGAAGATCGCGCATGCCTACATGCTGCGGGAACGGCCGAATCATACGCTGCAAACCACTGCACTAGTGAATGAAGCATTAATCAGGATGCTTGGAGGAGAAAGAGTCAATTGGCAGAGTCGAAAACATTTCTATGCGCTGGTAGCACGGCGGATGCGACAAGTGCTCGTCGATTATGCAAAGCACCGTTTGGCAGCGAAAGGCCCTGGGGCCCGCGAGCACATCGATCTCGATAATGCGGTGATCTCTCCCGAGATGTCCGAAGAGCTGCAGCTCCTCGACGCAGCTTTAAAAAAGCTCGCCGAGATCGATCAACTCAAGGCGGACATTGTCGAGTATCGCTTTTTTGGAGGTTATACGTTTAAGGAAGTGGCGGAGCTTTTGGACATCTCGGAAGCAAAAGTCGAACGCGACTGGCGATTTAGTCGCTCGTGGTTGAAGAGAGAAATCACTAATAGCTCATCTGGTTAAGTTCGGTTCCACGACAGAAGAGTTTCTCGAGATTATTCGAAGTGAGATAGTTGATCCACATTATGCTGCGACCGGGTGGCGGATAATGCAGAGCCTTATCGTAAGACGATGGGTGACTCCCGAGAACACGTTCTCTTATTGTCCTAAGCCCGAGGATCTCGCTGACTTGAATGGATCGATGCGAATGATGGAAACTTGCGCGACTCGACAGTCGATCCTGTGTACTGCGGCGGCAGCTTCGTTCGGATGTGTATACATTCGTTCGAGGATGGCAATGGGCGCATCCACCGCTTTCTTGTACATCAAGGGCAGCCAGCTCTGGATTCAGGCCTTACCAAATGTTGTTCCTGTCTCTGCGGTCATGATTCGTGATCGAAAGCGCTACGATAATCTAGGAAGGTTTCTCTCAATTCGTTACACCTTACATCGAATACGACATTCATCACGGCGGGATCGCTGGTCGTGAATAATCACTCCGCACCTATATAAGTTCTGAGACACGGCGCATATAAATATTCCGCGAACGCTCATGGTATGACGACAGTAGCTGTTGCTAAGGCAGCAGGGCTTGATCGGAGAACGATTTCAATCCGACGATTCTGCCGCATGGCGTTCTCGTTATTCCATGACTTGTAGATTTTTTCCCTTCGTTCTTCCCATGCCTCGCCTGTCACAGAGCCGACCGGTTCAAACTCTCCTCGGCCGATGGCCGAGATTCTGTTTGGGGGAAAATTTAGATTAACTCCTCCTTTTTTATAAAGTTCGTATCCTTTCTTTATATCACTTGGCAGGCTCTTGCCTATCACTGGGTCAGTTAGCAGTTCTTTGACGATTGCGATGGCGCGCTCCGACGACAACACCCAATTGTAGTCCAAACTATCGCCAGCCTTGGGCGGCTTTACATCCGTGTGACCCGTCACTCGTATTTCGCTGAAGCGATTGCCTTGAGCTAAAATCACGCCACCTATACTTTGGAGCAGTGCAATTCCCTCCGGCTTGATGGTGTTACGGTAGACGCCATCGTTGTCGAATAGAACCTGACTGCCGAAGGTGATGCGTTGCTCCTCTCCTTCCGGGCTGAACAGAATGACCGCGTCTTCTCCCGTCGAGTCTTTAAAAGCAATCACATTCCCGTTGCCCTGAAGCTTATCTTCAAAACGCTCTCTGACCTGTTCAATAGTCGCAGGCTCGGGTGTATACCCTCGGGACCGGATGCCATCAAACAGTTTCTGCGTCATGCCCCATTGCGCGTCACGCCGACGTCTGACCTCTCCATTATCCCCCTCACCAACGCCGGACTGTGGAATCAGATGAAAAAGTAACAGGGCAATGGCGATCGCTATGACCCCACTGAATAGGTCGCTGTAGGCCAACCATATGTTGATATCGTCTTGATCATCCCGGTCATTCATGTCACGCGCCTCAGAGCTTATCTTTGTTATGCCGTACTCGCCGTCTGATCCATGCTCTCACCCCTTTCTCCGACGACGGAACCAACGCTTCCTTCCGATTAATCGGCGCCGGATTAAGCGTCTCGCGCTTCTTAGAGTTCAGTATCACTATGATCTCGTCGACCTTTTCAGTTAGCATAGCCAGACCATTAGCGTCGTTTGTACTGGATCGCTTCACTGCAATGGATTTTGTCACCTCCGTTTTGGCTAAAGGGGCACGGTCCGATTCCAAACGTTCTTGCGGAACTGCGCGGACAATCGAGCGGGAACCGTTGCTGCTGACCAACTCTTTAAGTAAGTCTTTAATCTCTGTTACGTGTGTCAACAGGAGGTGGGGGTCCTCTCGATCCGGCACGCTATTTCCGGCGGTTACAGGCTCAAATCTCCCGAGCGCGCCGTCAAGCTTCTCGACGGCACAGACAAGTGCGTCCAATTGAACATTCAGGTCGGCTTGAGACTTGTAGTCTATCCATTCCGGCGTATTACAAACGGAGTCTTGAATCTGCGCTAGAATCTTGGTGAGTGTGCCTTCGGGCGATAGCAAAGCTGACAAGGCCTCGGTGTCCTGATTAATTTTTTCGAATCTTGTCGCCAACTCCTCGGTGGTATTTGTGACGTGCTCCTGCCAGGTTGAGGTGGTCTCCGACAGATGCTCTGTGAGTTCCGCGTTGCGTTTGCCAAGCATGGTAAACCATTCATCGGGAATTGAGCGTGATACCTCCACCGTCACGTCAAGCCCCTTTTTGAAATGGTCCATCAGCTCGCCAGTCTTAACCAAGTAATCGGCGGTCAGATGCTCCACTTTGGTAACTATCTCTGCGAGCGCCTCCGTCTTTTGGAGAGACTGTTGCACGGCCGAAAGCGATGTCGATACGTCCGCAGTGGCGGCGACAAGATTCTCAGAAGAAGTGGCAAGCCGCTGCGCCGCTCCCTCACTCGCATTGATGGTCTTTTCCAGATCGGTGCGCCAAGTCTCCGATATCTCCACAAAACGTTTTTTCAGGTCTTCGAGTGACGAGGAGATGCCGGACTTTAACTCCGCGGCGGTTTTTGCAGACTGCGCCTGCGCTACCTTAACCTCTTTGGCAAGGTTGGAAATTACAGTGTTCGTCGTGTCGCGGAATCCTTGGAGAATCTGTTGGGATGCCTTAAGGCCTGTCTCCTCACGTAGCTCCAAGCGTGCGATCACATCAACCAGCAACTCAACGCTTTGGTTGAGACCTCGCGCCGCCTGCTCAAAGGCTGTGGTGGGTTTCGGCTGGTTAATTGCACTGAATTCAGAGAGGCGATGGCCAACTTCCTGTGTGGCCTGCGTCGCGCGTCTCCTCAGCGCCCGCATGAAGAATAGATTGCAGATCAAAGCCCAGAGCAGGCCAAAGAAACTGGCGCTGAACGCGATACTCATCCGGTTCAGCACATCCTGTGGACCTTGACCTTGTAGCGTGCGGGCGTCATGGCCTACTTGGAACAAGGCGAAGAGCGTACCCATCAAGCCTATGACGACGAAACTGTTGATCAGCAACCGCCCAGGCTCCAGATTTCGATAGATTTTTTCCGTAGCCAACCTCTCAAGGCGCGCGAGGTCAGGTTCTCTTCCTTGCTCCGCGTATTTAACGATCTGTTCCTGAGCCGCTAATAAGAGGTGTGGGGTCTCTGCGTCGTTCCGCAACTCCCGCAGATCCTTCTTGATCAGCCGCCTGCTCCGATTCCACTTCAGAATGAAATATATTAGGAGAAAAAGATGGGCGAGAAAGAAGGGGATCGCAGAGGTGCGAACGTAATTAGCAGCGAGATCCTTCAAGACATCCAGCATCGGTCATCAACTCTCTTTATAGTTTAACGGGTGCCGATCTGGAGTTTTAGTTTGTGCTCTTCTGCGGTTGAGGTTTTCATCAAACGCTCCCGGGCCGCGCTCGAGACTCTCTCTACGAGACTTGCCAACTTGAAGACCTTATGAGGGCACTCCCAAGTCGTAACGGCGTTCCATTCATTCCACCATCCTTGGAGGGGTTTCTGGAGAATACTGCCCACACGGAAGGTCATGCGCTCATCTCGGACTATGGGGCTGGCGTAGAAGCTTTTGATCCACTCCATCGTCGTCGGCTCGCAGTCAAGGGTAAGACTAAGATCGCCGGGCGACTTCTTCTCATCCCGACTCTTGACTATCTGTAAGTTCGCCCACTTGGCATCTTTCACTCTCTTTAGTTCCCATTGCTCGTCAAAAGGCTGCGGAATAAAGCCGGGGGGCTTCCGCCACGACAGGTGGAACAGCAACTTTTTTATGGGGCCGTTGTCTTCGGAATCTGTCACTAAGGTTTGGTCACTCGCCGATGGCCCACCCAACAACTGGACTCCGAGTGTTTCGGGGTCTACAGCGCTTACCGTGTACTCTCTCAAATAAAGGGGGGAGAGTTCTACGCTCTCTGGCTTGCTCAACTCCGCCTCGATCTCTTTGGTGAGGGTGGATACCAAGCGCCTCCCGTGTTCTGGGTCTCTGTCGAGCACGAATAGTAGCAGGGGACGTTCACCACTGAAATGGACTGAACTCAAGGCTTTGGGGATTGGACTTACTTGCCACGCCGAGTTCTTCTGCTGTACGCATGCCTGCATCCGTGAGAGTTGAACCTCCGGGTTCAGAGGCTGCTCAAGATGATATTTGCCCTCGAAAGGCAGCGGGAGTAGGAGTATCCACATCCCCCACCCCTGCTGCGCGAGCGGCACCATTGTCTCCTGAAGCTTTAGATAAAAATTGTCGCTCTCCATGCCATCGGTAACGATAATTACAGAACGGTGTGCAGCAGTCCCTTGACTGATGGTTTCTACAAGTGGTGTGGTTGCGCCGACATAGGAATCAGCCCGCGAAAACATCTTCACTTCCTGGAGTCCCAATTCTTGCACGGGACTATTGTCACCGGGCATCTTTGCCAACCGCGGGGAAGCTGAATTTCGAAGAAGGACGCGGTAGAGGGTTTCAATCTGTTTCGGTGCCTTGCTGGCGAATCCTTGAAGGCTGTTTGAAATGTCTCCCACAATCAAGTCGTCGTCGCTCTGCGCCCGCGGTACGACACCTGACGAGGCAATTACACCGGACGTTTGCGGCGGCGTTTGCCCAGGCGCGCCTGTGCCGCCTGAGTCATCTATATCCGGCGAGCTGCCGCAACCAGTTGCCAGTAGTGCCACGCAAACAGCGACGAGGCTTAACCTATTTGTGACCGCAATTCCCATAATTCCTCGCCCTTTTGAAGCACGTCGTAGAGAGCCAAAGTCGGCTGCGGCAGATCGACGTCACCCTCCAACTTCAGAAGTACTCTAGGTCCCGTAATCTCTATTAGCCTGAGGTTCACTGGCTTCTGTTGATAGGAAACGACGATGCTCCTAGCCATCTCACCGTGGAAATGGATCACTATTTGTGTTCCCTCCGTCGAGACCTCCTGTATTTGGTGCCGCCCGCAGCGCGGGCAATGAAAGATGGGCTTTGCGCTTTGGCGCTGGCAACTAGGACAGACAATGGTGTTTTCCATAAGTTTTTCTACTGCTGATTGAGGCTCCCAGGCTTTACAAGGTTCCAACCACCGTTCGCATTTCTGGCGACCGTCGCTGGCTCCGCTGTTGCCTCGACACGCTCGAATACGCCCTTAGGCATTTCAAACCAATCTACCCAAGGACGTCCCAGATATGACCCCGGCATAACAAAAGCTTTGCCGGTTGGCTCCGACTTTGCGTTGCGATCGAAGAGGATAAATACTTGGTCGGACGGGGAGTCCAACTCTATCCGATGCTTTTCGCTGATTTGCTCAAGCAATGTCTGAATACTTTTGAACCCTTTGTAACTGGCTTGGTTAACTTGGCCCTTGATCTTATCAATCAGATCTTCGAAGGAGGCGAAACCCTCGCGCTCGCTTCCCTTAGCAGGGGCCTGCATTTCCTCACGGCCATCAGAACCTTCAACGTAACTGCTTGCACGGGACGTCTGGGGAGCATGATAGGCGGCCTTGGCCTCTGTCTGATCGGCAATGACGTTAAGTGCATCGAGATTGCGTTGCAGGAGCCTATGTAAAGAGTCGATGAAACTTTCGTTAGAAGATAGCAGCTTGAGAAGTCCAGTGTTTATCTCTTGCTCAGCCCGCCGGTATTCGTTTGCGAGAGCGGATTGGTTTTGGTCCATCAACTTACAGATCAAGGAAAGCTGAGTGTTGATTTCCTTGATCTGGATGAGGCAATCCCGGGTCAGCGCGGTCAAGT
The DNA here is from genome assembly GCA_035248565.1 of Pyrinomonadaceae bacterium. GTDB lineage: Bacteria > Acidobacteriota > Blastocatellia > Pyrinomonadales > Pyrinomonadaceae > PSRF01. The sequence goes on along the minus strand of DATFHH010000108.1, from coordinate 91,301 downwards.
TGGTTTGATCAGAAACGCTGGCTCCTTCGGCCTTCGCGGTCAACGCGCCAGATGACTGTTGGTTATGCAGACGGTTTTTAGTCTTACGCCAGAATGCGGTCAACTGCGGGCGTAACAACACACCAGCCACTACGCCCATCACGAGAAGGACTAAATAGATAGAACTTGAAAGAAGAAAGTTCATTATAGAAGGGCATTCGCACGGGCTAGATCATGGTTTTTTTGTGCCAGTTCTCCAGATAAAAAGCCATCATGTTCTTGGTCAGATAGGTACCATCAGCCTTCTTAGCAAGTACGGTATGGTCGAGCAGGTTCATCTCCTCGATGCGTATACCATTGACCTGCTCCTCCTCGAAATCGAACCCATTCGATCTTTCGTAGTTAATACCTCTCACGACAGAGTTACGTGGCAATTGATAGGGGATCGTTTCATACCAGTGTACAGTCTGCCGCAGCGGCCTCAACACCGTCACGTCACTACCCAAGAAACTTTTGAGTGTAAACTCTGGTTCGGGTGAAATGTCACCGGCTTTTTCACCCACGAAGAGTGAAATCGCGCCGAGGGCCACGACCGTCTTTGGGTCTCTGTCTTTAACGATGGGATATATTACCGTCAGGGTGGGCGCCGATACTCTATAGTGCGCGAGTCGCTCCTCGACCAGAGTTTTCACTTGGCTAGCGATAGCCTTACCGACATCCGGATCTTTATCGGCGTTGTTCAGGACCTCGGTAAAACGCCAGCCGTTTCCGAGCAGGTACAGTCCCAGTTCACCATTAAGGGACTCTCCCGACACGCGGATCTTCTCACGCGCAGCAATCATCCTGGTCACGTACTCCACAAGACCATCGATGAATTTTCGCAACCCTTTCTTAGCGCGATCCGAGTTGTTACGTTGTCTTTGGAATGGGATGAAGACAGGATCGTTAAAGATAGCAGCAGCCCCCCGTGCGCGGGCCTCACGCTCGAACTTTGTAGAACCCCACTTGGAAACATTCGCTTGGGTGAGCGACTTCCAGACGTCGTCGCCAGCATATTGCATACTATCCAAGTAGATGGCTTTGTCCTGCGGTCGATCTTCCATCTGCTCGAAACGAAAGAATCCAACGTCCGTGGTCCCACCGCCGACGTCGACGTATACAGTCTCAACCGTCCCGGGCATCTGTCCAGATCCTGACTCTCCTGCATGAGACTCGTCGTATATTTTCTGGAATACAATGTTAACGCCGGTTTGATTTGTGACGTCCTCCTGCACTTGCGCCACTGTCTTGCGGAACATTTCGCGCTGGTGTTCGCTGAAAGCTAACGGGCAAGTCGCTACCAGATCAATTTGGTCTAATCTCTGGCACCGAGGATCGCTTACCACCTCTACCAGTGCCATGCGGAACGCTAGAATCATATAAAGGTATTGTAGCCGGTAGGTGAACGCCCTCAAGGGTGCGGGGAGGGCATCCGAATCCTGCCACTTGAATTCACCCTGTATAAACTTTTCCTCACCCTCCCGATAACGGGTCGATGGCGGAATGGTGTAGTCGACAATCGGCCTGAAGCTGTCGATCTCGTGACCTATCCTTTCCGTTTCTTTCGAGAAACTTAACTCCGAAGGTAATTGTGTGGGGTTGCCGAGGTCCCGTTCAATCTCAGGGAACCAAGGAACGTTGATGGAGTCCTCCACTGAGAAGCCGCGGACGATTCGCTTAGTCCGGTCGCGGAAGTGAATCACTTCGCTCAAGCTGTTTTCCGACAGCTTGACTGCGAAGCACGTGTTGGATGTGCCGAAATCGAGCGATAGAACCGGAATGAGTTGATCATTGCCGCCCCCCGCAGGTGCGGGAATAGACTCATTGTCTTTGAATTCTATCTGATAGCAACTCCAGTACTCTGTGCCTAGACTGTCGGCCACCTTGATCTCGAGCAACTCCGGGACGAAACTAACTTCGCCGCGCGCTGTAATCCCCAAAAACGTGGCCGATTGCCCTTCTTGACCGTGGACCGTCATTGACTGCAACTTAACATTTGGGTCGCTGCTCGCGAAGTAAATGAAGTAGTTCTGCCAGCCGGCTCGCCTGAACGCCGGCCAAAGATTCAGTGCCGAACCATTGCTGGTTTTCCCAGATTGAGGACTGATTTCGCTCTTACTCACGAGAGCGCGAAGGTGCACCGGTACGGTGTAGTCACCTCTGAGCGGGAGATCAAAAATGAAGTGCGGCGGCTCCCACCTGCCGGTCGGCCGGGCATACGGAGTAAGGTAGCGGCGGAATTCTGGCCTAATTATCGACTGCGGAAGTACTATCTCACCTTCGTGCTGGAATATTATGACTCTGTCGTAGCACAAGTCATTAGGGTTCAAGGAAACCCCGTTGACTGTAAGTTCCATTTTTCCGAACCGCTGCGTCTGACTGGTGGGTCCCGACGAGCGTCGCATTCGCAGATCCCATATCACGTAACCCTTCTGGACATCATCGTAGAGCACCCCTTGGAATTCGACAGTCTCTACCACCACGGTGCCGCAGACGGGGCAATAAATCGAGTGGAAGGAACCAGCTAACTCGATACTTTCTGTAAAATTCTGTAAGTCGAAGTCACAAGTCTTACACTTCGTTTCCATCTCACGCCTTCCGTCAAATGTTATTTATGAACCACCTGTAAGGACCGATGTTGATTGGCGAGGGTGTTGAGACTAAAGGTTGGATCGGATGGCTGAACCCGGCGTTAATCCAATACTTAACGGACTCGCGGAAGAGCAAGGGCACTCCGCCGTCCTCCAGGACGCCCACGAGCCGCTGGAGCGTCGCCGCCTTCACCCGGGGATTAGGCCACTCGCAATGCAGATTAGTCCTTATCTCAAAACGGTCGCCAGAGAAATCTAGTACAGGCCTGCCCCGCATCACCACGGCTCTCTGATTTTCATCAACTTCGGCGTTCTTATCGAACACGCTCCAGAGTATGTAGCCGAGCAATCGCAACTCCTCCACGCTCTGGCCTTGGTATTCTTCGACATAGAAGACGACGGCGCCCTGACGAGTGTCCGCGAAGCAATGAATGAGTTGATTCTGGATGAGGCAGGGCGGCGTATTTCCTTCTGATAGCGGGCTGACGTTAATGATCCTTTTCCCCTTCATACGCTCGATGAATCGTTCGCTGAATCCGCCGGTGCTTGTCCCCCTGAGCCCGTCGAGTGCAATGAACCCGTCGTGCTGAATGGGGATGCGGATGGCGTCGGGGTACTCGAAGGGTGAATCCTGGGCAACATGTTGCACGGGATTTGGAACTGTCCGTAGAAAGGTCACGAGGCTCTGGAGGTGCGGGCGGAGCTGGTCATAGTTAATTCGGATAGGGGCAGCTAGATCGACTGAATCCTGCAACACAAGATTGCCTGCACCCAGTCGGATCGTGGACTGAACTCCTGCGGCACCTGGGTTGGGCATTAGAATTTTACCCACGACTTGGTTATTAACCATTAACTGCAAGCCACCGGTGGTGGGCGCTACGACTCCCGACAATGCCCTCAGTCCTCTATCTCGATAGCCGCTCTCATAAACGGGCAGATAGAGTGAACGGTATTGCGCCGAACTGGCGTTGATGTCAACCTTTAATGTGACTGGCCCCACCTGTTTCCAGCCATTTTTCAGCGCGTCCAGATTAATCGGCCCCATCGGAGTGGTAGTGAAGAAGAGATGGTCGAGGAGCTTCATCCAAAGAATGTGATCAGGGTGCCACCAGCCACGGGTTTGTAAATTCTCCTTAAAGCCGCGCAGGAGTTCTTGTGCCTGTACGCCATCGCTATCTCGGGTCTGGTTATTGGCGAGTTCAAGGTCTGAAAAATCCGCCGCGTTCGCCGCGCTGAAGACTAAGACTTCCGGATCAGTGCCACCCAGAACACGCCCGAGTCTATTTGACAAAACAGTTAGATAGCGAAGGCGATTCGGGACATCAAAATTAACGTCGTGGAGATCATACATTTTGAGTGTAAGGTGCCCGTAAACAAGCCCTTCAACTAGCGCCATGAATTGAGCAAGACTTGGCGTCGAATGCAAGGGCTCGCCTTTGTCATATTTCGCCAAGTCGCGTTGGAGAAACTTCTTGTACTCGAATCTACGCGCCTGCGGATCCGGTGTCCGGGCTACTATGTCACCGCCGCCAACGACATCGCTCAACCCGCTCAGTTCCAAGAGTTCAAGTCTTCTGACAAACATGCCTTGGCCGGGGCCAGCTTGCGGCTGCACCACGTTGCCGGGCAGAAAAACTACAGGGTACGGCATGAAGCCTCCGTCATTTGATGGACATTTGGCGCAGGGTACTGCGCAGTTGATTGATGAAGTGAGCGGCAACTCCGCTCAGAGCCTGCTCGTGCCCCGGAAACGCGACCGGAGCCTCAGTCAGGTTGCGCTTCACTAGGCGGCGTGCGTCTGCCAGATTCGCATCCGCGTGCTGCGAGATCATCGTCCAGTCGAAATCAAATACGTCCCTCGCACCGGGCATAGTGGCAGTGAGCGCCTTCAACTCTTCGACGCGGTCCTCAGAGACCTTGCGTTCTGCGTCAAAAAAACCTGCAATTTTCTTCCAGTCTTCGTCCAAGTGTCTGCGACGATTCCACTTAGCCGCGATCTTCTCCAGCGTAGAGATAAAGGGCTTCCACGCGAGCGTGGTGGGTGCGAACAAGGTGAACGGACTTAGCGCCTCATCCGGCTGTTGCTCTTTGAGCTCAGCCAAGATGGCCGCGAATAGTTTCTCCCGAATCACTGCCTTTTCCATGGTGTCATCACCCATCTGGATCGATCCAGGGGTGATCCCAGTGCTTAGCTCCAGATAGTGCGGGCCTGTGGCGCCCGGCGCCAGTTGTAAGAAGGTGTCAAACTGCAGCAGATAGAGCGCACCCAAGAGGTGTAAGGGATGATGGGAATCGGAGCCAGCTTGGTTCAGCGGCATACGTTCAGGCTTACCGATCAGCACGTAATGCTGGAATAAGGTGTCTCCCTCGCCGTACTCCTTCTCTGGATGATGTTCTATAAGGTAATTGAGCCAAGCTTTGGTGTTGCCCGCCATCTTCACGTCGTTCGGCTCATCCACATCTCCTTCGGGTATCTCTATCCACTGCAGGAAAAGAAGTCCATACACCAGTTTTGCGGGTAGTCTCTTGTGCAGCCAGTAGACTAACCGCGGGATCACACCGGCACCAGTTCCGCCTATGATCGACCCCACGACAATGGTGCGGTCGAATGATGCAAGTCGGTCCTCAAGGTACTGAACCTCTGCCTCGGGGTTGGAGACCACGAACCGCCGCGAGGCAACTGTAGCTCCGACTGTAGGTTCGCAGTTCATTCCCTTAATAATCTGTACACTGAGCTGCTGGTTGTTATAAAGGGTGTGCGCGACTTGTGAAGAATCCCCGTCCCTTGCTTCGCCAAAACCCATGAACCTTCTGAGCGTAATAGTGCGATCCACCCTTGCGCTGCTGGGCACCGGAGACACGAAGTGGCTGGTGGGCACGCCGGCGGACTGAAGTTGGTCGTTCAGCAGCGCGTCAGGCGTGCCCGGCTGCGGTTCCATATCGACCACGAAAATATTTCCGCCGGGTGACGCGAGGTTGACAGGCTTCCAAGTGTTTACAAGTTTCAAGTAAAGGAGGGCCGCCCTTTTACCAGTTCCGCCTACAGCTACGATTGCGTCCGACATTTCATTCCTCCATCGGATGTGGCTAGCTGGTCTTGAGTGCTGCCATCCTCCTACGCAGACGGAAATACCTCAGGACGGCGAATGCAATGAAAATAAGAAGCACAAAGAAGAGCCAATTCATTAGGAAGATCGTCGACATGGCGTCGAATCTCCATCCGCTCGGCTCTTCGCAGGCTTGTGTCAACTGCGAGTTTTCGAACGCAGCCACTAACACGGCAACGAGCAACGAAGCTAAGATTGGTGAGATTAGCCACTTGCCTCCTGAGGATAGAAAGCGTGGTGCGAGGAGCAGCCAGCCGTAGTAGATCAGAAGGGCGAGGGCGGTCGCTGCCAGCCAGCTCACGCGTTCATAGTTGCGAACACGCGCCCTGGCGCGCATGCAATTGACTCCGCTCATTCCTTGGTCTAGCAAGGTGTTGGGTTCCTGTTCTACTTGTAAGAGAATAGCTACCGAGTATGTCAGAGTGCCTGACGAAAATGATGAGTCATTGACGCGAACTAACTGCACGGCTTGAGCTTTGACATGTGAGCTGATAACAAGAATCAGGGCAAAAGCAAGGCGCACCAGCCATGGGTTAATCAGGAAATTGAATTCTGAAACACTTTTGCTGGGATAAGCTGAAATCGGGTAGCCACTGGTCATGTGAACCTCCAAGAGAAGAAGGCTGTCACGCGTTGGTTAGCGTAAGTGTCAAGCACGAGAATCCAGTCGACATTGCCGCGATGTGCCTGCCCCCTCGTTAGAGGACTGCCTGCGAGAAGAGCGAGCCAAAGACATAGACAGCAGCCAACTCTGCGGAGAAACTTCGAGAGAGCCTTTTCGTGATTGCGAACAGGCGAGAGGACCAGTATGGAAAACACAGGCACCCTTTGACTAGATAAAATTTAGAGGCTGAAACAAAACGTACAGCGGCTGTCAGCTAGGGCGTGCTCGGGACTCTAATCAATTCCTGAGGTATGCCCAATCTGCGCAGCAGACACAGCTACAGTCCTCTATCACATATGAAATTACATAAGAAACATTACACGTGAGACAAGACTACTTTGAATAAGACTTTCCAGGCTGTCGCTCTGCCGAAGCTGAGACGCTTACTGAAATGGAATGGCTGGTTTTTCATATACCTTAGGATGAGTGCCCCGTTGCATGAGAAACAACGCGTCAGGAACTACCCCAATTAGAGTTCTACAAAATAGACCTACATACCTCGAATTGTAGCGACCGCAGCAGATTTTGACCGCTACTAGCTCCAGCTAGCCGAGGAGTACCCGTGAATAAAACAATCCTGATCTGGTTGACCAAGAGACTGGCCGCAGCAGTCGTTATCTTCGCATCTGTTATCGTGCAAGCCTGTACCTCAGGTAGTTCAACAACATCTAGGGCGGCTAATAGTAACAACCTAAACCAAGCTGAAAGCTCCACGACATCGTCACAGTGTGACCCGAACTACTCCGGCTGCGTACCGATCGCGAGCGACGTTGATTGTGAAGGCGGGAGCGGCAATGGGCCTGTGTATGTCAAAGGTCCGGTGAAAGTTATCGGCAAAGACATTTACGGCCTAGACAGAGATGGCGATGGAATAGGATGCGAAATAACCGATTTCTTAAAGGGACAGCACCACGCGAATTGATGCTATTTGCCGTCGAGGCATTCAGGAAGCAGAACCGTCTCATTCAGCAGTCTTAGGAGTTCGACATTCCTTACCCCTTGACCAGTTGTGCGCTTCAATTCCTTGCGGATTGCTGTGATTACCTATCCGAAGATAGAACTTTCGCCAAAGATTTGGTGAGGTAGCTCGCTTGGCCTACCACAACGCATCGATCTGCCGCCGCTTAAGCGACTCTTTGGTCAGGTAATACAGTTGATTTGCTTTTTGCGCCGACGTCTCTTCACCAAAGGTCTATATGTAAAGCTAGGTCCACTGGTAAGAATAACCCGTGGGAGAGACGGAGTAGATATCAATCGCGGACAGCGAACGCGTACTCTTCGCTGGAATTCGCAGAGCCATCCGGAGCTATGCCAGTCAACATTATTTGATAGTGTCCTTGGGTGAGCATGTGTGTGGGAAGTCTTATTCGAATGACATTTCGGCCATCATTCTCTACCTGAACATTTTTAATCATGAATGATTTACCATTCCCTATCCGGCGCACCTCCGCCTGATACGTTAAATAACGTTCCTTTTGAATCCAGGGAAGACGCAGTTCTACGACTCGAATGTCGGCGCGCAGCTTCAATTCAGGTTGAGACTCACCACTTCTGACGGTAACAGGTCTCAGATCTAAAATAGCCTGCGGCGTAATTTCACTTAGGTTCGCAGGAGAATTAAGCTGGGCCAGTTCCTGCTCGATTGCCGAATGCTTCCGTTGCTCCATCCAACTGTTTAACAAAACGATTACGAGCACTATCGCAATCATAATCGTCACTGCGATGGGAATTACTAAAGCGCGCTTGAGTCGTAAACGCGTCCAGAGTCGACTCCACGTTGAGACTGTTGCTGCGGGCGCATGAGGTGTTCGTGACTCTCTGACTGCCCAATCTTTTATCGACTTTATGATCCTGACATTGCGTTGCTGTTCGTCAGTTTTCACATACCGCGAAAGGAATCTACCTTTTTCTTCTTCCGTTAGGTTGTCCTCTAAATAGTCCTCGATAAGATCCTGTTCGAGAGCAAGCACTCTCTCCCTCATCTCAGAATCTGTCAAAAACAGATCCTCAATCGGCCCGCGCTGTTCGTCATTGAGCTTGCCCAAAAGAAACTCACGCAATAATGCGTCAGTCACGATTTCTTTTTTCATGGGCCATACTCCAGAAATCGCCATTCACTTACAATGAAATTTCCGGCGATCCGTTTCATTTTCATGGAGCCTTGCGTTTAAGACAGCGTTCAATACATTCCTGGAGAGATATACGAATTCGGTAGACCTTTACTCTCAAAGTTTCTACGGATGTCCCGAACCGCTGCGCCAACTCAGTACGGTGATCGATCTTAGCCTGCTTTTCCTTGACGTAATACCCCAAGATCAACTCCCGGTTCTCAGCGCTAAGCTTTTGCAAACACCACTGGAGACATTCCTCGATGTCTGCGGTCTCCTCTGTTGTTTCAGTTGTTTTTTGTGCGGGCAGGTCAATACCCTCTATTGAAACTTCAGTCCCGGCCTTCTTGAGGCTTTCCATCACCACATTATTTGCCACGGCGCGGAAATAAAGTCGCGGATCGCCTTCGTAGGTCGGCCTTACTTGATGCACTTTTCTTGCAACGCGATCAAACACTTCATCGGTCAATCCTTCAGGATCCGCACACCCTCTGTAGGTGAATAACTTCGCCAGGTCGTAACGAAGTTGAACGTACATAATCGCCGCGACCTCACGATCAGGATTGAGCCACGCGAGAATCTCCTCGAAGCTTTCGGTTGGGATTGCCGAATCTCGGGCCATTTACTCGTCGTGTTCCATTTAAGTGAATTCCGATGTGGCAGTTCGCCGCTTTCGTTTTTGCAACATTAGCAGGGCGGCCGCAATTAGAAGCACTGAGAACAACAGCACCAGACCACGTCGCAACCACGCGTAGCCGTCAACGGTAATGTGGTTGATGTATTCACCTTCCAATACGAATCCTGCCCAGTAGTACGGTGCACTCCACTGCTTGTTACGCATCATCTTCATCTGGGCTGATCGAAGCGCGGCAGAGGGAGTCATACCCTTCCGCAGCACGCCATCGTAGAAGTCAGTCATCAATACGGCAGTCGCGCGATCATCTACCTTCCAAAGGCTGGCAACAACACTCTTCGAACCCGCCGAGATGAAACCATGCGTCAGACCAACAAGGCCTTCTCCTTTTATTTCTTTGCCTAAAGCAGTCTGGCATGCGCTCAGAACAGTCACTTCCGTAGACAGATTTAAACCGTAGATGTCGTAAAGCGGCATAAAGCCATTGGTACGCACACCATTACGATCCAGCATCGTGAGAACGAGACCAGACAATTCAGGATGTTTCGCATCAAGGTAACCATGCGTGGCAAAGTGGACAATCTGATATTGACTGAGGTCCGAGCTCATAACAGTTTCGCGGCTAGCGTCAAAACCTTTGGCGACCATCGTAGTTCCCCAAGGTGCAACTGCGAAAATCGCGTCAGCTTCTTCTGAGGCATGGCTCAGACGCGTGAGCCCGCGCGCACCCGTTTCAAGGATCTGTGGCAGAGACTCATTCGAGTTTTTCTCATTTGCCGCCACCGCGAACGAGGAAACGACTGGATGTCTCTGCACGCGCTCATCATCGCTGCTGAACACCGGATCGGCGATCACCGCAACAAGTTTGCCGGATGAAGCCGCATGATTCCGCTCACTACGAATCGCAATGAGTGTCAAAGCAGATGGCAATACGACAACTTCATTCGTTTCTATTAATAACGTTTTTGATTCACTTTTCACCTCAGTTAGACCAGCGCTTTGCAGCAGCGGTAGTGGCAACGCCTGGAACGGAACGTACTGCAATGCTCCGTCTGTTACCACAAGCAGTCTTCTGGTTCCGAGTTGTGAGGCCACCGGACCCAGTAACATCTGACTCAGACTACTTGCCTTTTCTGTAACAAGACGCTCTGCCATTTCAACCTTTGCCGGATAACCAGTATCGGTTTGCTCGTCACCTTCCTGCCGCGCGGTAACTAACTTGTAAAATTCGCGCGCAGCGTCTTCGATGGTGTTGCCGGCCGGCAACTCGTAAGCCTGAAGTGAATCAGAGGTTACCGACCATAAATAGCTGTGTTCGGTCCCCAAGGTATACTCCAGCAGCATCGTGTCACTGCCACGCAACTCATTCTGAATCTGTTGCAGAGTGAGGGGTTTAAGTTCCTCAAGAGATGATAGCCGAGGGTTCTGCTGCCTTATCTGAGCTTCAACAGTCTCATATTCTGCTCTCAGTTGGACCATCTGCTTGTCAGCCTCAGCGATTTCCGCTGCATCTCTCTCGTTCAATGCCGTCTCCAGTCTATATTCGGCTTGCACGCTAAGTAATCCTATTAACTTACGCTCGCGTTCGATCAGTTCGTTTGTAGCTGCTGTATGTACATTGACTCGCGATTCAGTAACAAGATCGGAAACCAGGCGAGCTCGACCTCTTTCGCTTACCAGGAAAGCTTCTGCAGCAAACCCCTGCCCAGGCTTAAGTCGTTCCAGTTGCATCAGGATCTGTATGCACAGTGCATAATGCTTTTGAACTCCTGAAAAGTATGAGAGGCGGAATTCGGGACTCGCTACGTTTGCACGCACGTCTTCGACAATTTTGAGGGAGCGATGAATGAATGATAGCGCAGCGTCAGGATCGCCAAGAGCTAAATTAGCGCGCGCGAGGTTATACAGTGCAGCGATCCGAATATTTTGCTCTCCTACTTGCTCGCTGAATGCTAATGCTCGCTGGTAAGCGTCCAACGCTCCGGATGTCGCTCCAACTTGAAGCAAAAAATCTCCGTACGCGTTTAGCGCTACGGCTTGACCACGGAGATCGCCAATACTCTCGTAAAACTTCAGTACTTTCTTAAACTGCTCCGCCGCTTGTTTGTAAAGATGCTGCGCAACATAGATCTGTGCAATACCAACGAGGGCATTGGCTTCAGTTCGGACCTTCTTCGCGGCGCGGCTCAGCTTCAAACAGCGTTCATAGTATGCGAGCGCTTGATCTAAATGTCCGCTGCCGGAGTAAGCAGTAGCTATTTGAAATGCAGTTACTGACGCTCCATCAAAAGCCCCAATTTCTTCAAAGAGTCGCAGTGCGCTCTCGTATTCACTAAGAGCGATCGCAAACTCCCTGAGCTCCTGATGAGATTCCGCTAATCCGTTTAAAGTTATGGCTTCGTTATGTCGATCTCCTGTAGAACGAAATACTTCTTTCGCTTTGAGGTACATCTCAATCGCGAGGTTATAGTTTTCGTACCGCGCATATCGCACCGCCAAAGTTGTCATCGTCAGAGCTTCGCCAATCTTATCGTTTGTTGCGCGATAGAGTTCCTGAGCTTGCATGATTTCTGCGGCCGCCTTCTCGGTTTCGCCAATGCTTCCGGCTATGTAGCCCTTGAAGAGATGTACCTTCGCTTCACCTTTGCGATCGTTCTGGAAGATGTTAAGTGCATTGTCGAGTTGTTTCGACGATCTTACAAAATTACCCTTTGAGTAACTGACTTCCGCCAGATTGCTAAGTGCTTCCCCATAAGCATTCGCGCCAATGGCGGTACGGTTACCTTCATGTTGCTCCAAAAGGCGCAAGGCCTTTGTTAACTGCTCTTGCGCCTCATCGTTATTCCCAACATAAACGTATAGGCGGCCCAGATGACTCAGCGATCTTGCCCGTGCGAGCCAATCATCTGTCTTCGCAGCGAACGTTTCAGCGTTCTGGTACCGCTTCAATGCTTCATTAAATTCGCCAAGAAGAAAGTAGACGTCGCCTGATTTGAGAATAGAATGTGAAGCGCTTGCGAAGTCGGAAATGGACGTCCAGATCAGAGCTGCCATATCGTACTGTTCAGCGGCCTGGCCAAGGGAAGTCTTTGTCCAGTCCGCCCGCAGTGCTTCAGCATGGGCCAACACCGCTCGCGCCTCACTGTCGCTTCGATTCTCCGTTGTTACTGGCGTCAGCGGATTAATCTTCAATTCATATTGTTTATGCGTTTCAGATCTCTCCAGCGACTGGAGCTCTATTCTGTAGGTCCCCGCAAGCGTAGTCGGAAACGAGAGTTCGACGACTTCAAAGTCCTGACTGGTGTGTTCTAATAACTTAATACCAGTTGGGCCATACAGGGATGTCGATAACAGAAGATCACCCTTATCGATCGAGAAGCGCAGAAGCTGATCTTGCGGTACTGAAATCTCAAATACATCTTTGGTTCCGGTCGCAAGTTCGCCCTGTATTGAAGAACCAGGATCGATCTGTCTCGGAGCATTAATGCTTGAGCTTGTTTCCGTCGTGATTGCCGGAAATTCCGGCACATAAAAAATGGCTGTCGCCAGTCCTATGCACAGACACAGCAATAAAATGACGCGCCCGGCTGTTTCAGAACCTTTTCTTTTTGTCAGCAGCATCTGAACCCGATTGCCTGGTGGAAACTACGTCGTGGGTCCTGCCTACGGAGAGTAGCCTTAACATACTCAGCGAGATTGTTAGACGGCAGGCTTATTTATCATGGATGTTGTAGGGATTCAACGAAAACAAATAGTCTCGCTCATTGGATCGAAGGGTGAGAAGGTAGTGCAACGCGCTACCTTCTCCCCAGGCGCGATTACTGTCCATCGCGGAGCGACCGACCATATCGACCTACGGTTTCTCCGATTCTGAAAGCTCCTTCCCTCCAATCCGCCAAGGTGCCGAATCGTGTACCCTCCGACTTCCGGCCGCCGTTACCGACCGATTTCTTCAATTTCGGGTTTTCCGAATCCGCTTTCAATTGTGCTTGTTCCAACTTTTTATTAACAGGCATTTGTTTCTCCTTTTGATGGCGCAAGGCGCCGCAGTCACCAAGCGCAGTTCCACCAAGCCGGGCGTGAGTCGTTGCTTGAGCGAGTCGCGCCTGCAGGCCGACTTTAGTCTTGACCTCAAACCAAAACAGTTTGCTGAATGGTTATTAAGAATTGTGATTTGGCATTCGAATCTCGCCTCTACTTTCGTTAGGCGGTTGATGTTGATCGCGCTTCGTGACGCCCTTCGATTCTTAACGATGCGCGGGAACGAATCTTTTTGATCGAGGCCATCTCTAACGAAGAGTTCAATGCCTCGTGAGCGCGGCATCTTTGTTAGCTCAAGCTCCGCTGTGGCGGATTCAAATGCTTCTCTGACAGATTTACCGAACGCGAGCGCACGATAGAATGCGCCCGCAAACGCCACACTCGCTTTGTCTCCAATTGCTTTGCCCGTGCCGATGGAATAGTTGACTACTTCAGAAATGGACTGAGCCTGCGCTTTAGTGAAACAAGCGTTTAGCAGAACCAAACGCACGTGTCTGCTGTAGAGGGCCAGGACCTTGGCCAATCCCCGTTGGTCAACTGCCTTACTGCGGCCACGCGTCCCACTGAAGAGGATTCGCTGACGCTTGCTTCCGTGCCCGCTGAAGTGGACGATTTGTGGTTCATACTTCAACAGCAGCTTTTGGAAGTCGATTGGTCTTACAGCGCCGTGATTGTGCAATTCGAACTTATCACGATAGGGACCTTCCTGGAGGCGTTCGGAAATCTCCCGGACTTCTTCATCTACCAGGATCCGGCCGGTGCTCCATGGATTCGCGGAGAGAAATAGAATTCGGATCTTTTCCATGATCTGTGTACTCATGCAATGCTCCGATCTGAGGAGGTCAATGCCTTTCGTTAATTGACTCTCATTGGACATGGCGCGGAAATCCCCAGGAACCCGTCACAGAAAGTGAAGATTTCGGTGGGACCATGGTTTCTTATCGATAGATTACGCAGATGGTTGGCTCCGCGTGATTTCGTCATGTGCACACAGTGGTTTATAGATCCTTAGGAATGGCCTAGAGGTTCATTAGTAATCTCTCAGGTAGGGATATGAGCATAGAAAGAATCACGCTGTTGCTTGACTGAATCCGAAACGCTGGGCTAGTCTGCATCAGTCACTCACGACCAGCCGCTTCACGCATTGGGGCCGTAGCTCAGCTGGGAGAGCGCATGACTGGCAGTCCTCAGCCTACCGTTTTGCTAATCAATAACAATTAAACAGGTTGCAGCCAGCGAGGTTTTTGGGCCATTTCCCGTTTCGTTACAGATGGTTGGTCAACGTAACGGACGGTATCGGTTTCCTCCCGGCCACAATTTGGCCACAACTGCATCAAGTGCAAAGATAAGAAAAGCTCTGTATGCCTCCAGCGAGTTCTTCAATAGCCTTACGGAACTAGAACCATGTTGGCAGTCCAAGTAAAGCTGTGCGACAGTCGGAAGACGAAATCGGGCGCCCATGCACAACTGCGTTCCCTGCTCGAGACATTCCTTAAAGCGGTGGGCCAACGAAAACCCGGTAGACTTGATACATGCAACGTAACAAACTCGTGAGGGGCGGCAAAGCCGAAGGTGCATCGTGAAGCACCCGCGATACATCTTCGGGCGGCATTCGGCACGCCATTGCTTGACTAAGTCATCCGTGACAATCTGCGGCTACGGTTCTTTGGGTGAAACAAAATCTGAAGTTTTTACATTTCATCATAGGAACGCTGGGAGACTATGGAAGATCCATCAGGAACAGTTGTGTTCATGGGCGCGGGCGCTTCAAGGGCCTTCGGTCTGCCGTTGACTGATCAGATACTGCCGAGAATCGTGGAGAGGCTTCGACAAAATGGGCGGGGAGATAAGCAACTCTTTCCTGGTCGCGACAGCGCGAGGCTCAACGATGATCTCCGCAAGGCCTTTCTGGTGTTATATCCAGGCCTCGATCTGAATCTTGCGGATGATCAAGGTTTGCCCAATATCACAAACGTGCTTTCGTTCCTGGATCATCTGATCCTATACGACCAACCTGCTGCGTTGCGCTACGGAAAGAAGGAACTGATTCACTGCCGGCGTCTACTCGAGCGTGCGATTATGGAGGTTCTGATCGACACGGACTTGTCTAAGATCAAAGAGCACCTTGAAGACGTTCAAGACTACACGCCAGAGATACTTGAGATTCCTGACATGACCCCACGTGGCATGGACGACAGTCAACGCAAGGTTCTCGACCACTTCGTGGCTTGGATGTTCAGGAAGAGAGATGAGAATGGTGATCCGCTGAGCATAATTACGACCAACTATGACGTGGCTGTTGAAACACCAATCTTTCAGAAAATCGGGCTTGCGCAGTTGGAAACGACCATCGACTTTGGCTTTGACTGGCGAAACCCCTTCACGGAAGTACTTGTGCCGCGACCGCAGCATCCCGAAATCGGCATCTACAAGCTGCATGGTTCTTTCAACTGGCTGCGCTGCAATCTCTGCGGACAACTTTATTTGAATCCGCGCGAGGTTATCGCTTACCTGAGTTTTAACGAACGCCAGGCTTGGGCTAATACCTGCACGTGCGGAGAGTGGCCGCTGCGGCATCTTATTGTCGCGCCATCCATGGTGCGTGACGTACGAGATCCGCATCTGCTCAACGTCTGGCGCTCTGCTACTGAGGCTCTTCGCATTGCCAGGGAGTGGTACATCATTGGCTACTCACTGCCTGCTGAGGATCTCGCGATTCGCTCGATGCTACTTCGCGCCTTTTCTGCCCGCGGCCTTGAAGATGGCTCTCGTCCCCTGAGAGAGCGCGCTGGCAAGGCGGGGCCTCATCTCACCGTCGTGCAAAAGGGAAGTTCGGCGCGTCCAGCGTATGCCGCAATGTTCTCCAAGTTTGACTTCATCGATGGTGGCTTGGAGCAGCTTGTTGGCCTCGCGTGAGTTTTATCCACGGCAGTTTACAGAGCAAAAGTGATTGAACTCGAGCGAAAGCTATTCAAGCAGCGATGTTGCTACCATAAGAGTGAATGCAATCCGGAAACAGCGCCGTTGCAACACGGCAAGAAGCAATATGTGTAACCAATCCGCAACGGTTAAGCATACCCGTCAGTCTAAGGGATCAGTCCGACGATTGAGATCCCGCCGATGGCGATGATTACGTCCAATCGCCGTGGACTCATTGGAGGCTGGAATTGGCTGCGGCTTCGTAACGGTATCAATATCTCTTGACTGAAGAAGGACCAAGATTGAGCTCAGTGTTAGTAGGTCAGCGTTCGCATCTGGCCACAATTTGGCGACAATCGACTAATAACAGTATTCAGATGCACGCATAAATGGTGTTATTCAGCGACTTAGTCCCAATCGCGGTTGGAACAGGTTTGCGGAAGAACGAACTGCTAACGCTTCGGATCAAGCACATCGACTTTGCGCGAGATCTAATTCTGGTAACAGGTACTAAAACAAGAAAGAACCGCGAGGTGCCGATGAATTCCGAAGTGCGTGAGATTATGCTCCGCCTGCGTCGTTCAAAGTCGGTTGAGGATTACGTTTTCACAAATCCAAAGACCGGCAAATGCTTGACGGATATAAAGCGAGCATTTCACGGCGCATGTGCCGCCGCAAAGATCGAAGGTTTGGTTTGGCACGATCTTCGGGCTACGTTCGGAACGAGGTTAGGGGAGGCGGGATTTGACGCCTTCACGATCGCGGCGCTTATGGGTCACAGCAATGTCCGAACAACTCAGCGGTACGTTCGAGCGACTGAAAGGAACAAGAGGGAAGCGGTTCAAGCAGCGATGTTGAGTTCGCGTGGCCACAATTTGGCCACAAGAGTAAATGCAATCACTCAGAATCACGCCGTTGCTTGACTCAACGCAAAACGCTAGGCTAGTCTGCATCAGTTATTTACCAGCACTCACTCACACGAGATGGGGCCGTAGCTCAGCTGGGAGAGCGCATGACTGGCAGTCATGAGGTCAGGGGTTCGATCCCCCTCGGCTCCACCAATCATCTCAACGCTAAACGCTGCCTGAAGAAGATGATTCACTTCTGACAACTTGCGATCATTCTGTAGGATGCCTCTGCCCATACACCGACAACACTGTGATGACAAGTTCCGTTTCGTTTCTTCGAACTGAGGTGTAGAATTGAGTCCCAGCGATTCTCGATTGGTTTTGTCTAACTCTTATTCCCGGCGAGATGGTTGAGCGCAACCACGCCCCCGCCGCCTCCCTGATTGTCGCCTTACCTTACAGTCCGGTTCATCAAGTACAACGAGGAGAGTATTACCATGACAGTCCCACCCATTTCAGAGGAAACAGTCTCTAGGTATTGGGAGTTTATGAGAGGTAGCGACTCCACCCTGAGCACGCAAGAAATATTCAAGATGCTCGAGACCGCCGAGCAATACCTGGCAACAATCTCTCAGCAGGAAGCTGCCAGCGAAACTAGCCAGAGTGATGCCGTCAAAATTCGCGTCAATCTTCGAAACGCCGCCAAGAACATTCTCAATCGCTCGCAGGAGATGGATCCTCAGGCCCGCCAGGCGCTGAAAGATTTTATAGCCCAACAACCGGAGTTTCTGCCGGGCGAATACAGGTTCACGGTCGATTCCAGCTCCGGAAACGTAAAGACGTGGGAGAAGCACCTCAGCCGTTTCGCTCACCAGCCCGACCTTGAGTTCCTAGAGATAGGCAGCTTTGAGGGAGGGTCGGCGTGCTGGCTGCTGAAGAACATCCTGACCGACAAGAGCAGCCGACTTACCTGCATCGATACCTTCGATTTCGCGGGACAGGGCTCATACTATTTTCAAGATGAGGGATCCGAGTCTATGACGATTGAGGACCGTTTCGACTTCAACATCAAGCAGACCGGCAGTGCGCACAAAGTAAGAAAGCTCATCGGGTCCTCTCAGGAGGTACTGCGCGGGCTTCCATTCTCAACATACGATTTCATCTACATAGACGGATCTCATAAAGCGTCGAATGTGCTGGAGGATGCGGTACTGTCCTGGCCGCTGTTGAAAAAGGGCGGCCTCCTCACCTTCGATGACTACGAATGGAATGGCGACCCGGACCCCCTGAACTGCCCTGGCATCGCGATAAACGCATTTCTAAATATCTTCGAGACGCACTACGTGATCATCCACAAGAGTTATCAATTAACGATTGAAAAAATATAGACCAGGCATCAGCGTTCATCCGCGCAAATCCGCGGCTAAAGAACGTCCCGATCGAAAATGGGATCGGCTGGCGAATACACGAGACGGGCATACGAATGGCTCTGAGGTTTAGCCGCGGATAAAACGCGATGAACCCGGATTAGCTATCCTTCCAGATTGCTCCGAGGCCGGCATCCCAGAGACGTTTGTTGAATGCAGGGATGTCGCGGTCGAGGAGTTCGACGCCGCGCGCCTTCAACGTGGCCCATTGAGCGTTGAGTTCGCGCATTCGATCCAGCGACGGTTGGTTTACACGCGGAATGTCGCTCTCCGTTTGGTTGATCAGGAACAGATAGTTCGCCGTGAACTTATTCGGGAAGTTTTCGACGTCGTCGTAAGCCTTCGACTTACGCTGCACCATATCTTCATCCCACGCCTTCATCTTCTTCAACAACGCTTCACCATCCTTCTTGATGGCACTGAATTTGTCGCCCGCCGGTAGTGAACTGAGCAGCGACTCGAGTTGTTTCTGTTTTTCGTAAAGACTGTTAACCATGCGATGCATCGTCGCGAGTTCAGTCTCCATCGCTAACATCGTCTGATGGTATTCGGAGTAGGTCGCAGGAGTCGTCGGATAGAGCGGGTTAGCGAGTATTTCAGTTTCGGTCGAGACTGTCTGCCCGCCTGATTTTAAAGTGAGTGTGTATTTCCCGGGCGGCGCTTTGTGAGCAGCAAAACCACCTTCAATGCGCACATTCGGCACGCCAGGCATCGTTGGATAACGCATGTCCCACACAAACCTGTTCAATCCCTTCGCTTTCGACAGCAGCGGATCCGGTCGTGGACCAGCGTCATATCGCACAAACTTTTCGTCAGCCTTTGACGAAAAGCTGCGCGCGACATTTCCCGCCGAGTCTTTGATTTCAAGCGTAATTACATCGTCTTTCTTCAACTCGGGCAGTTGGTAATAAACCACCAGGCCCGTCGAAGGATTCACTCCACGGAAAGTGTTCGCGCCCGTAAACTCATCCTCCGTTCGATCCAGCTCGCTCGAACCATTAACGAGATAAGCATCCGCAGGACGATAAATCGCAAACGATAGTCCATCCCTCTTGTACTGACGAAGCACATTCAAATCGTCGAGAATCCAAAACGACCGGCCTGAGGTGGCCGCAATCAAGTTGCCTTTGTGTATGCGCAGATCAGTAACCGGCGTTATCGGCAGGTTCAACTGAAACGGCGCCCAACTCCTGCCGCCATTCCACGACAAAAACAGCCCGAGTTCAGTGCCTGCAAACAAAAGATCGCGACGCACATCGTCTTCACGCACTACACGCGTGAAAGCATTCTCCGGTAGACCATCGTTGATTTTGGTCCAGGTGCTTCCGTAATCGGTTGATTTATACAAGCCTGGAGTATGATCGTTGAACTTGTAACGCGTGGTGGCGATATAAACCGTCGCCTTGTCGTGCGGCGACACCTCAATCGCATTGATCAAGCACTCCTGCAAACCTTTCGGCGTAACGTTCTTCCAGTTCGCGCCGCCATCACGAGTCAGGTAAACGAATCCATCATCACTGCCTGTATAAATAACGCCTTTCTCTAGAGGCGACTCCATGATGTAACTCAGCGTCCCGTAGTTTTCAGCGCCAACCGCTTCATTCGTATATGGACCACCGCCCTTGCCCTGTTTCTCTTTTTCATTGCGCGTGAGATCGGGTGAGGCTTCCTTCCACGTCCGGCCCATGTCGCTTGTCTTCAGCAAAAGTTGAGCGCCGTGATAGTAAGTATTCGGTTCCCATTTGCTCCAAATGATCGGCGCATTCCAGTTGAAACGATACTTGACGTCTTTGGCGTCCATGCCGAGGTATTGAATGGGCGCGGCCATGATGTTTGTGCTCGCCTGCGCTTTGATATCGAGCACCTCGATCGTTCCCTGATAACTATCACCGAGCACATACTTCGGATCGTCAGGATCGAACGCCAGAAACGCACTCTCACCGCCCGCGGAAGCAGTCCAGCTCGCGTCACCGATCCCGCCGCTTCCTAACTCACGACTCGCAATCGAAACTGACGTGTTGTCCTGTTGTCCACCGTAAATGCGATACGGAAACTGATTATCGACGTTGATGCGATAAAACTGCGCGGTCGGCATGTTGCTTTGCGTGCTCCAGCTCTTGCCGCCATTGAAAGTTATTGCCGAGCCGCCGTCGTTGGAAATGATGAAGTTATTGGGATTGTCGGGATTGATCCAGAGATCGTGGTAATCGCCGTGAGTGCCAGACAAAGTCTCCCACGTCTTGCCGCCATCGGTTGAACGCAGAGCCGATGCACTCAGCACGTAAACCGTGTTGTCGTTTTTTGGATCGACGAACAATTCGATGTAGTACCACGCGCGTTGGACCAATCGATGATCGTTCGTAATCCGACTCCACTTCTTGCCCGCATTGGTCGAAACAAACAGACCACCCGCTTCTTTATCCGAATCACTCTCGATCAACGCGTAGACTTTCTCCGGATTCGAACGGCTCACCGCGATCGACATCTTGCCCATCTCTTCCGGCAATCCATCTTTCATCCGCTCCCATGTGTCGCCGCCATCGGTCGATTTATACAAGCCGCTGCCTGGACCACCGCTGATCACCTTCCACGGCAGTCGACCATGCTCCCACATCGCGGCGTAGATGATTCGCGGATTGTTCATGTCCATCGACAGTTCCGCCGCGCCCGTTTTGTCGTTCACAAACAAAACAGTCTTCCACGTGGCGCCGCCATCGGTTGACTTATAGATACCTCTTTCTCGAGATGGACTGTACAACGCACCCTGTGCAGCGACTAAAACGATGTTTGGATTTCTAGGATCGACGACGATGCGCGAAATGTGCTGAGTCAACTCCAATCCGATTCGCTTCCACGTCTTGCCGCCGTCAGTTGATTTGTAGACACCATCGCCCTCATGCGTCATCACGCCACGCACGGCGTGTTCACCCATGCCCACGTACACGACGTTCGGATCGCTTTCGGCAACAGCAATCGCGCCGATTGAGCCCGTTTTAAAGTAACCATCGGAGATGTTTCGCCAACTGATTCCCATATCGTCTGTTTTCCACAGCCCGCCGCCAGTCGTTCCCATGTAATAGGTTTTGGGATCGCCAACCACACCGGTGCCGGCATTCGCGCGTCCACCACGAAACGGTCCGATGGATCGCCATTTCATCACTTTGAAAATCGTGTTGTAGTCGTCTGCTGCGGCAGACGTGGTTTGCGTGGTTTGAGCTGACAATTGCGCCACAAGAAGGCACAAGAAACACATTGAGAACAGGGGCTTCAGCATTAGATTCTCCTTTGAGAGCGTGACAATTTAACAAAAATCGCTGCCGAGAGGCCACGCCAACAGGTCGAAAAGGGTGGCTAAGAAGTCGTGCAAGCGATAACATTTCCGGCCACGGATGATGCGGATGAAGACGGATTTGTGTAAACGAGTGGCGTCGTGTTTGTTACTGCTTTGTTTTGCGGTCGGTCTGCGCGGGCAGGAGCCACAGGACCAGGACGTGGTTCGTATCACCACCAACCTGGTCCAAATGGATGTGGTTGTCACTAAAGATGGCAAGCAGGTGACTAATCTCAAGCCCGAAGACTTCGAGATACTCGAAGACGGCCACCTTCAAACGATCACGAGCTTTGCTTACGTTTCAACTAATAACTCACATTCAGATAACGCCGCGCCGCCGCCTTCCAATTCTAAGCTAGATAGCGCACCGGTAATTTCCAAACCACCATTGCCCCAAGAAATAAAACGCACCGTCGCCATCGTCGTTGACGATCTTGGCATGTCGTTTCAAAGCATGGCCAACCTCCGGACGTACTTGCGTAAGTTCCTGAGCGAAAACCTGCGAGCAAACGATCTCATCGCAATTGTTCGAACCGGCGGTGAAGTTGGTGCGCTGCAACAGTTCACTGCCGATCCGCACGTGCTGTCCAGCGCTATCTCGGATCTAAAGTGGAACCCGTGCAGCCGTGTTGGCCCCAACGTCATGTCTCCCGAAAGATCTTTAATTACGCTCAATCCGCCGGAGAGACAGTTGCAAGGAGGCCGGCTGCCGCCAGACAGATCGCCCACCAGCAGTCAAATCGATCGACCGAATACTGCGAACGAATCGAATCCATGTTCCGTCGGCAACTCAGTCTCCTACTCGATCAACGCGCTTCGTTTTATCTTGAGGGGAATGCGCGAGCTGCCCGGGCGTAAGTCGATGATGGTTATCTCTGACAACCTGCCGATCCAGGACCAGGAACTCGCGCCTGCTGATTTTGGATTCAAACGTCCGATCAGAGAAAGGGCGAACGTCATCGACGTTTGGACCCAGTCCACGAGTTATGCGGAGGGGTTGCATGATCTTGCTGAGCTCGCAATCCGCGCCTCCGTTGTCATTTACGGAGTCAGCTCGCAAAGATTGCAAACCACCGGCGCACAAGCGGCAGATGAGATCTCCTTTCCGCCCACTGCTGCTCGCGGCGTTCGCTTAAGACCAGAGCAGCAGGATCCCTTGACGCATCTCATGCGCACGCGGTCCATGGAACTGCATCGAAATACGGATGGCGCGGAAGTGTTGGCAAAAGAGACTGGCGGATTTGTCGTACGCAACACGAATGATTTTGGGTTGGGACAAATCTTTGAAGATCAAAGCGGCTATTACCTGATTGGCTATCGACCCGCAACCACGACTTTCGATCGTCGCTTTCACACCATTCAAGCTCGTTTGAAGCGCGATGGCTTTACGGTACGCACGCGCGCCGGCTTCTACGGCGTAACTGAAGAAGAGGCGCGAGCTGCACGGTCTTCGCTGCGCGATTCTCTTAATCGTGCACTGGTCTCGCCGTTTGTTGTAAACGAAATACCGATTCGTTTGACGAGTTTCTTCGCGAACGATCCATCACGCGGTTCGATGTTGCGGCTTTTCCTTGTAATGGACGCAAAGAATCTAACTTTTACTGTTGAATCCGATGGTACCCACGTCGCAAAACTTGACGTCAGCAGCGTGTTGTTTGGCGACAACGGAACGGTTGCGCAGAAGCAGGACCAGAGTGCGACTATGCGCTTGCGCGGCAAGCCTTACGATCGCGCCATGCGCGACGGCGTCGTTTATGGATTCGATTTGCCGTTGAAGCAGAGTGGTGCGTTTCAGTTGCGAGTAGCGTTAAGAGATGCGGCGTCGCAGCGCGTCGGTTCGTCAGGTCAGTTCATTCACATTCCAAATTTGAATAGTGGTGCGCTTGCGCTTTCAGGGATATTGCTTCATTCGGAGTCGGCGGAAAGTTCGTCTGCCGGTGATGACGATTCGCAAAAGAGTTTTGTATCTCGACGTTTTCATCAGGGCGCATCGCTAGTCTTCGGTTACTCGATCTATAACGCAGCGCTTCACAAGACAATGCGTTTGCCACAGTTGACGACGAGAACTTTGGTTTATCGAAACGCAGAGAAGATCTACAGTTCGGAGCCGATGGCGATTGACGCGAAAGGTCAGCCGGATCTGCAACGGATTTCCGCCGGCGCGCGGTTGCAACTCGGACCAGCACTCACTCCTGGCGAGTACGTGCTACAGATCGTCGTCGAAGACAAGATCAGCAAACGCACTGCCACGCAGTGGACGCAGTTCGAAGTCGTCAAATAATCCGTGTCATCGCGTCGATCTGTGGCTAACGAAAAACAACGATTTCAGTTTCTCAGTCTCTCTCTTCTTCTTGGCCTCGCGGCGGCAATCGGCGCGCTGGTGTTCTTTGGCTGGCTCGCGGATGAAGTGCTGGAAGGCGAGATGCGACATTTCGACGAGGTCACGCGAGCCGCAGTCCACCAGCTTGCTTCGCCTGCGCTCACCACGATCATGCGTGGCTTGTCGTTCATAGGTTCAACGGTTTCGCTCACCGTTGCGACGACCGTCGTTGTGATTAGCTTTGCGCTGCACAAATGGGGTCGCGAAGCCAAACTGTTTGCAATCACGATGATTGGTGGATCGTTGTTGAATATGACGCTGAAACTGGCGTTCAAACGCGCGCGACCGATTCCGTTTTTCAACTTGACGCCGCCGGAGACTTACAGTTTTCCCAGCGGACACTCGCTCATGAGCTGTTGCTTCTTCGGCGCGCTGGCCGCGATCCTAGCAGCGCGGATAAAACGAAGAAGCGTGCGTGTGATCGTGTGGGCGTTCGCGACCGTGATGTTTTTGTTGATTGGCTTCTCACGAATCTATCTCGGCGTGCATTACACAACGGACGTGATCGCGGGATTCGCGGCGGCATTGATCTGGATCTTGATTATCAGATTTGTCGAGATTGAGTTAGAGAGAAGAAAAGGAAGGAAGTTAGCCGCTGATTGAAGTGGATGGTTGCGGATACGGAAGTCGAAGCTCGACTGCGAGACCACCATCAGCCGCGTTGGTCGCCTGGATCGAACCGCCGTGCATGCGCACGGCACGTTCGGTGATCGCGAGGCCCAAACCGCTGCCACCGCCGCTCTGTCGATCACGCGCGTCTTCCGTGCGATAGAACGGCCGAAAGATCTTCTCGAGTGCCTCTTCAGGAACACCTTTACCGCGATCTCGCACGCTGATGACTGCGTATTGATCGCCGCTGCCGTTTTGTCTCCGCAGCGCGACCTCAACCGCTGTTCCCTCACGCGTATAACGAACCGCATTACGCACAACGTTCTCAACCGCGCTCCGCAGTAACTCCTCAACGCCATTGATCGAACAGTTTTCAGTTGTAACCACTTGCACGGAACGATTCAGACTGCGAGCTTCGAAGTCCGCATCTTCAGCAACTTCACGCACTAACGCTGCCAGGTCGACGTCGCTACGCTTGCGGCCATCGGTGCCACTTTCCAATCGCGTCAACGTCAACAACTGACTGATCATCTCGTTGAGATTGTCTGACTCACGTTCGATGCGATCGAGCGCGCCGTTTGCTTCCGGACCAGAACGTTGCCGGGCCAAACCAAGCGCGACGCCGAGACGCGCGAGCGGCGAGCGCAGTTCGTGAGAAATGTCGCCGAGCAATCGTTGCTGGGCTTTCACCATCGACTCCAAACGTTCCGCCATGACGTTGAAATCGCGCCCCAACTGTCCAACTTCATCGCGTCGCTTGGCGAGTTTTGTCGCAACGCGCGCGCCGAGATTACCTTCGGCGAGCTCATTCGTAGTTGCACGAAGTTTCAAGAGCGGAGTGGTGAGATAGCGCGACAGCCAGAAACAGAAGATACCGCCGATCACCATCACGACAAGCAAACGCAAACCGAGCGTCTGCAAGGTCGGTTGAAAAGGCGCGCGCGGAATGTGAGCAACGTACGTGTAACGCTGCCCTTTCGCGCTGACAACGGGTCGCGCAACGAGTGTGTTTCGTCCCGCGAAGTTGAATTCGATCTCGCGGCTTTCAGCAGCTTTTGCAATCAGCTCGGGAGCGCCTGGCGGTACTGGCCGTCCCGAGAGCTCTTTGCTGCTTTCGTCGAAGAACGTTGCACTTACGCCTGATGTCTTTTCGGTTTGTTGGAGCGCCGCGGTCAGTGCGGCCGGTCCCGATTGCTCATAGATTTCGGCGGCTTTCTGCGCATTTGGCCCAACCTGAGTGAGATCGCGCCATGAGCGTCCGGTCGGCGTTGGCCGCGTCAACGCCACGGCCGCAAACAGCCCGACGTTGATGATAATCATGGCGAGCCAGAACCAGATGAAGATTTTTAAATAGAGACTGCGAAACGTAATCTTCATTCAGACTTCTCTGTGGTAGCGCCGTAAATATAACCAACGCCGCGAATGGTCTTGATTCTTTCAAGTCCATTCAGTTGGTGGCCCAACTTCTTGCGCAGATTACTGACGTGCATATCGATGCTGCGATCGAACGGCGATAGTTCACGTCCTAAAACTTCTTTGACAAGGTCTTCACGTTTGACGATCTGACCGGCGTTGCGCAGCAGAATCTCGAGCAGGTCGTATTCGACTCCGGTGAGTTCAACTACTTCTCCCGAGCGGCGGACATTACGCGTGTTGCTATCCATTTCGATATCACCAACTCGGATCGTTTCACGCGGAGAGTTAGTTGACTCAACGGGCTGGGCGCGCCGCAAAACGGCGCGAATACGAGCAACCAGCTCGCGAGGATTAAATGGCTTTGGGAGGTAATCGTCTGCGCCGATCTCGAGACCAACGATGCGATCGACGTCGTCGCCTCGGGCCGTCAACATGAGAACCGGAATACGAGATTTCGCCCTGATTCTTCGCAACACGTCGAACCCATTGGTGCCTGGTAACATCACATCGAGCACAACCAGATCGTGTTCATCTGAAAGCGCGCGGTCGATGCCGCGCTCGCCATTGTGAATGGCTTCGACGGTATATCCCTCCGGCTCGAGGTATTCCCCAACCAGCTCGCAAAGGCCGACATCGTCGTCGATTACCAGAACGCGTTCCATTGGCTGCTGTTGAGCGAGATTGAATGACATATGAACTACCTAAGGCAAGTCTGCCCGATCCTACAGGAATCGCGCTTTTTCGTGCGTAAAGAAGTGTCAATCGCAAACTCCACAGAACTGACAAAACTTTACAATCCGTTGACAGACTCTTTACGACTAATTTCGATACAATCCGCAGCCGCGAGCTGGGCTGGAGATCTTGGCCCTGCATAAAAGTGCTCGTGTTGATTGAATGGGCGCCTCCTTGGAGTGCGGCGGCCTGACGCCGCTTTTTAATCGATCCGCCTGATCGAGACCAAAGCGGCGCCAAGTCGCCGCACTCCAAGGAGGCGTCCAACAATTAAACACTTGAAGGAGCTTCGAATGAAGAGAATGGTGTTGGTGATCGCCCTGTGCGCAAGCCTCCCGGCGGTTCTGTTTGCGCAGCAACGACCAGGTTCGTTGCGGGGTTTGGTGTTGGATGAGTTGGGGGGCGCGATTGTCGGCGCGAGCATTACAGCCATCGATAGCACAGGCGTAGAAAAGACCGTCGTCACCAACAACTCAGGCTCTTACACGATCAACGGTCTTGCGCCTGGCAAATACACGGTTCGCGCGGTGAACGCCGGCTTTGCGATGTTTGAAAACACAGACGTTGAAGTCGTCGCCGGCAAGACACAGCAATTCGACATCACGTTGAAAGTGGCGATTGAAGAGCAGAAGGTAACTGTATCGACTGACAATCGCGAGGTAAGCACTGAACCTGAGAACAACGCCGGCGCCGTCGTGTTGAAAGGCACTGACCTCGATTCACTGCCGGACGATCCGGACGATCTCGCGGCAGCGCTTCAGGCTTTGGCTGGTCCATCTGCTGGTCCGAACGGTGGTCAGATTTTTGTCGACGGTTTCACTGGTGGCCGCTTGCCACCGCGCGCTTCAATCCGCGAGATTCGCATTAATTCAAATCCATTTTCCGCGGAATACGATCGGCTTGGTTTTGGCCGAATCGAAATCCTGACGCGTCCAGGCACGGACAGGTTTCGCGGGCAAGCCTCATTCAACTTCAACGACGACGCTCTGAACGCACGCAACCCGTTTGCGACACGCCGGCCGCCGATCCAGACGCGCCAGTATGGCGGAAACTTTAGTGGTCCAATATCGAAGAAAAAGGCCTCATTCTTTATCGACTTCGACAAGCGTGACATTAACGACCAGACGCTCGTCGTTGCCACTGTGCTCGATCTAAACAACAACATCACCGGTTTCAATCAAGCCGTTCCCATTCCAAGCCGCCGCACGACTTTCAGTCCCCGAATCGATTATCAGATCAATACCAATAACACGCTGGTTGGTCGTTACAACTACGCGCGTACAACTCGCCTCACCGGCGTGGGCGGTTTTTCACTGCCGTCTCGCGCTTACGACAGCTCGAATACCGAGCAGAGTATTCAACTGACTGAAACAGCGATCATCAACAAGACAATCATCAACGAGACGCGTTTTCAGTTTGAACATAACAGCAATCTCCAGGATGCTGACAATTCCATTCCGACGATCGACGTGCAGCAGGCTTTTACGGGCGGCGGATCGCAGGTGGGCCAGTCACACAGTACAGATAATCAGTGGGAACTGACGAATACCACTTCGATGGCAGAGGGCCCGCATGCACTGAAGTTTGGCGGTCGCTTGCGCTCAGTACACATCAATCAGTTTTCACCACAGAACTTTGGTGGCACGTTCACCTTCTTCGGCGGCGCTCTTGGACCAGTTCTCGACGCGAATGATCAGCCGACTGGCGCCACGGAGATCATTACCAGCATCGAAAGATTTCGTCGTACGCAGGTCTTTCTCGCGCAGGGACTAACCGGCGCTGAAATACGACTTCTCGGCGGTGGCGCGAGTCAGTTTCGTTTGTCGTCCGGAAATCCTGAAGCCAAAGTCAGTCAGTGGGACTTCGGCGGCTTTTTTCAGGACGATTGGAAGATGCGTCCGAATTTTACGTTGAGTCTCGGTTTGCGTTACGAGAACCAGTCGAACATCAATAGCAATTTTAACTTTGCCCCGCGTCTCGGTTTTGCGTGGTCGCCGGGCGGCCAGCAATCGAAGACTGTTATTCGCGGTGGTTACGGGGTTTTCTACGACCGTGTCAGCGAGAATTTGACGTTGCAAGCGCTTCTGTTGAACGGAATCAATCAGCAACAGTTCACGGTCCAGAATCCGGATTTCTTTCCGGTGATACCGACTCCTCAAACGCTGGTTTCTTTTTCGGTTCCCGGAACGGTTTATCGGTTAGATCCGGGACTTGAATCGCCTTACACGTTGCAGTCAGTGATCAGTGTCGAGCGCGGGCTACCTCATAATTCGACAATCGCCGCCAGCTACATCAACGTTCGCATGTTGCACATGCTGCGCACGCGGCCACTCGATGCGCCGCTGCCCGGGACATTTATTCCGGGCGTGCCCGACAGTGGCATACGTCCGCTGAACTGCGCTGACTTTATTCCGCCCGATATCAATCCTTCGACTCGTTGCAACATCTTCGGGTATGAGTCGAGTGGTCGTTATAACCAAAACCAATTCATCGTAAACTTCAATAGCCGTTTCAATCGCAACATCACGATGAATGCGTATTACGTGTTGGCGAAGGCGAACAACGATACCGATGGCGCTGGGAGTTTTCCGGCTAATCCTTACGACCTCAGCACTGAGTACGGTCGAGCGTCAGGTGATATCCGTCATCGTTTCGTGATGACCGGGAACTTCCGCGCACCGTGGGGCATCAGCTTAAATCCATTCGTCATCGTGCAGTCGGGGCGACCGTTTAATATCACGCTCGGACGCGACCTTAACGGCGACACGCTGAACACCGAGCGCCCCGCGCTCGCACCCGCAGGCGCGGACTGCTCCGACATCAACATTAAATGCACGCCGTATGGCAACTTCAAACTGACGTTCGCGCCGGGCGACGTGATGATTCCGCGCAACTTCGCCGAAGGTCCGAGTTCTACCACCGTGAACCTGCGCGTCAGCAAGACGTGGAGTTTTGGTTCCGAAGGTCGTGGCTCAAATGCCAATCAGCAGAATCGCCAGGATGGCCAGCGCAACGAGGGCGGTCAGCGTGCGATCATGGGTGGTGGCATGGCTGGCGGAAGAGGTCCGGGCGGCGGTGGACCAGGCGGCGGCGGTGGTGGTCGCGGTGGTTTCGGTGGCGGCGGACCGGGCGGTGGAGGTTTCGGCGGTGGCGGCGGTGGCAATAGCGGCCGTTACAACCTGACGTTCTCGCTGAACTTCAACAACCTGCTGAACCACACGAACCTGAGCAATCCGGTGGGCAACCTCGGATCGCTGTTGTTTGGACAATCGACTTCGACGGCGGGTGGCTTTGGTGGTTTCGGTGGCGGAAACGCTGCTTATAATCGCCGCATTGACGCGCAGATCCGGTTTACTTTCTAAAGCAGTATCCACAGATTACGCAGATTAAATCTGCGTAATCTGTGGATGGCTCTTTACGGCGCGTTAGTGCCATCGATCGATGGCCTCATCTCACCAACAAACTGGTCCGAATTCTTAATACTCGAAAGCACGATCTTTATCGCCTCATCCGGAAAACCTGATTCCAGCGTGAACGTGTAGCCGGTAAAAACGTCGCCGGTATCATCCGCTCCCCAGAACAGAAAAGTCGAATCGTTCAACTGCGCGATCTTACGCAGCAACTGTATCGGATTTCGTGCCTTGTCGATATTGATATAGTTGCCTTTGTAATGTGGGTAAACTCTAAAACTGATCGTGTCCTTCGAAGTCACAGTGATCACGATTTCGAAGTATTCAGCGTTGACTAGTCCGTCGCGGAGTATGCCGGTGAAAACGTATTGTGATTTTGAGCTCGGTTGAAAGGTAACCTTGATCTCGGGTCCTACTCGCCCCAGTAGTGCGTTCATTCGTGTTTTTGTTTTGTCTCTCGGCGATTCGGCGTTGTCTTGTGCAAATATCGCGGAGGCGGTTGCCAGGATTGATAAAAGCAGGAACACCCGAATCGTTTGGGGGAATCTCATTGCTTGTCTCCTATATCAAAACTAAAGCTATCTCGCTTTTAGGTGAAGTGCAGCGCAAAGTCAATACTTTTGCAGTATGATTCGTGCCACCAAAAGGCACATAAATGTTTTTGCAACGTTGCATTGAGACGAAGTGTCGCGCGGAGTATGGGCTCGACGAGCGCGTGTATGTGTGTTCACGCTGTGGCGGACTGCTCGACATTGAACGAGTTGAAGGCTTTGAATTCGAAGCAGCGCCGTTGCGCGAGCTGTGGCTGAAACGACGCAGCTCTGCTGATGTGCGAGATCGCAGCGGCGTTTGGCGGTTTCGCGAGTTTCTACCGTTTGAGAACGACATCGAGGTGGTGTCGCTTGAAGAAGGAAATACGCCACTCTACGACGCACCACGATCGGCCGACTACTGCCACTTGCCGCAGTTGAAACTGAAACATCAGGGTTGCAATCCGACAGGCTCTTTCAAAGACACCGGCATGACGATCGCCGTGACTCAGGCGCGCAAACTCGGCGCTCGCACCGTTGTCTGCGCCAGCACCGGAAATACTGCCGCGAGTTTAGCCGCGTATGCGGCTCGCGCTGAACTACTTTGCACGATCATCGTTCCCGCTGGTCAGATTAGTCATGCGAAGTTAGCGCAGGCGCTGGACTATGGCGCGAAGGTGCTCGAGATCGACGGCAACTTCGACGCTTGCATGAACGCGGTTCGCGACTTCGCCGAAGACCAATCGGTTTATCTCGTCAATTCGATCAATCCGTTTCGTATTGAAGGACAAAAAACAGTTGCGTTCGAACTCGCCGAGCAGCTCGGATGGCGAGTGCCCGATCAGTTGGTCGTGCCCGGTGGAAATCTTGGCAACAGTTCCGCTTTTGGCAAAGGTTTTCGTGAGCTGGCGAGAAGTGGATTGATCGAGCGGCAGCCGAAGATAACTGTAGTGCAGGCTGCAGGCGCCGCGCCGTTTGCTCATTTCTATGCAGATGCTTCTCAGACGTTCGTAAACGAAGAGCATCCACAGACGTTGGCCTCGGCGATCAAGATCGGCGCTCCTGTTTCGTGGCAGAAAGCGTGGCGCGCAGTGAGTGAGACCAGCGGCAGCGTGATCACTGTCACCGAACAGGAGATTGCTGACGCGAAAGCAATGATTGGGCGCGATGGAATTGGTTGTGAGCCGGCGTCAGCCACTACGGTTGCGGGAATTCGCAAGCTCGTCGAGGATGGCGTTATCAAAGCCGACGAAAGTGTGGTCGCGGTGCTAACCGGGCATCTATTGAAAGACACCGATTACGTGATGAAGTATCACAGCGGCACATTGGTCGCGCCAGACGGCTCCCGGATCGTGCCTTCATCCGCGTTCATCCGCGGCCAAAACTGACATGCCCTTCGAAGTCCGTGTTCCAGCATCAACATCGAATCTTGGCCCAGGCTTCGACTGCTTTGGTCTCGCACTAAAACTATATCTAACTGTGTCAGCGCGGATGACAGCTGATGCGTCCGAACCGTGTCGCGTCACAACCACCGGCGCCAAGGAGAACGAATCACTTCCACGCAGCGCAGTAAACCTGATCTATCGCGCGATGTCGTTCGCCGCGCGACGCGAAGGCGCTTCGTTGTCTCCCGTCGAACTTAACGCTCACAACGAAATACCACTCGCAAGCGGCTTGGGCAGCAGCGCCGCTGCGATCGTCGCTGGAATCAAGCTCGCCGACCTAATTACCGGCCGCGAAATCTCCGATCAAGCAATTCAGAATTACGCCACTGAATTTGAAGGACATCCCGACAACGTCGCGGCGTCGTTGTACGGCGGCTTTCTCGCAAGTTGCATTTCAAATGACGGGAATGTGATTTCCACGAAGTTCGACTGGCCTGCACAAATTCGCATCGTTGTCGTCTCGCCGCAGTCGCAACTGCCCACACACGTCGCCCGCGCCGCACTGCCGCGCACCATCAGTCGCGTGGATGCAGTGCACAACCTGCAACGCACAGCTATCTTTGCGTCGGCACTCGTCCAACAACGCTACGATCTGCTCTGGGAAGCGATGCGCGACCGTCTGCATCAGCCGCAGCGCGAATCTCTCGTGCCCGGATTGCGTGAAGCGTTGGCATTGCCGCGCATGCCCGGACTGCTCGGTATAGCGTTGAGTGGTGCTGGTCCAAGTATCCTGGCGCTGGTTGATGATAACGAAGCAGAGATCGGCGCTCGGATTGCGGCTTGTTTTCGTGCGTACAAGATCGAATCGACAGTGAGGACTCTCGAAGCTGACAATCAAGGTTGCGTGGTCACTCAGACTGCTTAACTCGCTTCATCAATAAAAACACCGGGTAACTCACCGCCAGCAATAACAACGCGTAAAGACTGTTCTTCGTATCAGCAGCAACTGCTCCCGCCAGAAACAACAACGAACCAACCAGCGCCAATGCCGGCGTCACAGGATAACCCCACGCGCGATAAGGCCGAGGCTTTTCCGGTTCGCGCAATCGCAGTACGAAGAGCGAAATGAATGAAAGGATGTAGTTGGCGACAAAGAAAAAGGCAAGCACCGTTATCACGACATCGAACGTCTGGCCGAGCAAGATGAACAGCACTGCGACGAGCGCGCTGAGAAACAGCGACACGGTGGGCGTGCCACCTTCGTTAACCTTGGCTGCCCTCTTTGTGAACAGACCATCGCGACTCATTGCGAACACAACACGCGTAGCCATCAAGTGAAGCGCGTTAATACCACTCAACATCGACACGATGGTTAAGCAGCGAAAGATCGTGTCGCCGTGCGCGCCGAAGATCACGTTTGCAGCTTCACCGGCAGCAAACTCTTTCCCAGCGATTTGCGACATTGGCAAGACGTAAAGCAGCGCGAGGTTCACCAGCAGGTAGATCGCCGCGATGCTCAAGACTCCACCAAACAGCGCGCGTGGAATATCGTGTGCGGGATGTCTCACTTCTTCGGAGAAATAGATGACGCCGCTCCAGCCGTCGTAAGTGTAGATCGCTGATTGGAGCGAAATGACGATCGCGGAGATGGTGATTGTTGAAGTTGAAGCAGCTTCAGCAGTTGTGAACGCGGCGCCACTGCCCAGAACGAATGCCGCGACGATCAACGCGAGGAACGCCAGCGCTTTTAGCAAGCTCGTAAGGTTTTGAATGTTGCTACCCCAAACGATCCCGTGCCATTGCAGGACGGCGAACAAGATCGTCACCGCTGCAGCGACGCCCGGAGCTTTTCCGTTCAGTGCAGGTAAGAGCGCGCCGGCAAACGTGCCGGTTACCAACGCCACGGCGGCCGTTGAGCCGCACGATGAGATCCAGTCGCTCCAGCCGACGATGAATCCCGCGTAGTCTCCAAGCGCGTACCGCGAAAAGACGTACTGGCCACCTGACTGCGGAATCATCGTGCCGAGCTCGGCCAGCGAGATCGCGCCGAGGAAGGCGTAGAGTGCACCGCCAAGCCAGATAAGCAGAAATGGACCAGCGCTGGGCAACTGTTGAGCAATACTTCCCGGCGCGCGAAATATTCCCGCGCCGATCGTATTGCCAATAATCACCGCCAGCCCAAATCCAACGCCTAGCACACGCAGCAGATGGCCACGCGATCTGTGATCCGTGTTCATCCGTGTAATCCGCGGCTCACATCCGCGTACAACAGGCGGTGGAAGAGGTGCTCACCGGCTTCGCGTCTGACTGAGAGCCGGCCGGCGTTGTAAGCGCGCGAGTTCAAACCACGCTGAACTGATTTGCAGATAGCCACGTCCTCATCCTGAATGCGTTGGCCCACCGCGACACTCGCCAGATTTCGCGCGCGTGCTTCTTCGCTTACAACATCAGGAAAGTAGAAATCGAAGATGACCTCAGTTTGATCGACGCCGCGAGGTACAACGAGATTCGTGTCCATCACACCGTCGTAGCAGTTGACCATGAAGTTGGGATAGATCCAGTAGTAGAGCGCGCGGTCGCCTTTGCGCACTGCGCCGGTTTGCGCTTCGGCGCCTTCGCTGACCATCGGACTCCACTGCAAACAATGATCCTTGCCAATTTCGATCATGTAGTTGCTGTAATCGAGCACGCTGTCGAGACCTTTGTGCAGGTAAGGCACGTGATAACCGCCGTCGAGATAGTTGTCTACAAACACTTTCCAGTTGCAGTCGAAACTGTAATGGCGGCGTTCGAACCAATGCAGGTTGTTCAACTCCAGCGGGTTGATTTGTGCCGTGAGATCTTCGCCGAGGAAGTCGAGTAGCGACTCCGGATCGGGATCGAGTTTGACGAATATCCAATTCTCCCACTCAGCAAACTCGATTGGCTTCAAGCCATTACTGGCGCGATCGAAATCACACACACCGGAGAAATCGGGCGTGCCTTTCAACTCGCCTTCGAGTGAGTAGGTCCAACCGTGATAGGGGCAACGGAGTTGCGCCGCTTTGCCCTGCGGCTCAGTCATAACCGCGGCGGCGTGATGACGGCAAACGTTGAAGAACGCGCGCAGCACGCGGTCATTTCCGCGAACGATCACAACTGGCTCGCCGGCTATATCGCTCGTCGTGTATTGACCGGGTTCGCTAACCTGGTCCACGCGCGCGGCGAGTTGCCACGAACGCGAGAAGACGTTTTTGAGTTCTAGTTCGTAGAATTCTTTGTTTGTGTACCACGGAGCGGGAATGGTTGAAGCACGATCTAGCGGCAGATTTGGATCGTAGTCGTTGATGATCTCTGTCAGCGATGACTTCATATTCCGTGTGCGCCTCCTTGGAGTGCGGCGGCCTGGCGCCGCTTTAACGTAAACTTGCGCGCTCCGCGCGCTAATAAAGCGGCGCCAGGCCGCCGCACTCCAAGGAGGAGCCTACGCGATTGGCGTCGTGGTCTTACGCTTCGGATTGAAGAACGGCGTTTTCACTACCGTTGCACGCACGTGATGCCGTACCGCCTCAACTGTAATCTCGAATTGCAAACGTGTGCCCGGCCGCGTGTACTCGCGTTTGACCGTTGCGAGAGCGATCATCTTCTTCAACGTGGGCGACCATGTTGTCGTTGTAGCTTTTCCGACCTGAATGCCTTCTTTGAACACCGGCACTGCTACACGCGACGCCATCGCTGATACGGCGGGCGGCAAACCAACTTCTTCATACAGATTCTCAACCTGCGGCCAATCGATCTCCAGGCCCACGATCTCGCGCGCAGATCCGCGTTTCTGTTCCTCGATTAGCGCTGCCTGACCGACGAAGCGATTTTTGTCGAGATTCACCAATCGCCCCAAACCCATTTCGAACGGCGAGTAGCGTTGCTCGTCGATCAGCGCTTTCTTGCTGCTGTTGAAATCTACGTCGATCAGCAACAATCCGGCTTCGACTCGCGCCACGTCGAGTGCCAACATTCCTGCGGGATGAACGTCGAATGCTTTACCGGCGTCCATCAACGCGTCCCAAACCTTGACCGCTTGCTCGGATGCGATCCAGATCTCGTAACCGAGGTCGCCGGTATAGCCGGTGCGAGAGATCTCAACCGGCACGCCCGCGATCGTGCCCTTAGTGACTCGGAAGTATTTTAGATTTGCGATGTCGGCGTCTGTAACAAGGCCCTTGAGCAGCCTGCCCGAAGTTGGTCCTTGCAGAGCGAGCGCGGAAACAGTTTCTGAAATGTCTTCGATTTGCACGTCCATGCCAGCGGCGTTCTGCGTGAACCATCGGAGACTCGGATCGGCAGCGGTCCAGCGATAAGTGTTCTCTTCGAGACGCGAGACAGTACCGTCGTCGATCACTTTGCCGCGTTCGTCGCACCACGGCGTATAGATCACTTGGCCCACCGCGACCTTTCGCATGTCACGCGTGATGACGCGATCGACGAGCCGTGTGGCGTCTTTGCCGGTGACGCGGTATTTGAACAGGGGCGAGATATCGATCAACGCGGCGGCATTGCGAATCGCGTTGTACTCATGTTCGTGGTGCGGCTCGTAAGAGCTTACCGCATAGTAGCCAGACCACTCGCGATAGCTGAGACTTTCGCAGAGTGGAAATGTCCGTTCGTGAAAAGCGGTTCCGATGGGCATGTTGGTTTGTGCGCTGTTTGTCAGGGCGAGCGATTATAAGTATCCTTACGCACTTGCAGCAAGGCAGCATTTTAGCCACAAAGAGGCACAAAAAGCACAAGGTTCATCATAAATTGTTTTGTGCTTTTTGTGCTTCTTTGCGGCCCGCAAAGCTCTAACACAAACGCATGGCGCAAAAATACGACATCGTCGTGATCGGCGGCGGACATAACGGTCTGGTGAATGCCGCGTACCTCGCACGCGCGGGCAAAAAAGTGCTCGTGCTGGAGCGTCGTCACGTGCTTGGCGGCGCCGCTGTGACTGAGGAAGTATTTCCCGGGTTCAAGTTCTCTGTTTGTTCTTACGTTGTCTCGTTGTTGCGTCCGGAGATCATACGCGAGCTCGATTTGCCGCGTCACGGTCTCGAGATCCTGCCGCTAGATGGCACGTTCACGCCGATGCCAAACGGCGATTACCTCTGGCGCGTCAACGATCACGCGCGCACTCGCCGCGAGATCGCACGCCATTCTCGTCTCGATGCGGAAGCGTATGACGAGTACGGCAAAGCGATGATCGAGATGGCCCACTTCGTCAAACCGATCATGAGCATGACGCCGCCGGATCCAACAACACTCGATCCTAAAGGCTGGAAGAATCTCGCCTTCCTCGGCCGGCGTTTTCAAAAACTTCCAGACGAAGATAAATACAATCAGGTGCAGTTGATGACGATGAGCGCCGTCGACTTTCTCGATCAGTGGTTTGAAACTGACGTGCTCAAAGCGACGATGTCGGCGTCAGGAATCATCGGCACTTTTCTCGGTGTGCGCTCCCCAGGAACTGCCTACGTCTTGCTTCATCATTACATGGGCGAAATCGATGGCGCGTTTCGCTCGTGGGGCTTTGCGCGTGGCGGCACCGGCGCGATTTCAAATGCAATTGCCGATGCTGCACGCGAAGCCGGCGTGGAGATTCGCACGGAGGCAGGCATCGAGAAGATACTCGTTAAGAATGGAAGCGCCACTGGCGTCGTGCTCGCCAACGGCGATGAGATCAACGTGGATGTGATCTCGTCGAGCGTCGACCCGCGGTTGACATTTATGAAGATGGTTGGCGAAGAATACTTGCCTGACGATTTCTGCACCGATCTCAAACGCTACAAATACCGCGGCTCGTCAGGAAAAGTGAATCTCGCACTCGACGGTTTGCCTGATTTCAAATCATTGCCTGGTCCAGGCGCGCATCTCCGTGGCGCGATCTCCATCTCGCCCGGTGTTGATTACATGGAGCGGGCGTATGACGAAGCAAAGTACGGACGTTTTTCGCGTCGTCCGTACATCGACATGGTGATTCCGAGTTTGACTGATCCGTCTGTCGCACCGCCAGGCAAGCACGTAATGTCGTGTTTCGTGCAGTACGCGCCTTACAACTTGAAAGAAGGAAGCTGGGACGACAAGCGCGAGGAGTTTGGCGACACGGTGATCGACACGATCGCCGAGCACGCGCCGAATATTCGCGAGTTGATCCGCGATCGGCAGGTGCTGACTCCCCTCGATCTGGAACGCGAGTTTGGTTTGTCTGAAGGAAATATTTTTCAGGGAGAGCTCACGCTCGAGCAGCTCTTTTTCCTGCGGCCCGCGCCGGGTTGGGCGCAATATCGCACGCCAATCAAGAATCTTTACATGTGCGGCTCAGCGACGCATCCGGGTGGGGGGATCATGGGTGCGCCAGGGAGGAATGCGGCGCTGCAAATGCTGAAGGATATTTAGCCACGGATGACGCGGATGACACGGATTTACGATGTGATAATTGTTGGGGCCGGGCATAACGGGCTCGTGGCTGCGTGCTATCTGGCAAAGGCCGGGTTGAAGACGCTCGTGCTGGAGAGACGGGAAATTGTTGGGGGTGGAGCGGTTACTGAAGAGATATGCCCGGGGTTTCGTTGCTCTACGTTGGACCATGCAACTGGTCCACTTGCAGCGCACATCGTTGACGACCTGAATCTCTCGCGTTTCGGACTCGAACTGATAACTCCGGAAGCGCGCGTGCTCGCGCTGTCGCCGGACGGTCGCTCGATTTGTATTTACAATGACGTCGGTCGAACAGTCAGCGAGATTGAAAAGTTTTCCGCTAACGACGCGAAGAGTTATCCCGAGTTTGTCAACAGCTTTGCGCGTATCGGTCGAGTGCTCGCACCGCTGATCTCGATGACGCCGCCGTCAATCGATCAACCAACCACAGCCGACCTGTGGCAACTCGGAAAAGTTGGACTTGCGTTTCGCGGTCTCGGGAAGAAAGACGAGTATCGCTTGCTTCGTTGGGGACCGATGGCCGTAGCGGATCTTGTCAGCGAATGGTTTGAGACGGAGTTGTTGCGCGCCACAGTTGCTGCGCGCGGGATCTATGGAGCGTTTGCTGGTCCATGGTCAGCGGGAACGAGCTTGGGTTTGTTGTGGCAAGCGGCGATGGATGGAAGTGCAATCGTTCCAGCTTCACATCCGAAAGGCGGCATGGGCAGTTTGTCTGACGCTCTGGCGAGTGCAGCTAGAGCTGCCGGCGCTGAGATACGGACGTCGGCGCAGGTTTCGGCAGTTGCGGGAGCTAGTAGCGATGCGCCGAAAGTCGCGCTCGAGACTGGCGAAGAGATCCAGTCGCGAGTTGTAGTTTCAAACGCTGATCCGCGCTCGACGTTTCTGAACCTGGTGGATCCAATCGATCTCGAGCCTAACTTTTTGCAAAAGATGCGCAACTATCGCGCACCGGGCGCTGCGGCAAAAATCAACCTCGCGCTCTCGGGCCTACCGGCATTTCGTGGCGTAAATGGCGGAGATCCGAAAACAAAACTCTCCGGCCGCATTCACATCGGTCCGGAGATCGACTATCTCGAACGTGCCTTCGACGCCTCGAAGTATGGCGAATTTTCTGCGCAGCCATATCTCGACATCACGATTCCCTCGATTGGCGATCCTTCACTCGCGCCTGCGGGCAAACACGTCATGTCGATTCACGCGCAGTTTGCACCATACAAACTCAGACAAGGGGATTGGACCACGCGACGGGAAGAGTTCGCTGACAACGTTATTACGCAGTTGGAAACTTATGCGCCAGGCATTGATGACTTGATCGTTGCGAAACAGGTCATCACGCCGTTAGATCTCGAACAGACTTACGGACTCAGTGGTGGACACATTCATCACGGCGAACAGAGTTTGGACCAGTTCTTCACTTTCCGTCCGTTGATCGGTTGGGCGCAGTATCGAACGCCATTGAAACGACTCTATCTCTGCGGCGCGGGAACACATCCTGGTGGCGGAATTACGGGCCTGTGCGGTGCCAACGCGGCGCGTGAAATCGCAAGGGATCTTAGCCGCAGATGACGCGGATGAAAACGGATTGTCATGAGTAGACGCAGCTTCGCTAGTGATAACAACGCCGGCGCCCATCCGGAGATGATCGAAGCAATCCGTGCCGCCAACGAAGGGCACGTGATCGCCTACGGCGACGACCCTTTCACAGCGCGCGCAATAAAACTTTTTCAGAAACACTTTGGCCGCGACATCGCGGTCTATTTTGTCTTCGGCGGAACCGGCGCAAACGTTCTCGGCCTCAAGGCCATCACTAATCCGCATCACGCGATTATTTGCGCGGAAACCGCGCACGTGAATGTCGACGAATGTGGCGCGCCGGAGAAGTTCACCGGATGCAAGCTGATTACTGTTCCAACGCTCGATGGCAAACTTCACGTCGAGCACGTAAAACCGTTGCTGCACGGCATCGGCGTCGAACATCACGTGCAGCCGCGAGTGATCTCCGTCTCTCAAGCGACCGAGATGGGCACGGTTTACACGAAGAATGAACTAAAGTCGCTCGCTGATTTTGCGCACGAACACGAGATGTTGCTTCACGTCGATGGCGCGCGACTCGCGAACGCGGCAGTGAGTCTGAATGCGACTTTAAAAGAGATCACGGCGGATGCGGGTGTTGATGTGCTCTCGTTCGGCGGCACGAAGAACGGAATGATGTATGGCGAAGCCGTGATCTTCTTCGACAAGACAAAAGCCGCCGAATTCAAATACATTCGCAAGCAGGGAATGCACCTGCCGTCGAAGATGCGGTTCATCTCGGCGCAGTTTGAAGCGCTGTTGTCGGGCGATCTGTGGAAGCGAAGTGCGACGCATTCGAACCGGATGGCGCAGTTGCTTGCCGGCGAACTCAAGAAGATAACGCAGATACAACTCACGCAGCCGGTTGAGGCGAACGGCGTCTTCGCGGTCATACCGCGGAAGTATGT
The DNA here is from genome assembly GCA_035248565.1 of Pyrinomonadaceae bacterium. Lineage (GTDB taxonomy): Bacteria > Acidobacteriota > Blastocatellia > Pyrinomonadales > Pyrinomonadaceae > PSRF01. The sequence goes on along the minus strand of DATFHH010000108.1, from coordinate 50,218 downwards.
CCCGCAACTTCAGAAGAAATATTTTTTCTATGTTTGGAATGAAGAAATTTCTGAAGTGCGACTGATGGCTTCGTTTGATACGACGGAAGAGGACGTGCGCGACTTCGTCGAATTCGTGCGAAAGACTGTTAAATAAAACCACAGATCGGTGTAATCTGTGGAACAAAAATGAGCAGCGTGCTCGATGACGTGGTCGAGGAACTCGAGCCGGCGCCAAATATTGTTTCGGTAATGGAAGGCACAAAGCCTTCCTTTCTCTTGAGCATTGACGTCGGCACGTCTGGAGTGCGCGCCGCACTCTTTGACGAACACGGCAGGCCTACCGGAGTTCAAGTTCGCAACAGTCGTGATCGTGCGCCTGTTTCCGACTTTGCCGAGCTCGATCCCGATGTCCTCGTCGATGAAGTTATAAAAACCATCGACGAGCTATTTACCTATCACTATCACTCCGCAGGACAACTCGAACTAATCGCCATCTCAGCGTTTTGGCACAGCCTACTCGGTATCGACGCTGAGGGACGACCAAGCACTCAATTGCTGACCTGGGCCGACACTCGCGCAGCTCAAGTAGCAAACAACTTGCGCGGACAATTCGATGAGCAGGAGATCCACTCGCGCACTGGTTGCCGGTTCCATCCAAGCTATTGGCCTGCGAAACTGCAATGGTTGAAGAGCCACCAATCAGAGAGCTTCAGTAATACTCGTTGCTGGCTCGGCCTTGCCGAATACCTATGCCTCCGGTTGTTCGGCGAAACTGCGATAAGTGTTTCGATGGCGTCTGCGACTGGACTGTTCAATCAACGAAGTTGCGACTGGGATTGGGACTTTGTTGACGCGCTCAGCGTCTCGCCGGATACGTTGCCGCAAGTAAAAGAGCGGCTCGACGCGAAATTATCAGACGTGTTCGCGTTTCGCTGGCCCGCATTAGCTGAAGCGCGACTCGTCACTATTGTCGGCGATGGAGCAGCCAACAACATCGGCGCCGGTTGTAGCACAAAAGATAAGATCGCATTGATGGTCGGCACCTCGGGCGCGATGCGAGTTGCATTCAAGGGTGAGCCACCGAGCACACTAGCAGCGTCGCTATGGAGTTATCGAGTTGCATGTGATCGCGTAGTTGTCGGCGGCGCATTGTCGGATGGTGGCGGACTTTTCCAGTGGCTCACTCAAACTCTCAACGTCAATGATGACCCAGTTGCACTGCAAAATGAATTAGCGGCACTCGAGCCGGATTCGCATGGACTGACGGTTTTGCCGTTTTGGTCTGGCGAGCGAAGCACCGGATGGTTGGCTGACGCGAGTGGCGGTATCTTTGGCTTACGACAACAAACAAAATCCGTTGAGATAGTTCGTGCAGTGCTCGAATCGATTGCATATCGATTTGCGTTACTCGCGCGGGATCTTAATTCCATCGCGCCGGAAGCGGCGATTGTTGCATCCGGAAATGCACTGCGTTCTTCGCCTCTTTGGGTGCAGATCCTCGCGGATGTTTTAGGCCGGCCGTTGTTGTTTGGTGGAGCTGCGGAAGCGTCGATTCGCGGTGCTGCCTTGCTTGCGCTGGAAGCCGTGGGCAAAATAGGAACCATTGAGGAAGAATCAGTCTTAGTGGAACAAGTGTTCGAGCCTGACCTGACGCGCCATGCTCGATATCAGGAGGGGCTTGCGCGTCAGCAAGAATTGTACGAACGTTTTTATTCGCCACAAAAAGGCACAAAAGTCACAAACAGGAACCGATAACCAATGAGCGCGCCAGTGCAGAAAGAAAACTCAAACATCAATCCCGAACTCGATCAACTTTGCATCAACACGATCCGCACCTTGTCGATTGACGCGGTGCAGAAAGCCAAGTCGGGCCATCCGGGATTGCCACTCGGCGCCGCGCCGATGGCTTACGTCTTATGGACCAGGTTTCTGCGACACAATCCGCGAAATCCCAAATGGGAGAATCGCGATCGCTTCCTTCTTTCCGCCGGTCACGGCTCGATGCTGCTCTATTCGTTACTTCACCTGACTGGTTACGATCTTCCGCTCGAAGAGTTGAAGAACTTCCGGCAGTGGGGCTCGAAGACGCCCGGTCATCCCGAATACGGACTCACGCCCGGTGTTGAGATCACAACCGGTCCATTGGGCCAGGGCTTTGCAAACGGAGTCGGCATGGCCATGGGCGAGGCCCACCTCGGCGCGAAGTTTAATAAAGATGGCGTCCCGTTAATAGATCACTATGTTTACGCGATCGTATCCGACGGCGATTTAATGGAGGGCGTCGCTTCCGAAGCAGCTTCGCTCGCCGGTCATCTCAAGCTCGGCAAGTTGATCTACCTCTACGATGACAACCACGTCACGATCGAAGGCTTCACGAGTCTCGCGTTTAGTGAAGACGTGCCGAAGCGTTTTGAGGCGTATGGTTGGCACACGCAAACGGTCACTGACGGCAACAACCTCGACGACATTGACGCTGCAATTCGAGCAGCACAATCCGTACACGATCGGCCGAGTCTGATTTCAGTCAAAACGATCATCGGTTTTGGTATGCCGACGCAAGGCACACGCAAGGCCCACAGCGATGCGCCCGGTGAAGATGCCGTGCGCGAAACAAAGCGGCACCTGGGCTGGCCGGAAGACAAACAGTTTTATATACCTGACGAAGCGTTGGCCCATTTCCGTGAGGCAATCGATCGTGGGGAACAGTTCGAATCCGACTGGCGCGCTCTTGTCGATAGATACAGCCAGCGTTATCCTGATGAAGCCAAGACCTGGAACGCCACGATGAGCGGCGAGTTACCCGAGGGTTGGGAAGATCATCTGCCGAAGTTTGAAGACGCGAAACCGGTCGCGACGCGTGTGGCGAGTGGTGAAGTGATAAACGCGCTCGCTCCGGTGTTGCCGATGCTGATCGGGGGCTCTGCGGATCTCGGCGTTTCAAACAACACGGACATTAAAGAGAGTCACAGTTTTGAAGCTGGCACTTACGACGGACGCATCCTGCATTTCGGTGTGCGCGAACACGCAATGGGTTCGACGCTGACCGGCATCTCGCTGAATGGCGGTCTGATTCCTTACGGCGGAACGTTTCTGACGTTCTCCGACTACATGCGGCCGGCGATTCGTTTGGCGGCGCTTTCGGAAGTCCAGGTCATTTACGTGTTCACGCACGACTCAATCGGGCTTGGTGAAGATGGACCAACACATCAACCCATCGAACACCTCGCTGCGTTGCGCGCGATTCCGCACCTGTTCGTCATGAGGCCGGCTGATTCGCCGGAGGTAAGCGAAGCGTGGAGGATTGCGATTCTGCGGCGTCACGCGCCGACGGCCTTGGCTCTGACGCGACAGAAAGTTCCGGTAATCGATCGGCAACGTTTCGCGAAAGCGGATGGGCTGAGACGTGGCGCGTACGTTCTGGTTGATGTGGAAGCGCCTCGATTGATCTTGATGGCCACTGGTTCTGAGGTTTCGCTGGCCCTCGAAGCGCGAGAAAAACTGGAAGAAGAAGGTGTGCCGGTGCGGGTGGTCTCAATGCCATGCTGGGAATTGTTTGAAGAGCAGTCGCAGGAGTATCGGGATCAGGTCTTGCCGCCGTCAGTGAAAGCGCGGCTCGCGGTCGAGGCAGGTGTGCGAGAGGGTTGGGATCGCTACGTTGGACCAGAAGGCGATGTTATCTGTTTGGACCGCTTTGGTGCTTCTGCGCCTGGTGAGGTCGCACTGCGCGAGCTTGGGTTCAACGTTGAGAACGTCTTGAAGCACGCACGCGTGCTACTCTAACGAATATGCGTATTGCGGTTGGCGCCGATCATGGCGGTTATCCACTCAACGAACGAGTGATTGAAGAACTGCGTCGCACCGGACACGAATTAATCGACTTCGGTACGCACGATGGTTCCGTGCCAGACGACTATCCCGACTACGCGAAACAGGTCGCCGAGGCAGTACAGAACGGCAGTGCGGATATTGGAGTACTCGTTTGCGGGAGTGGCGTGGGCGCAGCAGTCGCCGCTAACAAACTTCGCGGTATTCGCGCGGCGCTTTGCGGCGACACCTATTCAGCGCATCAATCGCGGGAGCATGATGATTGTAATGTGCTCTGTTTAGGGGCGCGTGTGGTGGGAGTTGAGCTGGCGCTCGATATCGTCCGAGCGTTTATCAACGCGAGATTCAGCGGCGAAGAACGGCACAAGCGACGACTCGCCAAAATCCAGGAACTTGAATCCGCGTCATCCGCGGCTAATAAACCTTAATGCTGCGGGCAGCACCTGGAACTGCACCGGCGTCACTCCGCGAACATTTCCATCAGCCTCGATCGGCATCGCGTCCTGCAGCAACAACGTCTCAATCCGCACGATCTCACCTTGCACGATCTTCACCTTCGGATTGTTAACGTGTCCGCCTGTGTGTATGCGTGAAAGCTCCTTCACCACATTCGCGCGCGTCAGACCTGAAGCGGTAATCACATCCAACTTGCCGTCATCGATCTGCGCGTCAGGCGAAAGCATCATTCCGCCGCCTGCATAAAGGCCGTTAGCAACTCCCACGAGATTCATTGGCCCATCAACCATTTCCCGACCATCAACTGTCACTCTCACACGTCGCTCGCGCCACGCAGCCAATGCTCCCACTGCCGCAAATACAAATCGAAACTCACCTGAGAAATTGCGCATGAACTTTCCTTGCGCAGCGACGCGGCCGGCAGTTTCACCGCCGATTCCCATCGTTGAAGCATTCAGACAAATAAACGGCTTTTCGTAATCGTTGCAGCGACCGTAAAGAACATCAACCCGCCGAATGTCATTGGAGACAAGCGTGTCGATCCACTTCTCGAGAGGCACGCGGCTGCCGCACAGACCACGCGCAAAGTCGTCGCCAGTACCGGCAGGAAGAATGGCTAGTGTTGCAGAAGGATTGATAGCGGTTGGAAGCGCATTCAAGTCGTCATTGAATTCGAAGAAACCTTCCGCAGCTTCGCTGAGCGTGCCGTCGCCGCCCACGACGACAATATTCGACACACCCGTTCGCAAGGCTTCGCGAGTTCGGAGTGTTGCGTCTCCAGGTGCCGCCGTTTCGTAGGTTTCGTGTTTAAGTGCGGCAGCGTTGAGGTGGTCTTGAATTATGGTCCATGCCGAGCGGGCTTTGGCGGCGGCTGGATTGATGATTATGAGTGTGCGCATGAAAGCCATCCACAGATTACACCGATTCTGCGTAATCTGTGGATGGCCTTATCTTAACCTCGGGCGCGTGCTCTGCTTGCAGCCAACGCGAGTTCACGAGCGCGAGGCATCACATCGACAGCGCGCGCGATCTGCGGATCGGCGTCGTTGAAAACCTCTGTCGCGGTGCGGTAACCGTAAGCTGCCGACAGTATGTTGTAGCGCAACTGCCGTTCGGCGAAGGTACGTGATTTGTCGAGTTGATCCGCAGTTATCTTGAAGACCGATTTGCTGGCCGCAAACTTCTTCAGCTCGCTGAAGAGCGCGTCGGTAACAGGATAGTCGTCGTTGGACAAGTCGTGATCAAACTCGATCGCGCGTTGGACCTTGTATGAGTCAAAACCTGAAACACGACCCGCGGTCAGTTCGAGTGAAAACCCAAAGATTACATCGCGCAGGTGACGCTCAGCCGCGGTAATTAGACCCGGCTTAACCACTTCATCAGGTGAAATTCCGCCGCCGCCATAGACGGCGCGTCCAGTGTCGGTGTGGCTTTCCGGTCCGCTCTGCGGATTTGCCTGCGAGTTCTTGTCGGCGGCCAGCCCGCCTGGGAAGTAATAGTTGTAAAAGCCACCATTTGAATAGTCGCGCTGAATCAGCCGGCCGGAAGGCGTGAAGTACTTGGCAATCGTCAGCAACAAAGCCGAGTCGTAATCCAACTGGAATGGAAACTGTACGAGACCTTTTCCGAACGTCGTTTCGCCAACGATCAGCGCGCGATCGTGATCCTGAAGCGCACCGGCGACAATCTCAGCGGCAGATGCAGTCTCGCCATTGACCAGGACAACGACCGGAACGTTATCAGGCGACTCGTTAACTGCTGCATACGACTGCGAACTGTCGCGGAAGCGACCTCTTTGCGAGACGATCATCTGCCCGCGTTGCAAAAACGTATTCGCGACGCGAACTGCCTGAATCAGCAATCCGCCGCGATTTCCACGCAGATCGAGCACGAGCATGTTCATGCCCTTGCTGTGCAATGTTTTTAGGGCCTCTTCGAATTCGTCGGCAGTGGTGATATTGAAACCACCGGTCATCGCGACGTAACCGACGCCCGGTCGCAGCATGTAATACTGTGCAATCGACGGCAATGAAACCGCATCGCGAATGATGTTTACTGTTTCTTGCTGCTTCGTCCCCACATGCTCGACTGTGACTTTGACGGTCGTGTTACGTGGGCCGAGCAGGAATTTTCGCACTTCCGGGTAGGTCTTGCCCTTCATTGAGTTGCCATCAACCGCAAGAATGCGGTCGCCAAAACGCAAACCGGCGCGCGCGGCTGGAGAATCCGGGAAGGTGGCGCGAATGTAAGTGTTGACGTCGGAGCCTTCGCGCATGTCCTCGATGGTGGCTCCGATTCCGAAGTACTCCGACCGCTGCTCGGTGCGGAAGGAGGCGTATTCAATCGGATCGAAATAGGTCGAGTGCGGATCCAGCACGCTCAACATGCCTGAGATCGAGGATTTGAAGATTCCGTTGTAGTCGAGCTTGCGGCCATCAATATGGTTCGACTGGATGACGGAAAGGGCTTCGGAGAGGTCGCTCTTAATCATCGGCGCGGTGACGGCAGAAGAATTCGTCTTGCCATTAGGAGCCGCGCCGTTCGAGGAGCGTTCGGGAGTGGACGTCGCCCGCCGGGCAGAGCGGTTTTGCTGACCAATGATGAATGCGGGAACCGCCAGGGCCAAAACAAGGAATAGAATTCCCGGGGCAAAAGAGCTTTTTCTCACGCAACCCTCCTAAAACCTGTATCGCTTATTGACTGTCAGGGTTCCGGGTTTCGGTTGGAAACACGGGGACGCCAGAATAACATGAAGCGCGACTGCTTTTGTAGGGTTGTAGATGCATCTAGTGCGCTTTTCGTCGCCCCGCCCGATTAATAAGTCATATACGTCCTATAGGACTTATACGACCTATTTGATTTATTATTGCGCGCAAGCTCTCGCACGACAGTTCGACGGAGGATCTTGAATGGCCACACCATTGAAACGGGATAGTCTTTTGTCTTTTGCTAACTCGCACCGGGAAGAATTCGAAATGCTGCTGCGCCGTTTTGTCGAAACTCCCACAGTTTCCGTCGATCCGAGTCACGCTGAGGACATCAGAAAAGGCGTCGATCTGACAGTAGAAACAATCGAAAAATACGGCGGAAAAGTCGAGGTTTACCGTGCCGAGAAAGGAAATCCGGTTATTCACGGCATCTTCGGCAATGGCAATAACCGTCCAACCGTGACTGTGTACAACCATATCGACGTTCAGCCCGCCTCCAAAGAAACCGAGCCGTGGGACACCGAGCCGTTTGTGTTTACAAAGCAAGGCGACACTTACTTTGGCCGCGGCACCACCGACGACAAGGGACCAGCGTTGAGCGCCCTCTTTGGCGCTCGTGCCGCAATCGAGGCAGACGTTCCCGTCAACATCCGGTTGCTTTGGGAGTTTGAAGAGGAGATAGGCTCACCAAACTTCGAAAAGATCATTTCCAAAGCCGCGAAAGATCTCCGCACCGATTCGGTAGTTGTTTCGGACACAGTTTGGGTGTCACGAAACCGCCCGGCCAGCTCCGCCGGACTGCGTGGACTGCTTGGATTCATTCTGACTCTGGAAACAGGAACAGTCGACACACACTCAGGCGAGACCGGTGGCGCCTCGCGAAATCCGATCGCGGAGTTGATGCAGGTTATTTGCGACATCTACGACGTGAGGACTGGCAAGGTCAAAATCAAAGGTTTTTACGACGACGTCATTCCGCCGTCGAAAAAGGAGCTACAAGACTGGGAAAATTCGGGCTTCACGGTTAAGGCGTTCAAGAAGGCGCACCACTTGAAGAAGATGCGGACGGAAGATCCGCTGGAAGTGATGAAGCGCATCTGGGGCATGCCGACGCTGGAGATCCACGGCATCGTGGGTGGCTACCAAGGTCCTGGATTAAAATCGATTGTCCCTCCGCGTGCGGAATTGAAAGCATCGTGCCGTTTGGTGCCGGTACAAGATCCACAGAAGATCAAGAAACTGATCGCGGCCGCGGTAAAAGAGAGAAATCCGGACGTGAACATTCAGTTCGAATCACAGGCGCCGGCGTTTCGCACGGTACTCGATGGTGAGCTGCCGCAGGCTTTGAAACGTGCGATCAAGTTTGCGTTTGGACGTGATGCGGTTTTTGTACGTGATGGTGGGACCATTGGCGCGATGACGAGTATCGAGAAAGTGCTGAAGTGTCCGGTGCTGTTTTTGGGTTTGTCGTTGCCGGAACACGGTTATCACGCACCGAACGAAAATTTCGATTGGCAGCAGGCGTCTGGAGGGATGGTGGCGTTTGCGAAGTATTTTGAGGAGATCAGTAATTTGGGCCGCGGATGACGCGGATGAACGCGGATTTAGATTAGGCAGGAGAGGCGCTCTTCGTTGAGCGCCACAAAACCGGATTTTTCGTAGAAGCGTCGAGCCTCGGGATTTTGGAGATGCACTGCGACGTCGATGCGCGTTACGTCTTCTTTGCGTAGTTGCTCCTTCAACTGATTGAGCAACTCCGAACCGATGCCCTTTCCGCGTCGATCCGGTTTCACTGAAACGTCGTCGAGCTTCGCCACCACCGAACCCATCGACGTTGATATCGCATAACACACCACGCATATGCCCGCGACGCCGTTCTCATCATACGCCATCCACACGAATCCGAGCTCGGGTCGTTCGAGAAACAGATCGAGCGCGTTGTTGAGTCCTTGCAAGCCGAGGTCGCCATACGCCTGGCTACTCGCGAGATAGTGCTCGTCGGCTCTGAGAAAGTCGCTTAGCATCTCAAAGGCGTCGCGCACGTCCGCTGCCCGCATTTTTCGACAAGTGACAGCCACGGGCCAATGATGCCACAGGCGCCTGCGAAATTCGAATTTCGCAAATCGCAGTGGTATAATCCCCTCTCCGCATCACCGGTAATTCCATCCCAAGACGTAGGTCAGGAGCCATGAAAACTACAATTACTCTGTTCGCCGCAACTCTATTTCTGCTCATTACCACTTCAGCATTTGGTCGCGAAGCGCGGCTGGTGCGTTATCCCCATTATCATAACGGTCGCATCGTCTTCACTTATCTCGGAGACATTTGGACCGCTGACGAGAACGGCCAAAACATCCAGCGCCTGACCGTCAATCGCGCCAGAGATGCTTACCCGCGGTTCTCGCCAGATGGGAAGTGGATTGCGTTCTCGAGCGAGCGCAACGGGAATCTCGACGTCTATCTGATACCCGCAAGCGGCGGCAACGTGAAACAACTGACCGCGCACTCCGCTGACGACGTCGTGCTCGGATGGTCATCCGACTCGCGCGCCGTGCTCTTCAGCAGTAATCGCGGTGAAGACTTCATGCCGCAGCTTTACCTCGTCAGCGTCGAAGGCGGCATGCCGTGGAAGGCGGGAACCGACATGGGCGTGCAAGCTTCGTATTCGCCCGATGGACAAAAGCTTGCCTACAACCAGAAGGCGCAAGTCTACTGGCGCAAGTACTATCGAGGCGCCTATCAGAGCGACATCATGGTGATGGACGTCGCGGCAAAAAAGTTTACTCAACTCACCGACTTCGATGGCCTCGATTCATGGCCCATGTGGGGACGTGATGGTTTTATCTATTTCGTCAGCGATCGCGAAGGCAATGGCCTCACGAACGTTTGGCGCATTTCAGAAAACGGCGGCAAAGCCGATCGCGTCACATCGTTCAAAAGCGGTGACGTGCGCTGGCCCGCAATCAGCTCCGATGGACGCGTGATCGTCTTCGAACACGATTTCGGTATCTGGAAACTCGACGTCAATTCGAAACGCGCGACGCCGATCACCCTAAACATCGACGCCGAAACTGAAGAAAACTCATCGGAGGTTCAGTCGTTCAATTCCCAAGCTGACGATTACGATCTCGCACCGTCTTCGCGACGCATCGCGATCTCGATTCATGGCGAGATCTTCACAGCGCCTGTCGAGGAAGGTGACATCAAACAGATCACTGAGAGTCCAGCACGCGATCGCAGCGTCGCTTATTCACCCGACGGCAAGTGGCTCTCTTACATCTCCGATCAGAGCGGCCGTGAAGAACTTTTCGTGGCGCCAGTCGATGGTTCAGCGCCCGCACAGAAACTCACCGACATCGATGCGCTGAAATTCGGTTACAACTGGTCGCCCGATTCAAAAGAAATTGTGTTCGCCACGTCTGACGACACCCTGCGCAAGCTCGTCGTCGCGACCAAGCAAGTTACGACTCTCGACACTTCACATTATGGCGGTTTCGGTACGCCAGTGTGGTCGCCTGACGGCAAATGGATCGCTTATTCAAAACCCGATATCTCGCGCACGTCTGATATCTATCTCATCTCCGCGTCAGGCGACGAGAAAGAGCCCCACAAAGTTACGTTCGATTCTTCCAACGACTCGAATCCACGTTTTGGACCAGACGGAAGAAAACTCTACTTCCAACGAATCGAAGCTTCCGGCGGCAACACGCCTAACTCCGTCCAGATTTATTCGGTCTGGCTCGAGCATCAGGACCGCGATCCTGACGATGCGGAAGAACGCGAAACTCAGCCGCCGATGACAGCAGGAGGCGAAGGTGAGGAAGGCGCTCCTGCGCCGCCTGTACGTCGCGGACCACCGGCGAATCGTCCCCCACGCGAAATCAAGGTCGACTTTGCTGGACTCAAGCATCGCACCCGTCAAGTCACGCGCATGCCGTTCCCGATTTCCAGTTACACGATCGCGCCTGATAGTCGCACGATCGTGTTCGTTACCAGCGAGCCCGCGGGTATGGCGAGTGTTCCGGTTATCTATTCGATTCAGGATGATGGTCGACGCTTGACGCGAGTCACGTCAGGACAACCGCCGAATGAAAATGCTGAAGGTGGTCCAGGCGGCTTCGGTGGTTTCGGCGGTGGACTTGGAGACCTGGCAATCTCGCGTGATGGCCGCACGCTCTTCTTCCGCGAACGCGACGGCATCTATTCGGTGCCCTTATCAGCCGGCGCGCAAGGAGCGCAGGGAGCAGGAGCAGCGGCGACCGCCGGCGCTGGTCGCGAAGCAGGCAGACGACGAATCAATTTCAACGTTCGTGTTCGTATCGATCGTCCGGCTGAGTGGGCCGAGATGTTCGACGATGGATGGCGAACCATGAAGTATCGTTTCTACGATCCAAAGATGCACGGCATGGACTGGGACGCGGCGCGGGCGAAGTATCGTCCACTGGTTGATTTCGTCGGCGATCGCCAGGAGTTGCTCAACATCATCAACGAGATGATCGGCGAGTTGAATGCTTCACACACTGGCGCTGCGCCGCCGCCACGTGGACCAGGCGGCGGCGGTGTTTCCACGTCGCATCTCGGCCTCGAATTGGAGCCTGATACCGCGGCCGGTCGTTATCGCGTCACGTACATTTACGAAGATGGCCCAGCCGATAAAGATTGGGTGCGCGTGAAAGTCGGCGACTATCTGCTCGCGATCGACGGCAAGCCCGTGAAAGCAGGCGACAATTACTGGGAGCTGTTGAACCAGCGGCTCAATCGCAAAGTGAACGTGACGTTCAACTCAAAACCGAGCGAAGAAGGTGCCTGGAACACGCGCATTGAAGCGATCTCGACCAACGCTTACAGCCAATTGCGTTACGAGCGTTGGGTCAAAGAACGTCGTAAGCGAGTGGAAGAGCTTTCAAACGGACGCATCGGCTATCTGCACATTCAGGCGATGAATCCACCGTCGCTGCGAAAGTTCGAAAAAGAGATCCGTGAAAACCGCAACAAAGAAGCGTTGATTATCGATCAGCGTTGGAATGGAGGCGGCAACATCGAACAAGAGCTGCTCGCTATTCTGGTCCAACGCCAGTATCAGGTGTGGCAGCCGCGCGGCACCGAAGCGACGGGCCGTCCGTTCGCTGGATTCTTTGGACCAAAGGTCGTTCTGCAAAATTGGCGCTCGGCTTCGAACGCCGAAATGTTTCCTGCCGGATTCCGCGCGTTGGGTCTCGGAAAAGTGATCGGCACGCCAACAATGGGAGCGGTCATCGGTACTGGCAGTTACAGCTTGATCGATGGATCCACTGTGCGCACGCCCGGTGTTGGAGTGTTTCTCGCCGATTCGAAACGGACCAACATGGAAAACTACGGCGTGCAGCCTGACATATTCGTCGACAACAAACCGGAAGACACGCTGGCAGGACGCGACCGGCAACTCGAAGCCGCCGTCGAGGAGTTGATGAAACAACTCAACGGCTCCAAGAGAAACATCGCTACCGAGGGTCAGCAGAAATAATCGCGCTAATCCGCGTTCATCTGTTGCGCAAACGCGGGTTCTGGTTGGGGCGGCACTGTAGCTTGCCGCTCCGCCATCGTCTTCTCGAACGCGGAGAGTTCCTGTCCGGCCTGGAAACCACGAAACATCCAAAACAAAACTAACGCGTGAAATCCAGCGCCGAGTAAGTCTCGAGCTAGAAGGAGTATCAATCCGTCGAGGAGAAATATCACCATTCCCAGCATGTAGGCCCACAAGAATTTCTTCGCGGCGAGCAAACCAAAACCGACGAAGATTCCAGTGACCAACAGATCAAGAAACAGACCGATGATATTGATGGCGCCGAACCCTTCACTCGACAGGGCCTTTGCCACACCATCGATAATCTGTGTTGTGCCAAGACTGATGATAAAACCCCAGCTTCCACCACTGAGCGAGATTATCGACGTAATCAACGACAGACCGGCAATCCAATAGAACCACCTGACACCGGATTGATAACGTTGAAGCAGTTGAATGTGAGCAACTTGGGAGTAACGATCAGGATCCATGGGAGCCTCCTTAGAGTTAGAACGTGAGCGTGAGAGATAGTTTTAGCCGCAGATGACGCGGATGACGCAGATCAGAAATCTAATCTGCGTCATCCGCGTCATCTGCGGCCAAATATCCTTCGGCATATTCGCATCAGATCGCCGGACTGGTCAAGATTTTTCCGATTTAGGGGCCGAAGATCGATGAGCTTGCCAACCGAAACACGTATTGAACAGATACCCATTGCGGTACCGCCTTGCCCGCCTTCACCGCAGGTCTGAATTTGATTGCGCAGGCAGCGAAAATGGCATTTTCTGTTAGACCGTAGGGCAGTCGCCTCACTACTCTGACTCGATCGATCTTTTCGTCGGGTAAAAGCAGCACTTTTAAGACCACCACACCTTCCACTCCCACGCGACGAGCGTCGCGTGTGTAAGTTGGATCCGGCTTCGCTGTGATCTCAGCCTTCGTGTCGACTTCTTTTGCGGTGAAACCTGCGACTTCGCCGTTGTCGAGAAGATGTGCGAGCGTACCGTCCGCAGTGCAGCGATAGTCCTGATCCTTCTCGGCAGTGACTGGCACTCTCGGCGGCAACGAAGGAGTTGGAGACGGCGACGGCTGTGCCTCCGGTGTGGGACTTGGAGCGGGCGCCGTCTTTGTTCGTCTACCTGATTGCGCGAAGACAGTTGTCGCGAAGGTGAGAGTAAATACTACTGTGACAAGTTTGAGTCCGTTCATTCTTCTGGGCCAGTACAGCTCGGTCCATGCAGGGCAGGAATCTTCTGACTGATAACGGGATAGTTTGGAGCTTCATCTATATTGATCTGAGTCCAGTGAGCATAATTTTCAGGCACATTGGTATCGGCAAAAATCGCTTCCACAGGACATTCCGGAACACACGCGTCGCAATCGATACAAGTGTCGGCATTAATGTAAAGACGATCCGGCAACTCATGAAACGCTTCAACAGGACAAACGGCTGCGCAGTCGGTGTACTTGCAATCGACGCATAATTCAACAACTACGTAGGTCATTGGGGAACTAAGCTCCTTTCGATGATGGCAAATAGTTATTCAGTCGTGAGTGTAATGTCAACCCGAAATTCATCTGTGGCCTGTCCAAGTGAACCAGAAATAGATCGCTTGACCGACGCCGATAAAGAAACCAATCGCCGCGCCAAACAGCTCAATCGTTTTAAGATGGTGTTGGGCTACTGACAGCACCAGCTCTTCGAGTTTTGCAAGCGGATAGTCAGATACTTTCTTGCGCACGAGACCGCCGACATCAAACTCGGCTATCGCAACAGGCAAACGCTCGCGCGCTGCCTGCGTGATTCGCTCAACTAATGCTGAGCTCGCACGTTGCATCGCGCTCTCGGAAACGTGATCGCCGAGACGTCCGATCGGAGCTATCAAAAGACGTTCGATCTGCGCGCTCAGGATGGCGTTAATGGTGCGCGCGGTGTCTTCGCGTGAAAGCAAACTCAACAAGCTTTTGGTCAGCAAATCCTTCGCATAACCGCCGGAATTTGAGTCGATCTGTTGCATTACCGCGCCGAGCGTCATTGGACGCAGTCGATCGACAACGTCTGAGAACTGGTTATAAACGGACGTTGATAACGCTTCGCTTCGGAGTGCTTCAATCAGCCGATTGGAAATCTGAGACTTCAGATCCTCGAACCTGATCGGATCGACCTGGCCCACCAGTTCGTCCAACGGACGGGCCATTACATTGTCAATTGTCGCGTTCAGAAACGCCTCGGCTTCCTGTTCGAATGCTGGTCCTCGTAGATACTCTTCAATCCGCCTCGGCAGAGTTTTGTTGACCAGTTCGTCGACTTCGCGGTGAATGCGTTCGCGAGAGATGAAAATCTTTTTGAAGAGCGACAGTTGTTCGTAGTACTGGTCCACCTCGAGTTTTATCAACGCGCCGATCTGTTTGCGTGTTGATTGGCTGGTGGCAATCTCCGCCAGGTGATGGACGATTGGCGGCACCTGTTGATCGATACGATCTTTAATGAAAGCAATCGTCTCGGGAGTGAAGGTCTCCGCGAGCGTGGCACTGCTGCGAGAAAGATCGTCCAAACGTCCTGAGACAAAGTCGCGCACTTTATTTTCGAACGCTTGGGTAGCGGTGAGTTGTTGTAAACGCTGCTCGACGAAATCAAACGCGCGATTGAAGGATTTGTCACTCACGATGTCGCCGACGCGGCGGTCAAGCAAGTCGTCTATTTGTTTATCGACGAAGCGTTCAATTGCCGTTGCGGTTTCCTCGCTCTTCAACATCTCGGCGATGTATTCGGCGAGCCGGTATTGCAGCGCTGATATCGTGTCGAGGATCGGCGCGCGCGCTTGCGACGGCAGTGCGTCGAGGAATGACGGGTAAACGCGCGAGAGCAGGTCGTTTGTGTACGTGTCGACAAAATCCTCGACTTTGCGTTGAAAGAAACTGGTTTCGAATAGAGCATCGAAGACGGTCTGTTGTGAGACCAGTTCGTTGCCGACGGCGTTGCCGATCGATTGGGCCAACTTATCACGATGCCGGGGAATCATCCCCTGCGGCCAGATGGTGATGCCGAAAAGCTTCACCGATTTGTAAGGATGGAAGAGCATCCAGATCGCCAGCCACGCGGCGCCGTATCCATGAATCGTGGCAACGACGATGATGCCGATCGCGATTAGCAGCTTCATGACAGGATTCTATCCACAGTTTACACAGATTGTTTTGCAGAATCTGTGCAATCTGTGGATGGAGTCTATTTTTCTGTGGGATAACCGGCAGTGACCCAGGCTCCTGTACCGCCGGCCACGTTGAGAAGATTCGAGAAGCCGCGTTGCTGCAACAAACTCGCCGCCGCGCTCGATCGATAGCCACCGGCGCAGATTACCGCCGTCAACTTATCTTTTTGCAGCGGCAGTGGGCCAAGGCTCTTGTCGAGACTCGCAAGCGGTGCGTTGAATGCTCGAGGCACATGTCCGTTGACGTATTCAGCGGGGCGTCGCACATCAACGATTTGCAATTGAGTGTTCGCAATCTGCTCTTTCAACTGGGCCACGCTCACCTGCGGGATCGTTTCAACCGGCAATCCTTCGTCTCGCCAACGCTGAACACCACCATCCAAATAGCCTTTGACGCCCTCGATACCAACGCGCGCGAGCCGCACAACTGACTCATCGATCTGAGCGCCGGTGTCGGCAATCAAAACGATCGCGGCATTCAGCGGGATCAAGCTGCCGGCCCACATCGCAAACTGTCCGCCGAGTCCGATGTTCATCGACCCGGGCACGTGTGCCGTACCGAAATCCGCCGCGGATCTGATGTCGAGCAACACGTGATCTTGTTCGCGCAATTGAAGAACTTCTTGTGGTGACAGTGGTTGTGGCGGTTGCAACTCAGAAAGACCACGCGCGCCGGAGCGGTTGATCTCAGCGTCTTTCGGAAAGTAGCTTGGCGCCTCCGGAAGATCCGCAGTCATCATCGTCACGAACTCTTCTTTACTCATCGGCCGCAGCGCGTAGTTGAACTTGCGCTGTTCGCCAATCGTGGAAGAAGTTTCCTTCGACATGTTACGGCCGCACATCGAACCCGCGCCGTGCGCTGGAAACACCTCGACATCATCCGGCAGCTTGAGCAGTTTTCCGTGAAGGCTGTCGTACATCATCTCAGCCATCATCTGCGGCGTGTAGCCTTTGCCGCCTGCGAGGTCAGGACGTCCGACGTCGCCGATGAATAGCGTGTCGCCGGTTAGAAGTTTTTGTGGCTGAGCCGGAGCTTGAGTGTCGCTGACGAGAATGCAAATACCTTCAGGCGTGTGGCCGGGTGTTTCAAGAAATCGCAGGACCACTTTGCCGATCTTGATCTCTTCGCCGTCGCGCACCGCGCGGTGCGCGAACGTCACACCGGCCTTCTCACCAAAAACAATTTGTGCGCCCGTTCGAGCAGCGATCTCCTGGTGTCCGCTGACGAAATCGGCATGCAGGTGCGTTTCGATCACGTACTTGATCTGAAACCCATGCGCTTCAGCCTCGGCGAGATACTCGTCGACATCGCGCTGCGGATCGACAACCACGGCTTCGCCATCTGAGCCGATCAGATATGAAGCGTGCGCCAGGCACCCAAGATAGAACTGTTTAAAATGCATATTTTTTGACGCGGATTACGCGGATGAAGGCAGATTATAGAACTCGCGCGCCGGTTTCAATGGACGGAGCATCCAATACGGCCGCCGTGTTCCATCCGGGGAAAACTCATCTGCCGGTCTCGTCATCGCCAACCACTTCTTATACACCTCGCGCGACTTTTTTGTATCCACAAAAATATCGCCCGGCTGATCGTCCGGTTCCGCAGCGCGCACGCGCACAGCCTGGTGCCAGCAGTGCATTCCGGAAATCGGATCCGGATGAACCGGAAACGTCATGTTCTGGTGAACTCCCGCGTCCTTCCACCAGATGCGCAATGTATCAGGATCGTTCGACTCGTAAGGTTGAATTCCCTTTTCGCGCCCGAGTCTCCACTCGCTTCCGTTCTGGTCCAACTTCACTGTCGCCATCAACTGTCGCTGTCCTTCATCAGTCAGTTTCCAGCGGCCCATATGATGACTACAAGCCACAATGCCGGGTCGTATTCCTTCCGTTACCCACGCGGGCACAACATAATAACCAATCTCTGTTTCGACGCGCACGAGAGCGCCAGTGCGCACGCCGAGCTTGGCCGCGTGCGACGGATGGATCCAAAGCGGATTCGTATGTGCAATCTCGTCGAGCCACTTTGAATTGGCACTGCGCGTGTGGATTTGCACTGCGAGCCGGAAGGTCGAGATCAAGATCGTTTGGCCTTCTTCAAGGTTGTCCGGGTGAACATGACTCTTGAAGTAAGTCGGGATCGACCAATCGGCCCAACCCCAGCGATTCAGCGTCGATGAATAAAACTCAAGCCTGCCGCTCGGCGTCGGAAAACCGCGTTTGACTTGCCCGTTGATGTTGATGCCAACCAGGCGACGTCCCTCATCGTCGCCGTCGGGCACAGGCAAAGGAACGACGTTTGGACCAGCGGGCTTTGCCCCTCGAGTAAAGATTCTACCGAGACGATCCTCACGCAGATCGTCGAGCTCTTCCGCCGGCACGAGCTCATCGTAAACGCGTCCGATCTTTTGCTTCACTTCAAACGCGCCGTAGCGCCGCATGAACTCAAGCGGAGTCAAATTCTCGACTGCGGCTCGTTCCGGCAGACCGGGCACCGAGTTCTCGAAAATCCATTCGTAATACTCGTCGACGCTGAGTCGCGTGCCGGGTTTCTTTTTTGATTCTGCATACTGGCGAATGCCGAGGCTGCCGTTGGGATCGATGCGCCACGTCAACTCGAGCCAGAATTCGTTCTCTTCCCAGACCTCGCCTGGATTCACTTTGCGCGTGTCGTCAATAGTTTCGCCGGCGCGTTGGCGAGCAGCTTTCATCACCGGCTGACGAAAACCGAGCCACTGCGAATCATGCGTTTCATATGAATGAAGATCGTGTCGTTCAGAGCCGACTCCCATCGGCAAAACGTAATCTGCGTAATAAGCAGTTTCGTTCCACGTTGGCGTGAGTGCGACGTAGCAACCGACGAGATCCGGATCCGTCAGCATCTCGATCCATGAAAAACCGTCGGGGTTGGTCCATACCGGGTTATATACGCGCGTGAAGTAAACGTCGAGTTTTGCACGTCCGTCTTTTAATAAGTGTGGCAACAGGAACGACATCTCGTTCATGGACAGCGGGTACTCGCGCGGCCACGTGATCTCGTTCCACATCTTCGGATGCGGCGGCACATAGATCGGCTTCGGCACAAACTTGTTCCACGCGTTTGGATAAACTCCGCCCTCTGTCGCAACTGCACCAAGCAGCGCATTCAGCATGAATAAGCAACGAGCGACGCTCCAACCTCCGCTGACACCAGACGCCGCACTGCGCCAGTTATGACTCGAAAAACGCGAACCTGCTGGCGCGACGAGCTTCGCGATCTCTTCGATCACTTTTTCATCAACACCTGACTCCGCTGCCGCGAACGCAAACGTGTATTGCCCGTAGATCTGTTTTAATCGTGCTTCAAAATCCGTGAAATCCGCGGCTCCTCCCTCTGCGACGAGAAACTCTTTCCAGTTCCACCAACGCTCAACAAAGCCGCGGTCATACAGATCGTTTTGAATTATGTAATTTGCGATCGCGAGCAGGATCGCCGGCTCGGAGCCTGGATACGGCGAGATCCAATAATCTGCGTGAGTCGCCGTGTTTGAAAGACGCGTGTCAAAGACGATCAGCTTCGCGCCGTTTGCCTTGCCGTCGATCACGCGTTGCGCATGTGGATTGAAATAATGGCCCGACTCGAGATGCGCGCTGATCAGCAGGATGACTTTTGCATTGGCGTGATCGGGACTTGGACGATCGAGTCCCATCCAGAGTTGATAACCTTCGCGACTGCCTGACGAGCAGATGTTGGTGTGCGAGTTGTGGCCATCAATTCCCCAGGCAGCGAGAATGCGTTCGGTGAAGCCGTCTTCGCCGGGCCGGCCAACGTGATACATGATCTCGTGGCGCCGATTCTCGACGATGGCGTTACGAATGCGAGTGGCGATTGTATCGAGTGCTTCATCCCAGGTGGTGCGTTCCCATTTACCTTCGCCACGTTTGCCAGCGCGTTTGAGCGGATAAAGAATGCGGTCTGGATCTGTGACTTGATTGAGTGTCGCGGGACCTTTGGCGCAGTTGCGTCCACGCGAGCCGGGATGTTCGGGATTGCCTTCGAACTTCTGAATCTCGCCGGTGACTTTGTCGATGTAGGCCAGCAGGCCGCACGCTGATTCGCAGTTGAAGCACGTCGTCGGAACGAGTGAGTAATGCCGCTCCTTGCGCTGCGGCCACGCCCGCGAATCGAGCTCGGTCCAATCACTCCAGCGTTCCTTGGGCGGAAATGCCGCAAGGTGACTTCGACTCGGCCCAGCGTAGAAAGTTTCTTTCATAGCCACAAAGAAGCACAAAAATCACAAAGATGAATTCGTCAAGCTAGCGGCACTGATTGGCCGGCTTGGACGTAGGCGTTTTCGAAGAGCATCAAGCCCATCAACGCCAGCGGTCCACCGGCTATTCCGATCGAGACACTGAAGACGCCGAGTGCGGCCAACAGAGGCAACAGCCCGCCAAACAACGACAGAATAGTTCCGGTCCAAAAATCGTTTTTATATCTCCCGTGCACCATCTCCCAGATCGCGAGACGCGCGTGTGCCGTCGGATGCGTAAGAGAGACTTCGCCCCAAATCATCAACAGATGAATCACACTCGAAATGCCTAGCGTCCAAAGCAACCAATACACTTCCGGCCGCAATACATCGATAAAAGTATCAGACACCGTCACACCACGAAGCATCGCAATCAACAGCAGCAGCACCGCCGATCCCAACAGCACTGCTTGAAAAAACAGGTGGGGCGGGAGTAGTGGGTTCTGCCACATGTCGCGTGCTTTCGCTTGCGCGAAGAGATACGCAGTGTAAACCGCCGTCAAAATCGACAATGGAATCCCGGCAATCATCAGCCACGATTGAAACGACGTCGATCCAATCCAGCTCGCGATGAAATGAAGCGCGAGCACGATTGTGTATCCCGCGATGATGAAAGCACCCTTAACCAACCAACTGCGCCACTGCGGACGCGTAAAGATCAGGTGAAAACGTTCCGGATGTTCGAGGTCCCAAATCAGCAGCCCGCCCGTAATTGCGAGAAATCCGCCGGAGACAATTGGCGTGATCCACAACCAGATCGAATTCTGCACGCCGAGAAACCCAAGCAGCACGAGCATACAAGCGACCAGATAGACGCCGGATGCGATTCCCTTGGTCCAGGTGTAAAGACTGACGCGCCAGTCCCACGGAATCGAATGCGCAACGTCGTACGACAGCAACGCCGCCGCCGAAGTGTTGTTGAAGTTCGGATTTCCTGACGTTACGAAGCCCGATCCTTCCTGCTGTTCACTCCACATGAAGAGACCACCTTCGGGACGTCTGGCTGCGAGTGGATCGAGTGTCGCCTGGTGCGCGCCTTTGTAAAATAATTTCGGAAGCGTCTCTTTTTCCGGTCGCCGGACGGCGACGGTGTCGCGGTTGATAATCTGCGCCACATAAGAACCCGGATCGTTCATGTCGCCGACAAGAATCGCCTGCGTCGGACAAACAACGACGCACGCAGGCTCGAGTTGCATGTCGATTCGGTGCGCGCAGAAGTTGCACTTCTCAGCGGAATGATCGTCAGGGTTGATGAAGATTGCATCGTAAGGGCAGGCAGCCATGCATGCTTTACAGCCGATGCAGATCGACTTGTCAAAGTCCACGATCCCATCAGCCCGCTTGAACATCGCGGTAGTCGGACACGCAGTTACACACGGAGCGTGCGCGCACTGATTACAGCGCGTTACTTGATGAGCGCGCCGTGCTTGTGGAAACACGCCGATATCCACGTGCTTGACGTAAGTGCGCGTAACGGAGAGCGGAACGAGGTTTTCAGACTTGCACGCGGTCGTGCACGCATGACAGCCAATGCAGCGCGTGTGGTCGATTACCTTGGCCCATTGAATCGGGGCCGGCGGTTCCATCATGGTCGGGCTCCTGTTCGGGAGCGCACTATATCACTAAAAGATCGGACATTGACAAATCGTGCGGCTACATAAGAGAGTAGGATTGAAATGGAGGTCTCTTAAATGCGTCTTAAATTTCTCTATTCAATGGTAGTCGTGCTGGTGGCGTTGGTGCTTGCTTCATGTAATGCAGTCGATACTGTCGTCAAAAGCAAAGCAGACAAGTCAAGCAATAGCCCCGTTAGTCCTCAAACAACTTACGCCGACGGCGCTCGCCGCATCACCACCGAAGAACTCGCAACTCTGATGAAGGAAGGCAAGGCTTACGTAATCGATACGCGCAATCAGGCAATGTATGACGTGGGTCACATTCCCGGCTCGCGGCTCATTCCTGCGGCCGAAATCCTTAACCACCTGAACGAACTTCCCCGCGACAAGACAATTGTCACTTACTGTTCTTGACCCAACGAACATACGTCCGCCGGTGCGGTGGTCGCGCTAAAAACAAAAGGTGTTGAAAACGCAGCAGCGTTGTTGGGTGGATTTCAGACGTGGGAGCGGGAAGGCAAGCCTGTTGATAAGAAAAAATAGGTCCTATCAGTCCTATAGGACATATGGGACGGATTTACATCTGCGGCACGGCCTGCGTGACTAGCGCGGGCAACGGGGTCACCACCTTGGCTGCGGGCACGCAAAGCACCGGACAAGGCGCGTTTCTAATTACTCGTTCAATCTCCGAGCCTAATACCTGATTGTTTCCAAACAACGATCCGTGCACAGCAGTTCCGATGACGATGAGATCGGCATCGAGATTCGCTGCGAGCTTAACGATCTCCTGGTATGGCCTGCCTTCGGCGATGTGAGTCGTCGTCGCGCCCCCGGCGCGCGACAAGTGGCCCATGCGTTCCTGCACGTAGCTGCGTAGACGCGTCAACGCCGCGAGTCCGCCTTCCGGAAACATCGCTGAGATCTGGTCGATGTAATCGCCAATCACGTAGACGGCGTGAAGCTCCGCGCGACGATGACTGGCGATCTGCGTGGCAAGCTGAGTTGCGGCGGCTGACGAGGGACGGAAATTCGTCGCCAACAGCACGCGATTCATTCGAATCTCTGTATGACCGGCGCGATGCTCGACAAAGTCGCGTTGCGGCGGACGAACCGCAAGCACCGCGCACGGCGACTCAGCCACAATGTCTTCAGCAATCGATCCACCAAACGCTCGTGAAAATCGATTACGATCGCGCGTCGCTATCGTGATCACATCGATTCCGTGATCCGCCGCAGCACGAGCGATTTCAACCGCTGGATCACCTGCTACAAATATCGGATCGACCTCAACACCTCTTAGCAACGGATCTGCAAGTATCTCCTTCACCTGCGATCGCAGTTGCAGCAACCAGTTATTTTCCTGTTCTTCAAAAATGCGCTCTGGCAGTGTCAGCAAATTCGCGGGCACTCTCGCGTCCTGAACGTTGACCAGAAACACGCGCCCGCCGCCGTCGCGCGCGAATGCAGCAGCGTACTTCAACGCTGCGTGCGCATGCGCAGAAAAATCCGTCGGGAAGAGGATGTTTCTGAATGGGAACATTACTCAAACACTACCATTAGGCATTTGGTCCTGTAAATCCTGTTATCCGTTTAATCCGCGGATCAGGATTTACAACGGCTCGACTTCCATGCCAAACTCCGCAAGCTTTCCTGCGGCAAGTAAGAGATATCAAAATCCACTCCGGAGGCGACGTCTTGCTTCGAGGACTGTTTCGTACAAAAAACCTGGACGATATCCTGGCTGCGGCTCACGAAGAAGGCCATACGTTAAAGCGCGCCTTAGGAGCCTTTAATGTCACTCTAATTGGTATCGGCGCAATTATCGGCGCCGGAATTTTTGCAACTGTCGGAACCGCTGCGGCTGGTGATGCCTCTCGTCCGGGCGCTGGACCGTCGCTGATGATCTCCTTCGTGATTACCGCCGTCGTTTGCGGTTTCGCAGCGTTGTGTTACGCGGAATTCGCGTCGATGGTTCCTATTTCGGGCTCAGCCTACACTTACTCGTACGCGACGCTGGGCGAGTTGATCGCGTGGATCATCGGTTGGGATTTGATAATCGAATATGCATTGGGCAACGTGGCTGTTGCAATCAGTTGGGCAAATTACTTCCGCACATTAGTCGATAATTTGTTCGAACACATGGGAATTAACGCCCATGTTCCGCTTTGGCTCGCAACTGATTATCGAACTGCCGCCAAACTAGCCAGTACCAACCCCGAGCAATATGTGAAAAGCTTCGGGGATGCTCCGCACATTTTCGGACATGCCATCATTTTTAACCTGCTGGCATTTGCAATAGTTGCCGGCATCACGGTTGTGTTGGTCTGGGGCATTCGTGAGTCAGCAAATTTTAACGCGGGGATGGTAATCATAAAAATCCTTGTATTGCTCTTCTTTATTGGTACCGCAATCTACTTTGTATCTCCCTCGAAGATGACTTCAAACTGGGTGCCCTTCCAACCTAACGGTTGGCGTGGGACTTTCACCGGAGCGGCACTGGTCTTCTTTGCTTATATCGGGTTCGACGCTGTCTCTACTGTTGCTGAAGAAACAAGGAATCCCTCTCGCGACCTGCCGATCGGTATTATCGCGTCGCTGATTATATGCACCGTGTTGTACGTAGTGGTCGGCGCTGTCTTCGCGGGATTGATTCCCTATCAGGAACTTATTCATCGCCTTGCAAATGAGCAAGCGGAACCTCTGACTATGGCTCTGCAAAACGCCGCTCCGCCAGGTGTGACATGGCCGGCGACCGTGGTGGCGTTTGGTTCAGTGATAGCGCACACTGCCGTTCTGCTGGTATTTCAGATGGGACAACCCAGAATATTCTTTTCAATGGCCCGCGACGGATTACTGCCACCCGTTTTTGCGAAGGTGCATCCCCGGTTCAAAACACCTCATGTAACTACGATTCTTACTGGTGTGGTGGTGGGAGCGTTCGCCGCCATCATGAGTATCGACGAGATGGTTGATCTTACAAACGTAGGGACACTGTTTGCATTCCTTCTGGTTAGTATCGGCATCATCGTCTTGCGCTATAAAGACCCGCAACGGAAGCGGCCGTTTAGAGTGCCGCTCGGTAATTGGTTGATTCCATCTCTGGGAGTTATCTCTTACCTCTTTCTGATGTACTACCTGCCCCCCGCGTCGTGGTGGCGATTCGTGGCCTGGCTACTTTTAGGCTTCGCCGTTTATCTGTCGTATGGGTATGGTCGAAGCGAGATCGGGCGGTCGCTCGGGCGAACTAAATCAGCATCATGGCTAAAAGCTCTCGCTACGGGATCCTTCCTGGTGGCTGTTGGCCTATTGGCGATGCCACACGACGAGACTTTGAAAGAACTCTTGAGTCAGTTGGGTAACAGTAGGCGCACCACGGTTGCATTGGGAATGATCGGTTTAGGCATCTTGCTTTCGTTAGTAAGCGCACTGACGGGAATATCGCAGAGGCAACGCGCGTAGTTTGCGTGCTTTTGTCGAACGTATTGGCGATAATAAGCGTCGCTTTCGGAAGAACTTCAGGTTCAATGGACGCACTTCCAATCATTATCGGCGCACTCTGCGTTATCGCGATCTCGTATCGCTATTACTCTGCCTTCATCGCGGCGAGAGTCCTTGCGCTTGACGATTCTCGTCCCGTGCCGTCGAAAACGATGTACGACGGCCACAACTACTATCCAACCAACAAGTGGGTTTTGTTTGGACATCACTTCGCCGCAATCTCCGGCGCTGGACCATTAATCGGACCCGTGCTGGCGGCGCAGTTTGGTTTCCTACCGGGACTCCTGTGGCTGGTAATTGGCGTTTGTCTCGGCGGCGCTGTGCACGACTTCATGATCTTGGCCGGCAGCGTTCGTCGCAAAGGCAAATCGCTGGCGGAGATGGCGCGCACGGAGATCAGTTCGCTGTCAGGACTCGTTGCCGGTGTGGCGATTCTGTTCATTGTGGTGATTGCACTCGCAGGCCTGGGGCTCGTGGTTGTAAATGCACTTGCCGAGTCACCGTGGGGAACGTTCACTGTCGGTTTCACGATTCCTCTGGCACTGTTGATGGGTCTGTACATGTATCGCTTCCGCATCGGCAAGATCGCTGAGGCGAGCATCATCGGCATCATCGGACTGCTTTTTGCCGTTTACCTCGGCGGCCGCATTGCTGATTCTTCTTTCGCTAGTACCTTCACGCTGTCGCGAAACAGCCTGATCGTGATCATGGCTTTTTACGGCTTCATCGCCTCAGTGCTGCCGGTCTGGATGCTGCTGTGCCCGCGCGATTACCTGTCGTCTTACTTAAAAATTGGGACGATCGCGTTTCTGATTCTCGGTGTGATTCTGGTCAACCCGAAACTCCAAATGCCGGCAACAACGCCGTTCACGGCTGGTGGTGGACCAGTGATTCCCGGCAAGCTGTATCCATTCGTCTTCATCACTATCGCCTGCGGCGCCATCTCCGGTTTTCACGCTCTAATCTCTTCGGGCACGACGCCGAAGATGATCGCAAAAGAGACCGACACGCGCATGATTGGTTACGGAAGCATGTTGATGGAAGGCGTTGTCGGTGTAGTGGCGCTGATTGCCGCGACCTCACTTTTTCCCGGCGACTATTTCGGTATCAACACGCCCCAAGCTACAGACGCGCAGAAAGCCGCATACGTTCGGCTGGTCGATTCACACAGCGGCGAGGGGTTTAATCTGAAGACGCAGGAACTCGATCGACTCGAGCAGGAATCAGGCGAAAAGAACCTGCGCGGACGCACCGGCGGCGCTGTGACGCTCGCGCTCGGCATTGCGAAGATCTTCGACGGCATACCCGGCCTCGGCGGTCTGATGAAGTACTGGTATCACTTCGCAATCATGTTTGAGGCGTTGTTTATTCTGACGACAATCGACACTGGAACGCGCGTCGCCCGTTTTCTGGTTGGGGAGTTTGGCGGACGCTTCTATCGAAAACTCGAAGAGCCAAACTGGCTGCCGGGCGCGGTTGTAACTTCCGTGCTCGTAGTCGCAGCATGGGCAGCATTCATCTGGTCAGGCTCAATCTCGACGATCTGGCCAATGTTTGGTATCGCGAATCAATTACTCGCGGCTGTGGCTTTATGCGTTGCAACAACAATGGTGATCAACTCAGGCAAAGCGAAATACGCGTGGGTCACGATCGTGCCACTGTCATTTGTCAGCACGACGACGCTGGTTGCGGGTTACAAGTCGATTACCGATATTTTCTGGCCGCTGGCGCAAAAGCCGGAAACCAACGTTCTGGGCCTCATCAACACCAGCCTCACGGCGATCATAATGTTTGCTGCAGTAGTAATCATGATCGACTCAATCCGTCGCTGGGTGGGAACAGGAAAGCACCCGCAGATAACGCAGATTCAGGAGCCTCTCTTTGAAAAATCTGTGTAATCTGTGGATAATACGCATTTTTATTACGCATCTCGCCATCTTCTAGGAGAATCGGAAAGGATTTCAACGTGGAAAATGTACTCCGGCGCGCCGCAATTTGCCTGAGCGTCGTTTTTGTGACTTTAGGCTTTGCACTCCCAGGTTACGCCCAGTCGCACCAGGGTGGCGAAGCAAATTTAGAACTCCCAGACCTGGGACAGGTAACCTTCTTCAACGGAATCACCGGTCACAACGTGCTTTTGTTGGGCATCGTCGTCTGTATTCTCGGTCTCGGCTTTGGCCTGGCGATGTACATGAATTTAAAGAAATTGCCGGTGCACCAGGCGATGCGCGAGATCTCGGAACTGATTTATGCTACTTGCAAGACGTATCTGACAACCCAGGGCAAGTTCATCCTCATTCTCGAAGCGTTCATCGCCGTCATCATCGTGCTTTACTTCGGCGTCCTCTCGGCGATGGAGCCGTTTCGCGTGGCCATCATCCTGGCATTCAGTTTGGTTGGCATTGCAGGTAGTTACGGCGTGGCATGGTTCGGCATCCGCGTCAACACATTTGCAAATTCGCGCACCGCGTTCGCCAGTCTCCAGGGCAAGCCATTTCCGCTTTACGCGATTCCGCTGAAGGCCGGAATGAGCATTGGCATGATGCTGATCAGCGTCGAGTTGCTGATCATGCTCTGCATTCTCTTGTTCATCCCGGGCAGTTATGCCGGACCGTGCTTTATCGGCTTTGCGATTGGTGAATCACTCGGCGCCGCCGCACTGCGTATCGCCGGTGGCATTTTCACGAAGATCGCCGACATCGGTTCCGACCTGATGAAGATCGTCTTTAAGATCAAAGAAGACGATGCGCGCAATCCTGGCGTGATCGCCGACTGCACTGGCGACAACGCGGGCGACTCTGTTGGTCCAAGTGCGGATGGTTTTGAAACTTATGGCGTCACGGGCGTCGCGCTGATCACGTTTATTCTGCTTGGCGTTGCAAATCCGCGCGTACAGGTGCAATTGCTTGTTTGGATCTTCATTATGCGCGTGATGATGATCATCGCCAGCGCCCTTTCCTATTTCATCAACGACCTGGTTGCAAAAGCGCGTTACAGGACAGCCGACACGATGAACTTCGAGGCGCCACTGACGTCGCTCGTCTGGATTACATCGATTGTTTCGGTCGTGATTACGTTCGTAATCTCGAAGTTGACGATTCCGACGTTGAGCGGTAATGACACACTCTGGTGGAAACTCGCATTCATCATTTCGTGTGGCACCATCGCTGGCGCTCTGATCCCGGAGCTGGTGAAGATATTTACGTCGACCGAATCGCGTCACGTCAGCGAAGTTGTCACGTCGTCACGGGAGGGCGGTGCTTCGCTGAACATTCTTTCGGGTTTGGTCGCGGGCAACTTTTCCGGCTACTGGCTGGGCATCAGCATCGTCGGTTTGATGGCGATTGCTTACTTTTTCACTAATCTTGGTGCAGCGGCGGGATTGGGATTGGGCGCGTTGATGGTTGACCCGGTTGCTGCGCCGGTCTTTGGTTTCGGATTGGTCGCGTTCGGATTTCTCGGCATGGGACCAGTGACGATCGCGGTCGATTCATATGGACCAGTGACAGACAACGCTCAGTCAGTTTACGAACTGTCACTGATCGAGCAAGTGCCTGACGTCGAAGCTGAGGTCAAAAAGCAATACAACGTCAACGTCAACTTTGCGCGCGCCAAACATCTGCTTGAAGAGAACGACGGCGCGGGAAACACGTTCAAAGCCACTGCTAAACCGGTGTTGATTGGCACGGCTGTGGTCGGCGCTACGACCCTGATCTTCTCGATCATCATGGCGTTGACGGACGGACTGCGAGTCAATACTGAAGGTCTGTCGCTGCTGCACGCTCCGTTTGTGCTCGGCCTCATCACCGGAGGCGCTATTATCTATTGGTTCACCGGCGCTTCGACTCAGGCAGTTACGACCGGCGCGTATCGTGCAGTCGAGTACATCAAGGCGAACATTCGACTTGAAGGCGTCGAAAAAGCGTCGGTTGAAGATAGTAAGAATGTTGTGCACATCTGCACACAGTATGCGCAGAAGGGCATGTTCAATATCTTCCTGACGGTGTTCTTCTCGACGCTGGCATTCGCGTTTGTCGAACCGTTCTTCTTTATTGGCTATCTGATCTCGATCGCAATATTTGGCTTGTATCAAGCGATTTTTATGGCCAATGCCGGCGGCGCTTGGGACAACGCGAAGAAAGTAGTCGAAGTTGATCTCAAGATGAAGGGAACTCCGCTTCACGATGCTACGGTCGTTGGCGACACTGTTGGAGATCCGTTCAAAGACACATCTTCAGTGGCAATGAATCCGGTGATCAAGTTTACGACGCTGTTCGGATTGCTGGCGGTCGAGCTCGCAGTCAGTTTGACTTCGCGCAACAACGGCGACGCGACCTTGACGCACATACTTGCACTAGGGTTTTTCCTCGTGTCCGTCTTCTTCGTGTGGCGTTCGTTCCACGGAATGAGAATCGGCACGATGACGCTCGAGCCGGCGACGCCCAAGGAGCGTGAGGCGGTGAAGAGTGCAGTAGGAGACTAACCACAGATGAGCACAGATATAAGAGCAGATACTTTGATTGGCGCTGCGTTGGCGCCGCTGGATTCAGCACGCACCACGGGACTCGTGATTGTTTTTAGTTTGTTCATCGCGGCGTCGGCACAGTTTGCGATCCAAATTGGACCAGTGCCGATTACGGGGCAGACGTTTGCGGTGCTGTTGACGGGTGCGTTGCTTGGATCGCGTTTGGGCGCCGCGGCCGTTATCGCTTACCTGGTTGAGGGCGCTCTTGGTTTGCCGTTCTTTGCGGGTGGCGGCGCGGGGCTCGTGCGTTTTCTTGGGCCAACGGGAGGTTATCTCGTGGCATTTCCGGCGGCGGCGTTTATTACCGGCGCATTTGCAGAACACGGTTGGGACAAGCGATACCCGACTGCCGTCGCAGCGATGGCTATTGGTTCGGCAATCATATTTCTTGCCGGCTGGGCCTGGTATGCAATGTTGACCAACACGCCGCCCGTTGCAGCTTTCCAACTCGCAGTGCTTCCATTTCTCCCCGGTGACGTAATCAAGATCGCTCTGGCCGCAGCCGTACTCCCGACTGGCTGGGCATTGTTGAAGCGCAAAGCCTCGGGTAAGTGACGATGTACGTTTTGAAGGTGCGTTCACACAGCCGCGAAGAGCTGGTTGAATTCACCGATCAGGTTCGTGAAAAGCTCAAGGAGTCGGGCGCACGTGAAGGTGTCGTGGTGCTTTACGTGCAACACACCACTGCGGGCCTAACGATCAATGAGAACGCCGATCCCGATGTGCCGCGAGACATGCTGCACGCGCTGCGCACCCTAATCCCACAACATGGCATGGGCTTTCGCCACGGCGAAGAGAACTCCGACGCTCACATCAAGGCGAGCCTCACTGGATCTTCGGTCACCATTCCTTTTCAGGATGGAAAACTGTTGCTTGGCCGCTGGCAGGGAATTTTTCTTTGCGAATTCGATGGTGGCCGCGAGCGTCAAGTCATTATGACAATTAGCCGCGGATGACGCAGATGAACACGGATAAGAAATTTTTTCCGTTTTGTCTTATCCGTGGTTATCCGCGTCATCCGCGGCTAGTTTTTTCAAGATCTCCGCGAACGTCTCCACATCAGCCTTCGTCTTTTCCAACGCTCGCCGGCTATCGAGGTAAGCTGTCCAGGTCGGCGTTTGCGTGAGCGCCTTGGTGGTATCTTCGTCGAGCACCTGGGCCATCGTGGCTACGAGATCGCTAACGACCCGTGTGTGCTCGATCAGGCGTTCGATGATTGAGTACGCAAGTTGCGCCTGTTGAAAATCGAGATCTTCAGCCATCAGTTCTCGTACCAACTGCCGCGTATGAACGGAAGATCAGTCACTGTTGCAGCAACGTCATCGATGAAAACCTTTGTGCCGGCTGCGAGATGCTCGTATCTGACGTAGCCAAGCGCGATCGTGCTGCCGAGCCTGGGCGAAATGACCGCTGACGTGATTCGGCCGATCTCCTGATTGTCGGTAGATTTAATAATCGTTCCTGGCTCTTTCCGGCGATCAGTCTCCAGCCGCAGCCCCGTCAGTTTTTTCGCGACGTGTCCGCGGTGCTTGATGCGGACGATGATCTCCTGCCCGACATAACATCCCTTTGTGTAGCTCACAGCATCGTCCAGATTTGTTTCAGTAACGACACTGGTCTCATCCATGTCGCGGCCATAGCGAGCGATGCCGGCTTCGACTCGCAGAATCTCGGCCACCTTCTTATCAACTGGTAGCGCGCCTGCGTTTACCAGCGCAGTGCGCACGGTCGTGAGTTGAGCAGTATCAATCACGACGTCGAATCCATCTTCGGCAGTGTGGGTCGCACGAAAGATCATTTCAGCGACGCCGTTGCGTGGCAGATCCGAAACGGACGTCTCAAAAACCTTCTCAACAATTTCGGCGGCGCGTTTACCTTGTATCGTCAGCAACGCAGTTTCATCAGTCACATCCGAAACGCGAAAGTCACCTGCAAGCGTGAATCTCGAGATCGTCTTCAAAACTCCTTCACGCGAAGCCTCGTCAGTATCGATCAGAAACGTTGGATCCTTTCCGCGCACGATTCGAACCGCCCCGATCAAGCGTCCCTGCACGTTTGCAAACGCCGCTGGCATCCATCGATTTTCACCGAGAGACTTGATGTCATTCGTGATCAGGCCATTGAGAAACATAACAGCCTCAGATCCGCTCACACGAATCCGCCCGCGCACCGAGCTGAGATCAATCAACCCCGCACCACCCTCACGAACCGCTTGATACTCAATCATACGTTACACAAACCTCCTTGGAGTGCGGCGGCCCGGCGCCGCTTTGTTATCGATCGCGCTTGATCGAGGCCAAAGCGGCGCCAGGCCGCCGCACTCCAAGGACTATCGCTTTAGCCACTGTCTTGTAATCCTGCAACTGCTCCGCCTCGCGTCGATGTGACGCCAACACCTGCGGACTCGGATGGTAGATCGGCACAAGCACCCGATCGTTCCACGAATGTATTTGAGCCGCAGACTCTTTCAGACTCAACTCGTGATATTGAATGCGCTTTAACGCCTCCAGCGCAACTGAACCCAACGTCACGATCACACGCGGATCAACCAACTCGATCGTTCGTCGTAAGAAGTCCGAACAATTCGCCAATTCCTTCTGCGTCGGTTTACGGTTCGCGCCCGAGTCCGAGCGGGGATTACAAAGCGCCGCACTCGTGATGAAGATCTCTTTGCGCGTCAAACCGATCGAATTCAAATAGCGATCGAGGTTTGCGCCCGACTGATCTCCCGAAAACGGTATTCGCGTCCGATCCGCTCCTTTTCTTCCCGGCGCTTCGCCGATAAACATGACGCGCGCTTCCGGCGAACCGTTCAACTGACTTAAGACCGCACTGCGTCCGCACATCGCAGGACAACGCCTGCAGTCTGCTGCTTCCTTCACCAACTCAGCAAATAATATCTTTCGCCTGCTCATTTAACGATTGTTATCTCACGTGTGACAATGCCGTCTTTTAGTGGCCAGCCATCAGGCCCGATCAGTTCGAGCCGGATTGTATGTTTGCCGGGAAGCCAACCGGTCAGTACGACGTCTTCACGACGATCGATCCACTTCAGATCGTCGTCATCAACAATGTAGCGAATGCGAAAGTCGCCACCGTCGTCCCGCAACTTGGCGTTGACGAGATAGAACGTGATTGCAACTTCTTCACCTTCACGAAAAGTCTTGCCGTTAGGCAGGGTAAAAAACAACAACGGCTTGTCATACGCGCGCATCGGGTGGACCAACTCCAGCGGCGGTAGACTCTTCGGTCTCGACTCGGCGCGCAACACTTGTCGCGGCGGCGGTGAAACGAAAGTCGTCGCGGTCGTGTGCGAGTTGTCGTTATTGCCTGAACATGCGAACGATGCAAAGACCACGACTCCGATTAGCGCGAGCCTGTTTTGGCGGTTTCTTACCACAGGTTACACAGATTACACGGATTTCCATCCTATGTAATAATCCGCAGATTCTATGAAAACGAGAAAACTTTACCTTCCCCTCGTTATCGTTATCACGATCATCGCCGGCTGTCATCGCGAAGCCACTCAACAATCAGACATCTCGATGCCGCAGCTCGCAGGTTATGAGCCGATGGTCATTCCACCGGATAATCCGATGACTCCGGAAAAAGTCGCGTTGGGGCGTCAACTGTTTTTCGACGAGCGCTTGAGTTTTGACGGATCGAGGTCGTGCTATTCATGTCATGTTTGCGAGCACGGTTTGACTGATGGTCTACCCAAAGCTATCGGCGCCGGTAACAAGCAGCTTACGCGAAGCAGTCCAACTCTTTGGAACATCGGCTATCACAAAGAGTTTTACTGGGACGGCCGCAGCGGTTCACTCGAGAACCAGGCGCTTGCCGCGTGGACGGGCGGAAACATGGGCGCAAAGGCTGATGAGATTGTCGCAAAACTCAACGCGCTTCAAGATTACAAAGTGCAATTTCAAAAGGTCTTTAGTAGCGATGCGACGCCAGACAATGTCGTCAAAGCAATTGCCGCTTACGAGCGAACGATCATCGGTGGAAACACTTCGTGGGATCGTTGGAAGGCTGGCGACAACACCGCGATCAGTCGGAGCGCGTTCCGCGGTTGGAACATCTTTCAGGCGATCAAGTGCAACAACTGTCACGATGGCGTTCTGTTTACCGATCAGCAGTATCACAACATCGGTATTGGGATGGACCAGAAGGAACCTGATCCGGGGCGATTCAATGTAACGAAAAGACCGGAAGACACCGGCGCGTTCAAGACTCCTACGCTCAGAGATATCGCGAGATCAGCGCCGTACTTTCATGACGGCAGTGCGAAGATGCTCGAAGAGGCGGTTGACGTTATGTTGGGTGGTGGGAAGCCGAATAAATATCTCGACAAGAAGAACCTACAGCCGCACAAGCTGCTGCCTGAGCAGCGCGAAGATTTGCTGAATTTTCTGCGCTCACTAACGGTGGATTGCACGCTGAGCAAGCCACCGCTCCCACAAAAATAAAATCCATCCACAGATCACACAGATTCTGCGTAATCTGTGGATTGCATTTTAGGCGCGGGCAGTTTTCACGCCGGTGAGTTTCTTCAATCGATCGTCGACCGCACCCCACGCGATATTCGTGAAGAACGCTTCGATGTACTTCGGTCGTTCTGCCGGCTTGTAGTCGAGCAGGAACGCATGCTCCCAAACGTCCATCACAAGAATCGGAACATAGCCAGCTACATTGCCCGTTTCATGCAACGTGATCCAGTGGTTTGAAAGCCTTCCGTTCGTGGGGTTTTGATAGCAGATGGCCCAACCTACGCCACGCATCTTTCCGATACCAACAAAGTCGGCCTTCCAGATTTCGTAACTGCCAAACGACGTTTGCGCAGCTTTCGCAAACTCGGAAGACTTGGCGGGATCGCCTGTCCCACCTCCGCTCAGCAGGTTGTCGAAATAATATTCGTGCAGGACCATGCCGTTGTATTCGAAACCAAGCCGGCGAGTGAGCTCGGAGTACGCAGGCATCTCTTCCTGATCGACGTTACCGTCTTTGATGAACTCCGCGATCCGCTCAGTCAGCTTGTTAGTTTCCTTCACGTAGCCTTCATAGAGTTTGAAGTGCATTTCTAAAGTTTGATCTGAAATGCCTTTTAGGCCACTGAGGTCGAACTGGCGAGCTTTATAAGAGCCAATTGAACTCATACACACCTCCCATTTGATTGTGCGGGGAATGATGGAAATATCGCGCGAGAGTGTGGCAAATACGTTGTGAGGCTGGTGATTTAGTGTGGCAGTCCACAGATTACACAGATTGATAATGGATAAATCTGTGTAATCTGTGGATGGTTTTTATTTGCCGAATAGGATCCAGTCGTGTTCGGAGGTGCCCATGAAGAGCAGCATCGGCAGCGATAACCAGGTGTTTGTCCTCGAAGCGATGAACGCTTGACGAGCGAGTTCAGGCGGCGCCGCTGGACCAGTTCCCGCAGTTGCGGCAAGGATTCGTTTGTTGTTTGGCCAGATGATTCCCCAAACATTCAACAGCATCACGACGCCGTACATACCACCGATGCCGATTGAATACGCTTTGTTACTCGCATAGCTCTCGCCATTCACGGTCAGCATCGAGCTGAAGTATCCAACAACTCCCCACGTGAAGAGTGCGACCAGCACGAACATGACAATCGCAAACACGCGACCATCTTTGATCAACCCAGGCACTTTCTTGATGATCACAAACTCGATGATGAACAGAAGTATCGGATACCCGAGCCAGGCCAGCAGCACGATCCAAAGATTGACGTTGCCGCGTCCGATGTTGTTCGCATTGGCTACGTCAGCTTTGAGGATCACCATCGCGTAGTAAGTTAGACCAGCGAGCACTGTTACCACAGCGCCCCAGCGAAAGTACCAAAGCGCGCGACCAAGCAGATCGGGATTGACCTTCTTCTTGGTTTCCGCGTCGAGTCCTTTTTGAAATGGGACGTTTACGACGTTGAAAAAGTAGAGCAGGCCGATCCAGGTGATGCCGCCCACAAAGTGGGCCCACCGCAAAAAGATTCGCCACAGCTCGTCGCCATTGGGTGAATGAAATACGCCGTCAAACATAGCCAGACTGATGGGGAGATGAGCAGTTGACTCAATTAACATACGTCCTCCGAGTTGAAAGCCTGGAATTACGCGCGAAGATTACACCTAGACCATCCCGCTGCGCAATAAGACGTGCTTAGTCGAACGGCCGAGGACCAGGGTCGAGGCCGCGTACGCTTGCTTGGTTAATGACGCGAACCTTCAGATCGTTGCTGACGCGAATCTGGCACGACAGACGAGTATTTGGTGCGAGTTCTGCTTCAATCGCGAGACGGTTTCGTTCTAGTTCTGCCATTTCACCCGGATCACCCTCGAGGATCTGGACCCGGCAGGTGGTGCAGCGTGCATTGCCGCCGCAACGGTGAAGAATGTCGATGCCGGCATCCTCGAGGGCCAGCACCAGTTTCTTTCCGGCGGGTGGTTCAGTTTCTATGAGGCCATTAGCAGTCTCCGCTTGAATCTTTGGCATGTATGGTTACTCCTGATTTGTCGCAATTCTCAATTCCATAAACTTTGCGTCCGGGACCGGGTTTTCATAATAAGGCGCAATCTCGACGAAGCCAACCGATCGGTACAGCGCGATGGCTTGGTCCATCCGGCCCGGTAATGTGTCGAGACGCATGTGTGTGTAACCGAGCTTTCGCGCTTCGTCAATGATCGAATCAACTAAGACTCTGCCGAGACCCTGACCACGATAAGCTGGACGAAGGAAAAGACGTTTCATCTCGCAAACGCCGTGTGCGTGTTTGCGCAAGGCGACACAGCCAGCGAGTTGATCGCCGTCAGCGGCGAGGAGTAGTCGTCCGTCAGTCGGAGCGTAATCGCCGGGAAGAGTCGCGAGTTCGTGATCGAAGTTTTGAAAACAGAGACTGATGCCGAGCGACGCGGCGTACTCTTCGAAAAGCATTCGCGCGTTTCGAATATCTTCGTCGGTTTCGGCTGGAAAGATATGCATTGCAGGATCTTTAAACAGAAACAGGAGACGAGATTACTCCCGTCTCCTGTCGCAAATCCATCGCTGGCGCCGTTATGCGGTAAACGAGGAGCCGCAGCCGCAACTGCCGGTGGCATTGGGATTCTTAAACGTAAATCCTGAGCCCATGACGCCGCTCACGTAATCGATCTCGACACCATTCAGATACTGCGCGCTGAACATGTCGACAAACATGCGCACGCCTTTTTCATCGAGTACGAAATCGCCTTCGCGGGACTGTTCCTCGATGTTGAGGCTGTACTGAAAACCGGAGCACCCTCCGGGTACAACTCGCACGCGGAGCCCTGAAGTTTCAGGCAAGCCTTCTTCACTCGCCATAAACTTCCTAATCTCGGTTGCCGCCGCCTCGGTGACGTTGAGTGTCACGGTAGGCGCTGTAGTTGCTGACATTTTATCTAAAATCCTCTCTAAATTTTGGTCTTAGGTTTTTGATCTTGGGTTTTGGTTGCCCATAAGACCGAAGGCCAAAGACCTAAGACGCTTGTATCTTATTGCCCTTTGCCCAAAACGACAAGTTCAGGTTTCATCGCTTCGATCGAGACTCGCCGCGCCACCTCTTCTGACACGTGCCGGAACGCCTGAGCCTGCGGCGAATCGGGTTGACTGACAACTACGGGCACGCCCTTGTCGCCGCCTTCCCGCACTTCAATTCCCAGCGGCACAGCACCCAGGAAAGGTACATTATAGACGTGGGCTAGTCGTTCTCCGCCGCCCTCGCCAAAGATGTTGTAACGGGTGCCGGTGTCGGGAGCGATAAAGTAGCTCATGTTCTCGACAATCCCGAGCACCGGAATCGCGACCGTTTCAAACATTCGCAGTGCACGACGCACATCGGCGATCGCGACGTCTTGCGGAGTGGTGACGAGCACCGCGCCCTGCACCGGAACGAGTTGCGCCAGTGATAATTGAACGTCGCCAGTGCCTGGCGGCATGTCTACGATCAGATAATCGAGCTCGCCCCATTTCACGTCCGACAGAAACTGTTTCACGAGACCGTGCAAAATCGGTCCGCGCACGATCATCGGTTTATCGCCGGGTTGCAGCAGCGCCATCGACATAAACTTCACGCCGAAAGCTTCGGTCGGCACGAGCTTATTGCCTTCAACTTCCGGTCGCGCCTGGCTCGCGCCGAGCATGATCGGAATGTTTGGACCGTAAACGTCTGCGTCCATGAGTCCAATGCGGGCGCCGTCGAGAGCGAGTGACACCGCGAGGTTCACGGCAACAGTCGATTTGCCAACGCCGCCTTTCCCTGATGAGATCGCGATGATGTTTCTCACGCCTTCGATGATCAGTTTCTCGCCGAGACCGCGTCCTTTCGGCACCTCGGCGTCCATCGTTACGGCCACCGAAGTGACACTCGGCAGCGCGCCAACAATCTCCTTCGCTGCGCTTTCCATTTCAGCTTTTACGGGGCACGCAGGTGTTGTCAGTACAATACGAAAGGAGACATTACCGCCGTCGATTTTGAGGTCTCTGATAAAACCAAGTGTGACTATGTCTTTGTGTAAATCCGGATCCTTGATTTGCCGCAGGCTATCGAGGACCAATTGTTCGTTTAGTTGTGTCATATATAGTCGGAAGCGTAGCTGAATGGCTTTCTCCGTGCAACTCTGTATCTTATCCGTGTAATTAGTGGCTAAAAAGGCCACGGATAACACGGACGTGAATAGATTAGCTACAGATCACTTTTTCAACCCGCGCAATGTCGGCGACGCAGACGAGCCCAGCTTTATTGGCCGCGCGGCGTCGCTGAGTTGTGGCGCGCACGTGCGGTTCTCAATTCAGGTCGACGAAACGCAAGCCGTCTCGCAGGCGAAGTTCCGCGCGGCAGGCTGCGAGGTTTTGGTAGCTTCTGCGTCGGTCTTAACTGAACAAATTAAAGGGATGACGACCGCGGAAGCGGCAGTGATCGGACAAGCACCCGCCGCGTTGACTGAGCGCCTCGGTATAGAGCGCGCGAATGCACAATGCGTGGAGCTGGCTTGTACAGCGTTGCTCGATGCGGTACGCGAATACAGCAACGCGGCTCGAGATGATTGGGCAGGCGATGAAGCGTTGATCTGTACCTGTTTCTTTGTGTCCGAACGTACAATCGAACGCGAGATTAAGTCGCGAGGATTAAGAACGGTGACTGAAGTTACCGGAGCGTGCAATGCCGGCGGCGGTTGCGGTTCATGTCATCAATTGATTGAGGAGATACTAGCGACAAATGATTTACCTTGATAACAACGCGACGACGCGCGTGGCGCCGGAAGTGCTCGATGCGATGCAACCATACCTCGGCCGGTTCTTTGGCAATCCGTCTTCTGCACATACGCTTGGCCGTGAGATGAAGCGCGCGATTGAGCATGCACGCGAGCAGGTTGCGGGTTTGATCGGCGCACGTGAGCCGAGCGAGGTCGTGTTTACCTCGTGCGGTTCAGAGTCAGACAACTGGGCCATCCGCGGCGTTCTCGCTACTCAGCCGGAGAAGAAGCACATCGTGACAACTTTGGTCGAGCACGAGGCAGTGGGGAACCTCTGCCGTCTGCTTGAAAATGACGGTTATGAAGTGACGTGGCTTGGAGTGAACCGACATGGCGAGTTGGACCTCGAAGAACTCCGTGCCGCTTTACGTCCCGACACAGCACTGGTGTCCGTCATGCTGGCAAACAACGAGACTGGCGTGTTGTTTCCGATTGGTGAAATTGCCCGAACCGTGCGAGAAAACTCGCAGGCAGTGTTCCATGTTGATGGTGTCCAGGCAGTCGGAAAGATTCCGATTGACTTGAAAAATACGGCTGTAGATCTGTTTGCCCTTTCGGGACATAAATTGCATGCTCCGCAAGGCATCGGCGCGCTTTATGTCCGGCAAGGCGTTTCGCTGTCGCCGTTGATTGTCGGCGGCGCTCAGGAGCAGGGACGTCGCGCAGGAACATCGGCTGTTCCGAACATTGTAGGTCTTGGCGCCGCCTGCAAGCTCGCGCGCGAAGACGACGGTCACGCACGCGTCGAGCGACTGCGCAATTGGCTTGAGGATGAGATTTTGAAACGAATTCCAAATGCGCGACTGAACGGCACAGCGGATCGTTCTAAGCGCTTGCCGAATACGTCAAACATCTCGTTCGAATACGTTGACGGACAGAGTATTCTTCTTCATCTCGATCAAGCCGGAATCTGCGTTTCGACTGGCTCGGCTTGCCATTCCACGTCACACGAATCGTCGCCGACTCTGCGCGCGATGAACGTGCCGTACACCGCGGCTCAAGGATCGATTCGCTTCTCGCTCGGCCGGTACAACACCGACGAGGAAATCGAGACGACCCTCGCTGTTTTGCCTGAAATCATCGCAAAACTCGCTGCGATGTCGCCCTATCAGGAAGAGCTCGCGAGATTGAAATAAGTCCTATAGGACTTATATGACCTATGTCCTATACTGTTTGTGGCAATACTAATTCGGAAAGGGCTTCACGATTATCCAATGAGCACTGTTATAGAACCTCCGGTTTCCCAACTTGAGAAAAATCTGCAAGAAGTCGAGACCGTAACCATTCGCTTCGCCGGTGATTCAGGCGACGGAATGCAGTTGACGGGTACTCAGTTCACCAATACTTCGGCCGTCGTCGGCAACGACATCTCGACGCTGCCTGACTTTCCGGCCGAGATTCGCGCTCCTGCCGGCAGCTTGCCCGGCGTCAGCGGTTTTCAGTTGAACTTTTCCAGC
Organism: Pyrinomonadaceae bacterium; assembly: GCA_035248565.1. Taxonomy (GTDB): domain Bacteria; phylum Acidobacteriota; class Blastocatellia; order Pyrinomonadales; family Pyrinomonadaceae; genus PSRF01. Next base: position 9,821 of record DATFHH010000108.1, on the reverse strand, counting down.
CAGGACATCAAGACTCCCGGCGACCAACCAAACGTGCTGGTTGCAATGAATCCGGCTGCGTTGAAAGTGAATCTTCCTGATTTGGAAGAAGGCGGCACGCTGATCGTCAATACGGACGGGTTCACGCCAGAGAACCTGAAGTACGCGAATTATGCTTCAAACCCGCTCGAAGATAATTCGCTCGCCGGCTATCGTGTGCACAAGCTGCCGATTTCAACGCTCAACATGAACGCGCTTAAGGGCAACGTCGAGCTCTCACGCAAAGAGATCGACCGCTCGAAGAATTTCTTCGCGCTCGGTGTGCTCTATTGGCTCTACGACCGACCGATGGAAAACACGCTGAACTGGATCCACACCAAGTTCGCAAAGAATCCGGAGCTGGCGAAGGCAAACGAGATCGCGTTGAAGACTGGTTATAACTTTGCCGATACAACCGAAGTCTTCACCACGCACTACACGATTAAGAAGGCGAAGATCGCTCCCGGCAAGTATCGAAAGATCACTGGCAACGAAGCGACTGCGATTGGGTTTGTCACGGCGTCGCAACTTGTTGGTCGCCCGCTGTTTTATGGTTCGTATCCAATCACGCCGGCATCAGACATTCTGCACGAGTTGTCTCGTCACAAGGCTTTCGGCGTCAAGACATTTCAGGCTGAAGATGAGATTGCAGCGGTGTGTGCAGCCGTCGGCGCCAGCTTTGCCGGACATGTCGGATTGACCGGAACATCTGGTCCAGGCGTGGCACTTAAGCAGGAAGCTATTGGTCTGGCGGTGATGACCGAGTTGCCGCTGGTGATTATCAACGTGCAGCGTGGTGGACCATCAACCGGTTTGCCAACGAAAACTGAGCAGGCGGATCTGTTTCAAGCTGTTTGGGGACGTAACGGCGAGTGTCCGGCGATCGTCGTCGCTCCGGCGACACCGGCTGACTGTTTCCACATGGCAATCGAAGCAGTGAGGCTTGCGTTCAAATACATGTCGCCGGTGTTCTACCTTTCAGACGGTTACCTCGCAAACGGCGCTGAGCCTTGGGCGATTCCCGACATCAAGTCGCTGCCGAAGATTGAGCTGAGATTTGCAACCGATCCGGCGACGTTCATGCCCTATGCGCGCGATCCTGAAACACTCGCGCGACCGTATGCGCTGCCCGGAACTCCGGGTCTCGAACACCGCATCGGCGGCATCGAGAAGCAACACATCACTGGAAACGTGAACTACGATCCCGAGAACCATCACCTGATGGTGAAGTTGCGCCAGGAAAAAGTCGATCGTGCGGCCGCTGATATCCCGCCGGTCGAGGTTATGGGTGAACGCACTGGTAAAGTTCTGGTGCTTGGTTGGGGATCAACTTACGGATCGATCACGTCTGCGGTTGAGAGGATGCAGAACGAAGGAAAGAGTGTTTCGTCGGCGCATCTGCGTCACTTGAATCCGTTCCCGCGAAATCTCGGCGAAGTTCTTGCGGGATTTGAAACGGTAATCGTTCCTGAGATGAACTTGGGCCAACTTTGCACGATGATCCGCGCGAAGTATCTGGTTGACGCGGTGCCGTTCTCGAAAGTCAAAGGCCGCCCATTCCAAATCCGCGAGATCGTCAGGAAGGTTGAGGAGTATTTGTAGACTTCGGAATCTCACGAATGGCAACCCACCTGACAAACCTGGAGCGCGAGCGGTCTATTCCAGAACTGTACGATGAAGCGCGACGCTACTTTATGGGTGAAGGAACGCTTAACAAAACTCTCGCACGTCTCTCGAATGATCTTGAAGAGCACGGCATCGATTACATGGTTATCGGCGCGATTGCTTTGTTTGCTCATGGCTACCCGCGCTTGACTGAAGACATCGATCTGGTGATGACGGCTGATGGTTTGCGGAGATTCCACGAAGAGTTAGTTGGACTCGGTTATGCTCCGGCATTTCCGGGAGCAAGAAAAAGACTACGATCTACCGCTGATGGCGTCAGTATCGAAGTTATGACGACTGGGGAATATCCAGGTGACGGAAAGCCGAAGCCGGTTAGCATGCCCGCCCCGTCGGAGGCTTCGATCCGAATCGACGGCGTTAAATTCGTAACCCTCGAGAAACTGATTGAATTGAAGTTGGCTTCGGGAATTTCAGCTCCAGACAGGTTGAAAGATCTCGCAGACGTTCAGGAGTTGATAAAGATCCGCAAACTCGGCGCAGATTTCGCACTCAAGCTGGATCCATCGGTGCGAGCGAAGTATTGCGAGTTAGAAGAAGCAGTAAGAAAGGGTAATTCAAGTCAGGAGCAATAGGGCGCTTCTCACAGTGCGCTCTTTAGGAGAAACGAGATGAGTACCTCAACAGCGTTGATGACCGCGGAGGAGCTGCTGCAGCTTCCTCGCGGAGAATTTCGTCACGAGCTCATCAATGGAGAACTTATAACAATGCCATTACCCGGAACTCCTCACGGCCGGATTACGGCGCGCATCATGGCGCCGCTTGCACAATTTATTTGGGAAAACGATTTGGGCGAAGTTTACGCCGAAGCAGGATTCAAGTTGACTGTAAACCCGGATACCGTTTTAGGGCCCGATATTACTTTTGTTAGTAAACACCGGCTTCAAGAAGCGGGGGACGTGAAAGGTTATTGGCCGGGTCCTCCCGACCTGGCGGTGGAGGTATTGAGTCCCAGTGACCGACCATCGATGGTCAGGACGAGAATCTCTCGATTGTTTGGTTATGGCGTGAAGCAGTTGTGGATCGTAAATCCTAAAGATCACACAGTGACGGTTCATCGATCGCTTTCGGACAGCCAAACCTTTTCAGGATCTGATCACCTCAGCGCCGACGATATTCTGCCGGGTTTTCGAATCTCACTTAATAGAATTTTTAGTAAGTCAAGTCAGGAGAAATAATGAGTACACAGAGTAACGGACATGGTGGGAATGGAAATGTAAACAAGCCGTTCACCGAAGTGGTGTCGGCTGAAAGCGACGTGGGTTCGGCTGTTTCGGGTCGCATTGCGCCGCCGCCGGGACAATTAAAGAAAGCTGACTTCGTTTCTGATCAGGAAGTGCGTTGGTGTCCGGGTTGCGGCGATTACGCCATTCTCAACAACGTGCAGAAGGTGATGCCGGAGCTCGGCATTCCACGCGAGAAGATCGTTTTCGTTTCGGGCATCGGGTGCTCGTCACGTTTCCCCTATTACATGAATACCTACGGCTTTCATAGTATTCACGGCCGTGCGCCGGCACTTGCCACTGGAATCAAATGCGCCAATCCGGAACTCAGCGTTTGGGTGATCACCGGCGACGGCGACGCGCTCTCCATCGGTGGTAATCACTTCATTCACGCTATCCGCCGCAATCTCGACTTAAATTACATTCTCTTCAACAATCGTATCTACGGCTTAACGAAAGGCCAGTACAGTCCGACTTCCGAATTTGGTAAAAAGACGAAGTCTACTCCTTCCGGCACGATCGACTATCCAGTCAATCCCTTGTCATTGGCGATTGCGAGTGAGTCGACATTTGTCGCGCGTTCGATCGACATCGACGTCAAACATCTCGGCGCGATGGTAGAAGCCGCCGCTAAACACAAAGGTATTTCGTTTATCGAGGTCTATCAGAACTGCAACATCTTCAACGATGGTGCATTTGACTACTTCGCTGAGCGGGCCGTGCGTTCCGACCGCGTGCTCTATCTCGAGCATGGTAAGCCGATGATTTTCGGTAAGGACCGCAAGAAGGGAATTCGGATGAACGGAGCGCATCCGGAAGTCGTGACCATCGGCGAGAATGGCATCACTGAAAACGATCTGCTGGTTCACGATATCTACTTGAAGGATCCTTCAGTGGCGTTCATGTTGGCGCGTATGGAGCAACCGGAATTTCCGCAGCCGGTGGGCATCTTCAGAGCGATTGAACGCGCCACTTACGAAGATATGATGATCGAACAGGTCGACGCCGCTATTGCGAAGTCAGGCCCTGGCAATCTGGAGAAGCTGATCAATAGCGGCGACACCTGGATCGTTGAATAAATCCGCGTTATCCGCGGCTAAAAACGAAAACCCACACTAGCTATAAATTGAAAGTTGTGAGTGGTCCTCGCGGGTAGGATTGCCGGCTGCAGTATAAACGTATTCGTCAGAGGATCGAACGCAATCATGTTAACTAGTCGCTGCTTGAAATGTATGATTGTGTCGCCGGCGTCAAAACGTGTCACGATGCGTCGTGAAGGATAAAACTCAAGACCACCTCCGATATCCGTAGCGAAGCTGTTTAGTCTGTCAACTTTGAAGACAAATGGAAATGAGGGACTCGAGGGCACCTCTATGACATTGAATTCGCCCTTGCTGAAACTGATCACGCCTGGCCGAGCTTTCGCGAAGATACCCCACTTTTCAAACCGCTTGCTGACTTTCACACCACCGAGCACTTCCGTCACGCGACCATTGTTGTTACAAGTGAAACATCTTTTTGGAAAGAAGTAGCCTGCGGTCTCGAGACTGAATACTTTGTTTAGATTGAGAGTGAACCGGCCACCAAATCCGGGCTCGGTCCGCTGTTCGAAGGTGGCGTCTCGCTCCAGTGTCGTGAATTCGGCAGCAACTTCAAACTTTGGTGGTTCCTGCGACTGCGATCGCGCGAGCGACGGCAGACTAATCAGAACGATCATCGTGATCATGAGAGTCTTCATGTGTCTCTCCTTGAAATGGGCCGCGGATGAACGCTGATAACGCGGAGCTAATTCTTCGGTAAAAGGTTTTGTATGCTGTCGGCGCCGCCGACCATCACGCGCTGCGGAACTTCGAGAGGACTTGCGTCGCGTTTAGCGGTGCCACTACCCAACGTCAGCACAGCGCCCTGATTGATAAGCACGCGATCGAGTTTTTCAAGAACATTCGGTCCCTTCTTTGTGGTCCCCGGCGGCTTCGATTCAGAACCAAACAGCGGCGTGTAATCGGTGTCATGCAACACCCAAAGATTCCAGATCCCACCGTTCGGCAAGATCGAAGCACCCGAAACCCATTCATAGCGTTCACCATTCACCGTGAACTCAATCCTGTTGTCGTCAAGCACAGCGATCTTTTGAAATTGATAACCTTCGCGCGGAACGAGTGAAAAAATAAATCGCCCGCGCTCAGGCACGTAGAACCACAACAGCGCCCCCGTGCAACCGATGCTCGACTTGCTCTTGCTCACCAGATTGCCATTTATCGACAGACTGTAATTCTTTACCGCCAACGCAACAGCATCGAGAGTGAAGTCTCTGGGGATTGACTCGGGACGACTTTCCCGCAGAGTTGAGCGATCAAATGTGACGCTCACGACGTCAACGATCTTTACGCCTGACTCACGATTGACAAGCAGTTCGAGCGAAACTGCATCGCCATCGTCCAGCGTCTGCGGTGTAGTTGACTTCGGAAATGTGGCGAAGCCGTTGTTTGCACGTAGCGGCGCGGCGTCTTTCAAAAAGCTGCGACGAAACGCTTCGTCGGCCGGCAGCACAGCCAAGCTGAACTTTTTGGCGAGTGGATCAGCGCTGATCCAGAGGTCGTAACCAAAGACGACGTTGTCCTGAGCATCAGTCAGGACGCGATGAATGATTCGATCTCCACCGCTAAAAGCCTGTGAATAGAGCAAAGTGCCCAGCGCAGTATTGTCGGATGAGATCTTGCTATTTGGCGCTGACGTTTCACTTCTAAAAGCAACAAAGCCTCCGTTGGAAATCTGCAAAATGAGTTGATGCCTGGCAGGATACTGCGCTGAAGCGGAGGCTGCCGAGCAGAGCAATAACAAGAGGATCCAAATTCTATCTTTCATTTGAGGATCCTCCCTTGATAACAGTGAGTTTGATTTCATCCGTCGGTTTGAAACCCAGGAGACTCGCGGGAAGATCTTCGGTCTTTGGCTTTTGTGATTTGGCAAACGTGCTGTCAGCTCTTGCAGGACCGGCAAGTCGCTGCGAAGCTTTGGAGCGTCTGTCACGATAAACAACCCGCGTGACGATCTTCTCCTGAACCACGGGCACTTCTACAGGCACATGGACCACCGCCGTGCTTGGCGCCGGCGCAACTTGTTGGCGTGCACTTCGAATCGCAAGAAAACCCAATACTAAAAAAGTGATCAGCAGGGCGAGGCCGAGTGGTACGGGAACACGTATCGATGCTTTGAAAGATCTCACTAAAAAGCTCACGCAAAGGCGCAAAGTCGCAAAGGAGGGTCTGTGACTTTCTCTGCGACTTTGCGCCTTTGCGTGGAACAACTTCTGCTGCAGCCGCGCGTGATACTCACTCCAGTAACCTTCCGCCGCCGACGCAGTTGCTTTCAGCCGATTCGTGATACGGAGCACTGCGCTTAATGAGCTAAACTCCGCGCGACACTCAGCACATCCACGTAACTCCGCTGACAACGCATCGTCAGGTGAGCGATCCGCGCCATCCAGCAGCAGTTCGGTAATCTGTTCCTTCGTTTCACTGCAATTATGCATTTCAAAAACTCCACTCAATATTCATTTGCTAAAGTTGCGACCGCGTCTGTGGTTTTCGCATCTGGTTCGAGCTTCGCACGCAGTTTTGCAATCGCGCGCGAGACACCTTTCTTGACAGTTCCACTCGAACAATTCATCTCGCTGGCGATTTCGTCGTAAGACATTCCTTCGTAGTGGCGAAGCAGAAACATGAGACGCTGTGAGGGCGTTAATTCCGCAAGAGCGTTAACGACACTTCTGAAGAGTAATTTGTTGTAGATATTTTCCGGCGACGCAGCGCGCGAATCTAAAAGTGTCTCGGGATTGTCGGAATCAATTCGCAGCAGTTCGACGACTGTCGTTTGCCCGCGGCGGCGAAACAGTCTCGAGCGTCGATGGTTCAGGAAGGTGTTGATGGTGATGCGGCGCAGCCAGGTGTAGAAAGACGAGTCGGATCTGAAAGACCGCAACGCTTGATAAGCCTTGAGCCAAACTTCCTGCGAGAGATCTTCAGCATCCTGCGCGTTGCGACAATAGTGAGAGGCCAACAGATGGATTCGCCGCGCATAGCGCTCCGCCAACACACAAAACGCATCTATGTCATCCGCCTGAGCACGTCTAACAAGATCACTGTCGCTTTCGCTCACAATGATACAGACACGAATCTGAGGTTTTAGTTGGCGTCAAACAGCTACGAAGAGGCAAAAGGCTCAAATCAAGCTCGCTGCTTTTTGTGCCTCTTTGTGGCCACGTTCACGACGGTTGATGGAGCGTTGGTGCTCGGAGTGACCGGGTTGCCCGCGATGTGTTGTTCCGACGCATCGGCAAACATCTTGTTTGCATTCTTGCGGCGGCCTCGCAAGGCGGGCGTCTCCTTCATTACTTCACGATTCTGATCCGGATTTCCTGCAAAGCCAGTTTGCTGTCCACGCGGTTTCGCCGGAATGCCGGCTTTGTGCTGGTCCTTTCGAGTTGCCATGCTAACCCCCTTTGCTCCTTTTAGCTGGTGAACGTCCCAGCGCCCATTTCAACGCGAACGGCGTTATCAACGTGGTTATGATGACCATGATAACAACTGCGCCGAAGATCGCCGAACTGATTACCGGTTCTTCAAGGCCGCCCGTCGAAGGCAACATCAACGTCGCACCGATTGCGGCGAATATCAGGCCAACTTCACCACGCGGGATCATTCCCACGCCGATTGCCACGCGATTGATCTTTCGCTCGACGACACCAAGCGTGCAGATCTGTTTGCCGGCGATCGCCGCCAACGTGAGTGCAAGCGCAAAACCAAGAATGCCCACTCGAGTAAAGAGTCGCAGATCAACTTTTAATCCCATCAACACGAAAAATATCGGCACCAAAACAGTGCTAACTGGCTGCAACAGATCGTGAAGATCGCGTTCTTTGCGACCGCCGGTTGGTTTGTAGTGCACTTCATCAAGAATGAGTCCCGCGGCAAAGGCGCCAACAATCGGCGCCAGACCAACCAGCGCCGCAGCCCACGACAGTAATAAACAAAAAGAGATGGCGAGAGTCAGCAAAACACCTCTCGTCTCCAAACGACCTGCACCACGAAGCATCCGCGGCATCGCGAAGAGACCAATTAGAATCGAGCCAACTAAGAACGCGAACGATTTGAGCGCGATAACAGCAATTTCAAACATCGAGAGCGTACCGCCAGTTCCAGCGGCTTTGATCGTCCCAGCCACAACTGCAAGAACCAGCAGACCCAGAACGTCGTCTATCACCGCCGCCCCGAGAATGATGCGCGCTTCGCGTGTGCCGAGTTTATTGAGATCTTTGAAAACGCGCGCGGTGATACCGACACTCGTAGCGCAGAGAGTTGCGCCGATGAAGATATGGACCAGCCGCGGCTCAGCGGGAAAAAAGTAAGCTGAAACTGCCCAGCCAAGAAAGAACGGAGCAAGGACACCAAGCACAGCCACCAAAAGTGACGACCACCCGACCTCCATCATCTCTTTCAGATCAGATTCAAGACCGACTTCAAATAAGAGAATGATCACGCCGAGTTCTGCCAGTGCGGCAATAGTCGCGTTTGTCTTGAGTGGCTCCGCTCCAGTGAAGCCAAACAAGATGAGATTGCCGAGGAGTATCCCAGCGAACAGTTCACCTAAGACACCCGGCTGACGAGCTCGCTCAAATACCTCGCCGCCGAGCTTTGCAACCACTAACATGACAGCGACGCCAATCAGGACTGCCGGATCGAGTCCATGACTGCCGGATGCCTCGCCGACTGCCGCAAAAACCGGCGCTACCAAAAGAAAAAACAACAACAGGCTTAAGAAAATTAAGGCTGGTTTCATTAGGTTTTTAGCCGAGAGTGGCCGATTATGGCACATCTCTACGCTAAGGCAGCATCTTCGCGAGTTGCGTCGCTGTGCGGAGGTCTCTATAATGCGCCCCACCTAAATGGCGCTTTCCCGGCAGGTTGGCGCCTAACAACCAAAAAAGATGGCGACTCCCATTCGATGGAACCAGCGTAGACGTGTCGCGCCTTATGGCGGTTCCCAGCGACCCGAAACGCCGTTGCGTTCCCTGGCTCTCAGTTTGACGCACGTGGCGCGTGCGGCTTTAACCGAGCCCTACATGCTCAGCATCGAGCATGAACGAATCGAGTTGCACCGGCTGCCAAAAGAGTTCGAAGGCTTTCGCATAGTACAGCTTTCGGATATTCACCACGGCCCTTTTTCAAGCAAAGAACAGATTGAGCGGGCAGTTGAGACGGCAAACAGGCTGAAGCCTGACATCATCGCCCTGACCGGCGATTACATCTCAAAAGAGCGACATTACGCAGCTCCGTGTGCCGAGATGTTAGGTCGTTTGGAAGCACGGCACGGCGTCTACGCAGTGCTGGGCAATCACGATCATTGGACCGACGCGGCTTTGATTACGGATCTCTTCCGAGCCGAAGGCATTACAGTTTTGGTAAATGAAGGCATGCGTTTCGAACGAAACGGAGCCGCCTTTTGGCTGGCCGGTGTCGACGATACGATGGTTGGTTTGGAAGACTTGTCACTCGCGCTGGCAGGCGCGCGTCGCGATGAAATGAAACTCCTGCTGGCGCACAATCCGATCATTCTGCGTCGCGCCGCGCGAGCTTCGGTCGATCTTGTGCTGAGCGGACACACGCACGGCGGTCAAGTCGCGATTCGAGGCGAACGCAATTCCAGCAGACCACGCCGCCGCTTATTGAAAGGGCTCGGCCGGCAGGGAAGTACACAGATTTACGTTAATCGCGGTTTAGGAACGGTGGTTTTGCCCATCCGCTACGGATGCCCTCCTGAAATCTCTTTGTTGGAACTAAGAAATAGCTGATCGCACTGCCAGCTAATGTCCTCCCGGATCGTTACTGTTCCCAATCT
>DATFHH010000107.1:0-8588 GCA_035248565.1 Pyrinomonadaceae bacterium | reverse complement strand
AATTGGGCCACAACATCTCTCAGTCGCAATGCAAGATCTTCAATCGTCTGCACACGTTTGCGCGATCGCTCGCTCAAATCTTCGCGCAACAGGAGTTGCGCCTGGCCCAACACGCCGGTTAGCGGATTATTAATCTCGTGGCGAATGCGCGCCACGAGGGCAGCAGTCTCCTCGAGCTTCACGCGATATTCGGCGAGCTGCTGGTCCTTCTCATTTTCAGTCATCGACTCTCCGTAAAGGGGGTTCGGAAAAAGAAGATAAAGGCAATTGTCGTTGTTTCTTAGGCGTGCCGCTACAACAGGTGCATTGTGCCTTGTGACTGTGCGGTAGTTCAAGCAATAGTTTTCTATGGGGAATACAAAATGTGTTTATGTGGCAGTTGACAAGCGGCGCATCGATTCGTAAATTCAGACTCCTCTTTGCTGGGAGGTCGTCCAATGGTAGGACTCCAGACTCTGGATCTGGCTATCGGGGTTCGAGTCCCTGCCTCCCAGCCAAATAGAATCAAACACTTACGGGGTACTACTTTGTAACTTGAACTCTTGAACTATTAATTTGCCGCTCCGGCAACTTATTGGTTCCAATAGCGCCCGGCCGTTGGCTTCACAAAGGAGTTGAGAAGAGTGTGAGCGACCGCCTTTGCTCGCAATGCGCGATGCCTCAGTGAATATATTTAATCAGGATAACGTCACTGGCTTGTGTGCCGCGCGCGAGTGCGAGTTGGCTACCATCGCGTGACCAGTCAAATGAGAAGGTGCGGTCGGTTTTGAAGTCCGTTAACTGTTTCACTGCGCCGCCGTCGATCGGCCGCGCGACAATGTTCGAGACAGTATCTCTAGGATCAACGTAGGCGATCGCGCGACCGTCCGGCGTCCAGCGAAGGATGGCAGAAGGCGCTCCATAATCGAGAGTTTTGAGCGGGCGGCCGCCTTCGAGCGGTATCAGTGCAATTCGCACGGGTGCGTTCTCGTCCTTATAAAGGCAGGCCACCAGCTTGCCGTCAGGCGAAACGGTAGGAACTTCTGAGTCCTTCTCAGTCAGTTGCACAGGCTTACCGCCGGCAGCGGGAATTCTCCACACGCTACTGTTTTCAGCGATCGTTGAGTAGACCACCCACTGGCCGTCCGGTGAGAACTGCGGGGCCTGTTCACCGTTTCCGTAAGTCAACTGCTTTTGATCGCCGCCCTCTATATTCATTTTCCAGATATGCGCAACGCCATTGCGATCTGAGAGAAAAAGAATATGGCGTCCGTCAGGCGAAACCACTGGTCCTACATTGATCCCGGCGTCGGTTGTCAACTGCTTTGGGTTGCTGCCGTCAGCATTGACGATCCAGATATCCGAGTTACCGCTCGCGTTAGACCGAAAGACTATCTTGCCGCCGTCCGGCGAAAGGGCCACCTGATCGTCAGCTTTTGGACCTGACGTAACGGGGTGGGCGCGGCTGGTATCGTTGTTCGACGCCATCCAGATACTCGCTTGCTTCTCCATTTTGATGACTGCCAGTGTGTTAGCGTCTGCCGCCAGGCTCATGCCGACGTAGTCGTTCAGATCGTTGGTGAGCTGGTGCGCCTCCCCGGAAGGGAGAGAGAGGTGCCAGATTTGACAAACAAATTTGTCCCGCCCGGCGAGCATCAATAGACCACTGCCGTCCCTCAGCCACCCAAGGCCGAAAATCCTTAACCACTTTTGCGAAGTCAGTGGCTTCTTCGAACCGTCTGCAACTTGCGCTTCAACGACAGTCGTCGTATTGCTCGGATAGTTTAAAACCGCGTAAGCGATCCTGCGTCCGTCCGGCGACCACTTCGGAAAGCCTATGCCATCCTCAGGTTGGTAGATCGTGACGTTCCGTTCACCTGACCCGTCCGCGTTGGCGATCATTAACGCGGTCTCTTTCCTTGCTCCTTTGCGCAAGAACGCAATCTGCTTTCCGTTAGGAGAAACACTGACCGTCGCACTAACCATGTGGTCTATGTCACCGTCGACATCATCCAATAACTTTGTCGGCGTCCCGCCGAATGTCGACACCCGGAAAACGGCAATCTGGTCAGCATTCTTAGAAGACACACAGTAATAAATGTAGTTGCCGTCAGGCGAGAAGGTCAGCCCGCGATAAGTGACAACTGCGGGCGGTACGATCTCGATGTTGCTTTGCGTGGCTACCTGTCTCGTCCATAGACTTCGCTTCCCACCATCGTTCACCACGTGCACGACCAATTTGGCGTCTGGCGAAATGGCAGCCATCGTTGCCTTGCCCGTAGTCGTGAGGCGTGTGAGCTTGGCTGATTGAAACGAGAGCGCGGTTTCACCGCGACGGGTCAGCTTATGAATTCCATAGCCAATCGCGATTGTTACGAGTAAACCAAGAACAATCCCGGCGTTCCTGTGAAGTTTGCTCTGCGTGAACCAATACTCGGTGCCCGAGCTTGGGTGCACAACCGAGGCGCCTCGCGTTTCTTGTGCGATGGTTTTCTCCGTTACCACCACTCTTTGTTGGCCACGTGCGGGGGCTTCCTCGCCAATTTTGTCTGGCGGCTCTCCTGTCCGCTGGATCTCCGCTTCAATCTCCAGCCGTTGTCTCAAGCGCCGAAGGTCTATTAATAGATCTTTTGTGGTTTGATACCGCGCCTCTACGTCTTTCGTAAGTGCCTTGGTCACGATCCGTTCGAGCTCGGCCGGAACATCTCGCGCGAATCGCGTCAGCGGCAGCGGCTCTCGCTCCAGGATCAATGCGATGACTTCACTCGGCGTTGCTCTTTCGAAGGGCACACAACCCGCGACCATCTCATAAAGAACCACACCCAGGCTCCAGATATCCGTGCGCACATCAACCTTCTCACTACGAGCCTGTTCTGGTGACATGTAGTTGGCTGTTCCCATCACCATTCCGGCGCTGGTTTGGACCAAAGATCCAATTGTGGCTTCAACATCGACTACCGGTCCTTCAGTCAGTTTGGCCAATCCAAAGTCGAGGACTTTGACGTAGCCGTCACGCCGCCGCACCATAATATTCTCCGGCTTAATGTCCCGATGAATAATGTGCGCCTCATGGGCTGCGGCCAACGCGTCGGCAGTTTGTATGGCGATATCCAGAGCTTCGCGCGTCCGCAACGGCGTTCCCACTAAATGCCCTCGTTTGTCAATAAAGTTTTGTCTCAAGGTCTCGCCGTCAATAAATTCAAGAGCAATGAAGTGTCGGTCATCGGCCTGTCCGATCTCATAGGTGGTGATGATGTTTGGATGATTGAGCGACGAGGCGGTACGCGCCTCCTGCTGAAAACGACGTAAGCGATCCCGGTCTCTGGTGAAATACTCCGGCAGCAGCTTCAGAGCAACCCGACGATTTAAGGTCAGATCCTGGGCGAGGTAAACATCAGCCATTCCGCCGGAGCCAAGCGGCGAGATGATTTCGTAGTGGCTGATTGTTTTCCCGGAAGCGATTTTAGTTGGCGCCGTTTCACCGGCAAGCTCACGTGCCTCAACTTCTAACGCCGGGCTTTCAATAAAGCTTCCCGCTTCCTCATGCGCCGAAATGAGCGATTCAACATGTCGAAGCAGTGAATCGTCACCAGCACAGACCTCCCGAAGAAACGCTGCGCGCTTCTCCTGGGCAACCTCCAGCGCGGAATGAAACAAGTGGTCGAGTTGTTGCCAGCGTTCAGGTGTCATAAAGAGCGTTATAAAGCCAGGCCTTTGCCATTCTCCATTCACGCATGACGGTTACGCTTGAAAGATCCAGCGCCTCTGCGGTTTCATCTACACTCAAACCACCGAAGAAGCGCAGTTCAACTACCTTGCTTTTTCGCGCGTCGATAGCGCTCAAACGGATCAGCGCAGCATCAAGTGCAACCAGTCCTTCGTCGCGATCCCCACACACGATCAATGCCTTGTCCAACGAGACCCTTTGTGCGCCGGCACCGCGTTTTAGGTAGTTACGAGTTCGCGCATGGTCCACCAGGATGTGGCGCATCAAGGTCCCGGCCAGCGCATAAAACTGAGCACGATTCCTAAATTTCACACGTTTCTGATCAATTAACTTCAGGTAAGCTTCATTCACCAATGCAGTTGTTTGCAGGGTGTGTCCGCGTCGCTCTCCTTTCATGTAGTAATGAGCTAATCTGCGCAGTTCCTCATGCACAAGCGGCGTTAGCATTTCTAGAGCAGACAAGTCCCCTTCGCTCCAAGCCATCAATAAGTGTGTCACCTTTGCTGTGGAGGAAGAAGGGGATGACTTGTCATTATTCTTCTTCATCTGAAACTGGTGCTACTGGGCGGATTAAACAGTGGCAACTGATGCAAGTGATCCTGCTCACTCTATAAAGACTCGTCCCAATCTTGTCAATACTTTACTGTCTTTCTTAGATCACCTTTGATAGGTCTCAATCCCACTTCCCGCTTGTAGAGGTGAAGGCAGCCTGGATTCAAACGCAACCGGTTGTCGAAGAGTCCCCCTGAAACTTCAGGGCAGAAAGAGGTATGCGATGAGAAGACACAAGTGTGTGTTGCTGATAGCCTTCTTCATAACGGCGGAAATCATTACTCCCAGCTTGCTGGCAAACGCTCAGCAGAGAATAGCGAACTCGACGGCGGCAAGTAAGAGGAGCATACTCAGTGCGGCGCGCGTGACGTCGGTGGCGCATCTGGATCAGGCCCTTCAGGACGGGATCAGTATCCTTTCGGATAACAACCCGTGTAGCCGGTTCTTTGGCGAGACGGACACGGCTGCGGAAGTTTTGGCGCTAATGACTTCGCGCTTTGAAGTCCGCTTACTTCGCGATAGCAGAGTCGGGATTGAGATGTCTGGCACGTTCACTTATTTCGGCCAGACAGAAAAACATGGCGCATATCGTCTGTTCGATGCTGCAACAATAAATACGCGCGGTCCGTTCTTGAAGGCCAAGGTGTTTCCCGCAGAGCCGAATGTGCCTCCCGTCGGCGGCTTTCGTCCAAACACCAGGGAAGCGCGCGTACTCATGTTGCTGCATGAACTAGCTCATTTGGTAAAAGGCCAGGATGGAAACTGGCTCGTTCCAGACGATGGAGATGATCCAGCCCTTAGTAAACACAACACAGAACTCATCGAGTCTCAATGCAGAGGGCAAATTCTATCCGTTTCATGAAGAGCGAGTAGAGGATTGCGAGAAAAGTGCCCTAGCGAAACCATCAGAAGAATGATGATGAGTTCCATACGACGTCCACACGAGATTCCCAGACGCCCAACCTCAATTAGATCGGGTGACGATCTTCAAATCGAACCAGCCGTTTCGCGCACGAGGCTCAGGTCGCTGGAGCTTCTTGTTGCGGAGCTGCAGCAAGGATTGGAATCGCTCAGTAGCGCGCAGAAACCTGATGTCGCACAAGGAATTGATTTCTATGAAGAGGTGAGCTGTTTCGAGATCGCCCTCATCAAGCGGGCACTCTTGCTGGCCAAGGGTCATCAGACAAAAGCTGCTCGGCTCTTGAATTTGAATCCAACAACATTAAATGCAAAGCTCAGACGTTACCGGATCCACATGGCGTCTCCAACAAAACCAACTCGCGACTGAAGCATCACACTTTCGACGATGATTTATCTCCACTTTGCACTTTCGGCCAAACCTAATTGCCTACTAGTTCCACGAGCGAGATATTAAACAGTTCGCACTGGAGGGACCGTTTAACTCATAACATCAGCTAGCGGACCGCATTTTTCAACGAGCGCTGACCAGCGAGGCCCTTAAATCGGCGAATGATTGGCGGAGCCGAGGGGGTTGAACCCTGACCTCATGACTGCCACAACTTTATTCGTATCTCAGCGCCACTAATGGATCGATCTTTGTCGCCCGTCGAGCCGGCAAACAACACGCAAGGATGGCAACCACTGCCAACAAAATCGGGGCAACAATAAATGTGATCGGATCAAGTGCATTCACTCCAAATAACAGCGGCGTCTTGCCAGGGCCAACTTCTGATAGTGAAGCTCCGAGCAAACGGGTTAGTGCAAACGCGCCTAACAGGCCAAGCGATACGCCGGCAAGAACAAGCAAGCTGCAGCGACGCAGGACCAACCACATGACGTCGCGACGCAAAGCGCCTAACGCCATTCGTACACCCATCTCGCGCGTGCGTTGAGCCACGCCCCATGAAATCACACCGTAGATACCAACCACCGCGAGTAACATTGCAACGATCGCGAACGCGCTGAGTAAGATCATGGCAGCTCGCTGCGGGACGACTGCTCGCTGCATACGATCTTCCATCGTGCGAACTTCATACAAGGGCATCTGGCTATCGATGGCATGGACTGCGCCTTGAATTTGTGCGGTTAGACTTTGTGGTTCAACTTGAGTTCGCACAGTCAAATACACTCTCCCCTGGGGAGATTGTGAAAGGGGCAAGTAAACATGGAGCGGAGTCCGTTCAATGACTCCGTCCAGTTTGACATCCCCAACAACCCCGACTACTTCACGCCACGGCGACTGCTCTGTCGTCCATTCTGGCCAACCCTGCTTCACTCTTTTGCCAATTGGATTTTCATTGGGCCAGAATCGCCGCGCCATCGTTTCATTGATGAGAACCACATATGGCGACTTCTCTCCGTCTGCTTCAGTAAATAACCGGCCCTTCAACAATGGAATTCTCATTGTTTTGATGTATTCAGCGCTGATGGGATTGAAGGCGGCACTCGGAATTTGCGTGCGCTCGGGTACAGGCTGATCTCCGACAATAAACACCGACCCCCAGTGCGATCCTTCGATCGGCAAAGAGAGTGTGAACGCTGCGGATTCGACACCCGGAATAGCCTTGACGTTAGTTATTACGTCGCGCCGGAAAGATTCTTGTTTCGCGGTAGAAATATAATTGCGGTCAAAATCGAGCCGCATCGTCAGGACGTGATCCGATTGGAACCCAGGATCAATGTTGGCGATTTTGTACATCGTGCGGGTCATCAGGCCGGCGCCTGTTATCACCACTAAGGCAAGAGCAATCTCTGCCACCAACAAGCCGTCAAAAAGACGGCGACGCAAAGGCGCGGAGGTCGACGATCGTTGATTGAACGCCATGGCAGGTTTAGTGCCCGTCGCAGACCATGCAGGCAGAAGTCCAAACATCAAACCAGTCAACAAAGTGATTCCTGCTGTAAATAGCAACACTCGTCCACTCAATTGCACATCATCGATGCGGGGAAGATTCGGTGGGGCCAGCTTAATCAATGCAGACAATAGCCAGCGCGCGCAAAGGATTCCCGCCAAACCTCCCAGTAGTGACAGCAGAAGACTTTCAGCCAACATCTGGCGAATCAGGCGACGACGTCCAGCTCCCAGCGCCATTCTGATTCCCATCTCCTGTTCCCGAACAAGCGCACGTGCAATCGACAGGTTGGCGACGTTGACACATGCGATGAGCAAGACAAATCCAACGGCACCCATCAGGACCAGTAACGTAGAGCGCACTTCGTGAACCATCATCATTTGAAGTGAACGCGCGTATGCGCTGGTACCGTTATTTTTATCCGGATAATCTTTCGCCAGCTGAGCCGCGAGCTGACGCATCTCAACGTCGCCCTGACTCGCCGAAATTCCCGGTTTCAGTTTGGCAATTGCCTCTAGTCCCATGTGGTTTCCGCGATCGAACCACGCGGAGTCGGGTTTTAACCAACCGCCCAGTGGCGCCCAAACATCACTCTTTCTAACGAATTCAAAACGAGGGGGCATTACACCGATGACTGTATAGGCGTCGCCACTGAGATTTACGGTCCGTCCCAAAATATTTGGATCCGAGCCGAACGTAGTCCGCCAGAGAGAATCACTGATGAGTATGACCGTTCCCACGGGTGTGTACTTCTCTTCCTCCTCAGTGAAGATTCGACCCAACTGTGGTTGAACCCCGAGAATGCGGAAGTAATTCAGCGTGACTTCTTGTCCGACCAAACGTTGTGAATTACCTATGCCCGTTAGGTTGAATGTATCGAATCGATAACCCCCAATTTCCTCGAACGATTTTGCACGCGCTTGCCAGTCTCGAAAGTTAAGTAGCGAAACGCTCATCTCCTCACCCTGGTTGGTGATCTCATTGATCACTACGAGTCGATCGGCGTCCGGAAATGGCAGCGGATTCAGAATGACTGCGTTGACGAAGCTGAAGATCGCAGTGTTGGCGCCGATACCTAAAGCCAACGTGATTACAACAACACACGCAAAGCCTGGGTTTTTGCGCAACATGCGCAACGAATACTTCAAATCCTGGTAAGTTTCGCTAAGCATATTCTTTTGTACTTTGATCCTTGTGCTTGGTACTTGTTCTAAACAGAGCTCAAGGAACCAAGATCAAGCTCCTCTCTTTCTTATTCGGAACGAATAGCCGCTGGGCCCTTGTACGTTTTAAGTAAGACACAGATGATGATGAATCGCCAGCAGTCGGGAGCCATCGCCTCGGCTCGTCATCACTTGAGTTCGTTAGTGACTAATTGACAAGTGTCACGACTTCGAATACACGGCGATGCGCCATGACATTGAGTACAGTTCTTTGAAATAAAACAGTTAGTTTCAGTGGCTGAGGCGCGCTTGTTTGATTATCAGCACCTTTCTCTTTTTGGAGGAAGGCGTGAA
>DATFHH010000106.1:0-51215 GCA_035248565.1 Pyrinomonadaceae bacterium | reverse complement strand
AAGATTGGAGCTAGAATCCGGCGCAGGCGTCTCGTGGATTCCGGAGATCGTTTGCCCACCGAAAAAATCAAGTCGCACGCGAGACAAGGGCAATTGAACCAGCCCGCCGCGAACGGCGGCGCCGAGAAATTCCACGTCTGTGCCAGTGCCGAATTCACCGGCAACGAAGCTTTGACCGTTGGGGCGGTCGAGTCTGACAGTGCCACCCAACAGTTTGGGACGGGAAAAATCAGGCGTTGGGCCAAAGGAGGAGTTTGCGATGAAACTCAATCTTGCGTCACCGACGCGGCCAGTGCCGCGGAGCACGAGACTGTGATCGATCGATGAAGTATATCGAGTGAAGTTGTAATCGTACTCGAGCTGAAAGAGCTGCCACGGCGCATGTTTTCCTCCAGTGCGAATGGTTTCAGCTTGAATGTCTTTGCGATTGATAACGATGGCGCGGCTTTCATCGCGTCTCACTACGACGTCAAGCAGCGCTGCCACGATCTCAGCTGGAAGCATTAGTTCATTCGGGTTTGGCGGAAAAACCAGGTCGGCGGTGCCGGCTACGGTGAGAATAACAGCGCCATTCTCGAGGACCTGATTCAGTGGGGCATTAAACACCGCTGTTGTACCATTTTGCCGATGAATCGTGACGAGCCTCTGGGTTGAATCAGAGGTGAACGTGTCCCCGAGTGCCTCGGCGATGGTTGCGACGGGAAGAAATAGTCGTCCGCCACGTTGTTGTGCGGCGCTGTTTGGTCCAACGAGTGCGCGCTCATTAACGACGATTACTGAGGTTTCCTGGGCTTCGGCTTTCGGAGTAGTGGGTTTAACTGTATCCCTCTCCCCTCCGAACACAGTGAATCGCCCCATTGCCACATGGGCTACGGTCAGGATCAGGATAAATCGGAACAGGGCATGCATGGGGTGTTGGGCGAGGAAGGGAAATCTTCTTCTCTAGAGGTGCGCGGCGATTCGGCTTGTTATAAACTCAAGGACCTAAATTCAGGAGCTTCTCACTTGATGCCGGCGAAACGGTTAAAGCTGGGGTGTGGTTATATCTTCACGCTGATGGCAGTGCTTTCTGTCCCTGCCGGTGTTGAGGCGCAAACAGGCTCTGTGACATTGCGAGCCGCCGTCAGCGAAACCGTTGCTCTTTCCGTTCTGCCGAATTTCACTCAGGGCGACGTTACTGCGGACGTGGTGGGCAGCGGCAACACGGTCCGAATAACTTTATCGGGCACCGATGTTAAGGACCCGGTTATTCGTGTGCCTTTGCTTGTGCGTTCAAATACCGGCTTCAGGATCTCGGCTGCCGTCGAATCTACAACGGCAACGCTCTCTCAACTATCCATAACAGACATCCGTAGGACGGGAAGGTTGGTTTCGCCCGCGATCGTCAGCGAACTTAACGTAACGCGGCATTTCGACTTGCGCGGACTAGATGAAAACCCTTCAACGGTGAACCCTCTGGATCTTTCTCGACCCCTGCTCGTAGCAACTGGACCACGCGTTTCGCTCGGCGGCACTCTTGACTCTGCCGGCAACGCGTTGCAAATAACTGTACTCATTCGTTTGCGGCCGCAGTCGACCGGACGTTGGCTGGTCCATTTGACGTTCGTTGGGACTGCGGAATCACTAATTCAGTGATGCCTTCCGTTGGTCTACTCCCATCCTGAAAATCAACTCGATATTTCACGTTGTAAGTTCCAGGCGCCAGACGGGCCTCGAGCACGAGCGGCTGAATCAATTCCGAACCACCCAGCAAAGGCAACGATTCTTTTTGTGGCAACTCCAAAACAGAGACGCCCGAACTATCCGTTACCTTCAACGAAGTAAGCGGACGAATCACACTGTTGCCGCCGTTTTTTAGCAGCGGAGTAATGATTACCTGGTCGCCCTGTGCTTCAGCGCGCAGACTTTCCAAAGAGCCCTGGCGACGCAGTTGCGGCACTTTGATATAGAACACCGCTGCCATTCGGTAACGAATCACCATCTGCCGCCGATTCTGATTGAGCTTGATGTTGTCGGGTCGCTGCTCGACGATCAGCGCCGACAGATGATCTCCGGGAGTCGCATCTTTGGGTACGGAGACGGTGACTCTGATTGCATGTAAATTTCCGGGCATCACTGTCGTTTCCGCTGGGCTGTAGATCAGCCACGAACTCGCCGAGTTGGGTAGAGTGTTTGGTCTTCCAAACTGCACCTCACCATCCCGGTCGATGGTCCAATCGTTCAAGCTGGCGACTATACGAACAGGTTGTGAGTTTTCCGTGATGCTGTGATAGTCAAGATTCACTACCACGGTGACTTCTGAACCAGGTTGCATCTCCAGCTCCAGCCGCGCCGGAGCCAGCGAGATGCCGCTGCTAACAGGTTTGGGTGTAGGTTCAGGATTCGGAGTTTGCGCGCTGACGCAAACCACCGTCACAAAAAACAAGAATAGCAGCGCTGTGAATCGGGAAATGTTTGTGGGCGACATCGATCTGCAAAACCTCTCAACAGGGAACGTTCGGACCTGGCGAAATGTTGAAGATGAGCGTAGCGGAAGAAACTCCGGCATCGAAAAACTGAGGTGTCAGAGCGAATACAGCATCAAAAATGTAACCGTCAGTGAGCTGGCGTTTGGCACTATTGTTTTTGGAAAGTTCTGGACCACTAAGAATAACTGTCGATCCGGACAAGTTGCCGAGCGATGACGCGTAAGACACGCGGCCGTTACTGCCTACTATTGCTGTGGTGGCGGGATCGTTGTCGAAGGGCGGCTGAATAACGTGCGTGCTCTGCGTGCAAATTTTGCCTGCCCCGCCCAACTGGCGAATATTCTGCAGACCGAAACCCACATCAGATGCCTGGAGGGCCTGCGCATTTGCGTTAGTTAGGCCCGACATCGAAACCACGACTTGATACGGTTGATTGCTTCGAAGAGCGATCGGCACAACTACCTTCACGACTGCATTAGTATTGAGTGGCGAGACTTCCCCAAAATTGATGGTCACGACCAGGTCGTTTTGTACACTCGCACTTCCGGTTACAGAGCCGTTCACCGCGCCGGTAATTGTCGGTTGCCCACCGCTGCTGATATCCAGCGCTTGTGCGGAAGTTGTTCGAGCGACAGCCAAGAAGATCAGGGCAGTGAGAAATAGATATGTGAAGTGCCGTAATCGCATTATGGTGCCGTCACGGTGAAAGTGACGGAGATGGTGGTGGTGCCGTTTTCAAAAAATTGAGGCTTAACCGCAAAAAGGGCGGGCACGGTAAGTCCATTGGCATTACTGCGAGGCACCGCGTTCATGATGATAGGACCACTGAGTGCGGTGGTTGCGGAAGAGAAGGCGTTCAGGTTTGACCTCACCGCAGTGAATTCATACCGACCCGTTGTTCCGTTAACGGATCCGTTGGCCGCCAGCGTCGGATCACCGGAAGTGGCGTTTGTATCTGCGCCCGAATTAACGCCGAGGCCTGATCGCGAGATTGTGCCAAGGCCGAAACCCACATCAGCAGCCGTGATTCTACTGCTCGTGGTGCCGGAACTGGTCACAGTTGAGGTCATGGATAAGACATAGGCCGCATTGCTTCGCAGTTTCAGTGGCACTGCCGCGGTTACGAAACTGTTGGTGTTGCTTGGACCAAGCTCGCCGAGATTGATTGAGACCGCGAGCGGAGAGTTGGCTACGCCATCAGTGGTAACGCCTCCACCCGAATTGCCGGTGAGAGTGACAGCGCCACCCGAATTGATCTCGACGAATTTTGAAACTGTTGCGCTCATGCTGACGGTTCCGGTCGTGGACTGCGCTAAACAGTTAACGGCAGAAACCACCAGCAAGATCGAGAGCAGGATCAATTTGATAATGGATGAGTGGGGCATAGGAGTGTCCTTGGAAGGGTCTGTCCACAGATTACACAGATTGATTTATCAGAATCTGCGTAATCTGTGGATGAAGAACTACGGAGGGGTTAAGGATTAAAGTGCTACGACAGTAAACTGCGCGGTGATCGTGATCGCCGGAGCAGGATCGAAGAACTGCGGCTTGATGGCAAAGATCGCCGGCACGGTTAAGCTCGTGTTGCTATTGCCTGCGACTGTCTTGTTAACACGCGGTCCTGTCAAAACCTCACCTGACACAGCGTATGCGCCGAGAGTGGAGTTTGATCCCGCAAACACCCAACGCCCATTGACGTCCGTGCTGCCACCGACAGTCGGATCGCCCGGAGTGGCGTTGGTGTCTGTGCCTGCCGCGAGATTTGCCGGTCGCGCAGCCGGAGTCAAACCAAATCCGACGTCAGTATCTTTAAGGCTAAAGCTTGTCGCACCAGCACCGGCAACGCTGCTAACCATATTGAGTTGATAGCCTACGTTGCTGCGAAGTCTTACCGGCACGCTCAATTTCACAAAACTATTCGTGTTGCTGGGGCCCAGTTCGCCGAGATTAACGACTACGGCCAGCGGAGAGTTCGCGGTACCATCGGTAATGATGCTGCCGCCGGAATTGCCAGTGAGCGTGACGGCACCACCGGACGTCAATTCCACAAAATTCGAGACGGTCGCGGTCATGGTGACGCTGCCGGTGGTTTGAGCATAGCTCACCGCGGCGCTCAACATGAGCAGGGTTGTTATTGCCAGGGCCGATAGGACGGCCTTTCTAGATTCAAACATGTCGTTACTCCTCTATGGTTGGGAATAGCAGGCTCGAGTCAACTTTGTATGGAGACTGAGGAAAGAGGTTTATAGGGAAAGCTCGTTTCGGGGGAATCAAGCAGCGTCTTTACGCCCACTTTACCCTATTTCTGCGGGCGCTTTGGGCATAATAGTGAGGCGATCCGCCGTTTGTCAATGACTATTCTTGTTTAACGCGCTATAGTAGGTGATTTTTAGGGCGGTCGGTATCAAGCTCCTTCCAATGACACTCTCAGTATTGCATCTGGCATTAGATTGATACGGATGATCTGAGCTGCCTGAACTCAGCGAGGTCGCTTCAATCATCGCCGTACAATCACTGTGCACTTTCATTGCTCGCTCCGCTGCGCGGTGACGAGTAGTGCTCCATTGGCTCACACTCCATATGCCCCGCAAAAGCACTAAGGAGAAAGCTCCTGAAAACCCTTGACACAGGTAACAACTAAAATTATCGTCGTGTCTCCATACTGTGCCTAGAGAGGTTTGTGCTCGGTTAGGCTGTCGTTTTCCGCTCACCTTCTGTCTAAAGATCCTTCTCACTCGTCTGGAGGCTGCATGACTGCTCCCATTGAAACATTCAAAATGGAGACCAATTTCGACGGTCTCATCCAATTACTCGCAAAGCACTTGTATTCAGAACCGGACGTCTTTGTTAGAGAGCTGATCCAGAACGCTCACGACGCTATACAGCGGAGATGTATTGAAGAGTCCGACCTGGCTGGAAGGATTGATATCGAATACGACGTCGATAAGAAAACCATAACGTTCTGTGACAATGGAATTGGGATGGATAAGAAGGACATTAAACAGTTTCTGTCTGTAATCGGTTCAGGCGGCACTATAGCTGCCATACGCGCCTTGCAGGAGAAAGGTCATGAAGCCGCCTATAAACTGATAGGGCAATTCGGGATCGGATTCTTATCAGCCTTCGTTGTCGCGGATAACGTAGTAGTTCAGACACGGAAACTCGGGACGTCCGAATCATACGCTTGGCATAACGCGGGCTCCCTCGACTGTGAGCTGTATCCAGGCAACTTAGACCATGTCGGAACAGAGATCACGATCCACCTCAACTACAAACATTTGCGTCTGCTCGAGGAGAAGAAACTGATCTCGGTGATTCGAAAGTATTGTGACTTCGTCCCGTTCCCAATTTCGTTGAACGGGCGTGGGCCCGTAAATGCCGCCGATGAAGTACCCTTTTACCGAACCCTCTGGGCCTCTAAAGAAGAGAAGGAGATTAGCTACAAGCTGTTCGTGGAGCGGAGGTATCCTGACATTCCGCTCGACGTCATTCCCATAGAAATAAATGAGCCTTACGTGACCAAAGGGGTTCTTTATATTTCAGACCGGGCCGTCCCTGACATTGATACTAGCGGCAGAGTGGACATTGTCGTACGTCGCATGTTTATTAGGGCAGACGACGCGACCGTGTTACCACCATGGGCCAAGTTCGTGAGCGGCGTCATCGACGGCGTCGACCTCAATCCTACAGCGGCCCGAGACAATATCGATCGTGCAGCCCCTTCCTTCAAGTTTCTCCACCAGCGGCTCGGAGAGATTATCGTCGACAGATTGAGCTACCTCGCGACAAACGAGCCGATTAAATTTAGGAAAATAAACCATTGGCACCACTATCATCTAAAAGGGATGGCCTGTCACTACGACGATTTTTTTGAAAGGGTCAGCGACCTTTTGTTGTTCGATACCAATAAGGGCCAGATGTCACTGGAGGAGTATCTGACAAAGAATAGCCCGAGAATCGAGTTGGGCAATAAGACTCCGATTTATTATTTCGCTTTCCAAGGCTCCTCGACACAGTTTTATAGATTGGCGGAAGCGCGCGGGTGGGTGGTCATCAATGCAGGGTCAGTGTTCGATGAAGAGTTTCTGCGCAAGTACGTACAAAAACATGATCGCACTATTAAGCTCGTGTCACTCGATACTACAGACGACCCTGAATTGTTTCAACAACTCAGTACCTCCGAGCTGGATAAATACCGGCAGCTAGAGACCGACATGGAAGGACATCTCCACCGGATCGGCCTTACAGAAGTCGTGGTGAGAATGCGTCGTTTCGCACCGGCCGAGGTACCCGCTGTAATAATTATCGCAAAAATTACCGAAAGTCAGGCGCGATTGCGAGATTGGGCAACGCAGGCATGGTTATTGTCCGCTGCGGAAGACATCGTTGAGGAGGCGTTAAAGCAAGAAAAGAACAGGCCTCTTTATCTGGATCTTAATGCGGACAATCCGCTAATACAGAAACTGAGTAGTATCGACCGGCAAAATGAAATGGTTAAAGAGATCATGACGGGTATCTACAACTGCGCCGTTTTGCACTCCCATAATCTCTTAACGCAGCACAATACCGAGGTTATGCACAATCAATTTGTAAGGCTGTTCGAGAGGTTGATAGGAAGCCAGGACGAGATGCAGCGAGTTCAGCAGAGCATTGAGCAGGAGCGAGTTCAGCTAAGGGAGCTTCTTAAAAAACAGGCAGACGCTGTTGCGACCCGGCCGGAGCATGTGCTGCTGTTCATGATTACCCCCTTCGCCGAGGAGTATGAGCGGCTTGAGGATGCAGTTCGAAATGTGTTCGAGCGCGCTCCGTATTTCTTTGAAGTACGGTTGGCCCGCGATTATGTTCATAAGGATGGATTGTTGGAAAACGTGCTGGAGCACCTGCGGCGCGCGCACGGTTTCATCGCTGAGATCAGCGACCTGAATCCCAATGTGATGTTCGAACTTGGAGCCGCCATGCTGGCGGCTGACGGCCGTCCAATTTTCTCGCTACGAAGTCGAGGCGCGGTTAAAGACGTTCCGGCAGACATAAAAGAAAAACTGCGGGTTGATTATGGTTCCCTATCCGACCCGCTAGACCGAATCGCCTGTGACATAGCGGTCGCCTTCGAGCGCGATGGGCGCATAATTCATGAAGGTATTAGGGCTCTATTAGCCGAGAGAAAGAAACGCTTTCTATCGCGTACGCTTCTAGAAAGCTCTCAGGTGCGCCTGCAGCCCAGGCAGATCGAATTACTGATGAACAACTACGTGACAGTTGAAGATTTTTTGAAGGCGAATGTCGCGGACGTGGTTAGCTTAACCAATTTATCGAGGCTGATAGTGCAAGCGATACAAGCTGAGTTGGCAGAAGGCTAGTAGCAGGGTGTCCAAACAGTACACACCGTTAGAAATGATTACCCTCTACCGGATTGAGAAGTTGATCCGGATGGCTAGCGTAGCATACCGTACTAGGCAACTCGGACCCGCGGCTGAGTCTTATCGGCAGGCCCTTGAACTTGCCCACCGCATAGAAAATTCTGGGCTCATTGACTATTGCCGTAGTTCGATCGGAACTTGTTGTTATCAACTCGGACGGCTGAAGGAGGGGCTCGCTGCTCTTACGCCGCTACTCCAAAAGGGTGAGAGTACCGGGGATAGTTCCCGGACTTTCGGCTCGATGGTATGTTATATCGAGACGGCACAACGCCTCCCTATCAATTTGGCGACGATTCAAACCGCTTACTCACAGACGGAACGGTTTCTGCATGATATAGGCCGTACAAGTTGGCGACATGAATTATTAGTCATGCTAGTCCGCCTCCACACGTTGAGAGGCATGTACGAGGAGGCTCTGAGCACCGCGCAAGAAGCTTGGGTGATGCATGAAGTAGATCAAGACTCCGGTTATCCTGGCCAAGTCGCCGACTTCCACATGGATGGTTTAATCACCGTTTGTCTAAGGCTCCGAGATTTAGAGTTGGCGAAGAATTATCTTGGGGAGTGGGAGTGGCAGCCTGACGTGATGCCCGTTAACAGGGAGGTACGATTCAGTCGATCTCTAGCTGATGTTTTCCGCTTCGACGGTCGAGTTAGAGAAGCCATTGACTGGGCAAGGAAAGCCGTATACACCGCTGAAGCTACTGATTACCAGGAGACCAAATTCGCTTCTTATGTAAGCCTCATTCGAGCATATCTGGCCGCGGGCCAACTGAGTGGCGCTTACGAATATCTAAAGCGCTTATTGCTTATGCGCCGATCTGAAAGCAAGCATGATTTATACAACATATATCTGTTATTAGGTGATTACCGTCTGTCCTGCGCCTGTGCTGTCGCTGGGTTAGATCCGCTAGACATTGACTATCAAACAGACTTAGCCCGCCCGGCACAGGTTGCCGACGCAAATTCAGCACTGCGGTTATTAAGACGTGCGGGAAAACTATATGATGCCGCAGAAAAAGTAGGCATTTTAATTGACCGACATCTCCAATGTACGATACGTCGGCAGGTACTTGCATACAGACGAGAGCAAGTTGCTTTGTTTGAGCGTTATTGTTGAATGAATACTCTCGGTTACAACTGAGAGCAAGGTATATGAGAATACTCCTAACAGGTTTTAATGAATTTGGCGGGTTAGAGTACAACCCCTCAGAAGTAATCGTTAAGGAACTTGCCGAAAGGTTAAAATTTTCTGAGTCCTACAGCTTACTGGTCGAAGTCCTGCCTACGGAGTTTTATAAGGCAGGCATGCGTATCCGTGAATTAATGGAGACCTTTAAGCCCGATGTTGTCATAGGTCTTGGTGTCGCGGTGGACCGTCACTTCATCCAGCTCGAAAGAATTGCATTGAATTTAATGGACACTGTGGTTCCGGACAACGCTGGCGCGATATACGCCGGCACGCAAATAGTGCCGGACGGGCCATTAGCATACCTTGCCACACTTCCGTTGGATAAAATGCGTGCTCGAATTCAATCACTCGGCTTACCTGTTGAAATCTCCAATCACGCAGGCACGTACGTTTGTAATAACGTGTTTTACCTGGCCCGGCATGAGACCGAGCGTTTGGGTCTTAATATAAGATGTGGCTTTATCCATATACCGCCTTTCGCTAGTGAGAATCGGACCACTAACCATCATCGTTTGGGTTTAAGCCCCCATCAAATTATTAAAGCTATCGAGGCCTGCATTGATGTGCTCCAAGAAACGACTGCCTCAGAGAATAGACTTAGGCGTAATCAATCTAACTAAACCATATGTGCGGAGCCTCTAGACTATTGCACGCCACCGTAATGGCATGCTGTGATAAAGAAGATGCTAACCAATCCTCTACCAAAAGTTTATTGCTGTAGTCTGATAAATAACCGCCGCTAGACTGCGCTTCGATATTAATGATCCCCGCCTGACTACTTTACGAAATTTCAATAATGATGGAAGTAAACAATTTCACAGATCCATTCACAGATTTACGCAGATTAGGACGCCCCAAGGTCTAAGGCAATGATGTTTTTCCGATCGCGCAGGTAAAGCCGAGTACCGGCTAAGGAAGGGACGGTCCAGGAGTTACTGCTGAGCAGCGACACTTTCGACAGTAACGTCAAACCTTCAGGCGCTGGCGTCGCAAGTAACAGATCACCGTCTTCGTCAAGGATGATGAAATGGCCATCGGCAAATAGAAATGAGGCTCTTGGAAAACTCCGATTGCGCCACAAGACCTTGCCTGTTTTAACGTTTATTGCGGTGAAGGGCGCCGGCCCAAAATCGCCGCTGGACCCGTAGATGATATCGCCGACGCGAATCGCGTTTGAGAAATGAACTCGCATGAGGCCATGCGCCCACAGCTCTTCGACGTTCGTCTTGTCTCGGGCGCGGCTGAGTTTTAGGACTCGGCTTCCGCCGTTATATCCGCTCGAGATGAAAAGCAGATTGTCGGCACCCCAGACGGGCGTGGTAGTGTTCAAGCCGAATTCGACTGGATGCGGGTGGCTCCATAACAGGTCACCGCTGTTTGGATCCACGCCTACGACTTCGCCATACATGAAGGCAACGAGTTGGTCCTGACCGTCGACGTTGATGACGATCGGAGAAGAGGTGGAATTTTTGAAATCGTGTTTCTTCCAAACCACCGAACCATCTTTGCGATTGAAGGCCACGAGTGAACTACCCGGTCCGCCGACCATCATTACAATCTCGTCTTTGTAAGCAATCGGACTACAGGAATACCCATTTACGCGCAAGGTGCCGTGAAACTCTGTGAGTAGGTCATGTGACCACAAAACTTTTCCGCTCTTCTTGTCCAGGCAATGCAACTTGCCAGTAGCGCCGGAAGTGAACACAAGGTCGTTGCTAACTAATGGTGTGGCGTGAGGGCCTGGTCCATTTGACATGTCATACTGCGGCGAAAAAGGCGCGGCATAACTGTATTCCCAGAGCGTCTTGCCGGTCGCCGCGTCGAGAGCAATCGCGACTTCATTCTCGCCTTTGCGGTACATCGTGAAGAGCATTCCGCCTTCCACGGCAATGCCGGAGTATCCTTCGCCGAGCTCTCTTTGCCACAGCCGTGGCGGTCCTGTAGCAGGCCAGGTTGTCGCCAGACCTTTTGTCTCCGCTATGAAGTTGCGATGTGGACCACCCCATTGTGCCCAATCAGACGATTGCGCCAGAGCTGCTGATTCAATCGTCAACAAGAACAATGCAAGCAGCACGATCAGTTTGCCTGTTAGCGAATGATGCACGATCGTCCTCACCATTGATCACTGGGCGGGTTGTGGTTTCTTAAAGCTGGACGGATCAATTTGACTGTTGATTGTTATCGCCTCGACTGTTGCTGATAGAGCAGGGAACGGCTGACCGTCAAAGGTTGCGGTCGCCTTGAACGGCAACGACAACCCGTCAACCGTTCGGAAATCAGAATAGTTGATCGCGATCTGACCCAGCACACCGCCCTGCCCACGTCCTTTATAAGTCTGACTAAGCACGCGGCCTGTTCCGGGATCGATCCCTAACGTTGTGGTGAATCCTTGCAGTTCAACCTCAACCAATGCCAGTGGCTCTTCTTTGGTGCCATCGCCGGCGAGCCACGCCTTGAAATCTGGTTGAGTCCTGGCCCGAAGCAGAACTATTGGGTCGTGGTAAAGCTCCTTATAGATTGCCGTTCGATTGGCTTCGGCCATCGACCTGACGGAGTTGTTGACTATGAAGAACGATTCAGATGGCGAGACAACCGAAACCAGCGTAAAGGTTGGTCTAACTGTTTCCTGCCGCACCGCATCGGGAAAGCCGAGCAGCAAAGAATTCTTGACGTCGTTTCCTCTCGAGTCTTTCTTTTGAAAACTGACGAGTTGATCCAGCTTTGAACCTCCGGTGGCTTCAACGGCCTTTGCAATAAGTTCGTTTCCTCGTTTGACCATGTCCGCGGTAGGTGGCGATTTGGGCGCGGCTGGAACTTCCAGATACTTCTCGGGCGCAGCTTTGAAAAGCGTTTGGCATTCCTCTGATCCGAAAATGTAAATGCGTCCATTATGGACCAGATAAAGATCGGGATTTCCCCCGGCGGTGCCCATGCGAGCGCAACTGCCATCCAACTGGATCTCGTATCGTGACGGGTCCTTTTCAAACGTTGCCTTGTTCTCCGCGCTGGCAAAGATGTACTGGAATCGCCCTCGCGTGACTTTGTACTTCATGTCTCCTTGAGCCTCTTTGCCCTGCGAAAGCATCACCGGATCGAGACCTTCAAGTGGGATGACTGCTTCGGGACTCGGGGATGAGACCTGCGCGCTGGCGATGGCTTTACAACAACCAACTACCACGATTGCAAGTAAGAGTGACGAGATAACGTTGGCAAGTCTGCGACGTTGAGTGAACATGGCTTTCTCCTGGTTCATCTACAGTAAGGAATCGGATATTCTTCTATTCAAAAGTATCAGAACACTCTGAAGACGGCCGTTGCCTGGGTATGCACGGTAGTCATAATGTGATGAATGGCAGAAAATTGATGACTAGCCGTTAGCGTGTTTTAGACGGTTTTTGAAGTGAGGGATTGATAGTCATGACGAAGCAACGAAAGATCATCGTCCGCATCGCGACCAGCGCCGATGGTTATATCGCGCGGCCTGATGGGGATCTCGACTGGCTGACGTCGCGCCGGGCTCCTAAAGGGTTCTATGGCATTAATGCCTTCACGAAGACGATCGATACGCATGTGTTTGGCCGCAAAACCTACGAGGCTGGTCTAAGCATGGGGGCGAAGTTCGACTCGAAGAATCGTTACATTGTTTTTTCGCGTCACGCGCCACCGGCTGATGTTCCGCCAGGTGTAGAGTTTGTGAACGATGCAATTGGTCCATTCGTGAGCCGTCTTCGAGAGCAACCTGGCAAGGATATCTGGTTGATGGGTGGCGGTGAACTCATCGCCTCGTTTCTTGACGAGGATGCGATCGACGAGTTTGTTGTCAGCGTGGTCCCAGTGTTTATTGGCGATGGCATTCCGCTCATAGCACGGCGTCCCCGGCACGTGCGTTTGGAACTCCAGGGCGTTGAAAGCTTCGAGGATGGTTTGGTCCAACTGCATTATCGCGTTCAGAAATCACGCGAGGAGCATTTATGAGTCGACCTACGGTCAACGGTATAGCGCCATTCTTCATCGCGAAAGACGTTCCAGCTTCCTTGTGTTTCTACCGAGACCTTCTCGGGTTTGACGTCGTCTTTGCGGAACCTAGTGACGATCCCTTCTTTGGCATCGTCTCTCGCGACGGCGCCATGATCATGTTGAAGGATGTCGGGGTGGCGCCGGTTCCAAACTATACGAGGGATCCAGCTGCGCGCTGGGATGCGTACGTGAACGTTCCCGATCCGGATGAACTTGCTACGGAGTACTTGTCGCGCGGGGTTCAGTTCTCAGTGCCGCTCAAGGACACGCACGACGGGCTTCGAGGGTTTGAGCTCAAGGATGCGGACGGATATGTTTTATTCTTCGGCCGCCCTCGATCCTGACATGTTCTAACAGCCATCCACAGATTACGCAGATTTGTTCTGTACAATCTGCGTAATCTGTGGATACAAACTGTAACAACTGAGTCGATGAAAACTATCCCGCTCATAATCATTTCTGTTCTTCTTTTCAATCTCGTTCCCCAAACTCAATTAAACAAAAAAGCGATCTACCACTCCGGCTGGATCGATCTGAATAAGAACGGCCAGATGGATGTTTATGAGAACCCGGCGGCCGACATCGAGGCGCGCATCACCGATTTGCTTTCGCAGATGAACCTGGAGGAGAAGACGTGCCAGACAGCGACGCTTTACGGCTATAACCGCGTGCTCAAAGACGAACTTCCAACCCCAGCCTGGAAGAATCAGATCTGGAAAGATGGCATCGCCAACATCGACGAGCACCTGAACGGTTGGGGCGCGGGCTCCAGGAGCGTCTACGCCACAGATCTCGAGAAACACGTTTGGGCCATGAACGAAGTGCAACGCTTTTTCATCGAGGAGACTCGACTTGGAATTCCTGTTGACTTCACGAATGAAGGACTTCGCGGCGTCGCAGCTCCAGTGGCAACGAGCTTTCCCTCGCAGTCTGGTTTGGCACACACATGGGACACAGAACTCGTGCGCGAGGTCGGGCGGATCACTGCCGAAGAAGCGCGAGCGTTAGGATACACAAACATTTATGCCCCAACTCTCGACGTGGCCCGCGATCAACGTTGGGGAAGAGTGGAAGATACGTATGGCGAAGATCCTTATCTTGCATCAAGGCTTGGCGTTGAGATGGTGAAAGGCCTGCAAGAACATTACGTCGTCGCGTCCACAGCCAAACACTTCGCTGTTTATAGTGTCAGTAAAGGCGCTCGCGAAGGACAGGCGCGCACTGATCCGCAAGTTTCTCCGCGTGAGGTTGAAAGCATACTATTGCCGCCGTTTATTGCTGCGATTCAAGAAGCAGGCCTGCTGGGCATAATGAGCTCCTACAACGACTACGATGGTATTCCGATTACTGGTAGCGATTACTGGTTAACCCAGCGACTGAGAAAAGAGTTCGGCTTCAGAGGTTACGTCGTGTCGGATAGCGGTGCGGTGGAGTATCTCTACAACAAGCACGCGGTAGCCGCAGACATGAAGGACGCAGTGAGGCAATCCATCATGGCTGGATTGAACGTGAAAACAAACTTCACCAAGCCTGAAGACTTCATTCTGCCGCTACGCGAGCTTGTCAAAGAAGGCACAGTTCCGATGCAAACTCTGGACGACCGCGTCAGAGATGTGTTGCGAGTAAAGTTTACGATCGGGCTATTTGATCATCCGTATATCGAAGACGCAAATAGAACCAAGTCGATCGTTAACTCCGCAGAACATCAACAAGTCGCTTTGCGCGCTGCTCGCGAGAGTCTGGTGCTTTTGAAAAACGATCGTGACATCTTGCCTCTGAACAAGCAGATCAAGTCGGTGGCGGTGATTGGTCCAAACGCTGACGATCAAAGTCTAAATCAATATCGCTACGGTCCTTCGGCTGTTCAGGGAATCACTGTGCGACAAGGCATTCAGAACCTGCTCGGTAATTCCGTAAAGGTGAATTACGCGAAGGGTTGTGACGTAGTAAGTGCGAATTGGCCGGAAAGCGAAATATTGCCTGAGGCTCTAATGGATCAAGAGCGGCATCAGATTGATGAAGCAGTTGAGGCGGCAAAGAATTCCGAAGTCGCGGTAGTTGTTTTGGGCGATTCAGGAAAAACGGTTGGTGAGAGTGCTAGTCGTACGAGTTTGGATCTTCCCGGCAGGCAGTTGGAATTGGTCCAAGCCGTTTATGCGACGGGAAAGCCGGTAGTCGTCGTACTACTGAACGGACGGCCAATGAGCATCAACTGGGTGAACAAATATGTTCCCGGAATTATTGAAGCATGGTTTCCAGGTGCGCAAGGTGGAACCGCCATCGCGGAGGTTTTGTTCGGCGACTACAACCCAAGCGGCAAACTAACGATGACATTTCCAAAAACTGTGGGCCAGATCCCGTTCAACTTTCCTACAAAGCCCAATGCGCAATGGGAGGGGGAGAAGTCGCGAGTCAATGGTGCGCTTTATTACTTCGGTCACGGACTCAGTTACACCAAGTTCGCTTATAGCAACTTAAAGATTAACCCGACGCAGCAAAATGTTAACGGCTCGGTGACTGTGACACTCGATGTGAAAAACACAGGCTCGCGTGAAGGCGTGGAGATAGTTCAGCTGTACACTCGCGATCTTGTGAGCAGTGTAACGACTTATGAGAAGAACCTACGCGGCTTCGCTCGAGTGAATTTGAAACCCGGTGAGACAAAGACGGTGACGTTCACGTTGAAGCCTAGCGACTTAAGCCTGTGGGATCGAAACGTGAAATTCGTCGTCGAACCCGGCATGTTTCGAGTGATGGTTGGCGCATCGTCGGAAGACATTCGACTCAACGGCGAATTTGAGATTGTCGGAAAGTAAAGCCGCAGATTTCGCAGATGACGCGGTTCAACTCTTCTGCTCAACGACAGTTGTTCCGAGTCTTTTTGCGAGGCCTCTTGCGCCCCAGCTCATTACTACGTTGTGATTCCACTCAAATAAAGGACGAGCAATCGGCGTCAGAAGATTCATCCACGGCTTGGTCGTTTCCACGCGCCAATCATATCTGACTATCGTTTCGCCGCCGTCAGTCGATAGTTGCCATAATCCCCGGCCTTGTAATTCACCCTTAGCGATCCCCTCGAGCAACAGCGGCGGCTCGATACGAATCATTTCCATGTCGAAGCTCAGTCTGTAAGGAAGCTTACTCTTCCACGTGTAGCGATGAATACTTCCGACGCCGTTTTCATCGCCCTTGCGCACTTCAACAACACGCTCGACGCCTTTCCACCAGGTGGGCCAATCCTGCGAATGGTAAATCTCGGCCCAGACCTTTTCAATCGGAGCTTTAACACGCCAGATAGTGACGAATTCGTAAGATTTCATTGTCGTTGACAGTCGGAGCGAACCATAACGCGAGGCGACTCGTCAAGACTGTCTGCAATGGCCACAAAAAAGGCACAAAAAAACGCAAAAGTTCTGGTAAAGATATTGCCCAAGGGGGGATAAAAATGATCGGTTTTTTTCAAAGTAAACGAACTCTGGTAATGCTTCTTGCCGTAGTTCTTCTATTCAGCACTTTCGGAAGTTTAGGTGTTGATGCTCAAAGGCGCTCCAGACGCTATCACCGGCCACACCACAGTCGACTTAAAGGAGCACTTATCGGCGCTGGCGTCGGCACAGTTGGCGGTGCGGTTATTGGTGGTAAGAAAGGGGCGTTGATTGGAGCGGGAGCTGGCGCGGGCACGGGATACCTGATTCAACGACATCGAAATCGGCGTCACCGGCATTACAGGCGCCCATAAGCTCGTCGACCTAGAGACGGTCGATCACTTTTCTGGCAAGTGCCTTTGACTTGCTAAGTTTAGTTTGCTGGTCTCCGCGTCCACCAATGCTTATGCGGACATAACTGGAACCTTTGAGAACATAGAGAATTCCGGCAGCGGGGCTGGTCATCCAAAATGCTTCATCGCCGATGCCGGATATTTTCTGTGGAGGCCTCGACTCCGCCTCTTCCTCTTCTCCTCGATCTTTTTCTCGATGAAAAGTTTCTCTCCAGAACTGGCGTGGATCGCGCGCGCCTGGTCCATCCGCTTTCTGGGTCACCGATAAGCTGATCGAGTTTGTAAAGGTAGGCAATGTGAAAAAACATTGCGAGACATTCAGTCCATCCGCAGATTTTTCGCTGAGCTTGGTCTCTTTTAACGTCTCGCCTTGCACTGACTCAATGTCCTGGCTAGTAAGCATGGCGCAGGCATCCAGCTTCGGCTTCACCTGAGGCGAAGTAGCAGCCGTGGTGCTCTGCTGAGGTGACGCAGTCGCGAGACTTGCTGCGGGAGCTTTCTGACTAGTCTCAGATCTCCCGCAGCCAGCAAGAACAAGAAGGGAGAGAAGAAGAACGATCTTCATCCACAGATTACGCAGCTTTCGTGACACTAACGCTGCACCAAAGGCGTTGCCGTAGTTGTGAACTGCAATGGCCCGATGCTTAGGTTAACCACCTTGATGACGTAAGCGCCACCTTCCGTTACCGGCGCGTCGATGACGGCGATTCCGTTGGAAGCGTCGACAGTTTGCAGCGTCAATCCCGAAGGACTAATCATCAGCAATTTGAACGGCACGGGCAGCGTCGATTCAACAACCACTGAGATCTCCTTGGATCCCGATGGCATATTGTAGTTCGTATTCGCAGTCCCACCGCTTGAAGCGTTACCTGACTGATTCGTCGTGTTTCCTGGTCCGGAGGTTGGTTGCGCACTCGAACTCGAATTCTCCAGGCAGAACCCGTCGACGTAGACCACACCGTTCAGGTTTCTAATCTCCAGGCTGTGAGCGCCGGCACTAAGTCCTCCAAACAGTACTTTGTACTCCGGTTTGAATTCGGGTGCTTGCGTTGAACCGACCGAACCCGCGTAGTTAATCGTCTGCTTGAATACACCATCAACGTAAACGTTGGCCGTGCCGCCTTTCGGACTCTTTGCAAACGAGTAAGTAATCGCGCCGGTGTTACCGGCGGGCACGTTGAAGTCGAGCCGCGCGAAGTGATTCGAACTCGCACCCGAATGGTAGCGGAAATGACCACCGCTGGCGTTGGCTGCGTTAATTGCGTGCCAACCGTTCGAGTACGCGATGCGCGAATCGTTATCATCAAGACACGTCACGGTCGGCGTAGGCGTTGGCGTCGGTGCCGCGCTAACGGTGATTGTTACGGTAGCTGGTGAATCACTAACTTTCCCGCGCGTGTCGGTGACATACAGCTTTGCGCTGTAAACACCATTGGCTGTGTACGCGTGAGATATTGTTGGGCTTGCTTGCGTAACGAAATTAGTATCGCCAAAGTCGAAGGTGTACGACGCAATCGCATCTCCGGCGTCAGGGTCTGAAGAAGCTGAGCCGTCGAAGTTCACAGTTAGCGGGGCTGAACCAGACAGCGGTGCTGCACTTAACACAGCAGTTGGCGCAGTTTGTGGACGGCAGAAGTTATTGCCAACCAGCGTGTAAGAAGGCGTGTTGGCGGTACTGTCGGTGGCCGTGGATCCGGTTACGTTAAGGTTACCAGTACCGCTGAACGTGCGCGGACTGATGTTCGCCAAAGTGGAGCCACGCTTCGGCGCTCCCGCTCCTTTAAAGGTGGTATCGGCGATCTTGCTGTTGGAAATCGTGATCGTGATCGTGCCGTCAGCCGCTATCGAACCTGAGTCGGCCGCGCCTTCAGGAAAAGGTTTGTTGGCGTCGGGATCCGGACTTGTCGGCGAAAGCGGTGGACCAACATGCCCGTATTCATAAGATGGTGCGCCCGTCGCATCCGTCTTCATGGCCACATACTTCCTCAGACCTTTTCCAAAATCCCAAATGATGTACCACTGACTATTTGCCGGAACGATCGCTAAGCTGTCGACCTTGAAAGTCCAGGTCAGGCTGCTCCCATTCGGATTAGATGGATCAAACGGTTCTGCTACCGAGAGCTCACGAATGTCCAGGGCAGGATTTGGCGGTGTCGCATCACCAGACGGATCTTGGACCAGACTCGCTCCCGGCAGGGTGCATGATGTAACAGTCGGCACAGGCACTGGAGTAACTTCTTCGCATATCGGACCTTCTCCGGCTGCATTAACGACAGAGACGCTGTAGAAATACTTGACGCCCGGCGCTGCTGTGAAGTCGTCGAATGTTGTCTGCACGCCGAGATTCGCGATCAGAGTACTTTGTGTGCTTGTCTCAGGCCGTCGGTAAACCTTGTAGCCCGTGATGGCTGAACCACCGTTGTCAGGTGCTTGCCAAGATAGATGAATACCCGAAGGATCAGATACTGCGGTGACGATCGGTGAGCCGGCTAAAGCCGGTTCAACTGGATCGAATGCTGAGATGAGTCGCTTTCCACCGGATTGTCGCGCGATTGTTGCTAACGCGGTGTATGAGTTTTCAGTTCCATTGACGCAACCGCCGATACAACCGTCGGCATAACCCACGAGCACACGTCCCTGACGGTCGATGGTCACATCCATAAAGTCAAGCAGGTTTCGATCATCCGGAACGTGATCGCAGTCGACCGTACCCAACGTGCAGATCGAACCGCGCTGGACAGGATCAGTTGGTGTCGCATCGACAGTCTTCCACGTGACACCGCCGTCGAAAGTCGTAGAGATGAAGAGATGCCACGAGCCGGGAAATGATGTGTTTGTGTAATCGCCGGGAGCGGTTGAACCGAGGAAAGCCACGGCCGCTCGATTGTCGTCCGCGTCAACAGCCGACGGATTCAAAGCGCTGGAGACGGCGGTCGGGAAGACTGCGTTCTTAATTCCTAAATCGGCGCCGAGTACCTGGTCATTGGACCACGTGTACGTGCCGTTAGCATTGCGACGCGCAACGGCAACCTTCGCTGGGAAGCTACCACTCGCATCAGCACCGCTTTCATAGGCGAAGTAGACAGTTCCATTCTTTCCAATTCCGATCGAGGGATCGACCAGCTTCGATGTGTTTATACTGGATGGATCCGTGACCACGGTCCACGTCAGACCGTTGTCCTTCGAGACTGTGAATCCCTGTTGTCCTCCGCAACTCTTGTCAGGAACATAAGCCGTACCGTCCGACGCTACTTTTACGTGACCGTGAATAGCGCCGCACTGCGTTGCGTTGAAGATTGGCACACCAGGCCCGAAGGTCAACCCGCCGTCGTCACTGCGTGCACAGAAAGACACAACTGAATCCTGAGAGCAGTAGTAGATCGCGTTTGGATAGAGCGGATGTGGCGGTGCAATAACTGGCGGGAGCGCAGCCATGTCAGTGCGGTACGGTCCGCCACCGAGTGTTTGATGGTCCACACCTGAAGGAATGCCGCCACCCTGGCTGGGTGTCCACGAATCACCGTCATCGTCTGTATATGCGGAGAGGCTGTCCTGGCCAGTCAACTGGGAGGTGAAAGTTCTGTCTTTTGCCAGTCCGTTGTGGTCCGTGACCAGGATCGGATCCAGGCTCGTGAGGGCATTAGGCGCGCTCACATCGTCCCACGTTGTCTTCGCCGACGAAGAACAGGAATCGTCAAAAGTCACGCGCAACGTTTGCGTGTTTGAACTAATGAAGGTCTTGTCGGTGGGCCAATCAACACCGATCGACGGTTCGCCGGCGTTCGTACCCAATCCATTTGGCGCAGGATAATTTTGGTAACGCGGCACGCCCGGAGACGGAGGAGGCGGAGTGGGAAAAGGTGGCGCTCCAGTTACGGTAGATAAGGTCACCGTCGCGTTGTAGGTGTCACCACCTGCGCCGGTGTTCACATCAAATGGCAGCACGCGGATCTTGTAACTGCCACCAGTAACGGTAATGCTGACCCTTTCCGGATTTGCCGAACTAGCTCCTGAGTTACCGGAAACTACATTGCCACTCGCGTCATAAACATAGACGTCAAAGTCGTTATGTGCACCTGTAAGCGTTGGTCTGTCAGTCCATGAGACAGTGACGTTGAACGTGTAGCTGTTTGGGTCGCCAGTAGGCAGCGAAATCGCGAGTGCGAAATCGTCACACGGCGTGACCGGCGTACAAGTAATCGTCGCGCTATCGGCTTGGTTGGTCTGATTAATACCGGCGAACGGTCCGCCCGTGTAAGTGACAACAGGACTGCCGGGCGAGACTGTGCCGCCTGTCGGCGACGCAGCCAAGACGGATCTGCCAATGAAATTTGATACGTCGGTTCCGACAACGAGCGCACCTAGTAGTGCGATGAACAACAACGTGAACAGAAACAGGCGTGATTTCTGAAAAGATCTGGTGGATTTCATTGAGGAGCTCCCTTGGCTGCGGTCTATTAGTTTACAGATCCGCGTCTGAGACAGTGTCGGGGGGCTGTTCGGGCCAGAAAGTCACGATGGAACAGGAGGGCCACAGATTACCACGTGAGAAAGTGTTGAAGTGAATCTGAATATTACATTTTGCCTGCGAAAGCCTTGTAAAACGTCGGAGACATGACTCAGCCGTTGGGGTGACATATGGCGTCAGTGCTCGCTAAAATCCCACGGCTGCGATCTTTTCAATAGGAACACTCATGAGAACCTTAATCCCCCTACTGCTCACCGTTATTACGTTTGCTTCTGTTGCTGTTGCGCAAAGCACGAAAGAAAGAATCGAAATCGGCGTTCACTCAACGTCGCTGACGCTTTTTCATCCGGACTTCTCGTTCGACGACACCCAGGCTGGAATAGGGGGCAGGGTTACTTATAACTTCAATCGGTCCATCGCCGCAGAAGCTGAGATTAACTTCTTTCCTCAGAAACAATTCATCCTTACAGCCGATGGCAATGCAATCCAGGCTCAATTTGGAGTGAAGCTTGGGAAGCGCTTTGAAAAGTTCGGGCTGTTTGGGAAGGTACGTCCAGGTTTCCTCAGTGTGGAAAGAGTCGCCTCCTTTATACCGGGTTCTCAGCGGCCGGACGGCAATGTGGATTTCAAGATCGAACGGGAGTCTTTCTTCACGATCGATACCGGCGGTGTCCTGGAATTGTATCCCTCAAGACGTGCTGTGGTGAGATTCGAAGCTGGTGATACAGTTATTCGACATCCCGCGCGATTTGGCCAGACTTTCATCACAGGCCCAGTGGAACTCATACGTTCAGCAAAGTTCAATCACAATTTTCAGTTTACTGCCGGCGTCGCATTTCGTTTGGGAGGTTTTAGTCGAGTCTTTGAATTTTCTGGCGTACAGGTGGGGGTCGTGAATCCTGTGGCAAAGAAACTCTACCCGTCACTCGAAGTAGTCTTCTACTGTTGTTTGATCACCGCTGATCTGCCGCTGCTGTTTGCAGCCGTGGAAACGAACGTGCCCGCAAGTTGGTCACCATCATTCTGAAGTTTCCAGACAAAACGCCCATTAGTCTTTCGCATCCTTCCATCCTCAACGAAGGTTGCTACGACTTTGTCACCATCAATCGAACCTGTCACGTGGATCGGCGTTCTATTGGCGGCGGGCAGCGTTTGTCCATTCTCAGAAAACTTTTCACCTTTTCCAGTGAACTCTTTTCCTTGCTGGTTGATCTTCAAGCGGAAGCCGACCTTCATGTTGTCGAAAGACTTGTAAGCCGTCTTCTGTACAGTGTTGATGATGTGCCATTCACCCGTAATGTCTTGCACCTTCGCGGCGCGCTTCTCGGGTTCGGCAGCAACTTGCTTCACTTCGAGTTGCGGTTCAGTAACGGGGCTCGGTTGCGACTCGACGACTGTTGCCACCGGTGCTGATGGTTGAGGCGCCCTGAACCTCGAGCGCAAAGCAATCGCTCCGACTGCTAATCCGATTAATAACACCAGGCAAGCAGCGAGGCGCGGCACCGAAAAGAATGCGAGCGGTATCGTCGCCGCTTCATTAAGTGGAACTACCGGCTCAGGTGCCGGGTTCCAGTCGATCTCAGGCTCAGCCATACCTGCAGGTTCGTCCATCTCAGCAGCGTCGATCCCAAAGAAGCGCTTCAAGACAACACGTTCGCTCTGCGTGATGCTACTCAAATGCGACGCCGGGGTTACGTGATCAAAACTGACCTGCACATCCCGCAGCGCAACTGCCGT
Organism: Pyrinomonadaceae bacterium; assembly: GCA_035248565.1. GTDB lineage: Bacteria > Acidobacteriota > Blastocatellia > Pyrinomonadales > Pyrinomonadaceae > PSRF01. The sequence goes on along the minus strand of DATFHH010000106.1, from coordinate 28,138 downwards.
GTTGACCGCCTGAAACCCACTGAGAGACCCGAGCCTCGCATCAACGAGTTTGCCTTCATTGAAGAGAAGCGTCCCGCGCGTGCTGGAGGAAACGATCTCCAGCCGTCCGCTTTCATGATTGGAAGTAATGCTCTTGATGACTTCGAGAATTCCCGAAACAGATCTCATCTCTGACATACTTCTCTCCTCGTCGCACAGACTTCTGGGAAATGGGAAAGCCCGAATTGATGATGAGGGGGAAATTGGGAAGAGGCTCGCATTCTAGTAATTCAGATCCAGAGTGTCAATTCGACAGAAAAAACTGCTGGCTGCGGAGCATTGAATCGACTGCAACATACACATTGTGATTGGATTGGTGGTAATTGCCGGTGTAGTAGTACTGGTTATCAAATTACCCTATTTCACTGAAACTCAGTCATTGGCTCTAATGCACGAATCGCTTGGCGCCCTCGTTCATCTTCGCCGACCTACAGTGCCTCAGCGAAGCTGTTTCAAGCGACTCTCCTTTTCGCAGTGGAATCGTGGCGCTGCTCGTGGATTTTCGCCGCCTGGGTCTCTCCAGACGTCACTCGGCTCATCCACGCAATCGCCGCAATTATGACCAAGCCTCCAAATACAACTCGAGGCGCCAGGACCTCTCCGGCGACAACCCAGCCCAGAGCCAACGCGACAAGTGGATTAACGTAAGTATGAGTTGAGATAAGCGTCGGTGAAAACCGATTCAACAACCAGAAATATGCCGAGTAAGCAACCAGCGACCCTGCTATTGCCAGATATAGAAGTGCCAGGAGAGACTTCATCGAAATAGCAGTGAAGTGAAGTCTCGCTATCTCTCCTGTTATAGTGCCGCCAAGAAATAGCAACACTGCGCCAGCGAGCAATGACATCCCAGCCGCCATCCGGCTGTCAGGATGTAGCGCGGCGCTGCGGGAATAAACCATACCAATGGACCAGGACGCTGCGCCGATCAGAACTACGAGTGAATTCAACATCTCGGCGCGGCCGGTTCGAACCTCGGCGCCAAAGATTAGAGCCACGCCGGCTAATCCCAGCAACACACCCAGTAACAGCGATAGAGTGATCCGGGTGCGTCCAGTGACCATAACGATGATTGCGACAAAGATTGGTTCGGTTGCCACTAAGATTGCAGCCATGCCTGAAGGAAGAGTTTGTTGGGCCCAATGTAGCGTGCCATGGCCGATCAGGAAAAATAATACCGCGAGCACAATGCTCGCCAACCATTGCTGTCTCACCGGACGAAGTCCGCGACGCCAACACCATCCAAACAGCAAGGCACCGGCAATCAGATGCCGGAAGCTGGCAACAAAGAGCGGCGGAATAGTTTCCACGGCATAGCGAATTGCCAAATAAGTCGATCCCCAAATGATGTAAATGCACGAGAAGGCAACAATGATCAGAAGCTGGTTCTCGCGCCTCGTGTAACGGGGATTTGTCTCTTGCTTCGAAAGCATTTGCGCCTCACATAGATCACGAATTGAAGATCATGTCGTAACCGGCTATTATCATGAATGGGAGTTACATCGTAAGGAAGATACCAGAACCTGTCAACGGGCTGAGATCATGAAAGGACTGAAGTCATCCGCAGCGGAGATGAGGTTAATCGGAGGTCGATTGTGCCTGGACTTTGTCAACACTGTCGACGGACGCAAGAACAATTCGTCGCAAAGGAAATCACAGCCACTCAATAGCCTGGTAGTAGGTGACAAGCTCGAAGACTATTCAGATCTCGTGGCGTGGAGCCAGCACTCGGGCATCGTCACAGCGGCAGAAGCTGCACGCTCGATTAAGGAAAGCAAGCAAAAACCGTCGTCAGCAAACGCTGTGTTGCGGCGAGCTATTGCATTGCGGGAAGCACTCCACCGCATCTTCAAGGCGACGATGATGAAAAGCATGCCGCGGAGCATTGACCTGGAGATAGTGAATGATGAATTACTAAAAGCACGAAAAAATGAAAGGCTGATTAGTACGGACGAAGGGTTTAGGTGGAAGTGGATCGGCGGGAAGACTGCACTCGATCGGATGCTCTGGTCGATCGCGCAATCAGCCGCTGAGTTCCTGAGTGCAGGAGACTTGTCGCGTCTACGGGAGTGTGGCGGTGAAGAATGCGGTTGGTTGTTTGAAGATACAAGCCGAAATAGGAGCCGACAATGGTGCCACATGCAGGATTGCGGAAATCTGGCGAAGATTCGTCGCTTTCGCACGCGTTTGCGGAGCAGTAGTAAGACTCATAGACCATTGACTAGAAATGGACCCAGTCGGCGCTGATTACACGCAATTACTGCGGGCAGTCAACGACGCCCCACACATATCCTGAAGACATTCCCCAGTTCAGAGCTAAGGAATAGGTGTAGCCAAGTCGCTGTTCATCCGCGGCGGTGATGAATAAGATCGCGGCTGTTTCACCGTTGCAGAATAGATTTTGTGTGCCACCGCTGTACCTTTGAAGGCTTCCACTTTTTTACTGCCTATGTATTTCCATCCCACCCGTGCAAGTTCTGTTTCGTAGTACGACTTAATCTTATCGGGTGGCAGGTCGATCTTGTAAAACCCGACCTTTCCTCGTGTGGTTTTGTAGATACGATTAAGTTCCGTGGATACTGAGCCGGGCAGGATGTGAATGCTTTCAAACTGATCCTCAAGTGCGGCCTGTTTGATTTCGCCATTTGGTTCGCCCGACAGGTCTCCTAATTCAGGGATGACTTGGATGCCGTAGTAATCCTGAAAACATTTCGTAAGCCAGGTGATCTTTGGGTCGAGTTCAATCTCGTCCAGCCCAGTCCAGTGCTGTAGGCGCGGCACGACGGCGTAGTTCAGGCCCTGTGATTTGGCGCTCTGAATCAAATGTTCTCTGTTGTCCCATGCAAGGGCATAAGCCTCAAGGGTCGGGCGAAGCTGCAACATCTGCCAACTCCTGTTGACAGCAAACAATCCGAATACGACGAGGGTTAAGATCGGTAAGACAGTTGCTAATGCGCGTAGATGTGGCGGGAATAAGTGATAAGAGCGACGGCATAGTTGTCCTGCAAAGTAAGCCCAACATATGACAAGACAGACCAGGACGTAAGCGGGAATGATGAATGTGCGGTTTGCCAACGTAAGCGAAGTGCCCCAAGCCATCGGTACCCAACAAGCGACGAGTAAAACGAAAGTTACTGCAGGCAGCCAAACTAAAGCCGAGACGAGGTGCCGCCTTTCTCGAACAGTACTTTCGTGTCGTTGAAATATCCCTTGACCAAAGACGAACCCGCACAGGATTAGGCCAACCCAAACAGGCGCTCGCGTCGGTGAGAGAACAACCACGTAAAAGAACTCGCGTAAGCCACGCATCGAAATGTGTAATAAGTCCGGAACACCAGGTGGTGGAGGAAAGGGAGTCCGTCGAAACTTATTGCCTGGTGCAAGGACCATGAGTAATCCGCCCCCGAGCGATCCGGCGAGCCCCGCAATCAACAGAAGCAGATAGCTTCTCTTATTAGGAGCAGCGTAGTGGTTAGAAATCCACCCGACCACGAGAGCAAATACAAGCGCGGTTGTTTGAACCACGGAGTACGTTTCCGCAAATCCAGCAGCAATGAATGTGAGGAGGGCTGAAACCAAGAGCCAACGTTTGTTGTGCATCGATGCGTTAATTCGACGCGCGATCAATGCAACGTAAGCCGTTCCCAAAATGAGTGATGGTACACCCGACCTCGCCTGTGCCCAATAGAGCGATTGCCCAATAGAAGGAATCACCTCTAACGTGCTGAACAGGACCATCGCCGCCGTAATACAACTGAGAAGAGCTCGCATGTCCCGTTCATCGTCTCGGATAAGCTGGTAGACCGCGAATGCCAGCGTCACAAACCAGATGATTACTATCAGACCGGTCTCGTAAGGATTAGCGCCGGGTCCGATAGATGCGAGCAACGTATCGAGAAGATTTGCAGCATAACGACCGGTCCAATTCATGTACCAGTAGAGAGCTCCCCGAATAATCCCCTGCGAATGCGCAATTGCCGCGGAGCAGAAGTCATCTGCCACCAATCGACTGCACGAACCCAGGTAGATGTGCGTAACGAGTGGGATGGAAAACAGCGCCAATAGAAGCAGAAGGAAAATCCGTCGCCACATTCGCGGTAAGTTGAGCAAGTACTCTTGACCGCGGTTAGCCTTCACGCTTCATGCGCTCCTGGCGCGCCGCTTCGGCCTTGCTGGGTTCAGCCAATGCGGCGTCGACGATCTTGATCTCTCCGCCGCGCTGATAGTGCGCGATCATGACGCCCGTGCTCGAGACGCGTGAGCGGGTCAGCTTGTAGCTGTGCGGCGCCGAGCCGTCCGCGAATAGCTTCTTGCCGCTGCCTAGCACGACTGGAACCGTGAAGATGGACATTGCGTCGACGAGGTCGTTGGCCAGCAGCGCGTGGACGAGTTCGGTGCTGCCTTGAGTGACGAGGTTGGGGCCGTCTTCCTGCTTCAAGCGCTTTACGTCGGCGATGTCGTGCAGGAGCACTGAGCCCTGCCAGCTCGTATCGACGTCACCCGAGCGCGAGACGGCATACTTCTTAATGTCCTTGAACAGTTTGGCGATGCCGGCATGGGGAGTTTCGTCGTAATAGGGCCAGTACGCGGCGAAGATCTCGTAGGTTTTGCGGCCGAGCAGGAGATCGAACTTTTCGTTGAAGAGGCGGTCGAGCTCTTCGCGGGACTCTTGATCGAAGAAGGACATCTCCCAGCCGCCGAATTTGAAGCCGTTGGTCGGGTCCTCGGTCGGCCCTCCGGGCGCCTGCATGACGCCGTCGATGGAAACGAAGGCGCCGACGATGATTTTCCGCATAGGTCACTCTCCTTGATCTGATCTCTCCGCGAACGAGAAGTATAAGAAGGAACGGCGAAAGCCGGAACTGGAAAGCAGAGAAGGGATGTCGTCTGGTTCTTTAAGGAGTACCGCCTCGTATGCGATAGCGCAAGTGGATTACTCCTGTGCTGAAACAGCGCGTCTCAAGGAGTCCGAGATTCCGTCGTAAGGCGGCTCGGAATGCCGGCTTTCCGCCGCCGACGATCACCGGATTGAGAAACAGCTGACATTCGTCGACGAGATCGGCTTCGAGGGCAAGCCCCGCAAGCTCGGCGCCGCCAATGATGATGTCGTGCTCGGATTCCCGCTTGAGCTTCCGAATAGCCTCGGGATCGAAGTCTCGCTCGACACGCGTGTTGTGTGTCGTAGCGCCTGTCAGCGTTCGTGAAAAGACGATCTTCTCGGCCTTCTGCCAGACCGATGCGAAGTCGCGGTGTTCAGGTGGATATTCCTCCACCGGCGCATCCCAGTAGACCATCGTCTCATAAAGTCGCCGCCCATAGAGATGGGTTCTGATCGGCCGCAACAACTCAGTGATGAACTCGTGAACTTGATCGGAAATGACCCAATCGAAAGCACCCGTTTCGTCCTCCACGTAACCATCGAGCGACGTATTGGTGATGTAGATCAACTTTGACATACGAGAGAAGTAGGACGTTTCGTTACAATCGCTGATGCGAGATTCGTTATCGTTGAGTGCCGGTGGCGCCTTTCGAAGCATCTGCAACAGTTGTAGGCTGCGAGCTTGTTGACGGTGTCTGATTCACAGACTGACTAAGCCAGTCTTCGAAACGGATCTCGCCAAGTAGCGCATCATTGCCCGGTACGAGCGAGTACTCGCTCAACTCAGTTCCGAAGTAACGCGCATGCGCGTCCGCGATTACCTCGCGCGGATCCTTGCGGGCACGGAGACTCCGGCGAATGAATTCGTCGAAAGGCAATTGCTCAGGTCCTCCAAGCTCAACAGTTCCATTCAACGGCGATCCGATGGCGACTTTCGCCACCGCACTGGCGACGTCCTCAGCTGCCATAGGCTGAAAACGGACAGGTGGCAAGTGAACTGTGTTGCCATCGGTTGCTTCGTCGGCGATGCGCTGCAGGAACTCGAAGAATTGCGTCGCCCGCACGATCGAATAAGGAATCGAGGATTCCTTGATCAATTTCTCCTGTGCGACCTTCGCACGCAGGTAGCCGCTGTCAGGCAGACGCTCAGAGCCCACGACGGACAATGCCACGTGATGGCCTATACCTGCGGTCGTTTCATAGCGGAGCAAGTTGCCAGTCGAAGTCTTGAAAAATTCCATAACCGCTGCATCCTCGAACGACGGCGAATTCGACACATCGACGACTACCGACGCGCCCTCAAGAACTTCGGCGAGTCCTTCGCCGGTCAACGTGTTGACCCCCGTGTTTGGTGAGGCAGCTACAACGTCATAGCCGCGCTCACTCAGCTTCGTTACGACCTTGGACCCGATGAGCCCAGTGCCACCAATGACCACGATCTTCATGTTTGATTTTTCCTCAGTCATAGCTAACCTCCTCATGTGTGAACCTTCGTTTGTCGTCTGATTCATTTCGGCACTGGCACTAACGCCGGAGCGCCCTTGTCCTTGACCAGCAGCACCAGGAACTTTGCAGGCTGGGTACTGCTTGCGTTCCGGCCCATGAGATGAACATCGTCAGGGCCCTCATAAAACGTTTGCCCAGGTGTCAGCGTCACTTCCTTTCACCTTTCACCTGCATCACTATTGAGCCCTCCATAACATACACGAACGCCTGCGCATTATGCCGGTGCATGGGATCCGCGCTTCACTGATGTCGCGTGCGATTCCCGTGAAGAAGCGCTGTCCATTATTGGTGAATTCTGCAAATGAGATTTCCAGTGGAATCTCAGCCCTGCTCTTATGCTGGCTGGGCAATTGAACGGCCGCCCACCCAATATGCTTGCGGCCAGTTTCCACGTAGCGTGTGATTCTGGCCTTGTGCGCTTGGCGGTAAATTGTCTTTTCGAATTAGCCCAAATTCTATGGATTGAGATCGGCCGCGTCAATGATTGTTGTCTTTAAAAATCAATGAATCATGCAGGCTGATGATGGCAACTTGTAATCTAGTCGCGCCGACCTTGACCGAGCGCACGGTTCCGAGCAGTGTTTTCAGGCGGTTTTTTGCAGAGGGTGACGGAGCTAGTAGCGATTAATTCCGTAAATCAAAAATTTTTATCCACAAATTGGTCACACGAGCCTTCAATCCGCGAAGAACGCTCGAATACATTGGCGATCGCCCTCACGTTCCACCCGTGACAGGCGGCTCAAATTTCTGTCTAAGGAAGAGAATTGGTCGATTGATGAACGAACCAAGCTCTTGTTAACCTGACAATACCAACGTCTCTTGTCTTCCAACGATGCTGAGCGTAGTCTGAGACCGTCGTTGATAACAAGATCTTTAATTCTAACGACCCGGCCGCCACCAAGCTGGGCTCTTCCGAGGCATTCCGGTGATGTCGGTGCAAGACGAAGCTCTCCATAAGATCATAGAGTTCGCTCCTGACAATGCTGGGCACTTGCGTTTGCTGCGCGAGCAGGTCGCTTCTAGACCTGGCGTAATCCCATTCGTTGGTGCGGGGCTATCCGTTCCGTTCGGTTATAAAGGCTGGACAGCGTTCCTATTTGAACAGGCCGCTTTGGCGGGTTTAACGGAAACGATCAAGGCGCTCATCGACAAGGGTGAGTATGAAGAGGCGGGTGAGAGGGTGAGGCAAGGGCGCGGTGCTGTAACCTTCGAGACCGCGTTGGAAGCCGAATACTCAGTTAGCAAGCTCAACGGGAAGGTGCTGGACAAGGGAGCGGCGGCGAGGCTTCCTCTGATGTTCGATGGTCCGGTGGTGACCTCTAACTTCGATCGCGTATTAGAAACGGTCTTCGCAGCAGCGGGCCACCCCTTCGAGAGAGAGGCTTGGGGAGCAAACGTCACTCAGACCGATAAGGCATTCCGAGAAGGCCGCCATCTGCTTCTGAAAATACATGGTGATGTCCAGGAGACTTCCGGCCGCGTCTTCACAAAGGCTGAATACACGAAGCACTATGAGACCAACCTACAGGGCTCATTGCCTGCCTTGCTTTACTTCATGTTCACCGCGCACAGATTGTTATTCCTGGGCTGTAGCCTTGGTCCGGACAGGACGCTGGGGATTCTCGATACCGCGCATCAAGCCGGCATCGGGGTGCTGCACTTCGCTCTCGTCGAAGCTCCCGGCAACGAGTCGACCCGCTTGACGCGGCATAAATATTTGGGCGACCGAGGCATCCTTCCAATCTGGTATCCCAATGGCGAACATGAGCTGATCGAACCATTTCTTTTAACCCTGCTCGAAAGCATTCCGCTTGAACGCCGGCCGCGACCACTGGCAAGCGCTGCGCCGGCGCGGCTGAGTGGTATGCACGATTCGCGATTAAACCACCGGAGTGGTTGGTACGGTCGAACGCAAGAAGTCAAAGCGCTGCTCGCCTTCCTCCAAGATCGAAAGAGCGCCGTTCAGGAGATCAGCAGCGTTGAGGGCGCGCCGGGGATTGGCAAGACGGAACTATGCAAAGAAGCACTTCGGCGTTATCTAAAGCCGCAAACGATTCGACCAGTCTATTACGTTGATCTATCTAGCGCCCGGAGCGGGGCGGAGTTGCTTGATCGTCTCGCCACTTCTTTCGGCCTCTCAAAAACCGAGAGCCGTGAACAGATAATCAGAGCCATCGCCGCGACTCCCGGCATCGTCTATCTTGACAATCTCGAAGATGTACTTGAAGACCAAGGGGCAATCCACAGCCTTAAACTTCTTGCCGCCATCCCGCAAATGAAGGTTCTTGTATCATCGCGAAGACGCGTTCCCGACGGCGAACTTCACGTACGCCACATTCCGATCAGCAAGCTCGGCGACGCGGACGCCGTCCGACTTTTCGTCGAACAATGGAAGAGAAGTGGCAATAAGGACTCAGTTCAAGAATCAAATGAACTGGTTCGAGCCTTCGTTACGGAAGAGCTGAGCTGTCACGCGTTGTCGATCGTCCTGGTTGCCGCACAGGGTTGGCGTGTCGGGTCTTTCAACTTGTTGCGAGAAGCGTGGCAAGAACAATCACTTGGACTTGCGCAACAGGCGGACGAGGGTTCCAAGGCTTCCCATCGGCTTACTAGCCTCAACACGTCGCTCAAACTATCGTTGGCAGCGGTACAAGCATTGAAACCAATAACAATTGGTCTTTGGGGGCTGATGGTCTTCTTCCCCGCAGGTTTGTCCCGCTCAGCGTGGCGGTTCATCTTGGTAGAGGATCCGGCCTGGGAAGAGTCGCGGGAGGGGCTTTTGTTGTTCCGGCTCATCGAAGTCGATCAAGAAGGAACGCTCAGCATGCTTGCTCCGATCCGTCAATTCATTCTTTCAAGCGCGGGTGGAGCGAAGAGTGCCTTCGTCAAAGAAGTGGCTCGCCGTGCCTTTAACTATTTCAATCACTTGGTGTTTGAAGCACGAGAGCGGGAGCACGAGCACTATGCCGACCGTACCTCGGCAGTTACGGGTTTGCTCGCAGAGTTTCCGAACCTGCACCATTTCCTTTCGATTACAACAACATTCGAGGAGGAGTGGCCAGAGTTCCTTTCGGAATTGAGTGCAGGTCTTGCCAACTACTACCAGTTTCGAGCGGTACTAAGTAACGAAATGCTTGAAGGACTGCTTCAGCAGCAACAACGTGCCGGTCTTTCGGAGGCTGAGGCCTTTACCAGCTATCTCTTAGGCAATATAAAGGAACTCTTGGGGCGACGGAACGAAGCCAGGAAGCTGTACGAACGCTCCCGTGACAAGTATCGGGCAATCGGTCTCGATGTGGGGGTCGCCACGGCGCTTCAGGGTTTGGGAGATTTAGAAAAGGATTTCGACAACCTCAACAACGCACACTCTTTCTATGAGGAAGCGCGCACCATCTACGAGAAGGCCAACGACCATACTGGACTCGCTAACATCCTCCAACGACTAGGCGATTTGCACTTGCTCGTCAAGGCATACGACGAAGCGCAATTGCTGTTTATACGAACTCTTACCATATCCCAAAGCATTGAGTCCAAGCTCCTCGCTGCGAACGCTCTCCGAAGCCAAGCTGATGCAGTAAGGTATAAGGCACTGATCGAGCGGAGTCAGGGTGATGAAGTGCGTTGTCAACATTTGATGGAGGACGCACGATCAATGTACGAGCAGGCTTTAGACCTATTCCTCGGAGAGGGTGACAATCTCGGCTTTGCAAACACCCATTACAGTTTGGGCGAGCTCTACTTTGATCAGCAGGACTGGGCTACGGCAGATAAACATTATTTGGTGGCTAGAGATCGTTACGCAACGGTAGGTACCCCAAGAGGGCTCGCAAAGACGTATGCACGGCTTGCCCAGGTAGCCCACGCGCGTGGTGATACGCTGGGGGGAGACAACTACCTGAGAGACGCAACCGCCGCCGCTGCGGCGAGTGAAATCCCGGCACTAGTGAAACTAGTAGAGAGTACGGCGCTGGAAATGGTCGTTGGTAAGAACTCAGTAGGGCGACTCGAATGAGTAGGGCTTCGCTGTCGAAGTTCCAGTAGAGGCCGAGGTTCGGCGATCATTCATTATTGTTGCACCATGGAAGAAACTGGCCGAACTTTGGATTGGAAGAAGACCGTTGAACGAGCCGATTGGCGAAATCTTCCAAATAGACAAATCCACATGTAAACCTCCCCTGAATCCGGGCGATTCTTATCGCTACCCGAAAAATTCCCTACGGTCTAATGATCTTGAAAAAAATCTCCAAAGGAAGATACCAGCTCGATCTCATGAGCGCGTAGAATTGTAGCTACACCGACATAAAGAAGGCGTTTTCGACCGCCTGGCGATTAGCCGGAATTCGGAATCTCCATTGGCACGACTTGCGTCACACGTTCGGGACCAGACTTGCGGAAGCGGGTTGCAGTGAAGCGACGATTGCCGATCTGATGGGACATTCTGATCCGCAAACTACGCGTCGCTACACTCACGCGACGGATCGAGCGAAACGGGGCGGCGGTCGAAGCAATAAGACCAAAGCTCTGCCACAATCCTGCCACAAACGAAGAACGGCGACCGTTACCGATCGCATGTATCAACCAGAGATCAATCGACATCGCACCACTTCCCTTAACGATAACTATCAAGAGCAGCGCGAGGAGCATTATGTGATACTCAATTCCTTCTCCACTCTTTTTACCAAACCAATTCATTGACCACCCATCAGGCAAGTGCACTATCAGGGCTCCAGCGAATATGATGAACAGACCGCCAGCCGCGATTCTTCCCAGGAAGCCGAGTATTAGAGCCATGCTTCCAAAGGATTGTCCGATTATGATCATCCAAGCAATAAATTGGGGGACTCTCCTGGCTGCCATTTGGTCAACTGTTCCCTTAATTCCCACACCGTCAAACCAACCAAATAGTTTTTGCATTCCATAGGGAAAAATAATTATTCCGGCGATGATCCTCACAAATGTCCAGACATAATTTGTGTCTGTCTGAAGTAGTGTTTCCATCATAGAATCAAGAAGCCCTATCTAGAGAAGAATCGATATCTCTTGCAACGAGTGGTTGCGCGATTCACTGCTGATACACGAGCGCCCGCTATGCCCCCGTTTGTATCCTTTATTAGTCCTGTGAGTGATACAGTGTCTACTTGAGCTGACGTTGAAACAACGGCGGAAAGCAAAATTAGCAACCCGGAAAAGATCAACCTGAGAACGTTAAGAACAGACTCGGTTTCCATGGAGCACTTTCCACTGCTGTTAACCGATCACCGGGATCGCCGACCTGATTGACATAGAATCGCAGCGCCCCTTCGACATCGCTCACCGGCCGTGATCACGTTGAAAACGTGGGCGTTGTCAAAGGGTAATGTCTCCTTGGTTTCTGAACCAGTCCGGTTGCTGCGTGGCCGAGGGTTCTTCTGTGACTCTTGACGACATTTTGTTCGTTTTTATTCCGGTGCGGTCCAGTGCAAGCAATGGGCCATAGTGAACGCGCCGTTTTATGTGGCAGGAAACTGGTTTGTCAGGCAGTGATGTCGAATCCTGGTAATGAAAGTGTCGAAGCAACGTCCCGCGTGTCGCTATAACGACAAAACGAAACGACAGACTCGCTTTAGACACCCGCAAATTCGGGTTATTAGGCATTGGCCCGATTCTTACGCAAACTCGCAGTCGTGAGTCACAGCTCAGCGAAGAAGGTGACAAAGCGTCGGGCCAATGGAAGACGGACTTATGGCCAGTGCTCCCGATGTGGCAAGCCGGTCGATGAGGAACGACTCAAGGCAAATGCCAACTGCTAAGTACGATGCGGAATGTCAGGCAGCCATCGAGGCCGCTCAACGAATAGAAACGCCCAGCCTCTAACTCATGCCAGCGGTTTAAATGACACTGTAATAGCGGATTCGATCGCGTTCGCAGCGTTACTCTTCCGCGACCTCGGTTTGTCTCAGTCGATATAGCGACGCGGCGACGTCTGGTTGACACCACTTCGATTTAATGCGTTCGCACACGAAGTCAGTGCAAACACCTTATGGATCGGAACCAGATAAGGGAAGCATTGTAATAAGTTGTGTGAGTGTGGCAAGGCACTTGCTATATCCTTGAGCAACTAAAGATTCGAGCCGCAGTGTGGACACATAGTGAAGGGGGAATCTTGGATGCTCAGTATCACCGTTGATGGTTTGGTCCAGGAGGCACAGGCTGGTGAACGCCTCATCGATGTCATCAACCGCAGTGCGAGCAAGATCCCACAAGTGTGCTATCACCCGCAGCTTGGTCCAATCCAGACCTGCGATACGTGTTTGGTCGAAGTTGACGGCGGACTTGTCCGGGCATGTGCTATCAGCGTTTCAGCCGGAATGAGAGTCAGGACGAATTCTGCTGCGGCCAGTGATGCGCAACGAGAAGCATTTGACCGAATTCTTGGTAATCATCTTCTCTACTGCACTGTCTGTGATAACAATAACGGTGATTGCACGGTCAACAACACCCTGAAACTCTCAGGAGTTGAACATCAGACCATTCCGTTTCGAACCAAGCCGTACGAAGTCGACAATACTAACCCTTTCTATCGTTACGATCCGGATCAGTGCATTCTCTGTGGCCGCTGTGTCGAAGCATGCCAGAACCTCGAGGTAAATGAAACGCTTTCGATTAACTGGGAAGACCCGCACCCACGAGTATTGTGGGACGGCGGATCTACGATTGGCGAATCGAGCTGCGTTTCGTGTGGGCACTGCATAACAGTCTGTCCATGCAATGCGCTAATGGAAACGTCAATGCTGGGTCATGCCGGTTTTTTCACGGCACTCCCAAAATCCGCCCTGGCCGGCATGATCGACACAATCAAAGGAATTGAGCCGGAAACCGGTTATGGGACCATTCTCCGGGTGTCGGAAGCCGAGGAGGCAATGCGCGAGTCGCGCATTCGCCGCACCAAGACAGTGTGCACTTACTGTGGAGTTGGTTGCAGCTTCGACATGTGGACGAAGGATCGGCACATTCTTAAGGTCGACTCACTGGAAGGTCCGGCAAACGGCGTTTCCACCTGCATCAAAGGAAAGTTTGCCTGGGACCACATCAACAGCGCTGATCGATTGACGAAGCCGCTTATCCGACAGGGAGAGATCTTTCGCGAAGCCACTTGGGAAGAAGCCCTGAGCCTTGTAGCTCGACGCTTAACGGAGATAAAGGCGAAGAACGGGCCAGATTCTGTTGGGTTAATTTCTTCCTCGAAATGTACCAACGAAGAAAGCTACCTCATGCAGAAGCTGGCCCGGGCAGTAGTTGCTACAAACAACATCGACAACTGTTCGCGCTACTGCCAGTCACCGGCAACCGCGGGCTTGTTTCGCACAGTTGGCTACGGCGGAGACTCAGGTTCAATCAGCGATATTGCGCAGGCCGATCTGGTAGTCATCATCGGCAGCAATACGGCGGAGAGTCACCCCGTGCTCGCAACGCGCGTAAAGCGGGCCCACAAACTTCGCGGTCAAAAGCTAATCGTCGCCGATTTACGCGAACATGAGATGGCGCGCCGGGCCGACGTCTTTCTGCACACCCAACCAGGCACCGATCTCGTCTGGCTCTCGGCAGTTAGTCGTTACTTAATAGACGAGGGCTTGGTGAAGATTGACTTCATCAATCGGTGGGTGAATGGATTCAACGAGTATCGCAAGAGCCTTGAGCCGTTCACGTTGGAGTTTGCGTCAAAGCGCTGCGGGCTACCGGTTAATACTCTGAAGAGAGTGGCTCACACGATCGCCGAATCACAGCGCGTTTGCATTCTCTGGGCTATGGGAGTTACGCAACACAGTCAGGGCTCCGATACGTCAACGGCGATCTCGAACCTGCTGCTCATCACGGGTAACTACATGCGCCCTGGAACCGGCGCATATCCGTTGCGTGGTCACAACAATGTGCAGGGTGCAAGCGACAACGGGTCGATGCCAAACAATCTTCCGGGTTACCAGCCGGTTGATGATCCGGAAATCCGTGCGCGATTCGAGGCTCAATGGAAGGTCACGCTGCCCTCGACCAAAGGACTCGACAATCACGAGATGGTAGATGCCATCGAGCAAGGCAAGATTAAGGCGATGTATCTGATCGGCGAGGAGATGAGCATCGTCGATTCGAACGCGAACTATGTTGGCGATGCATTTTCCAAGCTCGAGTTCTTCGTAGTGCAGGACATCTTTTTTGGCGTTACTTGTCAGTATGCCGACGTGGTTTTGCCGGCGGCGCCCAGTCTGGAAAAGGAAGGCACATTCACCAGCACCGAACGCCGAATCCAGAGGCTCTATCAAGTATTCGAGCCGTTGGAAGGATGCCGGCCTGATTGGCGGATAATCCAGGACGTTGCCAATCATCTTGGCGCGACTTGGAACTACCAGCACCCTTCGGAAATCATGGCGGAAATCGCGTTGCTGACTCCTATGTTCGCCGGAGTAACCTACGAACGTCTCGAAGGATACAAGTCACTACAATGGCCCGTTGCCGCAGATGGCAGCGATCAACCTTTGCACTACACCAAGGAGTTTTTCTTCCCGGATGGCAAGGCCAGACTCTTTCCTTTGAGTTGGCACGAAGCGCCAGAGCAACCCGATGCTGAGTATGACCTGCATCTGAACAACGGACGGCTGCTCGAGCATTTTCATGAAGGCAATCTGACTTATCGCACCAGCGGCATTCGCGACAAAACGCCCGACACATTTGTCGAAGTCTCACCAGAATTAGCTCAGGAGCGTCAGATTCAAACGGGCACTTGGGTGAATCTTACTTCGCGTTACGGCCGGGTTCGCGTCCGCGCAGTGGTGACCGACCGCGTTCATGGAAACCAACTCTACATGCCGATGAACTCTGTTGAGAGTCCAATCAATCGTTTGACCAGCAGTCACACCGACCCCGTTACCCACACACCGGCTTTCAAGGAAGTCTCGGTGCACCTGACCGTGTTGCCGGAGACCGGTGTCAGCCCGTTGCCCCGGACCAACTCCCGTTGGGGGCACCCGACGCCACAACGCGGAGTGGAAGTCGAGCGCAAATGGCAGCGTTCTGACTATCGCTTTCCCGGACCTAAGCTCTTCCAGATCCAGCCCAGGCAGAATGGGAATGGGAATTCGAATTCAAAGACTTCAGGATCTGAAATTTGAGATTTCAAGTTGAGGAGTAGAAAAGATGGCTCGACCAATTCCTTTAGCATTGGCGCCGCGCGACCAACAGCGCGAGCTCAATGTGCAACTTCAGGAAGCTCCAATGAAACACGCCCAGGCGATTCTGGCTGGCTACGAAGTTTTACAGGCTCTGCAGGATCAGGGCGTGCTGGACGTGATGCGTGGAGTATTAGGTGGAGGCGAAAAGATTCTCGAACAGGCCGTGGCAGTAGCAAGTGGACCAGAAGCCATCCGCGGGTCGCGCAACCTTCTGCTGCTAGTCAAGGCCTTCGGGGAGATCGACCCAGCGCTGCTAAGCGATCTGACGCGCGCAGTTCCAAAAGCTTTGGTCCAAACGAACGCGGAAGAAAAGAAGCCGCCGGGACTCATCAAACTATTCAGTACCTTCTGGAGAAATAAAGATTTTCGTCGCGGGCTGGCGGCTGTCAACGATTTGCTCGAAATCTTTGGAAGAAGCCTGACGGGCAAGGCTCCTGACAACAAAGATGGTAATTATCAAGGTGGAAATAATGCGCGCTCATAATCGATGGACCATCGCTATCGCCGGAGTATTCATGCAGGTTGCGTTGGGCGCTGTGTACGCCTGGAGTGTATTCCGCATCCCGCTCGCGAAACAGTTCGGCTGGAGCATTTCGGAAGTGACCTTAACGTTTACGATCAGCATCTTCGTACTGGGTATTGCTGCGTTCTTTGGCGGACTCTGGCTAAATCGCAAGGGACCGCGCGTGGTTGCGTTAACCGGAGGCGTGCTCTATGGACTAGGTGTATTTCTTGCAAGCTTCTCTGCTCATAAACTGTGGTGGCTATACCTTAGTTACGGATTGATTGGCGGATTAGGTCTTGGTTTTTGTTACATTGTTCCGGTGGCTGTTCTCGTGAAATGGTTTCCTGATCGTCGAGGACTCATCACGGGAATCGCAGTTGGCGGCTTCGGTGCCGGGGCTCTCATCACGGCGCCGGTAGCTACCGAACTGATTCGAACGATTGGTGTACTGAGTACATTTGCATACTTGGGAATTGCATATCTGATCGTGACGGTATTGGCTGCCCTGTTTATGCAGAATCCACCGGACGGTTGGAAGCCGGAGGGTTGGACACCAACACGTTTCCGGACCACACGAGGTTCCGTGCGCGATTACACACTCGCTGAAGCGCTCAGGACTTGGCAATGGTATGCGCTCTGGTTGCTTCTCTTTCTTAATACAATTGCCGGCATCTCAATCATCTCGCAGGAAGCACCAATCTTTGAGGAACTGGTCGGGGTGAGCGCAGTGGTGGCGGCCAGCATGGTGGGTATCGCCAGCATCGGTAACGCCGTCGGGCGAGTGTTTTGGGCTTGGGTCTCCGACTTAATAACAAGACGAGCAACTTTTCTCGTGATCTTCTTTCTGCAAGTTCTGCTCTTCTGGTTTCTTCCGAACGTCGCAATCGTCACTTTGATGACGATTCTTACCTTCATTGTGCTGATGTGTTACGGAGGCGGTTTCGGCACGATGCCGGCGTTTGCCGCTGACTACTTTGGCTCGAAGAATGTTGGACCAATCTACGGTCTGATGCTAACGGCTTGGGGCTGTGCCAGCCTGATCGGTCCGCTACTAATAGCGTACATGCGACAGATGACCGGCTCTTATCATGGCGCGCTGCATATAATCGCCGTACTCATGGCGATTTCAGCCCTGCTGCCGATGCTTGTGTCACAACCTCAGTCCGGTTCACCGTCTCGCAAAGTGGAATTCCGCGATCAAACTCGGCCACCATCCTTGGCTCGGAAGGCGTAGCTGCCGGCGTGAACGGCTGCGTTGAACGGACTGGATAGGCTCTCGTGTCAAGTGTCAAGTGCAGACTTACGTCCCTAGCTCGGCCACGGCTTTGTTTTTTTTCCGCTACAACTTTGCGAGAGCCTGAAGCGGCATTTCAAGTGAGCACACTATGTTGGATGGTGGTGCTCTAAGTGGGTCGATCCCTTTCGGGCGCGAGAAGACCATCCATCTGCTCGAAACCTCCGGTCATGTTCTGAAGACTCCAATCAAATAAGAAGCCAGACGATGGGAAAATTACAGTCGATGCTAACTCTAGAGCGTGGCCGCTTTCTTCAACCCTCGAGCCTCATCAATCGCTGCCTGACACGCCGCATCATATTTGGCTGTGGGCATCGCTTTGAGGCGCTCTTCATCAAGAGGCTTGCCGCAACGGGCGCACAGGCCATAAGTCCCATCTTCAATTCGCTGCAATGCCGCGTCGACCTCCTCAATCAAGTGTGTTTGACGGTCCGCAAGATCAAGAGCTGTCGATCGATTTAGATCTAATTCTGACATTTCGCCTGAATCTTCGACTCCGTCGTCACCTTCAAGCGCAGTCGACTGGTCGGCCCGCAGGTCTTCAGTAGCCCGACGCCGCTGTTCGAGAAGGAGGTTACGAAAGTATTCGAGTTTCTGCTTATCCATAGTATTCCCTCGGTTGATCGCTTGATCGGAATTGCACTTCGGATACTCAATGCCTTCAAGCAAGTGGACCTCTTTCGCCCCTGAAGAGGTCCACCCGCTTCAAGCACAACCCGCTACCGTAGTGGTGCTACTTGAAAATATCTACCTGCTTCGCCAGCAATGCGTGTACCTAACTGACAACAGAACAATTACTTTCGTGTCTACGGGAAAACAATCTCTCTCAGATGTCGATTGGAGTGGGGAAATAGTGACGGTGAGACGTTATGACGACACTTCTTTCCACGATCATACTTATCTTCATCCGGCCCGCTGAGATTCCCGCAATTTCGGGCGTTTCGACTAACCGTAACCGGCAATCCCATCAGTTTCCAGGAGCCATCGCAACTTTTACAAGGCGATTCTGTCACTGGATGTGGCAGCCTTCTTGCTAATGGTTGTTACGAATCCGCGAGCGACAGAGCTGCTGCCGAATACAGCTTAAAGGCGCGAACGACTATTCAAGGGTGAAATGTCAACGACACTAAAACAATTGCTATGCAAACCGACGGTGGTAATCCCGATTGCAGTCGTCGCAGTACTAGCCATTGTTGCCCTTATAACTATCACCAGTAAGTCAAACGACAGCGTTAAGGCAGCTCCACGACCAGTTGATGTTGAAGTAGTGCAAGTCAAACAGGATGACGTGCCTCTTTATAGTGAGTGGATCGGAACCACTGAAGGAATCGTTAACGCTGATATTAAAGGTCAGGTAACGGGCTATCTGCTGTGGCAGGACTACAAAGAAGGATCCTTCGTAAAGAAGGGCGAGCTTTTGTTTGAGATTGATCCTCGCCCTTTTCAAGCCGTGTTAGATCAGGCGAACGGTCAGCTCGCGCAGTTTAAAGGCCAACTCGAGCAAGCCAATTCTCAAGTGGTCCAGGCGGAAGCTCAAGTCGCTCAGGCGAATAGTCAACTGCTGCAGTCACAAGCGCAGCTGGCACAGGCTGAGGCTAACCAGGTGAAAACGCAACTTGACGTTAATAAGTATGCGCCGCTGGCAGAACAGAAAGCGGTAACACAGCAGGATCTCGATAACGCTGTTCAAGCAAACGTTGTTGCCAAGGCACAAGTCGAAGCATCTAAAGCCGGCGTAGAAACGGCGCGCGCTCAACTTCGTTACGCGAACGCACAAATCGGGAGCGCAAAAGCCGCAACCAAGACAGCCAACGGCCAAGTCGAAAACGCCCAGGCAGCGGTCAAAACCGCCCAACTCAATTTGGGCTTCACTCGCATCGTCTCGCCGATTGATGGAATCGCAGGGCTGGCACAAACACAGGTAGGAGATCTGGTACAACCTAACAACCCGAACAGCCCGCTGCTCACAACTGTCTCAACTGTCGATCCAATCAAAGTTTATTTCACGATTAGTGAACAGCAGTATCTGGCGTTTACGAGAGAGAACCTTATTCAAGCAAGACAAGGAGCAAGTGTCGCTCAGATCGAATTGGAGTTGATACTCGCAGACGGCACGACTTATCCCCATAAAGGTAGTTTCTACTACGCTGACCGTCAGGTTGATCAAAAGACTGGCGCGATTCGGATTGCCGGACTGTTTCCGAACCCAGGAAACATTTTACGTCCCGGACAATACGGTCGCGTGCGCGCTGTCACGGCAACAAAGAACAGCGCCCTGCTGGTTCCACAACGCGCAGTCACTCAGTTGCAGGGTGGATATCAGGTCGCCGTAGTTGGCAACGATAACAAAACTGAAATTCGCATGATCAAATTGGGCGAGCACAGTGGACCAATGTGGATTGTAGAAGACGGGCTGAAGTCCGGTGAGACTGTCGTTGTTGAGGGGATTCAACGAGTGAGGCCTGGCGTGCTTGTCAATCCGAGGCCTTACACCAAGAAAGACTGAACCGAAACTATGATCTCCAAACTCTTCATTAACAGGCCAGTTGTCGCAATGGTCATCGCCATCGTGACGGTGATCATTGGGTTGGTTGCGATGGCCGGATTGCCTGTGGCCCAGTTTCCCGACATCGTGCCGCCGCAAATTATCGTCAACACGACGTACACGGGCGCCGATGCGCAAACAATCGAGCAATCAGTCGCCACGCCACTGGAGCAACAGATGAGCGGTGTGGACGACCTGCTCTACATGCAATCGACGAATGCTAACGACGGCACGATGACGTTGACGGTTACTTTCGACGTCGACACGAATCCAAACCTCGATCAGGTCAATGTTCAGAATCGTGTAGCCCAGGCCCAACCGAACCTACCGGCTGATGTCAATCAGTTTGGATTGAGCATGCGCAAGTCAACAGGTATACCGACGTTACTGTTTGCGCTCTATTCGCCACAGCAGACACACGACTCACTCTTCCTGGCAAACTACGCAAACATCAATATCAACGATGCTCTGTATCGCGTTCCGGGTGTGGGTGAAGTGCGCCTGTTCGGCGTAAGCGACTACGCAATGCGTATCTGGGTGAAGCCGGATTTGCTCGCGAAGCTTGGCTTGACAATTCCCGATCTCGTGCGTGCTGTTCAGCAACAGAACACAGTTAACCCGGCAGGCCAAGTTGGTGCTGAGCCCGCACCCAAGGGAAAAGAGACAACTTACACGGTGCGCGCCCAGGGTCGACTGCAAACGCCTGAGGAGTTTGGCCAGGTCGTTGTGCGTTCGAATCCTGATGGGTCTGTTGTCAGGCTAAGTGATGTGGCGCGCATTGAACTTGGTGCGCAGAACTATCAACAGCTCGCGCGCTTCGGCGGAAAACCTGCTGCGATTGTCGCCGTATACCAGACTCCTGGGTCGAATGCGCTCGCAGTGGCAGATGGCGTCAAAAAGACAATGGCAGAACTCAAGCAGCGATTTCCCTCTGACCTCGATTGCGCAGTTGGGCTTGATACGACTCGATCAGTTACTGAAGGCATACGTGACATCGTTGAGACACTCGTAATAGCAATCATTCTCGTGCTCTTAGTCGTCTTCATATTCCTTCAGAACTGGCGTGCCACTCTAATTCCAATGATCGCCGTGCCCGTTTCACTGATTGGTACATTTGCAGTCTTTCCATTTCTTGGATTTTCAATCAACACGCTTTCCTTGTTCGCGCTGGTTCTCGCGATCGGCCTGGTAGTCGATGATGCAATCGTTGTGGTCGAAGCAGTCGAGCGTCACATCGAAGAAGGCATGAGTCCGCGTGAAGCCACACTCAAGGCAATGGAAGAAGTTGCCGGACCGGTGATTAGCATCGCGCTGATTCTCGCGTCCGTATTCATACCAGTTGCATTGGTCAGCGGCATTCAGGGCCGTTTGAACAAACAGTTTGCAGTGACGATTGCGGTGTCCGTCGTCATTTCAGCATTCAATGCGCTGACACTATCACCTGCTCTCGCGGCGTTAATGCTGCGTCCGCGCAAGGAAGCGCGCGGACCGCTCGCCAAATTTTTCGGTGCGTTTAATCGTTGGTTCGCCAAAGCGACAAATGGCTATGTCACTCTGAGCCGTGGCCTAATTCGCAAAGCCGTAGTCGGAATGTTGATTCTTGCAGGCTTTGCTTTAGTCGATGGCATTTTTGGCAGACGCTTGCCGACGAGCTTTCTGCCCGAAGAGGACTATGGGTTCCTGTTCTTAAATATTCAACTCCCCCCTTCCGCCTCACTTGAACGAACCGATGAGGTTTCGCGGAACGTTGAAGCCATTCTCAAGCAAACAGAGGGAGTCCAGTACACGACGACCATCAACGGCTTTAGTCTGTTAAATCGAGTATCGGCAAGTTACTACGGATTCTTCTTTGTTTCTTTGGCGCCATGGAGTGAACGAAAACACACTGCCGCGGAGATCGTGAAGAGTGTAAATGTGAGACTTGCCAACGAAGTACCGGAGGCAATTGCGTTTCTGTTCAGTCCGCCGGCAATTCCGGGTCTCGGGAATTCGGGCGGGCTCTCGTTTTGGTTGCAGGATCGAAGCGGTGGATCTGTCGAATTTCTTGATCAGAACGTGCAAAAATTTCTCGCTGCCGCTCGGCAACGCCCGGAGCTCGCTAGTGTTGCTTCACAGTTCTCGGCAACTGCGCCGCAGATCTTCGCTGACGTGGACCGTGACAAGGTGCTTAAACAGGGAGTTGATGTCAGAGACGTATATCAGACGATGCAAGCCTATTTAGGTGGTCTGTACTTAAATCAGTTCAATCGATTCGGAAGACAATGGCGAGTCTTTCTTCAAGCGGAAGGAGATGAGCGGCTCAGTGATCACGACATCTCTCAATACTACGTTCGTAATAACGACGGCAACATGGTGCCACTTTCATCCTTACTGACTACGCGAAAGATTTTGGGACCCGAATACACGAACCGGTTCAACCTTTATCGCGCCGCACAGATCATCGGAACAACGGCTCCGGGTTACAGCTCAGGACAAGCGATCGCTGCTCTTGAGGAGGTCGCAAAACAGACTCTTCCTCCGGAGATCGGCTATGACTGGTCTGACCTTTCTTATCAAGAGCGAAAAGCTTCAGGAAGTACTACGACTGTGTTCGGGCTGTCGCTTGTGTTTGTGTTTCTCATTCTCGCTGCGCTGTACGAGAGTTGGTCACTTCCATTTTCGGTTTTGCTCACTGTACCGATTGCGATTTTTGGAGCTTTCCTCGGTCTTTGGCTGCGCAGCTACGACTTGGATGTCTACGCTCGAATCGGGTTGATCGTACTCATTGGCTTAGCGGCGAAGAATGCGATTCTAATTGTCGAGTTCGCAAAGGCTGAATTGGAAAAGGGGCGCGATCTGATCGATGCCTCGTTGGAAGGCGCACGGTTGCGCTTGCGTCCAATTCTGATGACTTCGTTTGCATTCATTTGCGGCTCAGCGCCGTTGTGGATTGCTTCGGGGGCAGGTGCTTCAGCTCGCCGCATTCTCGGCACAGTGGTAATCGTCGGAATGTTGTCGGCTACGTTGATCGCGATATTCATAATTCCTGTGACGTTCTATCTTGTTGAAAAAGTCACGATGAGGTTCAGCAAAAAGGACGCAGCCAATCTCGCAACACACGAGCCACGGCCGGCGACGGGAGACTAAACATTGATCGGGGTAGCTAAAAAATTGTCGGCTGTCATCGTTGTTAGTAGCTTTTTAGGCGTGAGTGTAGCTGGCCAGAAGAATGAGCGTCCGCCGATACCGAATGAGTTTCGTGGTGCTGAAACTACAGCGCCGGCTGATCAAACGTCGATTGGCGATTTGAAATGGTTTGAAATTTTCAAAGACGACGAACTGCAGAAGATAGTGCGCACTGCGTTGGTGCAAAACTATGATCTGCGTCTGGCTGTCGCCCGAATCAATGCTGCGCGCGCTAATCTGGGATTGGCCCGATCCAATCAGTTGCCTCAGTTTGCCGCCGGCGCGGATCTCACGACCAGCCGCGTATCATCGAATGGGCCCTCAGGTGCATTTGGACAAGGCGGACGGAGTCGCAGCTTTGGCAGCGTCTTTTTGAGTTTGCTCACATTTGAGTTGGATGTCTTTGGAAGGTTGCGTCAACAGACTAAAGCCGCGCGTGCTGAGCTTCGTGCTTCAGAGGAAGATCGTAAGGCGGTTCAGACAGTCGTCGTTGGAGATGTTGCAGCCGGGTACTTCAGTTTGCTCGAGCTTGATAGTGAATTGGATATAGCCAGGCAAACGTTAGCAACACGACAAGAGTCGTTGCGACTTATCACGTTACGTCAGCAAGGTGGATTGGCAACTGCATTGGACGTTCGCCAGGCTGAAGAATTGGTCTACCAGGCATCGCAGACAATTCCTGACACCGAACGACAGATTGCGCAAACAGAAAATCAACTTAGTTTCATCCTTGGTAACAACCCTGGTTCAATCACACGAGGTCGGCCACTGGATCAGCAACAGATGCTGCCAACCGTTCCTGCTGGTCTTCCGTCATCTTTGCTTGAACGGAGGCCTGACATTCGCGCCGCCGAGGAGAATCTTGTTGCTCAACGCGCGCTAGTCTCCGCCGCGAAGAGGGCTTTCTTCCCAACCATCAGCTTGACGGGACTATTTGGTTTTGAAAGTAATCAACTATCGAATCTGTTTACTGGGCCGAGCAAGTCCTGGTCGTTCGTGCCACAAATAACTCAGCCAATCTTTACTGGAGGCCGACTCAAGTCAGATGTGAAATTTGCAAGAGCGCAACAGGAGTTCGCACTAGTTCAGTATCAACAGACGATTCAAAATGCTTTTAAAGAAGTATCGGATGCTCTCGTTCAATACCAGAAGGTTCGAGAGATACGAGCTCAACAAGTGCTGCTGGTTGCAACACTACGAGACAGATCAAAACTGGCACATCTCAGATATGAAGGTGGTGTTGACACCCTTTTGAATGCCCTCGATTCCGATCGTGAGTTATTCGATGCAGAGCTGAACCTAACTCAGACTAAACGTAACGAACTATTATCGCTGGTGCAGCTGTACAAAGCTTTGGGCGGTGGGTGGCAACAATGAACTTCGTCGCCTGTAATCCCAGGTTTGTCCTCTCTCGCGCCTCATAGCGAACGTGGACTGATTTATGAATCATCCGGCTCTTGCTTGTATTGCCTCGTTTCCAGCCACTCCAATTTCGTTAGAGGATTTTTGGTCATCGCTTCCATTACCCCTGCCGTCACTAAAGAGATCTTCGAGACCGTTGAAATCAGCAAGTTTTCGATTTGTCGTTCTTGTTCATGTGTCAAACTGCCTAGTCGTCGCCTGAATCTTATGAATTGCGTTCGAGCGACGTCGTTGGCATCAATGAGAGCAGCTTTAGTTTCCTCTCTAGCCCTCGCTCCAGGGCTTTCAAGTTTTCTAAGCACGCGTGCCTCCTTTCAAATCTCTTTGGCCCGAAAGATGATTCAGATCGGCACGACGACGTTCACGGGACTCTATGATCCAGTTCTTAACGATCACCTCAGTCGTGCGTTGACGCTTTATTCTCGACGAAGAAATCGCAACGTCGTGTGTAACCTTCCGATCCTCTCGCTTGATTATTTTGACGGGAGTTTTCATAACAACACCGGACGTTTGAAGCGGGTGGACCCCTTCTCGCCCGCTGAAGAGGCCCCCACTTCGAGCACAACCATCCAGCAACAGCGTGCTCACTTTGAAAAATGTCTGCTCAAGTTCGTAGGCAATGCTTGTACCGACAAAACGTAACGCTATGAACAAGCGGGATACATTGATTTGCGGGGTAAAGAACAACTCACTCGCTAATCTCGTCAGTTCGCCAGGCGATATGACAACGCCACTGACCTCATAACGACACAAAGGGCTTCCTTTTGAAACCTGACGAGTAGGTGTAAAGCGGCCGCTGGCGATATTCGTTGGCGATTCTGGAGTGCAAATACGTTTTGTATTGGCCCACGTCTCGCGATTAGCTGGCGTAACAGAAACCGAGAAGGAGTTTATTGAATATGGGACGGGCAGGATACGCTAAGGAATCCAATCTTAGGGCTAATGCCTATCACGCGTTAGAATGAGCTTTCACCCCGTCGCTTGCCACAAGCGCTCGTTCTCCAGCTTCTCGAGGAATTCTTCCTCATCATCTTCCGGCATAGGTCGGAAGATTCCGAGCTTCTTCATTTTCGTGATCAGAGTAGTGCGTTTCAATCCCAATCGCATTGCCGCTCCCCGCGGTCCCCCGATCACCCAACGGGTCTTGTGCAGTGCCGTCAGGATTACCTCTCGCTGTGAATCATCGAACGAGCTTCCAGTTTGCGACAGTGGAAAAGGTTTGTTCTCCAATTTGGGCAACGGATTCGGGAGCACTCCATTGTCGGCGCGAATCACGGCTCGCTCGATCAGGTTCTGAAGCTCGCGCACGTTCCCTGGCCAAGAGTAGGCTTGGAGGGCAGCGAGCGTTTCGTCCGGTATGGAATGGATCTGCTTACCCATTCGCCGGGAAAACATTTGCACAAAATGAGACACCAATAACGGAATGTCCTGCCTGCGCTCTCGCAGTGGTGGCAGTACGATGGGAAAGACGTTGAGCCTGTAATAGAGATCACTGCGGAATTCTCTTCGCTCTACCATCTCCACTGGGTTGCGGTGGGTTGCCGCGACTAAACGGACATTGATGTGATGGGTCCGACCGCTGCCCAGACGCTCGAACTCCTGCTCCTGTAATACGCGCAACAACTTCGGCTGCAAAGCAAGTGGCAGATCCCCAATCTCGTCCAGAAACAGAGTGCCCGTATCGGCCATTTCGAACCGGCCAATTTTCTGCCCGACTGCGCCGGTGAAAGCGCCCCTCTCGTGCCCGAACAATTCGCTCTCCAACAAGTCGAAGGGAATGGCGGCACAATTTAGTTTTAGAAATGGACGTTCGCGACGGGCGCTAAGGTCATGGACGGCTTGCGCGATCAGCTCCTTGCCCGTACCTGTTTCTCCCAGAATCAGCACAGTGGAATCTGTCGGCGCGACACGTTCTACTTCCGCCAGAGCAAGTTTGAGAGCAGGGCTGCTGCCGATGATCTCTTGAAATCTACCGTTATCCGAGACCGGTTTACTCGGCGCGACTAGGTTTAGATATTCCATGGTTTGCCTCCCGGGGGATCTAAACTGAAGAGTCACTCGTTTGCCTTGTCTCCGTGTCCAGCTGCAGGGCTGGACGAATAGTTTCGAGCAACTGGGCATTACTAAATGGCTTGTCCAGGAACGCCACCGCACCAGCTTGCATTGCCCGGCGACGAGTGTCTTTGTTCCCGTAAGCGGTTATGAAATTCGCCAGATCCGAAAAGCAACTGCTCGCCATGAGCAGTTTCGTAGTCCTGCAAATGCACTCATCATCGTCAACTACCGCGATCAGATTGCTGTTCACTTTGAATCCTCTAATGGGATTCAATGTATTACCTGGCGGAGAAGAAATCTATTGGGCCTTGGTGGAATTATGGTAATAGAAAGGAGAGTGTAGATAAGGCTTTCGTTTACGCTTTAGGTGTAGGCTTTAGATCTCTTACTCATGACGAACTTCCGTCAACTGGCGGCAGTGTGAACGAGAATACAGCGCCGGAAGGAAGATTAGGTTCGGCCCAAAGGCGTCCACCGTGAGCTTCAATGATCGAGCGGCTGATGGACAGACCCATTCCCATCCCATTTGCTTTGGTCGTAAAGAAGGGAGTGAACAGTTGATCCGCTTTAGATCCAAGCCCGGATCCGGAGTCGCGGACTACGACGGCTACACTGCCACGCTTGTCCAAGCGGGATTCGATGCGCAGTAGTCGCCGATTATGTTCCGCTCCAGTCATGGCTTCAATGCCGTTCATAACCAGGTTCAGTAACACCTGCTGCAACTGAACGCGGTCAGCCATCACGAGCGGTAGGTCGGTCATCAGTTTGTATTCGAGCGACACTCGATTCTGCTGAAGCTGGTGACCAGTTAATGTCATCACGTCGTGAATGATTTCGTTAATATTGACTTTGGTTTTTTCAGAGGGCGTCTTCTTTATAAGTGCGCGTATGCGAGCGATGACTGCACTGGCGCGTGTCGTGTCTGCGACGATTTCCTCCAGAGCCCGACGCAGAATCTCGGGTTGTAAATTATTGTTAGCTAACAGTCGGAGGCACGCGTTGCCATTATTCGCTATGGCCGCCAAGGGCTGATTAACTTCATGAGCTATGGATGCCGCAAGTTCACCCATCGTCGTCAGTCTGCAGACGCGCTCAAGTTCTATCTGCGTCATCTGTAAAGCTTGTTGAGCCTCTTCAGCACGCTTCCTTTCACTAATATCACGCACCAAACCAGTGAATATGCGACGGCCGTCTTTGGTCAATTCTCCGAAAGAGACTTCCACTGGAAATTTCTGACCGTTCTTGCGTACACCGGTTAACTCCGTTCCTTGCCAATTCATGTGCCTCTCGCCGGTCGTCAAATAGCGTTTGAATCCGTTCTCCTGCGCTTCGCGCAAAGATTCCGGCATTAGTATCGTTAACGGTTTCCCAATTAAATCCTGCGACCTATGACCAAAGATGCGCTCTGTAGCGGGGTTGGTAAATTGAATCGTGCCGTTGTCGTCCATGCTGATAATAGCGTCACTGGCAGTTTCGACAACGACGCGATATCTCTCGTCACTGTAGCGACGTGCGAACTCCTCCCGCT